>CALFVF010000022.1 GCA_937928735.1 uncultured Verrucomicrobiales bacterium | reverse complement strand
TATAGGAAGTTATTAGAGCAGTATGCAGCTCTTATAGATCCTCATGGTGTGAATAAAGAGAGTTCGGAGGCACTAGAGAAGGCACAAGAAATCTATACGAGTCTGCGAGAAAAGTACTTCGCTAGAATGTGGGATCTCGGCCAATTTATGAAGGTGCTGAAGCAGCGCTTTACTCAGTGGTTTAATGGGAAACATAGACGGAAAGGCACTCTCTGGGAGCAACGCTATAAGAGTGTGATTGTTGAGGGAGATGAAGCTGCTAGAGTGATGGCTGCCTATATCGACCTGAATCCAGTGCGCGCAGGAATGGTGAAAGACCCGAAAGACTATCGCTGGTGTGGCTATGCTGAAGCAGTGGCAGGAGTGAAGAGTGCTAGAGTGGGGCTCGTAGAATTAATGAAGCGTGTGAGTCATGTAGAGGCAGGAGTGGTGCTAGCGAGTGATCTAAAAACTTATGGCTGGCGCACGATTGCTGGTCACTACCGCGTGATGCTCTTTGAGCAAGGAAGAGAAGTGAGAAAGCATGAGGCTTCAGTAGATTCTGGTAAGGTCGTGAAACGTGGTTATAGTGAAGCTGAAGTGGAGAGGGAACAGGAGGATGCAGGGCAGCTCTCTGTCGCTACAAAGCTAAGATGCCGTATTCGGCACTTTAGTGACGGAGTGGTGATAGGCTCAGGTAGCTACGTGGAAGATGTATTTGAGAACTGTCGGCCTTGGTTTGGTGAAAGCAGGAAACGGGGGCGACGAAGATTGAGGCAGTGCAGAGACTGTCCAGAGCTCTCAAATCTACATGCTCTGCGAGAGCTTAGCAACTAAGAGAGGATTTCTATTTCAGTCAGATTTGAGCTTTAAGATGCTACTTGACCAAAAGTACAGTGAGTGGCGGAGTGGGGGGAGAGCTAGTTGCTGACTTTAAATTGTTCAAATTCTGGGCTGACACACTTTTCTTTGAAGTGTTCGTATTCGAGGAGGAGCTCTCTCTTTGACTCTGGGTATTGGCCTTGATCGTCGGTGGCTGTGATCCATTCTTCTAGCCAGGTTTGATGCTGTTTGAGCTGTTTGGCGTAGTTTGGATTCGTGGCTAAGTTGGTGAGTTCTGCTGGATCTTCTTGTAGGTCATAGAGCTCTTCTGAGGGGCGCTCTGCGCCAAAGAAGGCTTTCTTGGCAGGGCTCATCTTCGCAGTTTGCATCCATTGTTTAAGAGCGGCGTAGACTGGTTTTTGGTCGCCATAGTGTGGTGCTGTGTATGGTCGATCAGGGTAGTAATTCCTGATGTATTTGAATCTTTGAGAGACGATGGTTCGCACTCGATCGACATTATAGACGCAGCGATCGCGTGCGGCGACGACATAGTCTCTCTGCTGATAGTTAGCCTGGAAGATGTTTCGGCCTTCCATTTTCTCAGGGATAGCGAGACCTGCAGCGGCTAGGCTGGTGGCTGCAATATCGATGCCACTGATGAGGTCATTTCTTACACTACCTATTTGGATATTTGGGCCAGCTGCGATGAATGGCATGCGAATCGCACCTTCATAGAGCCATTCCTTGTGCCTGGGGAGATTCATGCCGTGATCGCTGAAGAGTAGGATCGTTGTGCTTTCTCGTAGCTTTAAGCGCTCGAGTTCTGCGAGAATTTGGCCGACTTCCTTGTCCGTCTGTAGCAGACAGTCATAATGTCTTGCGATCTGTGTTCGGATTTCTGGTAGATCAGGTAAGTAGGGGGGGACTGTGACTGAGGCTGGGTCTGTGACTTTGGCGGAGGCTTTGGCGTTTTTCCCGCCACCGAGCTGGATCTGGCCAAAGAAGGGTTGACCCTCAGGTTTGCCTTTGAGTGCTTGGCCAGAGCAGAAACGGCGTGGCCCCCATGGTACTTTTCCCCAGTCCCAGTAGCCTCCTTCATTGAAGTCAAAGAGTTCTTCGCCCTGCCACTCGAAGTTAAAGTCGTTTTTGCTGCCATCATTAAAGGTCCAGTAGCCCGCATTGCGGAAGAGGATGGGAAGTGGGGTGACTCCCTTGGGCAAGATATTTTTTTCGTAGCGATCTCTGAGGTCATTGCCCCATTTTTCAGGGCGGTGAGAATGATGGTTATGCGCGCCGATAGAGGTTTGCATCATGCCTGTGATCACGGAAGATCTGGTTGCTGAGCATATGCCTGCTGGGGTGTAAAATCTGGTGAATCGAGTGCCCGCTTCTGCGAGTGAATCAATATGTGGGGTCTCAATGAGTGTGTCTCCGTAGCAGCTGAACCAGCCATTCACATCTTCTAAATAAATCCAGAGGACATTTGGCCTAGGAGGAGTGTCCTGTGTGGGTTTAGCAAGTAAAGGACTAGAGGAGAAGGCTAAGAAAATGAATGCTAGCCATGGAAATGAGTACAGTGGTGTTTTTATTTTCTGATTCTTCACTATTTCATTACAGCCTGATTTCAGGAAACCTATCGAAAATTCATAAAGATTTGTTCAGAATAGTTTGAAATTTAGTGGGTTCTGGTAACGGGGATTGTTCTGTTAGATTTTTCTCGTAGAGAAACAGGCAGCTTACGCTGAGTGGGTCGATAGATTAAAATGTCCAGACAATGCCGACACCTGCGTGGAAGAGATCTACGAGTGTGTCATCACCTTCCAGCGAGCTATCACTGCCTAGTTCCCAGCTCTGGGTGAAGTGCGCTGTCAAGGCAATCGACTCACTGTAGCTATAGGTCATAGCGCAGCGCAGCGCTATGTAGTTGCCTCCATCGTGCCCGTCGTTGACAAAACCTTGGTTGATACCAAATACGCTGCCTAAGTCTATGGAAAACCTATCTGTTGCTATGAGTTCACGTGAGGCTGATGTTTCTATAAAAGTGCCATCAGCGTCAAATGAGTAGTAGGCGTCTAGTGCAAGTTCTATATCTAGGGGAAGTCCTGCCCATGAGAGTCCGATGCCGATCTCATTGTCATTCTCGTCGTCGGTGGGGAATTCTAAATAGGTGTAGCTCGTGTAGAACTCAACTTCACCTATGCTGTGGGTCCACGCTAGCGAGAGCTGGAGCTCATCGTAGCTCTGATCGGGTGATATTCCATACCATACCCCGCCTGTGAAATGCGTGCTACTGAGTTCAAAACTAGTGATGGCGAGAGAATTTCCATCTAAATCGTCTCTACCCTCTGAGAAGTAGCGACTTTCCCAACCGAGGAATGCCTGACCAGAGAGATGCTGCGAATCGTCTGAAATTTTAGGGATGATTTGAGTCTCAGGTTCAATGGCGAGAGCAAGTGAGTGAGTGAGAGCACAGAGACTGAAAGTCAAGAATGGTGCCTGAAGGCATATTGGGCGAATTGGCATAGGTAAAATCAGCAGAAACTAATGAGCTTGCTCTATAGAAGCAAGTGTATTTGCCTTTGGGGTGATGTTATCTGATAGCTATGTGAGGTCGGGGACTAGGCGCAGCTAGAGCAGATGTTGTTTCTACAGGCGTGGCCACAGCAGCAGAGATTACCGATGTGTGCTGTGATGAGAAAGATCCCACCCAGAGTGGTGACGATAGCCGCAGGGGGAATGTGTAAATTGGCTTTGCCACTTTCATCCACGACTAAACTTGGGCAGCAATTATCGACACACTGAGCTGATCCACTGGTGTCCTCTTGATCTGTAGCAAGTTCACATTCTGTTTGAGCGCAATCACTTGCACAAGTTGTCATCTCGTTATCGAGAGATGGCTCTTCTTCTCCACTAGCTGCCATAGATGGAGTCACTGTGGACTCAGTAGGTGTTTGTAGAGAAGGTGCTGCCTTCGTGAACATGGGTAAGGCAGAGCCCGCGAGCACAAAGAAAATACCAATTGATGCTGATAGAAGTATCCAGCGTTTTTTGTGAGTACGGTATCCTTTACGAATAGAAAAGATAGCTAAGGGGACCACAAAGATGGCGACAAGAATATGAGAGGCGGGGTGTGCCCAGATACGACCAAAGCTGGGTAGTGCAAGTAGTAGAATGGGTGCTAGAGCACAGTGGATCGCACAGAGTACAGAGGCCGCGACCCCCACTCTATCTGCCTTTTGGAGAGAGAGCGAAGCGGGTAGAGAGGCGAGAGCAGTTTTCATAAATTAGGATAGAAGCAAGTGGAGCTAGGGTGTTGAGAGCGTTGTGTTGATTGATTGACGTATCAATCGGCATATATATGAGGGAATGATTGGGTCTAGCTTCTATAGTGCCTTGGGCGTTTTGTGGTCTCAGGAGAATCACGCAGGGACTGGAACCACTCTAATGCCGCAGACGGCTCTATCCAGCGCTTTGCTTGTGGGACTTTTCGGTACTTATACCAACTCAAAAAACTATCTGGTAGAATTCGCTAGATCTTTGAGGAGATACCATCGTTGTCACCCATCGGAGATGCTCGCATCACCGGTGGGTTCCGCCTTGATCTCCCACCAAATCTCTTCGCGCTTTCTACCAGTTAGTTTTCCTCATTGGTATTACGGAAGAGCTCTTGGCGGTAAGAATGGCCAAAGCGGCTGAGGACAGCTTGTTCATAGGTGATGAGTCAATCAAGAAAAGGGAGGGCATTAGCGTGGAGCTCACTTGTCGAGCCTAGCTGTAAATAGTCCTTTTCCCAGTGGTCTGGTGCTGGGGTTTTTTCTCCGGTATTCCAGATGTAGCAGCGCCGGCGTGGCCGAATAAAGGTAAAGCCTTGATCTTGGCCATACCAGCCAGCGCAGGCACCGTAGAGCTCGATATGACCATTTTGCCAGTCTAGACGATAGCAGCTCGTTCCTTTAGAGGCCTCGGTGGAGGTTCGAGTGAGGCCCTGTTCAACAAAGAAGTTACCTGTTGGTCTAAGGGTGTCTTGTCCCCAGAAGAACATTTGCTGCTGTAAGACCTCTGAGAGATCGCGTTGAAGGCAGGATGGTATCGTGGTGTCACTCATCTGTAGTGCAAATAAGTTGCATTAATATTTTTTGCAAGTAATTTGCATTCATATTTCAGAGCGTTATCACACGCGAGGGGCACGAAGAGTATGATTAGCTAGAAAGTGAAGAGGCGTATTGACGCGTGATACTTATCAGTTCATGTTAGTAGTCATTATTTTGGTGAATTATATGAAGGATAGACGATATGTTTTTGTTTTCTTGGTGCTTGGCATGTCTTTACTGACTTCTTGCCAGAAGAACAAAGATTCTGTGGAGTCTCTAGATCCGATACGACTATTTTTTGCATCCTACTATGACCTTGGTGAAAACCGTGAGAGACCTTATTTGACTCGAACGAAGCAAGAGGTGCTGGATCACATGAAAGGTGCAGAAGAGGATGTGAAGTGGGTGAAAACAAATATCATAGCTTACTACGAGGCAGTAGATGATCTTCGATTGGCGCGATTTCAACTGCAAGACGGTATAGAGATCGAGCTTGGAAAGGACGGCGCTGTGAGTGTGGCGCCTCCGTGAGGTGGCCTTAGGTTAGCGGAGCTGTCCAAATGGAATAAAAAGTGCGAAACTCTGACTCAGGTGTAGCACAATTTGTGCTCTTTCTTCTGAGAGGCAATAAAGTTTCCGATAAATGGTATTTCGGATTTGGAAAGTAGAGCCTCTGTGCTTAGTGTCGCCGCACCGTGACAAATTCGACTTTAAACATCGCTGATCGTAGCTTTTCTTCTCGCTTGATGGTGGGGACTGGTAAGTTTTCTTCCAATGAGGTGATGAGAGACGCTCTTGGCGCGAGTGGTAGTGAAATTGTGACTGTGGCACTGCGCCGCGCTGACTTGAGTGGAGAGAATGATCCCTATGCGGATATTCTCTCTTATGTCGATCCTGAGCGCTATTTGCTCCTGCCCAATACCAGTGGGGCAATGAATGCAGAAGAGGCAGTGCGCCTAGCGCGACTCGCCGTAGCAGCGGGCTTGCCAAACTGGATTAAGTTAGAAATCCACCCAGATCCGACTTACCTATTGCCAGATCCTATTGAGACTCTAAAGGCTGCAGAGGTTCTTGTGAAAGAAGGCTTTAAGGTGCTGCCCTATATCAATGCTGATCCTGTACTTGCGAAGCGCTTACAAGAAGTGGGTACCGCAGCGGTGATGCCGCTGGGCGCTCCTATCGGCTCGAATAAAGGGGTGGTGACGAGAGATCAGATTCGCATTATTGTCGAGCAGGCGACCGTTCCTGTTGTCGTGGATGCGGGACTAGGTGCCCCTAGTCACGCTGCCGAAGCCATGGAACTGGGTGCCGATGCCGTGCTCGTGAATACCGCGATGGCTGTGGCGTCTGACCCGAGTCGCATGGGCAAGGCCTTTGCAGCGGCAGTGGAAGCTGGCCGTGCTGCGTATGAGATGGGGCTTCCTGAAGCTAGTCTCGCGGCTTCTGCCACGAGTCCTTTGACTGGATTCTTAAATGCTTAATGAACTCCAATAATGAGTAAGCTTCCCAGAAAGTCTTATCTGATTGCTCTTGCTCTGGCCTTTGGTCTCGTTCTTTTTTACCATTATGGTGGAGATTTGTGGCGTCCAATAAAGGCGCGTTTAGTTGGTGAGAAGACTGTTTGGCAAGTTATCCGAGAGCTCGAACCTGTTATGAATGATCGGTTTCCAGAACTTGCAGCACTCACGGACGGTGAACCCTTAAGTATTCTAGCTTTTAAAGAAGAAAGACGACTTGAAGTTTGGAAACGCAGAGGCAATGAGTGGAAGTTTGTTCGTTCTTACCCGTTCACTGGATTTTCAGGTAAACTTGGACCTAAACTTAAGGAGGGGGATGGGCAAATTCCTGAAGGCATCTATAGGGTGGAGTATTTGAATCCAAATAGTTTATTCCACCTTTCCATAAAAGTAGATTACCCTAATTCATTTGATCAGAGTATGGCAGCTCATGATGACCGAAATGATATTGGATTTGATATCTTCATTCATGGATCTAGCGCGACCATTGGTTGTATACCCATTGGTGACGAGAACATCGAAGAACTATTTTATCTTATAGCCAAAAACGGGTATGATAATGTGACCATCATTATCTCACCAGTTGATTTTCGTCGAGGAGTAACTCCTCCAGAGATCGATGCCATTGATTGGGAAGCTAAACTCTATTCTATGCTTTCCTCTCGATTAGAAAACTACCCTATTTCTACCAAGAATAGCAACTAGGCTACTAACCAATGACCACAATAAACCAGTGACTCGATTTGGGTCGTTAGTTTACTGTGGGGATGGTTCGATTTTTTGCAAGACAATTACCCTGAGACTCGTGAAACCAGCTCAATGGTGTAGTTAAATTGAGTATTATCAGCACTCTGGAGGGTGATAGCGTGTTCTTTCTGGGAGGCGCCTTCTGGTGTTCTTATTGAAATGTAGTGTGTACCCGCATCAAGTTGCTTCAGACTCTCTGTGACTGCCCAACCTGTGGGAAGTTTCGTGGCTTTGAGGTCTGATTTTTTCTCTAGATGGAGCTTAATAAGAGCTGTGTCACCAGGTGTGATGATTGGCGTGATTTCCGTACTTTTGGCCTGTTTGCGAATGATGTCAGCTCTTGGGCAGCCACCTTTTCGCACGATTTCGAGAAGTGTTTTCTCGTTTGTTTTCTTTGGGTCGTAGTAAATGATGACCCATTCTCCAAATGGGCTTCTACGGACAGACATGGTTGTATCGATGACTCCACTGAGGTTGCGCACGGCACCCTTGGCGACACTATATCACCAGCAACTCATGGTGACAGCTCGGTAACCATCTGGAAGGAGAACACCCGCTGCACTCTGGTTTTGTTTACCAGCGACAGAGGTGTTCGCTTTCGCTATATTGACGACAAGCAGACCAAGGAAAGCCGTGGTCGCCATAAAGATTAGAGATCGAAAGAACTTCATATGAGAGTTAGGAGTTCACCACCCTCTATTTATTCCCAGATTTATTCTGTGTTAGATATAGAATGAAGTCAGGTGTATGGAGAGAATAGGTGATATGCTCTCTCCTTGTCTAAGAAGGTGAGTGACTCTCTTCGAGTGCTTGGGCGACTCTGAGCACTGTTTCTTCATCCATATGAGCGCCGAGGATTTGCAGGCCCACTGGTAGCTGGGTGTCTGTGTCAGATGGGACAGTTCCCACGGGGACACTGATGCCTGGCAGTCCTGCTAGATTGGCGGCAATTGTGTAGATGTCTGCGAGATAGTCCTGAAGTGGGTCTTCGGCGTTGAGCGCGTGTTTGGGGGCGGCAGTTGGGCAGACGGGTGAGAGAATCGCATCGACTTCTGAGAATGCATTTTGGAAGTCCTTACGAATGAGTGTGCGCACACGCTGTGCCTTGTCATAGTATTTGTGGTCGTAGCCGCTAGAGAGGACATAAGTGCCAAGAATAATGCGGCGTTTGACTTCATCACCAAAGCCTTGTTCACGGCTCTGTCTGTATGTCTGAAGCAGGTCTTTATTCTCTGCTCGGTTCCCGTAGCGCATACCATCGAAGCGGGAGAGATTAGAAGAGGCCTCTGCAGGGGCGATGATGTAGTAGGTCGCTACGGCGTGTTCTGTATGAGGAAGTGAGATGTCAATTAGCTCCGCTCCTGCGTCTTTGAGCTTCTGACAAGCTACATCCACTCTCTCGCGCACAGCTGGATCAATCCCTTCTCCGAAGTATTCGCTAGGGATGCCTAGTTTTAGACCTTTCACTCCTGCGTGTAGATTCTTACTGAAGTCGGGAACTGGTGTGTCTAGGCAGGTCGAGTCACTAGAGTCAGAGCCAGAGATGACATTAAGTAGGAGGGCAGCGTCTTCGACTGATTTCGTGAGAGGGCCGACTTGATCCAGTGAGGAGGCGAAGGCGACGAGGCCGTAGCGTGAGACTCTGCCATAAGAGGGCTTTAGCCCAACCACACCGCAGTGACTAGCTGGCTGGCGAATCGAGCCACCTGTATCTGAGCCGAGGGCAGCAATGGCTGTGTCTGCGGCAACAACCGCTGCAGAACCTCCTGATGAACCACCAGGGACGCGCTCGAGATCGTGCGGGTTATTGGTGCGCTGTAGTGCGGAGTTATTGGTGGTAGAGCCCATAGCGAACTCATCGAGATTGGCTCTTCCGAGAGGAATCGCTCCTGCTTCTTTGAGCTTCGCGATAACAGTGGCGTCGTAGGGTGCGCTGTAGGCTCCTTCTAGAAACTTAGAGGCGCAGCTACAGGGCTCATTGAGAGTATTGATATTGTCCTTGATGGCGATGGGGATTCCGCCGAGGGGCAGTGAGAGGTCGACCTCCGCAGCTGCTGCACGAGCTTTATCAAAGTCGATGGAAATATAGCCACCAATCGAGTCTTCCTTCAGCTGGTAGGCAGCTTCGATGTCATTGATGATATCGAGGGGGGAAATGCTTCCTTCTTGCAGTTGTTTGCGCAGAGTTGTGATGCTTTCTTGGGCGAGTGACATGCTAAGTTCCAATTAATTGTTTTCCATGATTTGGGGGACACGCAGCTGACCGTTGGCCTGATCTGGAGTGTTCTTTAGAAAGGCTTCCAGCTCGATGCATGGGCGTGTCTGATCTTCGCGCATGACATCATAGAGGTCAGCAGCGTGGGCTGTCGGCTCTATATTGTCTGTGTCTAGTGCATTCAGTGATTCAATATAGCCTAAAATCGCGTTAATTTGTGGCTGGAAAGTCGCTGCTTGCTCGGCACTGAGGTCTAATCTAGCCAGGTTAGCCATATGCATTACATCAAAAGAATCATCGCTCATTTCGCAGTCAGTGAAGGCGGAAACTCCTAGTGAGGAAAGGTAAAAATGTCGGTAGTGTGAGAATATTCATGGGCGGAGAGCGATCATAGCTACTTGATCTTTAGGAGTGAAATTTGTCACCTTGGAGTGAAATTGTGACAGGGGTTTTTCTTGTCAGATAGTTTTGGCGGATTATCTTAGCTCGTAATGTCTAACATTCCGCTATCACCCCCTTCGCCGTACGTGACTCCTAGCCAAGCTTCTCCAATTGGGGGGCAAGGGGCCGCAGTGAGTCCATCGACAGTGGAGCAGCTTCGTAGAACGAGAGGTTGGACGATGTTCTTGGGTGTTCTCAGCCTTATTGGTTCCGCTCTTTTTGTCTTGATTCTGGGAGGATTCACCGTCGTAGGGCTGATTGGTAACGGAGGGTTTAGTCGATTTAATTCTCCAGAGTTTTATGAGACCATAGGAGGACTAATAGTGAGTGCAGCGATGTCACTAGTGAGCATCATTCCCGCTGTGCGGCTCGTGCAGTTCTCAAAATCAGTGAAGAATCTGCAGGCCTCAATGTCGCTGGATGATTTAGATTTGGCTCTCAATGCCCAGCGTTCTTTTTGGAAGTTTTTAGGCATACTTACTATGGTTATGATGCTACTGTATGGCCTTTTGATCGTAGGTTTAATCGTGGCGGGGATAAGTGCTGCTGCGCAATAAGAAGTGTTTACAAAAATGGTTATACATACTGGGGGTGGGTCATCCTTAAGGGTACCTCTGGAAACCTGCTTTCGGTAAAAAATGCCGTCAGATTGTTTCAGATCAAGGCAAACACAATCACTTTTGAATGTATTCATAAGGATTGTGGACAACGCAGAGATGGAGCAATCTGGTGGTATTTTCAAAAATGAGGTTTTCAGAGGTGCCCTTAAACTAGGTTTTTCTGAGAGAAAAAGAAATGGCATCAGGGCTAGTCTGTAGGTAGATTTTGCCCATGTCAGAAGTTCCATCTACATTTGAATTAAGTATTGGGCAGAGAGCCCCTGAGTTTGAGCTGCCAACAGCAGCAGGAGACATCAAGCAGCTGGCGAGCCTCAAAGGAGAAAAAGGCACCTTAATTGTCTTCGCGTGTAATCACTGCCCCTATGTGATTCATCTAGCGAGCGAGCTCGGTGCCTTAGCCGCTCAGTATCAATCACTGGGAGTGAACACAGTGGCTATTAGCTCAAATGATGTGGAAAATTACCCGCAGGATTCTCCCGAAAAGATGGTGGAATTCGCCAAGCAGTATGGATGGAATTTCCCTTACCTCTATGATGAGACACAAGAAGTGGCGCATGCGTACTCAGCGGCCTGCACGCCTGATTTCTTTCTGCTAGATGCAGAAGGCTGTGTCTACTATGCAGGGCAGTTTGATGCCTCTAGGCCGAAGAATCAAGGCACTGTCGACGGTGCTGATATGCGAAGCGCTCTCGAGGCTCTACTCAATGGCCAACCAGCTCCAAAAGGGCTACCAGCCACTGGTTGCAATATCAAATGGAAGCCCGGTAATGCCCCTAGTTACTTTGGCTAAGGAACTTGGAGGTCTTTGTTCCTCTATGTATAGGACTTGGTGAATAGAGCTGAGATTGAATAGAGCTGAGGTGCCCATACAGACGGAGCTACTGAGATGGCTCTCAGTAGCTCCGTACTTGTTATACCAGTTAGTTTTTTGAGTTGGTATTACGTTTCGTTAGAAAACGAAAGATTAGTCTAGCGATTTAGTCAGTGGTTTAGTGCTGATTGGCTGGAACGTAGAGCTCGGAGCCTTTGGCTAGATACTGGCTCTTTGTGAGAGCGTGGCCGTTGAGTTCATTGACTTGCTCGACAGTGGTTCCATGAGCACTACAGAATTCTCCAAAAGTCATTTGCTTATCCACCTTAACAGCTCTTACCGATGAGATCTTTGGGGCATGTTTGACGGGTTGACTCTGAGTTTTTGGTGGTGTGGCTGTGGATTTTGCTGTTTTTGCAGGCTGGCTCGCTGTGGTGGTTTGAGCTTTCTGAGCCGTCAGCGTTTTTTTTGTGCTCTGAGCTTTTGATTCTTGCGGCTTAACTACGGCTTGTTTGGTTACAGGGGCTGTGGTTGCTGCGCTGCTTGCCGTTTTGGTTAGTTGTAGGGTTTGTCCTACGGCTAGCTTGTTTGGTTTGATGCCTGGATTGGCTTTGAGGATGTTTGCAACACTGACTCCGGTCCGGCGCGAGATACGATAGAGTGTGTCTCCGCTTTTGACTGTGTAGGGCTTGGTGTTTTGCTTAACTTCCTGTTTGGTTTTCTCGGGCTTTGTTGAGGTTGTGTGAGGTTGTTTAGTAGGTGTTGTTTCAACGGGGATTGCTTTCGCAATGGGTTGAGGCGAGGGTTGGGAAATGAGATTGGCTCCAGTGGTGGCAGGGATTGTTAGGTTTTGTCCAATAACAATTCTCCCTGCGTTGGCAAGCTTGTTGGCACGAACGATACTCTCTGAACTTACCTTGTGTTGTTTGGCAATTTTAGAAATTGTGTCACCTTTTTTGACTTTATAAGTCGTTGCGCCCTTAGCTTGCGTACCTGGTTTTAGGGGTGTTGTGTTCACCTTTGGCTGTTGGAGTGCTTGATGTTGATTGCGCTCGAGGAGTGAATTTAGATTATCAATCTTAGTTTCCAACTGTGTGATTTGGCGCTCTTGTTCAGCGCAGCGGGTACGAAGTGTCTCTAACTCTGTGGCTCCTTGGGCAAAGGTGCAGAGAGAGCCAACAATGGTAGTGGTGACGAGGGCGAAATGTTTCATAACAATGACATAGTTTATAAAAAAAATATTTAGTCAAGCTGGAATATAAAATTTTATTAAATAAATAAGTCATAAAGCCTTAAAAATCATTTACTTTGATCTAAAAACTGTGATTGAGATGCGACTAGTAAGTCTTTTAAACGGTATTAGATCCTGTTTTCTTAAAAATGAGACGGATCGATATAAAATTTTATACTCTCAATGGAGTGTTGAAGCCGAGTGAGTGACTGCTGCCTTCTTGTTCCAGTCTTATTGATTGAACACGTCAGACTGAGTGCTATGAATACTGGCTATCAAATGTGGCTGATGGAAATGTGGCTGATGGCTCTTTGTGACAAGCAAGAGTGAAAAAAGAAGAGCTTTAAGGTCACCTCCGATGATTTGCTTTCGATGAAGAAACACCTTCAGATTGCTCCAGATGAAGGAAACCACAATCTCTCCTTCATAAATCCGTAAGAATCATGGGTAACGTGGAGATGGAGAGATTTGGTGAGATGTGTAGAAATGAGGCAAGTGGAGGCACCTTTATACCAATGAGGAATTCTACCAGTTAGTTTTTTTGAGTTGGTATTCAACTATGGATGTGAAGGCATAGAGAGCAGAGCGATCTCTGGAGGTGAAGTCACCGCACCACTCTAGAGTGAGTCCGATATATTCTCCATTCTACTCTGGAGAAGCCTCTAGTTTGAGATAGGCCTCAATCGCGTCTGCGGGTGTGTTTTCTCGCATGAGAGATTCTCCAATGAGGAGTGCATTCGCTCCGGCATCTAGCACGCGCTGGCCGTCTGCGGGTGTGCGAATTCCTGATTCTGAGACCAGTAGGACATCGTCTGAGACTTCGTCTGCGAGTTCCTCGGTGGTGGCGAGATCTGTGGTGAATGTCTTGAGATTGCGGTTATTAATACCGATGAGGTCTGCTTCTAGGTCGATGGCTCTTTCCATCTCAGCGAGGTTGTGTACTTCTACGAGGACATCGAGCTGGAAGTCTTTCGCGATAGCGTAGAGGTGCTTGAGCTGCTCTTGCTCAAGGCCTGCGACGATTAGTAATATAGCATCAGCGCCTGCGACCACGGCCTCGTAGATCTGTACCTCATGCACCATGAAGTCTTTTCTGAGTACAGGGATGGGGGATTCTTTGGCGATATTTGAGAGGTAGGAGAGGTGCCCCTGGAAGTACTTTTCATCCGTGAGGATCGACATACAGGAAGCCCCCCCCTCGATGTACATATTCGCCTGGCGAATGGGGTCAAAGTTAGGGTCGATGATACCTGCCGAGGGTGATGCTTTTTTAATCTCAGCGATAATGCCGAGGGCATCTGAACCCCGATCAAGGGCAGAGCGAAAGCCGCGAAACTCGTTTCTTTGGAGAGCAGCAGCCTTTAATTTAGCCGCGCGTGGTAGAAGAGCTTTTACCTCTTCTGCCTTGGCATTCATGATTTCAGTGAGCTTATCCACGGCGGCAGCATAGAAGAAATATGACGCTTGTAAACGGTGAGTTTCACTAGCTTTTCAACTCAGATTATGCATTTAGATTTCGAGAATTGCTGCCATCTCTGTAAACACAAGTACGACCGCTGATTGTTCCATTCACCGATGGGGTGACTTCACTTTCATCGAAACATAAACGTTGAGATCTTGTGTTTTTTGACCTGACAATCTTTCTTGCAAAATCCAATGCATAGTCTGGGTTCAACGAAGAGTTTTACTTGCTCTTAGCAGCCTATCGCCCCAAGCTGCACCTCTGCATTAGACACGTTTTTATACTATGTCCCATTCTCAAAATCATTCCTTTTCCCAGATCGCTGAAGTCATTGAGTCACACCAGACATTTCTACTCCTCAGTCATGTGCGCCCAGATGGTGATGCGATAGGCTCACAGCTCGCCCTCGGTCATGCATTAGAAACGATGGGTAAGACAGTTCACTATAGAAATGAGGATGGACTACCGGATAATTTAGCATTCCTACCGCATTCAGAGCAGATTCAGAAGCCAGATGGGGAGGTGTTAGATGTCGAGGTCGTTATAGCGCTCGATTGTGCGACGAAGCCGCGCCTGGGTGACAATGCCAATAAAGCTGGCTCAAAGGCCAAAACATGGATCAATATCGATCATCATATTTCGAATCCACGCTACGGTGATTTGAACTACATCGATGCAGAGTCTCCAGCGACGGGGCAGATCCTCTATGAGTTTTTAAAGAGTCAGGACTACCCGATTTCCCCTGTGACTCGTGATAATATCTACGTAGCGGTCTCGACAGACACGGGATCGTTTCAGTATGGCTCTACCACAGCAGCCACCTACACAATGGCTGCTGAGCTCGTGAATCTAGGGCTCAATGTGGGTCAAATTAACCGCCAGACTTACGATAGTCATCCCTTCCGCAGAGTGAAGCTGATGAGAGAATTACTCAATACTCTTGAGCTAAGCTGTGATGATCGAGTGGCAGATTGGCAGCAACTCTGGTCAGTGGCTGAGGAACTCTCTCTGAAGCCCGAGGATAACGAAGGTCTCATTGACCTTATCCGAGCCATCCAAGGTGTGGAGGTAGCAGTGCTCTTTGAGGAACTCGAGGATAGCTCAGTGCGCGTGAGTATGCGCTCAAAGTCCGCAGGCATAGATGTCTGTGAGATTGCCAGTCTCTTTGGAGGAGGTGGGCACTCTAAGGCCGCGGGGATTCGCATGGCAGGGCCCATCGCTCAGGCGCGCGAGAAGGTGTTAGCTGAAATCAAACGTGTACTCAACTAGAGCTATGAGAGAGCAACGAGATATGCCCAGTGGAGTGCTCTTGGTGGATAAGGAGCCTGATATGACCTCACATGACGCTGTGGCGATTGCTCGCAGGCAGCTCAATATGAAGAAGATAGGGCACTGTGGGACACTTGATCCAATGGCGACAGGTTTATTGATTCTAGTTGTTGGGAAGGCCACAAAATTATCAGACGCCCTGATGTCGGAGCACAAGGTCTATGAGGGATCCATGCAGTTAGGGATTACCACAAATTCCCAAGATCGAGAAGGTGAAGTGCTGGAGGAAAAGAAAGTAGAGGGAATCTTAGAAGAGGATATTACGCGTGCCTTTGGGCAATTTGAAGGTGATTTTGAGCAAATACCACCGATGGTATCGGCGATCAAAGTCAATGGTGTCGCTCTTTATAAATTAGCGCGAAAAGGGAAGGAAGTGGAAAGAAAGCCCCGGCCTGTCACAGTCTATGAGTCAAACATTCACCGTATTGATGGCGTGAATATTGACTTCCGAGTGAAGTGCACCAAAGGTTTTTACGTGCGCACATACGCACACGATATTGGCCAGGTGTTAGGCACAGGAGCGCACTTGACAGCACTTCGCCGCACGTATTCTGGAGATTTTGATCTATCACGTGCGGTCCCTGCCAGTGAACTGAAAGTCGCGAGCCGCGAGTCTCTGATCTCCCGGCTCATTACTCTGGAGCAGATCGCTGAAATGAAGGGGATATCCTTAACATAGGGTTAGTTAAGGTGTTAATCTCTAGATAGGTATAAAGTAGAAATGCCATATTCACGATGGAAACTGATCTTCGATTCTGAGAAAAAAGAATCAGCTAGGAAAGTATTAAATCAATGCCTCAAATTGCTACCACGACCAGCGATGGATATCACGCTGGACTTATACCATAAGGGTGGTCATCAAGCTCATTTTTATTTCTATCACGATGAGAAAAAGGAATGGGCGAATGCAGTTCTTGAGGTTATTGATTTTGGACAACGCCTAGGAAATTCATGGTCGTTAGCCGGAAGTGTTCTTGACGATGTTTCGGGGGTATTGAGCAAAGATATTTCTCATACTAGGATTGTGGTTTCAGGTTTAGTTTGGGCAAATTGGACATTAAATAAAGAGCTGATTACCTAACAAGTATCTGCGCCCAATCTATGATCCGCTTAGTGTTTTTGCCTGAATTTTCGAATATGCTAGGATGCATTAAAGTTCACTTCCGATCGTCATGAATGGGTGAGCTAAACCTTTCGGATTCTGGCTTCGAGTGCAGCAGAGTAGGGCTCAACGAATTTTAATTAGAGCGAGTCAATGGGGTCTGAGCCTGTGACCACGAGCACTTTATTCACCATTTCTAGCTTCAGAGAATCTTCGAGAGAGGACTCCACAAGGATGTTGAGAGCGTGGTTAGAGTCCATGCGTGAAAGTTCCGAGACTAAGTTGTCGACGAGGTTGTATCGCTCTGTCGAGTCTTGGAGTGTCTGCGCCCATGTCAGGGAGTAGCTAGGGTCTGTTTCTAAATGCACGCCAGCCGCTGCTGTGGCGACTTCTCGATAGACAGTGTCTGAGCTGATAGATTTGGCCCACTCAGTAGCTGCTTTTGGATCTTGGTCGATCCAGTTCACCATAATCTCTCTTGCTGTGTCTTCTTTGATTGCTCCATCGGGTAGGGCACCGAGTAATTGAGAGGCTTTCGCGGGATTTTGAGCGCCGAAGATAGGGGCGACTTGAGAGAGCATAGCACTTTGTAAACTAGAATCTGAGACTTCATTGAGTGCGTAGCTTAAGGCGGCATTTCCATCGAGGTTTGCCCACGCAGCCACTGCTGCTTGGGATGCCATAGCGGCGAGCTCAGGCTCAAGGCTTGCTGCCCACTCTAGGGCTGCGGAGGGGTCTGCTTGGGCGAGGCGCTCTCCGATAATAGCGGCAATATCGTTGCGCAAATCTGAATTTTGGATGCTGAGAAATGTCTCTTTGGCTTCGGCATGATTATTGAGAGCGTGAGTCATGTAGATGGAGCGTAGTAGCTCGGGAGTCGTTGGTGTTTTATCCAGTGTCTGTACCCATTCTAAACTCGCTTGAAGGTCTTTTTTCGCCCAAATACGTGCTATATTCTCGGTGGCAGTGTGTTTTGTTTCTCCCTCAGGCATGTTAGCAATCACTTCAATCGCCTTTTCTGGTGAGACGCGCGCCAAGGCTGTGGTTAGCGTGTTGAGGGCGATGGATTTATTCGCCCCGTGGAAGTTTTCATTGATCCAGCCGATTGCTACTTCTTGATCACGAATGCCTAGTTCTCCAATGAGGTGATACTGGAGAATGTCTTTTTCAAAGATGCTTGTTGTGGACTGGAAGTGCTCTGTGGTGGCTTCGAGATCTCGCTGAGCCCATTGGAGCGCTATTTTTTTTAGAATATCATAACTGGCTGCTGGTTCATGGAGTCCGTGCCAGTGCTGCATGGCGGAAGCTGGGTCTGTTTCTGCCCAGGTGAGAAACATGCTCTCTCGAAGAGCTAGTTCGTCAGCAGGTTCTAGGGATATTTCGGCATAGAGAAATGCGTTTTCGGGGTCTAGGCTGACCCATGTAGCGAGGGCGTCTCGAAGAATAAGATGGCGTAAATCTTTGTCCTCAAGGGTTTCTGCTGCATTCATGGCGGCCTGCGCGTCAACTTCTATCCAGCGGCGTATCAGAGCTTGAAGTTGCTTTGTATTCTCCACACTTCTTGGTTGAGACAGTAGGGCTAGAAAGGATGATTCGAGCTCAGAATCTTCCAGTGAAGCTATTGTCTGTAAGGTGTGGAGTTGGCGGTGAAATAAACTAGTAGAGGAAACACGACTGACTGCACTTGTGCGTGTAGATTTAGATTGGCGCTGACTTATGGTTTTGTCTGAAAACTGGCTTGAAGCATTAGGTTCTGGACTCAGTGAATTCAGAAGTGAGCCGCCGACCAGACCTAGGATAAGACAAGGAAGGCCAAATTGCAGAAAAGGCTTCATGGCTAGAATGATATTTGTTAGAAAAAAGGAAGAGAGTGAGAAACCCAGCGAGTGGGTTTCTCATAAAATATGCGACGAAATAGGGCTAGTTGGCGGTAATGATTGGATAGAAAGTATCTGAGGCATCGTTAGCCTGGATGGGCCTTGGGTCATTGGATCGGAACTTATGGCAGCGATCAACGGGTTGATAGACATTGTTAAAGAACCAGCGTAATTGAGTCGTCTCATTACTCGCTGTGCAGCTCGTTTGTCCACTTCTGATGTTAGTGGCTTCACCATAGAATGCGTTCTCACCATTGTTTTCCATAAATGTGTTATGGTAGACATAGTTTCTGGCTCCCACATCTTTATGCTGTCTGGACCAAACTGTTAGCATTGGTCGCCACCTATCTGGCATATTGTCGTGGAGTCTCGCAGTGTTTCTCTCAATAAGGTTTTCACCGCCATCATCCGTGTGAAAACTAATGTCCTGTCTCAGGGTATTGCGAATGACAACATTGTGTGTCGAAGTTGTATTCTGAAGGGTGAAGTGGCGAATATGCTCTACAGAATTAGCGGCGATTAAGTTATTGCCGCCATATATGGCGAAGTAACCCTCGGCGCCACCGCCTTTATTATAGGTGCCTTTGACAGTCGTGTCTCGCACAGTATGATGTTTTCCAGAAATGACAACGGGATTTGTCCCTGCATTTTGGACATAACAATTTTGAATAAAATTATCCCTACTATTCGACCCACCAATGGAGATGCCACTGACATAGAGGTTAGTTTGGCTGTGGCTGGACATAGCAAATGGTTCGGGTTTAGCCCCTTTGCGCGCTCTGTAGGTCAGCCAGAAATTAGCAAAGCCTGAATTTGTTGCGTTAAATGTCGATAAACACACAGAAGAAGAATCTTTTTCAGCTCGGTGGTTGAAAATTAGCTGCGAACTACGAGAAGCGGAGCTGCCTTTGATGCCTGAAATGACGGTGTTATTGTATGCTCTTATTCGCTGCCTGTACGTCCCGTATTGGCCTCTCCGAAGCCTTAGTGTGCCACCTCGCATGTTTCTTAAGTCATTGACTCGATCAAATATTTGGCTGTTTTGTGCAGGTGTTAGGTTAAATTTTTCGTTAGAATCTATATCGCTGTTGGAAGGGATTCCTGTGCGTCTACCTGCTGTGACCCATTGTTCCATCATGGGGTATTCACGGGAATTTTGACTGATAGCATTATTGCTAAAAGTCACATTGGGATCACCGATTCTTTTGGCCTCCGATGTGATAGTGGTGGAGATCAGGCAGGCGATGACACCAGAGAGTAAATATGGGGTGGATGTTTTTTGTGGTTTTTTAGATAATTTCATTATGCGAATGATTAGTGTTAAATCTATAAATTTTGTTAGATTCTTTTAATTTGTAAATCAATTTATAGAGATGTGCCATTTGTGTGATTTAACAATAATGAGACGAAAACTGGAGAGGTATTTCAAGTAGATTTTGACTGTAGGTGAAACGCCTTCATAGAAAAACTAAGGAACTAGCAATGTTTTTTTGATGGTGAGACTATCCGCAAAACAAAAGAATGAGCAGTGAGGACAAACGAGATGTCGATAAGTTTCATCTATTGTGTTTCATAGTTTGTCAGTTAGGGGGACTGTTTTGTTGTCGCTACTGACTGTCTTGAAAAGTCGGCTTTGACCTTGCTATAGTGGATTTGTTAGTCAGGGTGAAATGATGAACTATGTTGTTTTTAGCCTCATTCTATTACTAACTAGCTGCGCGGGACTGGAGCATCGCCGCTCTGTAGAGATTGACTACAGCCCAGCTCCTAGTGTGAGCGCTTCTGAAGCTCTCCAGATTGCGGAGTCGTATCGGGTGCATCAATGGACACCCACTCGAAGCAATGTCTTTCATGGCTTAGATCCCGATAAAGTGGCAGTGAATACCCCAGATGTGAGTCTCAAGGAAGACCTGTCTGCGAGACCTGGGTGGTGGAAAGTCAATCAGACAAACTATGGAATCCCTTATCAGTGGGGTGGATTTGATACCCCCGATAGTTTTGATCAGAAAATCAAGTCAGGATACTATGCAGGTGATGTTTACACAAAAGCCAAACGCTCACAGCTCTACTCTGCGGTGAGCTCCTATGCCTGTGGGGTGGACTGTTCAGGTTTCGTCTCGAGGTGTTGGCGGCTTCCTCGAGCTTACTCCACAAGAGAACTGCCGAGTATCTCTGAGCCACTATCGTCTTTTCAAGAGCTGGAAGCTGGCGATATTGTCAATAAACGCAATGTGCATGTGCTTCTCTTTGAAGCATTTCTAGATAAGGAGAAAAAGCACTTCATGGCTTATGAAACTGGGGCTCCCCCATCATGGCGAGTGCTGAGACATGTGATTTCTGTAGAGCATGTGAAGAGCCAAGGATACACTCCATATCGCTATCATCACATGGAGAAATCAGAGTAAGAGTTGAGAAGGTAGGGGAAGGTAATGTGCCTTAGGATTGCAGGCTTGATTTCAGCACAAATATTTTAGAATGTTATTTCGTTTGAGACAAGTTGGTACAGTTAGGAAATATGTACGGACTTTCATTGTAAAACGTAGTGAAAAACAACCGATAATTTGAATGAGTGCCACCACCAACGAACCCACCATAGCTGTTTCTTTAACTGTAAAGAATGCCGTAGAGGCTCTCGATTTTTACACAAGAGCACTAGGAGCTGAGGAATTATTCCGTATGCCAACACCAGATGGTGGGATAGCGCATGCGGAGTTTCTGCTAGGAAATAGTCGAATCTTCATCTCCGAAGAGTCTCCAGAATGGCACGCTTATGCGATGACTGGCGAGACGATGGCTTCCTCTCTACTCGCGATTCTCACCGAAAGCTGCGATACGTCCTATAAGAAAGCTGTGGACGCGGGAGCTGTTGCTCTTAATCAGCCAGAAAACCAATTTTGGGGAGCCCGTACAGCTATGATCAAAGACCCTTATGGCTATCGCTGGTCATTTCGAGAAGTCGTGGAGGAAGTGACACCTGAGGAAATGGCGAAAAGAGCCAAAGAACTCTTTGGTAGCTAAGTGGCGAGTTTATGGGTCGCCACAGATCATTATTAAAAGTAGTATTTGACGAAACTGAGTGAGGGAGTTGATAAAAAATAGCAATAAAAGACTGACTAGTGCATCTTACTGCCACTACTTGGAGAAAGATGAGAATTCTCTGTTTTTTTGAGTGAAGAATGACTACCCGCGAAGAGCGTGAAGTGGTCGCTAAATTTTATCGACTTACCTATATATCATAATCATGAAAGATGTAGAACAATCTATCCGAGAAGCCCTGGATTTGTGGCTAAAGGCTTTTAATTCTAAAGACATAGAAGCACTTAGTTCTTACTACGACCCAGAGGCCGTGTATGCGAATGACGGGGCGCCTCTGATGCAGGGACTAGGCCAAATTCGCCCTTGGTTTGAGCAGGCATTCCAAATGATGAAGGGCACTTTACTCTTTCAGGAAGAAGCTGTTTTGACCTCAGTGGATATGGGGGTAGTGGTTGGTCAGTTCTGTTTCCGCACAGAAGGAGAAGAAGACGAAACTGGTCGAGTGTGTGTGGTGTTTCGCCGTGCAGCAGATGGCCGCTGGTTACTGGTGTATGACATGGATAATCGTCCTCCTGATGTAGTAGGCGAAAACTTTTAATTTTAACAAAATCAATATCATGAGAAAAGCAAAACGACCCAGTGAAATTGCCAATTGTGTAGGTGCCTATCTAGCAGAAGGAGACCTAGATGGCATTGTGAGTCTGTTTCATCCAGACTGTGTGGTCTACTTCCCCGTAGGAGAGGCTCCCAAGAAAGGACTCGAAGCAGTTAGAGAGCTTTTTGTGCCATTTGCAGAAATGCGGCCAAAATTAATCAGCGATGTTATTGGAGAGCTTGTGAATGGCGATACCGCGCTCTTGAGAGCGAATTGGCGTATCGAAGCTCAGGACGGTAGTGTGATTGCAGAAGGGCAATCTAGCGAAGTCGCGAAGCAAGATGCAGATGGAAACTGGCTCTACTACATTGACTGTCCTTATGGCCCACCTGAGCTAGCCGCCGAGTAGATAAAAGAAAACATGAGCATTCAGCGATTGAGAATTCATAGGACTTAGATTCAAGGGACTGATTCAAGGGACTATCACTGTCTGAGATATTACGAGAACAGAATGGTGGCACCTTCAGAGATGGAGCTGATTCGCTCCGAGCTAGCGAATTTAGAAGCTAGAGAGAATATCACTGTCCTGTGGGCATGTGAGTCAGGTAGCCGAGCATGGGGCTTTGAGTCGACGGATAGCGATTACGATGTCCGCTTTATTTATCTACGAGCTCAGCAAGACTACTTGCGAGTCTCTTTGATGCGGGATGTCATTGAGCTGCCCATATCAAATGACTTGGATATTTCAGGGTGGGATTTGAAAAAAGCCCTGGGGCTTTTAAGAAAATCGAACCCACCATTACTGGAGTGGCTCCAGTCTCCGATAGTTTATAGCGAATTCCCTGGGTTTAGAGATAGTCTCTGGGAGCTTGTGGAGCGTTATTTTTGTCCTAGGTCATGTATGTATCACTACATGAGTATGGCGAGGAGAAATCGGAGAAACTACCTAGATAGCTCGACAATTCGCCTGAAACGCTACTTTTATATGCTGAGGCCTATTCTTGCTTGTGAGTGGCTAACCGAGCGCAAGTGTGCTGTTCCTATGGAATTTAGAACACTGCTTGATGAACTCGTTACTGAGAGTTCCATACGATCTATTCTTGATGATTTACTAGAGCGTAAACAATCAGGTGTGGAACTTGTTGAAGAGCCTGTGATTCCCGAACTCGCTGAGTATATCAACCATAGAATGGAAACGTTCCAAGAGGTGGTTCAGGGAACAGAGTTTACCAAGCCCTGGGAACCACTCGATGATTACTTTAGAAAGACGTTAGCCAGCGTTGAGGGTGCGAAAGGCAATGGAAAGGTGTTGTTGTAGCCAACCTAATATCCAATGAATGAACTATTGTATCAATTAGTTTATTGTTGGATTTGGTTTTCCTGGAGCAGTGTTTGGACTGATTGTCGTGGCTTCTTGGTCTAACACTTGGCGCCAGTAGACACCGTCCTTGAGTGTGGCCGTGCCACTGCGGATATCAGCGGCGATGAACTGGCCTAGTGTTTCACCAGAGAAGGCGAGATTGGCTGTTTGACCGTTCTCGCCTCTAGAGAAAACGATATCTCCCTCTGGTACATTCCAGGCACCATATTTCTGGATTAGTACAAAGTCTTTATTCACAGATGTGATGACTCCCACGAGCTGGTCTCTGACTTTGGCTTTTGGTTTCTCTGTTTCCTCTACTTTTTTGGGAGGGTTGAGTTGCTGGCAAGAAATGAGAGAGCTCAGAGTCGCAGCTGCGAGTAGACAGAGAGAGAGAGTTCTTGATTGAGAGGGCATTCTGTTAGCTTGCTGAATTTTCGCTAAGTATGTCTGTTAGTCTCTGAGTGATTGCTTTATCTTGCTGCTCAAAAACAGTACGAAGGTCAAGCTTGAGTGCATTCTCAACTGTGTATCCCACAATAGCTGGGGTACCTAGGCGCAGAGACTTAGCGAGGCGTGTGACCTTGAGCGTGGGGTGGGTGAGAGAGAGGGCGGTAGAGGGAATGGCAGACTTAGGCATGGTGCCTCCACCTGTTCTCGCTGTGGAAGTCTCGACTTGAATGTATTCTTGGAGCTCTGTGGGGAGTGCAGCGCGGATGGCTTGTGCGCGTTCTGTTAGCTTGTCTGGAGAGGTGGCTAGAAACTGGAGAGCTGGGATGTCCGTACTTGCTGGATTGGCCTGTGTGCGTAGGTATTCCTCGATGCATTCTTGGAGAAGGGTGAGGATGAGTTTGTCACAGCGGACAGCACGAAAGAAGGGCTCTTGTTTGACTTTAGCAACTAGGTCTGCGCGCCCGGCAATAATACCTGACTGAGGGCCACCGAGGAGTTTGTCCCCTGAGAAGCAGACGAGATCAATGCCGTTTCGTAGGGCTTCTTGGGGTGTGGATTCGTGATCAAGTGGCGCTAGATCTTCTGTGTTCATCATCGCTCCCGAGCCGATATCTTCGACCAGTGGGATACCGTGCTGCTTGGCGAGTTCTGAGATATCTTTGACTTCTGGTTCATCAGTGAAGCCTTCGATGTAGAAGTTAGAGCGGTGGACTTTGAGAATGAGAGCAGTCTTGGGTGTAATGGCTTTTGCGTAGTCCTTAAGGTGGGTCTTATTAGTGGCACCCACTTCGACTAGCTTAGCCCCTGATGTTTCAAGGATTTCTGGTACTCGGAAGCCACCACCGATCTCGACAAGTTCACTACGAGAGACAATCACCTCATTCTTCTCTGGTGTGGTGAGGGTGCGCAGAATCAGCACGAGGGCAGCCGCACAGTTATTGACAGCAGTGGCAGCGGGAGCCTCGAGCAGGCAGGCGAGTGCGGTCTCTAAGTAGCCCGCGCGTTTACCACGATCACCACCAGGTAGGTTAAACTCGAGGTTCGAGTAACCCGTGGCGACACGACGAAGTGCTTCAAAGACACGATCACCGAGAGGTGAGCGGCCTAAGTTGGTGTGGATGACGACTCCTGTGGCGTTAATCACATGCTGTAGACGAGAGGCGCCAAATGCATTGAGCTTCGTGCGGATGTCTTTCTCGATGGCTTCTCGGCTGTGCTGGTCTTGATTCTCGATTTCTTTCTCAGATGCTTTAGCGGCGAGAAGTGTCTGTCTCCAGTGGTTGACTTCTTGGCGTACGAAGCTGGTGATCAGGGCTTTTGGTAGAGAAGACGATTTGGCGAGCTCATTGCTGAGGACTTCTATAGAGGGTAGTATACGAAGCGGCATGGTAGAAAATAGGGATGAGGCTAGAATCGGCGCAGTTCCATAGGTGTCAGAAAGCGGTCATCTTTCTTAGGATAGTCCAGAGTGTAATGAATTCCACGGGATTCTTTCCTTCTGACAGCACAATCAATAATGAGGGCAGAAACGGCGACTAAATTTCTTAGTTCAAGAATGTCCGCAGTCACTCGGTGTCCCCAGTAGAATTCACGAACTTCTTGGCGTAGGTTCGCCACTCGAAATGCCGCGCGCTGTAGGCGCTTGTCGGTGCGAATGATCGATACATAGTCCCACATGAGGCGTCTGAGTTCATCCCAGTTATGATAAATGATGACGAGCTCATCGGGGTCATTCGTATCACCATGTTCCCACTGTGGAATGGGAGGAGCCTCGGGAGTTGGTTTATTGGGTGGGTAGAGGCGCATCATTTCACTCAGTGCATTGCGGGCGACGACACTGGCCTCGAGCAGAGAATTTGACGCTAGACGGTTCGCGCCATGGAGACCTGTGCAGGCGACTTCTCCGATAGCGAAGAGACCACGTATTGAGCTCTTGCCATTCACATCTGTGAGAACACCCCCGCACTGGTAGTGAGCGGCAGGTACTACAGGGATAGGCTGGGTTTCGCAGTCGAGCCCGAAGCTCAGCAGTGTATTGTAGATATGTGGGAAGCGCTCCTTCATGAAGCCCTTTGGCTTATGCGTGACATCGAGGTAGACGCAGGGGGCTCCCGTTTTTTTAATCTCATGATCAATAGCACGGGCGACGATGTCACGGGGGGCGAGCGAGCCGCGCGGGTCATGCTCTTTGGTGAATTCCACACCCTTAGCATTGATGAGAATCCCACCTTCTCCGCGCACGGCCTCAGAGACTAAAAAAGAGCGTGCTTCTGCTCCCGTGGCCGCTGGATTATAGAAACAAGTTGGGTGAAACTGCACAAATTCCATGTTTGTGATGCTCGCTCCAGCGCGCCAAGCCATGGCGACTCCATCTCCCGTGGAGCTATCGGGATTGGTCGTGTAGAGATAAACTTTTCCGCAGCCTCCGGTGGCGAGTACCACACGATCTGAGCGGAAGGTGATCACTTGATTCGTCACCTCATCGAGCGCGTAGGCGCCAATGACTCGATTATCCGTGACAACACCAAGGCGCCCAGTGGTGACGAGATCAATGGCGAAGTGCTCAGAGAGAAGGGTGATATTGGGGTGAGCTTCTGCACGCTCAATCAGAGCCTTAGCAATGGAGAGACCAGTGGTGTCCTTACAGTGGAGAATGCGGCGCTCACTATGACCGCCTTCTTTCCCCAGAGAGAAGCCTTCATGACTTGCCTTGTCAAATTCGACTCCATAAGTGATGAGCTCCTCAATGGTCTCTGCTCCCCCGCGAATAATATCCTCAACCACTTGGCTATCACAGAGACCAGCACCAGCATCTATAGTATCAGCAATGTGGGACTCACAGCTGTCTCCTGGAGCGCGGAGTTCCTCTGGGAGAACAGCGGAAATGCCACCTTGAGCCCAGGCTGTATTCGACTCGATGGGTTGCCCCTTAGTGAGTACAGTTACAGTACCGTGCTCGGCAGCGCGTAGCGCGAAGGAGAGCCCGGCGATGCCGGTACCGATAACAAGGAAGTCTGAAGAATGATCCATGAGCTAAGAAGAGTGGGCTGGTATCTCGATATTGTCAATGAGCCTAACATCGCCAAAGAACACAGCAGCCGCGAGCAGTGTCGGCCTGGAGTAATCTTTGGCGACTTGCAAGGTCTCGCAGTCGACGAGTTCTAAGTAATCAATGCGCGGTGCCTCTGCGGCAGTCGGGTGCCCAGTGATCGTCTCTGATGTGGCCTTTAGGAGCGCACTGATATCGAGAGAGCGTGAGAGCTCTCTGGCCTTGAGTAGTGCTTGGTAGAGAAGGGGGGCGGCGTCTTGGTTGGAGGCAGATAATCGTAAGTTTCTTGAGGAGAGTGCGAGGCCTCGCTGGTCTCTCTGAGTCTCCACACCGTGGATCTGGACTGGGAGATTGAGATCTCGCACCATACGGCGAATAATCGCTAGTTGCTGATAATCTTTTTTTCCAAAGACTGCGTGCTGAGCCTGAGTCGCCATCAAGAGCTTAGCCACGACAGTACACACCCCATCGAAGTGGCCAGGGCGCGTCGCCCCACAAAGGAGGGTGGAGAGGCTCCGCTCGGTGATGGTGATAGAGCGATCTGGTTCGTAGAATGACTCTGGGGAGAAAACGGCATCCACACCGAGCTCTTCACAGATCGCGTGATCTTGTAGTGTCTTCACAGGATAAGAAGAGAGATCCTCAGCGCGGTCAAACTGGATGGGATTGACAAAAATAGAAACGATCACCCGGCCGGATTGAGCCTGCTCGGCAAGACGCTTCGCGTGGGCAATGAGCTCGCAGTGACCATCATGCAGAGCCCCCATGGTCGGAACAAGCACACGTAGACCAGATGTCTGAAGGATCCATTCTTGTAGTTCTCGAGCAGAGCGTAATAGTTGCATAGTACTGTGTGAGTGAGATTGGAAGGGAGGGCTCACAAAAACCAGTAAAAAGACAATTCAGGGCGTTGACTCCGCGGCCATTTCTGTGCAACTTCGAGCGTATACGATAATTCGCCATTGTAGAAAACACCAACCATGAAATCAATTTGTAAAACATTCGTCCTCTTTGCGGGTTTGGCCGTAGCCATGATTGGCTCAGCCACGGCAGAGCTAAAAATCGCCTCAGTGGACATGCAGAAGCTCTTTAATGACTATCATAAGACCAAAGAAGCCCAGGAATCTCTACAGACAGAACAAGCGGCCATTCAGAAGAAGAACAACGAGCGCCTGACAGAAATCAAAGAAATTGAAACTGAGATCCAGAAGTTCCGCAAGATGATGGAAGACGGATCTCTAAGTGAGCGCAAGCGCCTCGAGATCGAGAATGATGCACGCCGCCGTATCAGTGACGGAAATGCACTAGACCGCGAGCGCCGTGAGTTTCTCAAGCGCAAAAACGCAGCACTCAATGAGCAAATGGTAGCACGCATGCGCTCCATTCTCCAAGAAATCCAAGACGTAGTTTCTGAAGTCGCCGCTGCCAAGGATCTCGACTTCGTGCTTGATAGCTCAGGCCGTAGCCAGTCACAGGTGCCACTCCTACTGCACACAAAAGACAAGTACGACATCACAGGAGAGGCCCTCGAAGCTCTTAAAAAACTAGAAGGAGCTGCAGACACTGAGTCTGGCCAATAATTTTACTTCTTTCTAGAACGCATACTTAGGAAAGACACCCAGCGCGCCACAGCGTCTGGGTGTCTTTTTTTGTCCAGAATGAGCAGTTTTCATGGATTAGAGAGAGGAAATGCGTGCGCGTGCTGCCCTCTAGCTACATCTGGGTGAAATAAGTCCAGTATGCCAGAAATACCTCTTGCGAATTTGAAAAGCATTATAGAGACTCAGCTCCAAGTATGAATCAAGACATCCTTACACAAGCAGCTACACAAGCTCGAGGACTGGCCATTGACGCCGTCCACGCATGTTCTTCTGGTCATTTAGGACTCCCATTAGGCTGTGCCGAAATCGGTGCCGTTCTCTTTGGTGAAACTCTTCGCTATAATCCAGCAGCCCCGAAGTGGCTCAACCGCGATCGCTTCATCCTCTCAGGTGGACACGGTTCTATGTTCATCTACAGCTGGCTCCACCTCAGTGGCTATGCGGTTTCTCTCGATGAAGTAAAGAGCTTCCGTAAGCTCCACAGTATCACACCAGGTCACCCAGAGTTTGATGAAACTCCAGGTGTCGAGGCGACCACAGGACCACTTGGTCAGGGTATTGGTAATGCCGTCGGTTACGCCGTGAGTGCCAAGCACGCAGCAGCGCGCTACAATACAGCAGACCACACCATCTTTAATCAGCACATCTTCGCACTCGCAGGAGACGGCTGTATCCAAGAAGGTGTCGCACGTGAGGCCATCGAATTTGCCGGTCACAATCAACTCGATAACCTCATTCTTATCTACGATAGCAATGACGTGACACTCGACGCGATGGCTGACGTCACACAGGGCACAGGAGCTCAGGACTACTTCCTCTCACAAGGCTGGGATGCCGTGACTATTGACGGTCATGACCTCGCCGCTGTAAAAGACGCTCTCGAAGCCGCGAAGGCCAATGACAATGGCAAGCCAAAGGTCATTATCGCTAAGACAGAAATCGCCCGTGGTATCCCTGAAGTCGCAGGCACTCAGAAGGGTCACGGCGAAGGTGGTGCGAACTTTGCAGAATCTGCTCGCGCCAACATGGGACTTCCAGCAGAGACATTCTACGTGTCTGATGAAGTTCGTAGCTTCTTTAGTGACGTAGTTGCTGAGAATACAAAAGAATTTAACGCTTGGGAGGAAACTCACAAGGCATGGGCAGCGGCAAATCCAGCACTCGCAGAAGAGCTCTCTCAGGGAGTTGCTAAGGCAGTGCCATCGGATCTGCTTGAGCAAATTCCAGAATTTGGTGCTGACTACGCTGACGCGACTCGTGGCACAGGTGGTGCTGTGATTAACTCAATTTCTAAGGCACTTCCACAGCTCATCACAGGATCAGCTGACCTCTATGGTTCTACTAAGAACTACATCAAGGACGCAGGTGACTTCTCTGCGAGCACACCATGCGGCCGTAACCTCTGGTTCGGTATTCGTGAACACGCGATGGGAGCGATCTGTAATGGTATTGCCTACGATGGTCTCTTCCGCCCGAGTGGCGCGACTTTCCTCGTCTTTGCTGACTACCTACGCCCATCCATCCGCCTCGCAGCACTGGCGAAACTTCCAGTGACCTACATCTTCACACACGACTCCGTGGGTGTTGGTGAAGACGGCCCGACTCACCAACCAGTGGAGACAGTCAGTGGTCTACGCGTGATTCCTGGCCTCGATGTCGCACGTCCTGGAGATCCAGAAGAAGTCGCAGGTTCCTATGCAGCAGCGATGCACCGCACAGATGGGCCAACAGCCCTTATCTTCTCTCGCCAGAAAGTCGCTAATTTCTCAGAGGTAGACGCATCTGTTCGCCGTGAAGGTGCCTACAAAGGTGGCTACATTCTTAAGAAAGAAACTGGTGACCTGAAGCTCATCATCATGGCAACTGGTTCTGAGGTAGGCCACGCATACGAAGCCGCAGCCAAGCTCGGTGAGGGCGTTCGCGTCGTCTCTATGCCATGTATGGAGCGCTTTGATCGCCAGTGTGAAGACTACAAGAAAGAAGTCCTTCCACCATGCTGCACAAAGCGTATCGCGATTGAAGCAGGTGTATCCGCTCTCTGGCACAAGTACACAGGTCTCGAAGGCAAGGTACTCGGCATCGATCGCTTCGGTATCTCAGCTCCTGGCGACACAGTCATGAAAGAGCTCGGAATGACACCATGCGACGTCGTAGCCGCTGGCGAAGAGCTGCTTGGCTAAGTCATTAGACTAAACGAAGATATTTCATCAGCCTCTACTCTTTAAGGGTAGGGGCTTTTTTTGTAGGTGAAATCACTGTAGATAAAACGCAAACTCTCGGAGTTAATTACCATCACAACTCAAAAGCTGATTTGATCTGTCTGCAGCCCTTTCTTCGGCATTAGTTCAGAAGAGATCGGAGTGTGTTCCTGTACGTCCGAGGGTCAATTCCTCCTTGGTGATTTTATATAGGAGTATCCAATCGGGTTCTATATGGGCGTCACGCCAGCCGTGCCAGTTTCCACTCAGGGCATGGTCTTTGTACTGATCTGGCAAGCTCTCACCAGAGAGGAGAAGCTGAATAAATCTCTGTAATTTCTCGAGATCCTTGCCTCTCTTTTTCATCCGTTTGACGTCCTTTTTGAACGATGTAGGTTGAATAATGCGCATCACTCCCAAGACGCGAAGAGGTCTTCAGCATTATCGAAGCTCTCGATGTCTTTGCCTTTTTCAGCTCTGTTGAGAGCGGCTGCAGTTTCTGCATTAGGGATGCGTAATTCCACGGGAAATTCTCCCCTCATAGCGATCTGACGATAGAGTAATCTGATCGCTTCTGTCGGCGTCATACCCAGAGTCTCCAAGACCCTTTCGGTAGCAACCTTGGTATCAGGATCGATACGCGCATGAATGACAGCTGTTTGTGACATGGGATCAATGTATCACATCTGGCACACATTGCAAGCTGAGTCTTCTAGTCAGACAGCCAAGGCTTTCCTACTTATGGTCTTAGTTTGGTTTCTGATTCAGCTGACCACACCTCAATCACCAGTCAATACAGCTCAGCGACTAGGTGGACATTTTACTAGCCCGGTGTATTTGATTTGCCGATTTTTTGCTCATCGTGATACCCACAGTATGGGCAGTCAGTCACTCTGTATAAACTGAAAGAGCGAACTAAGAAGTAGAGTATGGCCGGAGGTATGAGTATGGACCCTAGAATCGCAAAGGCTGCAAATCGATCGTACCCAAATACCCCACACAGAACACAAACGAGCATCATCCCAATGATCGAGTAGAGCAGGGCTGAATGGTGCTTGTTTATGAATTTCGGGATACTATGAACTCTCTCTACCTTGCTGCCGACGTTCACCAGTGGTTTATGACAAGAAGGGCATTCTAGGATAGAGTTGTTAGGTTTCATGGATTTAGGCTGCTGTTTGAGTATAACCAATTGAACTGATTCCGTGCAGTTAGATTTACGGTGATGTATGCTGTTAGTCTTCCAAGTTTGGATAGACAGGGGTTCGATAGTCAGTTGAGAACTGGATCCACTTCTCTGACGATGTTGGTGCTTGTTCTAACCCTTTACCGACACCCGAAAGAATTTTGCTTTCATTTGGAAAGCATTCCCACCACTGGTCGATGTAAAATATAGCTGTTGCTTTGTGCTTGGTCAAACTTTGGAAAAATGCAGGAAGTAGGGGGGTAAAAAGGGCATGGTCTTCGAGAATACAACTTAGATATTCTGCAGATGCTTGAAAGCCAATCAAGTAAGTCCATTCGTCTAATCTCAGATGAGGGATGATTTCAGAAAATCGTTTGATATCAATCAAGGCTAGATCTGAGTCCTTGAGTGCTTCTACATCAACTAGACTGGCTTCGAGTTTGCTTTCTAACTCATCCCAATCAGTTTCTGTTGGCTGTTCCTGAAGCGGTTTCCATCCCGCTTGAGAAGAGACTAGCCAATAGTATTGGTTAAATTCCGAAAGGTCGCCCGGAAGGAGGCTCATCAGTTCGCAGTTTGCGAGAGCGATACCGTTCATGTTTTTGCTCAGTTATCAGCTCGAAACCTCACTCGCCTGCTTAATGGCTTCGAGCTCTTCCCAGCGATCATAGAGGTCAGAGACTTTCTGGCGAGCACTCGCTCGTTTTTCTTCGTACTCTTGCCAGTCGTGTGTGTGCTGGGTGTAGAAGTCAGGTTCACTCATCTCAGTCTCTAGTGCGGAGGCGATTTCTTCTGCCTCAAGGATAACCTCTTCGATGGTTTCTAACTCGCGCTGCTCGGCCCATTTGAGTTTTCGTGGGCGCTTGGCTTTCTCCGGTGTTTTTGTTGATTCCTTCTTTGGCGGTGCTGTTTGCTTATCGCGCTCTGCTTTTTTCTCTAAGTAGTAGTCGTAGGAGCCGGGGGAGTAGTGCAGGCCGCCATCATCTTCAAAGGCAAGAATACCTGTGCAGACACGGTTAAGGAAGTAGCGGTCGTGGCTGACAACGAGCACACTACCCTGGAAGCCTAGCAGGGCTTCTTCGAGCAGTCGCAGGGTGTTTAAGTCGAGGTCATTGGTCGGCTCATCAAGGACGAGGATATTACCGCCTTTTTTCAAAATTTTTGCGAGCAGTACCCGGCTGCGCTCGCCACCACTGAGCAGCTCGATCTTGGTATTAATGCGCTCATCACTAAAGAGGAAGCGGCGTAAATACGCTCTGAGGCCGATCTTTTCTTCACCAAGTGTGACGTATTCTTGGCCTTCACCGACTTCTTCAAAGACAGAGAGGTTATCATCAAGATTGAGCCTATCTTGATCCACATAGTTGATCTCCGCTCTTGATCCGAGGAGGACTTCTCCAGAGCTCGCTGGTTCTTTTCCGAGGATAACACGCAGTAGTGTGGACTTACCCATGCCATTACGGCCGACTATGCCAACACGCTCGCCACCTTCTAGCTTAAAGTCGAGTTTGTGAAATAATCTGCGATCACCAATTTGCTTACCCACTTGGTTGAGCTCAATGACTCGGTTAGAGAGCTTGGGAGCTGGCGGAATGATGAGATCAACTTCGAGTTCCTTTTCTGGGCCATCTTGGTCTTTGACCTCGAAGTATCGGTCGAGGCGGTCTCGCGACTTCGTGCCGCGTGCCTTTGGCCGTCTGCGCACCCACTCGAGTTCTTTTTGTAAAAACCGCTGACGCTTATGCTCTGTGCGCTGCTCATTGGCCATTCTCTCAGCGCGTGTGAGCATGTAGTCGGTGTAGTTCCCTTCATAGGAGTAGGCTTTGCCCTGGCTGATCTCAAGAATGGAGGTGGAGATGCGATCCAGGAAGTAGCGGTCGTGAGTGACAAAGAGGCAAGTACCCTTGTAGCGCGCAAGAAACTGCTCTAACCACTCGATAGACTCTGTGTCGAGGTGGTTGGTGGGCTCATCAAGAATGAGGAAATCTGGTTTAGAAATGAGAGCGCGGCAGAGGGCGACTCGGCGCTTTTCCCCACCCGAGAGGCGCGAGATATCAAGGTGTCCCTCTGGAGCGTGAAGATTTGTGATGAGGCCTTGGGCGCGCTGCTCGAGTGTCCAGCCATCGAGTTGGTTAATCTGGTCGAGCAGCTCGGCACTCTGGGCGCTCTCGGCGGGTGTATTCTCATAGGTTTCGATGAGTTCTTGGATCCAGCGAGCACCATCCATGATGTTAGAGAGAACATCTTTGGCTGGGTCGAGCTCGAACTTCTGGGGTAAGTAGCCGGTGATGAGTCCCTTTCTGGTGACAAAGAGCCCTGAATCTGGCTCGGACTCTCCCGCGGCGATTCGTAGAAAAGTAGATTTACCGCAGCCATTGCGCCCGACCAGCCCGATTCGATCTCCTTGGTGAATCGCCGCTGTCAGACCATCGAGAACGGAGTGTGTGGAGTAGCAAACTGTAAGTTCTGAGGCACTCGCTATAGAGGCACTCGATGTAGCGTCTGACATGATCTAGTGTGTATGGTGAAAGTGTTTGTTAGGAAATTAATCTGTGGGAGGTGAGTAGGAGTTAGGCCGGATCTTCCTCCTCGATCTCTGTGTCGAAGTTCGCCCATGAAATCGTTTTGTTGAGCCTAGGGACGGCGTGCTGTAGCAGGTGGTCAAAATCAGGCTCTTCCCCTGCGTAGCGAAAGGCGAGTAGTGGACCTCCGTGCTCAATATTTGGCTCTTTCTTCTGTGTGCTAGACTCACGTACAAAGAACCAGTCCACGATACCTACTTGCTGGGGTGCGTCCCACTGGATGACGACTTCTAGTACTGCAATGGGATCTTCGTCACCTTTCTCTGCCTGCGCGGCCTTGTCCTCATCATCGCATTCGATACCTGCGAGGATGTCGACTTGAGTTTCCTCACCACTTTGGGCGAGGGTATTGTGAATGGTGATGAAATCCTCTTCGTTGGGAAATATAATCATGGGCACAGGCTGTGTTTGCACCTTTCTCTTGGCAAGGGGAAAGTGCATGGGAGAAGTCGGCTTTCTGAGGTATTGCTGTATTGACGAGAAAGTCCCTAGGACATACTTTAGCGCTATGACTTGGCAACTGGCATCTGAGAAAATTTTAGCGACTATGCTTGAAAAACTAGGTTTCTCCGCTCAGATCGAGCAGGAAGAGACACAGGAGGCTCTATGCTTACAGATTCTGTGTGAAGACTCGAAGTTAATCATCGGTAAGAACGGAGACCGGCTCGAGGATTTCCAGTACTTGGTGAACCGTATTTTACAAAAGCACTACCCAGATGCCCCCAGAGTGAAAGTCGACTGTGATCATTATAGGAAAAAGCAGGAAGAGGCCTTGATTGAGAAGGCAAAATTACTTGCTCAGCGCGTGCTCAAGGAAGGGAAAGCCGCGAGAACGCGCCCGCTCAATGCCTACTACCGCCGAATCGTTCATAATGCCCTCGAAGACTTCGATGAAGTAGAAACCTCCTCACCGCGCGGGAATACTCGCTATAAGCGCATTCAGATTACCCTGAAGTCCAGTTCCTAGTCATTGGGTTTATTCTATCTAGCCTATGCAGACGCACCGATTAGTAGTCACAGAGGATCTGAATCAATATGGTTTTTTGTTTGGAGGTAAATTGCTTAGTTGGGTGGATGAGGCGAGTTTCATCGCGGCGAGTTTAGAGTTTCCAGACGCGCGCTTTGTCACAGTGGGGATGGATAAAGTGGAATTCCGCCACAGTGTGAAAAATGGCTCTATACTCGCCATTTGCTGTGAGAGAGTGCGACTGGGTAAGACATCGGTGAGCTACGAGGTGAAGGTTTATAGAGGGAAGGTGCCAGATGGCGAGATTGTCTTTTCGACGAGAGTGAGCTTTGTCAATATCGATACTGCGGGTCAGAACGTAGCCATAGAGAAAGATCATGTTTCCTGAGGGATTTAGAGAGCTATCCAGACCCCAGGTTTTCAATCTGCTAGAGTGTCTGAAGACAACGGGTGGACTACCAGTGGCTGAAATCGCCAGAGAGCTAGGCATCAGCTACATGGGGGCGAAGCAGCATTGTGAAAAACTCCATAAACAAGGTTACCTAAGTACTTGGAGAGTACCGCGCTCCACCGCTGGGCGTCCTGAGAAACTCTATCGACTTACTGATAAATGCGATGACATGCTGCCTCAGGCAGGTGTCGAGCTTTCTCTCGAGTTGCTCTCCTCGATAGCGAGTCTGTATGGGGATCATGCTGTAGAGCGCTTATTGTTTCAGTATTTCGAGACGCTCAGAAACCAGTGGCTGAAGCCCGTGCACAAGGGGAAATCGATAGTGGAGCGTGCCACGCGCCTCGCTGATCTGCGCGGCGCCTTTGGTTGTTTCTGCCGCTGTCACTACTCTCCAGAAGATGGCTTTCGTATCGAAGAATACCATCACCCAATGAAGCGTGTCTTTGCCCAGTACCCTAGTGCCATTGCCATGGAGGTGCGCATGTTAGAAGGGCTGCTGGGAGTTCCTGTACTTCGTAAGTCTGTAGAGATGAAGCACGGTGGCTCGATCATTGTCTATGAAATCAGCACGCTTGGTTAGAGATCTGATTTGTTAGGAAACGCCATGCAGGGGCTAAGAGCGAGCTCGCCCAGATCATGCCCGGTTCTTAGCCGAGCTAACAGGTTAGCTCTTCGAGAGTTCCCTTGAGAATACCGAGTGCCTCTTTGACTTCGCTCTCTGAGACATTGAGTGGTGGCAGCCAGCGCACGGTGTGTGTCCCTGCGGGGACTGTGAGGAGGCCGCGCTCCATGAGCTGGATGACGAGGTGCAGAGCAGGTGTCATACCTTCTGGGAGAGAGGTCTTGTTAGAGAATGTTTCTGCGTTAAGGCCGATACCTAACATGAGTCCCATACCGCGGACTTCACTGATCCATGGCGACTGCCAGGAGAGAATGCTCTGGCGAATGACTGCGCCTTGGGTCTTGGCATTTTGGCTCAAGTTTTCCTTCTCGATGGTATCGAGTACGGCGATAGCAGCACTACAGGCGAGGGGATTACCACCATAGGTCGAGCCGTGGGACTTAGGCCCCATCAGACTAGAGAGCGTCTGGCCACTACTGAGCTCTCGGTCATTGACCCAGAAGGCCCCGATCGGGAAGCCACCTCCCATGCCCTTCGCCCAGCTAATGACATCGGGCTCGAGCTCTGGGAGAATGCTGCGCCACGCCATCATGTCACCTGTTCTACCAAATCCTGTCTGGATCTCATCGATCATGAGTAAGAGATTATGCGTTTCACAGAGCTCTTTGATACCTTTGAGAAATTCTGGGCTCGCTGCGTGAATACCACCTTCCCCCTGAATCACCTCAAGCATGATGGCGACAGTTTGTGGGGTGATCGCGGCCTCTGTGGCGGCGAGATCATTGTAATCGACATGTGTGAATCCAGGTATTAGTGGGGCGAAGCCTTCCTTGATGCCTTCTTGTCCAGTCGCTGCAATTCCGCCGAGAGTTCTACCGTGGAATGACTGCTGGAAGGTGATGATCTCGTGTCGAGCTTCCCCATTTTCTTCCCCATTCTCTGTAGGTGTGTGGTGGCCGAAGCGCCGTGCGGTCTTAATCATGCCGTCATTGGCCTCCGCCCCCGAGTTCGCAAAAAAGACCTTGCCCGCTATGCCGACGTGCTTGGTGATTTGCTTAGCGAGTTCAGCCTGCTGGGGGATCTGATAGAGATTGCTGCAGTGGATGAGTTCTGCGGCTTGTGTCTGAATCGCCTTCGTGAGGGCAGGGTGGCAGTGGCCGAGACTACAGACGGCAATGCCTGTGCAGAAGTCGAGATACTTCTTCCCTTCGGCATCCCAGAGGTAAGAGCCCTCACCCTTCTGAGGGACGAGTGAGAATCTACCGTATGTAGGAAGAACGTACTGTTCGTAGGTGTCAGAGATGGTGGACATAGCTGCTAGATGAATTATATTTAAAATTTTTGATCGAGAGGGAGTTAGGGGAGATCATTAGAAATGCTTATATTCTGAGCTCACGGAGAGAGCCCTTAGGCATCAAACATATCAGGGGTGATCGTGTAGTGGCTACCGCATCGTGGGCACTGGATGTCTAACTCCGCCGCCCCCTCAAAGAGAGCTGCCGCATTGCCCTTGTAAGCAGAGAGAGAAGGCAAAATACGCTGGAGGCTGCAGCCACACTGGAAGCGGAACTTTCGCGTCTCTAGCAGCTTGGTCTGTTCTATCTCTGTTATCTGGCAGACATCCTCAGTGCTCAGAGATTCTAGCCATTCTAGATCGCAGTCTGGCTGGGCGACTATGAGGGCGTAGTTCTCATCTGGGAGGCGAAACGCTCTCGCTGGAAGCTGCTCACTCTGAGAGTAGAATTCCTCGATCCAGCAGAAGGGGTCTTTGTCCTCGGTGAGGGCGACTTTAGATTGTCTGCCTTGTGGAGTTCTAGCCACAGTTTGGCTGTGGAGGATCGTCTGCTCAGGTTCTTTGACATTCTCAGTGAGGAGGTGTCCCACGATATTCTCACGAGTGGAGCTCCCTGTGACAAAGAGATTGAGCCTAGGTGCGCGCATATTCACTGTCCAAGCAATGGTTTCTGCCCACGGGCGAGCCGCGAGATGGAGAGTCAGAACTGTGAGTGTTTCTTTGAGTAAAGTATCGAGCTCCTCCTTATGGCGCAGCTTATTCTCCATCAGGTGGAGGTAGTAGTCTGTGTAGATAGGGGTGAACTGCCCACGTAGGAGTAGTGCATTTCTGTGGCGTACAAAAATAGACTCGATAGTGGTGAATTCCTCAACAGGTATTGGATCTGTCTCGCTCATGATTTCAGCGCAAGCATTAGCGCATCACTACTAGCTGACAAGGCTAATCATAGAGAGGTGATACCAATGAGAATTCTTAAAAGGACTTAAACAAGTGTCTCATTTTCTCAGGGAGAATAGTATCAAACTTAGCTTGCTAGTTTGAGTAAATAGGCTATAAAATCGATTTCCCATCACGTTACTGCTGATGGTAGAGCTGGCTGGGCGCTATGTCCTGCTAGCACAACAAGGAAGAATTTTCTAATGAATCCAGATAGAGCAACACTCAACTTTCTTAATAGTTTCCCCGAAGAGGCACGAAAAGCTGGTGACGAGATCCAGCAAGAAGGCTTCGTCACACAGATTTTCGGTAATCACCTTTTTATTCAAGGCCGCGTCGAGCACAAATCAGGCACATTCCGCACGAGCTTACGCTTGCAGGGGAATCGCTGGTTTGGGAGCTGCACCGCTGAGGATCCACTCGTCTCAGGTATCTGTCAGTACGCCACCATGATGGAGCGTATGCACCGCGGTGAAGATCTCCCTGAGTCTCCGAATGAATTTGATGATACACCACTCATCGACATTATCGAGGATAAGTTAGACCGTGAGGTCGATGACAAGGAAGCAGACTTCATCAGTAAGTTAGAGAAGCGCTACCGCCGCTACGTCATTGAGGGGGAAATGCACGACCACGACATGGTGCGCCTGAATCCCCGCTGGGAGATAGTCAGCTATGACCCACTAGAGCTATGGCCGATGCCCCCGGGAGACATTTTGGAATTCTGGAACTACCTAGCCTACGCATTCTATAAGCGTAAGCTCAACTACCCAGAGTTCATGAATGTGATCACAGACCTAGAGGCTGTGCAGCGCAGAATGCAGGACTGGGAGCGTGAGCGAGAAGTCTCAGAATGGTATGACCGGATCGAGTCCGTCAATGATCGTCCACCAGAAGGCAAGCCACAAAAGATCGCCTTCCGCATCGTCTCCACCATCAATGAAGCTCACCTTGAGTTTAAAGAAGGGGAATCTGAAGAATGGATTCATGTGAAAGAAAAGGGTGACATTGATCGTCTCGTAGGCCTCTTTGATGAAGCGGCACTGCGCATGGACGCCGCAAGCCAAGTCATCTGGGAGCACTACCTCCACTTCTACGCGAAAGAAGCAGTCACCTCTCTTGATCTCGATCAGGAAGAATGCTGCCGATTCATGAATCGCCTCTTCCGCCAGTCCGCGCTCAAAGGCTACATTGTTAACCTGGATGAAAAGTACTTTAAAGTTGTCAAAGACCCACTCAAGTGGATCTGCGAAGATGATCCCTATGATGAGCGCTCCTTCGCCCTCCAGTTAGTGACAAAAAAGGGAGAAAACGTCTCCCACTCAGTACGTCTGCTCCCAGGTCGCGAAGAACTCTATCAGTCAGATGAAACAGTGTTCCCAGGGCCACCGCGCTGGCTAGATGATACAGAGATCATGCCACGCTACTTGATCCCTAAGCTCGTCATTGACTCACTCGAAGGAGTCGAATTTCTACGTAAAATAGGAGCGAAGCTCCCCGAGTCACTGAAGAAACGCGTTGTCGACCTCGATCTCTACCCTAAGATGGGAATGCGTATTGAGCAGGGACTCACAGCGGCGGAGACCGAGCACTTAGTGGTCGAAGTCGAAGCACTAGAGCGCAAAGAGCGCCGCACGGAGAAACTCGTGAAAAGCGGCTGGGAACTTGTTGAGCAAAAGCCCGTCAAAGGCCAGCAGCTTCTGCGCTTCGCCCGCGAAGACCTCTATCCAGTCCCTAGCTTACTCTCAGAGATGGGGCTCACCTTTGATGAAAAACTCGGTGCGTTTAAATCCCGCGTCACAAAGCTCTTTCCTGAAAAATTCGCAGAATGGGCGACCACCATGCCAGAGAGTGTTGTCACAGAGCTCGACTACAAGCTCAAAACACTCCTCGCAGACCCCGTGGCTGCTGCTGTGCGCTTCGAGGTTGTGAATCAAGACATCGATTGGTTTGACCTTCGCATTGTGATTGATGTGGACGGAGTGAATCTCAGCAAAACTCAGATTCGCCAGCTCGTTGCTGCCAGAGGTGGCTATGTCCGCATGGAAGATGGCGGCTGGATGCGTCTAGAAATCAAGCTAGATGATGACCAGCGAGACGCGGTCACACGCCTGGGACTTGATCCCTTTGACCTTTCAGGAGAAACCCACAGAATGCACGCACTCCAGCTAGCTGATCCAAAGGCCGCAGAGGTCTTTGACCCGAAAGCCTGGAAACGCATCAAAGATTCTGCCCAGGAAATTCAGGTCGATGTCGATGTCGATGTACCGGAAGGCCTCCAGGCGACACTCCGTCCTTATCAGGTAGAGGGTTTCCGTTTCCTAGCCTACCTAGCGACGAATCGTTTCGGCGGAATACTTGCCGATGACATGGGTCTGGGTAAAACCATCCAGTCCATCACCTACATCCTCTGGTTGCGCCAGCTCAACTTGGATGACAAGAAGGTCAGGAAGAAGCCAGCTCTAGTTGTCTGTCCGAAGTCCGTACTCGATGTCTGGGCGACAGAAACCGAAAAGTTCGCCCCAGAACTCAAAGTTAAAGTATTACGCACACGTGATGATCTCGATGTCGAAGAAGCCCAAGACAGGCTCGATGTCGTAGTGCTCAACTACGCACAGCTCAGAGTCTGTGGCGATGATCTCAATGGCATTCAGTGGCTCACAGTCATCCTAGATGAAGGTCAGCAGATTAAAAACCCAGACTCAAAGGCCGCCAAGGCCGCGAGAGACCTCAATGCGACGAATCGCCTAGTACTAACAGGTACACCCATTGAGAACCGCCTCATGGACATGTGGTCACTCATGGCCTTCGCTATGCCTGGAGTACTTGGAACTCGAGCCTACTTTAAGAAACGCTTTGATAAGCGCAAAGACCCAGGCTCGCAGAACCGCCTAGCTGCACGTCTGAGACCATTCCTGCTACGCCGTACAAAGCTCCAAGTCGCCAAAGATCTACCACCGAGAACGGAAGAAGAAGTCTTTGCCAACATGGAAGGCATACAGGCAGAAATGTACAAAGCCGAGCTCAAGCGCATTCAGAAGGCACTTCTTGGACTGGACTCAGACGAAGCCGTCAAGAAGAACTCATTTGCGATTCTACAGGGCCTCATGCGCCTTCGTCAGATCTGCTGCCACCCAGGACTCATCGACCCGAAGTACCTCAAGGAAGAAAGCGCCAAGATGACAGCACTCTTCTATCTGCTCGATCAGCTGCGTGAAGAAGGTCACAAGGTCTTGGTCTTCTCCCAGTTCGTCTCCATGCTGGATATTATCAAAGCCCGCCTCGAAACAGAGAGCCGCGCGTATAACTACCTCACAGGTCAGACCAAAGACCGCCGTGGTGAAATTGAAAAATTCCAGACGACCAAAGAACCCTCCGTCTTCATGCTCTCGCTCAAAGCAGGTGGAGCAGGCCTTAACCTCACCTCAGCCTCCTACGTCATCCTCTATGATCCATGGTGGAACCCAGCTGTGGAAAACCAAGCGATTGACCGAACTCACCGTATTGGTCAGAAGAACAAAGTCATCGCCTACCGCCTACTCACCAGAGATACCGTGGAAGAGAAAATCCGTGTACTCCAGCACCAGAAGACAGCACTTGTCACCAATGTCCTCGGAGACGAAGGATTTGCCAGTAATCTAGGTGTGGATGATCTACAATTCATCCTCAGTCACGGAGGAGAAAGCCTAGAAGAAGATTAATTCATAGAAAATGTTCAAACCTCAAAACTAGCTAATGCGCACTACAGCATTAGCTAGTTTTTGTATCGACCCTTGTAGCTGAAAGAAGAACAAAGAAATCCAGAGCGACGAGAGGATTCAGCTTTTTGATTGCAACGGCTAAAGAAAAGGCAGAAAATCTACCGATTCATTGCAAGAATTGAAAACCGTTCATAGTTCTATGAATAACCCCTCTAACTAAGAACAAAAATGATCAAACACCTCATATCACCAATCTTTGTACTCACAGCACTGCTCCTGAGCCAAGCAGAAGCAAGAACATGGACGTCAAAAGATGGCGTGACCATTGATGCAGAGTACATTTCCTCCGATGAAAACAAAGTAACAATAAAGCGTCTCAAAGACGCAAAAGAATTCACACTGCCACTCGAAAAACTCTCAAAACAAGACCAAGAATGGTTAAAACAACGTCCAAAAACAGACCTTGTTGCCGACGAATCAAAAAACTATTATCTACCTAAAGAAGGTGAAATACTCCCCAAAAGACTCGCCTCCCTTGTCAAGAAACGCGGACGGCTGATCTTTGAAGACAGCTTTAATCGAGAAGATCCAGATGATGTCGAGCAACTAGGGCCTGACTGGAGAAGTAACAGCAAGCGCTCCGCAGAAGGTCACAAGCAGTGTGACTTCTCAGATGGAAAATTAGTGCTCAAAGTCCATGAAATAGCAGACTCGCATGTCGTCATTACGCACAAGCTAAAAGAAGATATCAAAGACAGCGTAATGTGGATTAGGGCAAAGATCACCACCGCCGATTACACCTTTATTAGCTACAGTGATCCAGAGTCTAAAGAATCACAGTACGGGCGCCTATGTGGAGTGACCATGAGAGATGGAGACATGAAAATATCAGACCTCCAGAATGGATTCTTTAGTCCCAAAGGCGTAAAACTCAGAAACAGCGTAGGAGCCAATGAGAAATTAAGAGAACTCATCGCAGAGAATGAAATCACCTTTTCAGCAGGGATTCATACAAATGTCATGTCAAATATCTTTATACACAATAGTGGCAGAAAGATCACAGTGTATCTTGAAGACGAAGAATTAAGCTCATACAGTGCAAGTGGACTTGGACACGAGACAAAACGAGAACTCCTCATATCCTCCACAGGCCTAGAAATTGAACATCTCCGACTCTGGTCTCTAGATTAAAGAGCACCTCCGGTAACCTCATTTCTCAACATACAACCAGATTTCGCGAACTCTGCGTAGTCCACAATTCTTAAGAGTTCACACAAGAGAGATTGTGCTTGTCTGGATCGGAAACAACCCAAATTGGCAGAAACGAGAGAGAGGGTAGGTGAAAATAGAAGAAATGAGCATCCCCGCACAGACATTCTTCTTGCCAAAATAACCACATTGCCTACGTTTCGCCACCAGATTTCTACCCGTTGACAGGTAGTTGGAGCCTCGGTTCCTGTCAGCGTTCTGAGGCAAAGCGGTAGAAATCGTAATAAACTAAACCAAACACAGAAACACACATGAGTGTTAACCTAGAACTCGCAGAACTCATTGACTCTAAGTTCCGCGAATTTAACGAAGGAACCATCGTCAATGGCACAATCATTGACATTCGCCCACAAGTCATCCTTGTTGACATCGGCTACAAATCAGAAGGTGCCATACCAGTCTCTGAATTTGAAGACGAAGAAATCGAAGTAGGTGACGGCGTAGAAGTCCTACTCGTTAAACTTGAGAACGACGAAGGAATGGTCGTACTCTCCAAAGAAAAAGCAGCCCACAAGCAAAACTGGGAAAAAATCGTTGGCGTATACAACGATGGCGGCCTAGTGAAAGGCAAAGTCAAAGCTGTTGTCAAAGGTGGCCTAATGGTCAACGTCGGCGTGGAAGCCTTCCTACCAGGCTCACAAGTTGACATCATCCCACCAAAAGACCTCACCGAATATGTCGGTAAGATTTTTGAATTTAAGATCGTCAAGGTCAACGATGAGCGCAAGAACATCGTACTCTCACGCCGTGAAGTGATCGAAGCCGAGCGCGCAGAACTTCGTCAGCAGTTCCTCCAAACAGTCAAGATTGGCGACAAAGTCGAAGGACTTGTCAAAAACATCACAGACTTCGGAGCGTTTGTTGACCTACAAGGCATGGACGGACTCCTCCACATCACAGACATGAGCTGGGGACGTATCAACCACCCATCTGAAATGCTCCACATCGGCCAGTCCCTTGAGGTGCAGATCCTTGATGTCGACCGCGAGAAAGAGCGCGTCTCACTAGGACTCAAGCAGATGAGTGATAATCCATGGGAAGACATCGAAGCCAAGTTCCCGATCGGTCAGCAAGTTCGCGGCCGAGTCACCAAGTTACTTCCATACGGAGCATTCATCGAGATCGAGCGCGGCGTCGAAGGCCTCGTACACGTCTCAGAGCTCTCATGGGTCAAGCGTATCACACGCCCATCTGACGTCCTCGAACTCGACCAAGAGATCGAAGCCGTAGTCCTCGGTATATCTATCGAAGAGCAGAAAATCTCACTCGGAGTTCGCCAGCTAGAGGTGAACCCATGGGATGAGATCGAAGCACGCTACCCAGTTGGCACAAACATCAAGGGAGCTGTACGAAACCTCACCACCTACGGAGCCTTCGTTGGTCTCGAAGAAGGCATTGATGGCATGATCCACGTCTCCGACCTCTCTTGGACACGTAAGATCAACCACCCATCAGAAGTCCTCAAGAAAGGTGACGAAGTCGAAGCAGTCGTTCTTACTATTGATAAGGAAAACCAGCGCGTCTCACTTGGCATCAAGCAAGCAGAGAACGATCCATGGTCAGACATCGACAATAAGTTCAAGGTCGGTGACCTCGTCAAAGGACAAGTCGCCAAGATCGCATCCTTCGGAGCCTTCGTGAACCTACAAGACGACATTGATGGCCTCATCCACATCTCACAACTCAGTGAAGATCATGTAGAGCGCGTCAAAGATGTACTTAAGGTCGGAGACGACGTCGAAGCACGAGTGATTAAAGTAGACAAAGTAGAGCGCCGCATCGGTCTCTCAGTGAAAGCTGTCTCATACAGCGAAGACCAGCTACAGAAGGAATCACAATCCTTCGAGACACTCAAGCCAAGCAGCGACCTCGTAGGACTAGAGCAAGCGTTTAACCTCGCCTCAGGCACCTCAGAAGAGTGGAGCCCTAGCGAAGACTAAACCGTCTCTTGTTGAGAAAATTCACAAGCCACATCGCGAATCGCGGTGTGGCTTTTTTGTTGAACCCCACCAAAAACCTCGCGCAGGACAATACCCTCAGAGTAGTTCAGAAGACAACAGAAACCCCAGAAGCTAAAGATCGTCTAGAGGGCTCCTCGTCTTACCAGCAATCGCATGCAGAACATGCGTATAGATCTCAGTCGTCTTAATACTACTGTGACCCAGAGCCACCTGAATCGAGCGAAGGTCTACACCTGATTGCAGTAAATGCGTCGCATAACTGTGGCGAAACGTATGCGCACTCACCCGCTTCGCGATCGAAGACTTAGCCACAGCCTGCTTGATCCACTTACTCGCAGCCCCCTCAAGAATATGGTGCCTCTTCTGCACACCATCTCTGGGATCAGCAGCACGCAGAGCAGAAGGAAACACCCAAAACCACTCCCAACTCTGGCTAAAGGTGTGACCCGACTTTCTATTCAGAGCAGGCTCCACAAACACCTCACAGGCACCAAAACTCGTCACATCATCATCGTAAATCAGCTTCGCCTTCTTAACCTGTCGAATCAGAGGCTCCTTGAGTTTTTTAGGTAATGTTAAAGAACGGTCTTTACGCCCCTTACCTTGGCGAACCTGAATCACCATATTGGAAAAATCCACATCCTTTCTTCTCAAGCGCAAAACCTCACTCACACGCAGACCACAACCATAAAGAAGAGAGATCAAAACTTTAGGAGTTCCCGCTGGCAAAAGGTCTAAAATCTCACGCACTTCCTCACGAGAAAGCACCTCAGGCATTCGCCGTGGTTTCTTAGAGCGCCGAGCATCCAGACCTTGAATATCAATTTGTAGAACCTCTTTATAAAGAAAGAGTAAAGCGCTAAGAGCTTGATTTTGAGTCGAGCCACTCACTTGGCGGTTGACCGCCAAATGGTTCAAAAAAGCCTCGATCTCCATAGCTCCCATAGAAGAAGGATGTTTCAGACCATGGAATTTCACAAACCTCTTATACCAGCCCACATAACTTTCTTCAGTACGATAAGACATCGAAGCACGCCGCATCTTCGTCTTAATTTGCTGTTCAATTGAACTCTTGGAGGACATGAGTTCAATTGAACACAAAACGGCTTATTATCCAACAGAAAATCTAACTTAGGAAATTTTTTCCCATCGACAACCACAAAGAGATTAAGTATTCTCCGAAGTGAAACTAAACCCTAGTTCTACTAAAATGAATTCCCGAGAAAGATGTACTCGTAATCGTGGAGCATTGGGTATTGTTGCTGATTCTCTTAGCGAAGAGATTAGGCAAGGAGAGTGGAATCACATTAGTAGCATTCATAATAAGCCTATTGTAGATT
>CALFVF010000021.1 GCA_937928735.1 uncultured Verrucomicrobiales bacterium | reverse complement strand
TAGCTCACCAGTACTAATCATCCGCTTGGCTTGATTCCATCATTTGCTCTCCATACTTATAATTAAAGTAGAAGCCAATGACCTCAAGACATGAGCTCAGTGTAAGAAACGTAAAGCCTCATATCAAAGATATGAAGCAAGTAGGCAGAAAAAACATCAAGTACACTCTATATGGTTGTCAGTGAACAACTCAAAGCAATCGATACAAACATCAAACTAATGACAAAAGCTAAATAAGCTAAGCTCACTAGAAGTCTGCTAGAACCTAGAGTCAGTACTTAAACCAATTAAAAGTAAGAACTCATCGACAGGAAAACTAGTAGGAATCTGGTGACCATAGCAAGGTGGAACCACCCGGTCCCGTTCCGAACCCGGAAGTGAAACACCTTAGCGCCGATGGTAGTTGGACGATAGGTCCCGTGAGAGTAGGTCGTCGCCAGTTTAATGTGCCCACTATGAGTGAAGAACTCGTAGTGGGCTTTTTTGTGTCTGGATCGAATCACTAATCTGAGTCACTAACTCATTGCGCTAACTCAAGCTCACACCAGTTTTCTCAAGAGAAATCCTATAAATACGATACTCGAACATGAGAAGAGGGAAAAGATGAGCTGCATGATACCAGTGAGAGTGTATCATTAGCGTATGGATAAGGTGATCGATTATGATGGTGAGGTTCTATTAGAAGATAATGTTCTACCTTATTCTGAAGCAGTAAATATGTATGAGGACTTAAGTTTACTAGAGCAGTGGCAAGGGGACGAACTGACGATGTTTGGAAAACAGATAACGACAGCGCGAAAAGTGATTTGGTTTGGTGATGAAGGATGTGATTACACCTACTCTGGTACGAGAAAGAGCCCTATTGAGTGGCACCCCCTTGTATTGGCCTTAAAGCTGAAATTAGAAACTCAACTGAATCAAAAGTTTAATTCCTGTTTAGGAAATTTGTACCACAGTGGTGAGGAAGGCATGGGCTGGCATAGTGATGATGAAGTAGAGTTGGGTGAGAAACCGTATATTGCGGTCATGAGTCTAGGAGTGGAGAGAAAATTTAAACTGAAGCATAAACGCGATAAGACAGTGGTGGATGTCTTTTTAAAGCCCGGGAGTTTACTAGTTATGAAGGGGGAGTGTCAAAAGTACTGGTGGCATTGCCTGCCGAAAATGAAGCGAGTCGATACACCGCGTATGAGTCTCACCTTCCGGAGGATTATTGGTAAGTAGTACTTTGAATAGATTCAAGGACGAGCCTTATTAAGATATGTGTCATTCCAAAGACACTAGAAATCTTTGAAGTGCTAAATTTAGTGAAAGAGGTTCGGCCTTGCTCCTCAAAGTCAAAATCTGTTACGGATATGATTGTCTCTGAAAGTCTTGCTGGAAGAGGTGGTGTAGCATTTGTGAAACGATGAAATTACCCAACCACAGAACCAAACTCATGAAGAATGTCTGGAGCACTTTCTGTTTACTCTATGTACTGAGTACGTTGAATCTATTATTCGCGGCTGAGCCTACGGCTGAGTCTGTGCGTGCTTTAGGAGAAAAGGTGGCTGATTGGCAAATGCGCACTTTCGACGAACACGGAAAATATAGAGCTCTTAATGGGAAAAAGTGGTCGAACAATAGAAACTATCATGACCTGTCTTGGCAGATGGCAGCTCTTTATGTGGGAATGGATCAGTGGAGGCATGTCGCTGAAGATTCTGGGAAGTACACAGATTGGTTAAGAACGATAGGTAGCCGTAATAACTGGAAACTTCACCGGAGACCTTACCATGCGGATGATCATGCTGTGGGGCAGTTTTATTTAAATCTGTATGAAGAATTGGGTGATGAGGCGATGTTAGAGTCAACTCAAGAGGCCTTTGATTGGATTCTAGTGAACCCCAAGACAGGATCAATGGAATGGACATCTTATGGAAAGGGCATTGTGCAGAGTGATTGTCATGATCGCTGGGGTTGGTGTGATGCGCTTTTTATGGCGCCACCTGTGTGGGCGCGCCTTGCTAAGCACACGGGTGATAAGAAGTATCTTGAGTTCATGGATCAAGAATATCATGCGAGTTATGACTTACTCTGGAATCCAGAAGATCAGCTATTCTGGCGTGATTCGTCTTATGTATCTCGACGAGAAGAGAATGGGCAGAATGTCTACTGGGCTCGTGGCAATGGCTGGGTCTTTGGTGGGCTTGCCCTGATGATTCCTGACCTCCCGAGTGAATGGAAAGGGCGAGCATTCTATCTCAAGCTTTACCAACAAATGGCTGAGAGCATTCGGAAGTCTCAACGTGAAGACGGAACTTGGAGTATGGGGGTTCTCGGTGGTGTGGAGGGTTATCCGATTAAGGAGACTAGTGGTACGTCGTTCTTCTGTTTTGGCCTTGCATGGGGGATAAATCATGGGCTGCTAGAGCGTGATGTGTATGAGCCTATTGTTCTTAGAGCGTGGAGGGCATTAGAGCAATGTGTCACACCAGAAGGAATGTTAGGCTATGTTCAGCCAGTGGGGGCGGCTCCGGGTGATTCCTTTCCTGATAAGACAGAGGTGTATGGGATCGGTGCCTTTTTGGCGGCTAGTGCTGAAGTTTACCGATTACTTGGAGACAAGGTGGAGGCGCAATAAGACTCGTGCTCGCTGCTAATGGAAGATAATGTAGAGAGGTGATAGTTATTGCTATCAGGTATTGTGTTGTTGGCTCCACGCTCTGATAGACTCTGAAAGTTCTCTCTCAAGGTCAAGTTGTTGAGGTAGGCACTGGTAGGTGATTTGATAGTGGTAGTTGAGAAGTGTTTCAAAGAAGGGCTCTTCTATATTTGCTTGTTTGAGTTGTTCAATATGCTGGCAGAGTGTTCGGCCTGTGTGTGTTGGGTGGCCGATTTGACCACATGTTTGATAAAAATGATGAAGGTAGTTTTGGTGAGATCGAGAGGTAGGAGGGGTGCTTCTTAGGAGGGTTTGATTTTTTTTGTTTCGAGCCATACTTAAGATGATCAGTATAATGACGCTGATGCCGAATAAACTAAGGAGGCTCACCCAGGCGATAGGGGCGCTGGAATAGCTTGTTGTTTGTTCTTGCTCCGAGTTGTCTTGATGGGTCAAATTTTGAGGTGTGAGCTCAGGAGGAGGGCTTTCATTATTAGTGGCTTGATTGAGTGAGGGTGTGGCATCTGGTGGAGTCGTGTCATAGATGACCCATCCATAGTGCTTGAGGTAGACCTCGCACCAGGCGTGTGCTTCATGAGCGTGGAAGACAAATGCTTGGTTTTTGGGGTAGTAAGTTCCTCCTGCCCAGCCATAGGTCATACGGCTTGGAATGTTAAGTTCTCTGAGAATGAGTGCTGCGGCTGTCGCGAAGTGAGTGCAGTAGCCAGGGCGGTTATTTTGGAGGAAATCCTGGATTGGGTTATGTTCGCTAAGTGTTGAGGTATTGAGTGTGTATGGGTTTGTGCTTTGGAGGTGTTTCTGAATCGCAATCAGTTTCTCTCGTGTGGTGGGGTATTGGCGAAAGGTCTCACAGTATTGCTTTAGTGTGTCAGCCAGCCCTGTGTGAGCAGTTTGTTTGAGGTATATGGGTTTTGTCTGCTCTATTTCTACTGGGTAGCCTCGCTGGATAATTTGTTGAAAATAAACGGGAGCGGACAGTGCCTGGTATTTGTAGCTAGATTGGCCTTTTTCTGGAGATGGGAGCAAATAGACCCCATCGCTGACTTGGGTGACTCTGTGAATGCCTGAAACTTGTTGAGCTCCTTGCAGGCAAGCCATGGTGTTGGCTTGGTTCGGGTGGTAGGTTCTTTGTATTTTGTATGAGTAATTAGAAAATAAATTAGAGTGCGTATATGAGAGGGGTATGAGATTATTCTTGTTAGATTCTATAATTGTTTGACCAGAGTTTGAAGACTTCCAGCGGTGACCATCAAATTGGTGGTTTGAGTAATTACTGACATAAATCGGAGAAGTGCTGAGTTGTTGGGCATCAGTAGCTGAGTCTAACTGAATGATGACTTCTGGGGTGGTTTTTGATTTCTGGATCGCACCCGCAGAAATGGTGTTTCCTGTTTCTGACCAAGGTTCACTGCCTGTGATACGGTGATTAGAATGTTCTGAGGTGCGCTCTGTCGTTAGCTGCTGGTCTGGATGTGAATCAAAGCTAAAGGTGTAGTAGAGTGATTGGAGTGTCTTTGGGCCTTGTGTAAAGGTTGTGTACAGTAGTCCAAGGGCGATGCAGGCAATGAGGGTGAGAATAAGATAGTCGAGAGAGTACGGTTTTCTAGAAGGTGTTAGTGTTGGGTTTGAGGGTTGTTTTTGTTTGGTGATGTAGAGGAGGAAAATAAGCAAAAGCGTCGCTATGAGTGCGAGGATTCCATTGAGGCTGCTTGAATGAGAGAGCTTGCCTTCTAAGAGAAAGTAACACAGAGGGAGATAGAGAACTAAAATGAGTTTTTGCATAAACTAGAAATGAGTTAGCCTCTCAATTGACGGTACTGGTACTGGCGAATATCGATGTAAATCGCTTTCTGGAAATTCTTATGCAGGTGTATCCATGATTCTGCGGGCATTTCTGAGATGAGAATGAGTGATTCTCCTGGAGTGAGGGAGTGTGCGATTTGTTTGAGCTCGTGACTCTGGGTGTGAGTCGCTCGCTGAGCTTCTGCTAATAAGGTGAGGCACTCGATGTACTGGGAGTGGGTGTGACAAGGTCGTGTGTTCCACTGTAAGAAATCTGCTTGGAAGCTCGTTTTTATCTGGAGTTCACGCAAGAAGTGTAGCGTACCTGTAGTGAGCGCGAGCGCCATTTCGAAGCGATCGCTGCGTAGTATTTCTCCAGACGTTACGTGTGAGTGGAAAATGACTCGGCAGTGTTGAGGAAGAAATCCAGGTGGCTCGAATTCTTTTGTTAGTAAACTTTGTCCTCGAGCTATGTTTCTGGCACTAGCTGGCCAATGCACATGCCGAAGGGAGTCGCCTGGTTGGTAGGCGCGGATAGATTGAGCGAGTTCTTGGTGTGACCTTGTGTCATGGACATGACTCGTGTGGCTTCCTGTTAGAGAGTCTTGTGTCTCGAACTCGGCGGGGCGAATGACTCTGGGGTAGACTATAAGCTGGTGGTCGAGAGTTGTTATTTTTTGGCTAGTCCATAGACCCAGAGGGAACGTGGAGGTGATATCCACAGGGATCTGAAGGTTAGAAGATCTCTGAATGATATGAAGCCGGAGATCCATACTCGCATGACCAGCTGAGGGAATCCATAGAGCAGACATTTCTCTGGGCGTGCCTCCGGGTAAGTGGAGCTGAAGATTGACGTGGTAGGCATCAAGAAATGTATGTGAATTATGAAGGCGGATGTGACCTTGGATCGACTGTGTCGCATGCAGTCTATGTGGAAGCTTGGCCGTGAGGCTGAGGCCTTTGAGGTTTGATTTCGCAAGCCATTTGGTAATCACCCAAGTGATGATTCCAAGAATCCCCAGAGTACTCAGAGAGCCATTGAGTAGAGCGAGCCCACTCATGAATAAAGCGATACTACTAGCTATGAGTATTCCACCTAGTTCTGTGGGTTTTTGTGAAATAGAGGGCACTATAGTTAGGGGACTTCGATATCTCTTAGGGTGCGCTGGATGATGTCCTCTGGGTCAGAGCCGTCTTCACAGAGTAGGCGATGCCTCATCACATGTGGGAGTATCGCTTGGACATGATCAGGGAGGACAGCGTTTTCTTGTTCTAACATAGCGTATCCTTGGCTTGCTTGTAGAATAGCGAGAGAGGCTCTGACAGAAACGGTGTGGTGTCCGCCTGCTAGTCCGCGCAGACGCTCACAGAGCTGGATGATATAATCAGCCATGGACTCAGAGATGAGGACACGTTTGGTGAGAGTCTGGAGTTGAAGAATGTCATCGGCACTGAGGAAGGGTGTCGTTTCTTCTGGTTCTGAGTTTTTTAGATGCTTGAGTAAAATGTGTTTTTGAGTCTCTGTGTTAGGAAGACTCATAGGAATAGAGAGTAAGAAGCGATCGAGCTGAGCCTCTGGGAGAGGGAATGTACCCGTACTTGAGGAAGCATTCTGAGTTGCTATGACAAGGAAGGGCTGTTCGAGTGGTTTTGTTTCACCATCTATAGTGACTTGTGTTTCATTCATCGCCTCAAGTAAAGCTGACTGCACTCTTGGTGAGGTACGATTGATTTCATCAGCGAGGAGAAGATGGGAAAAGACAGGGCCAGCAATGAACTCAAACTCCCCCGTATGCTGACGATAGAGATTATAGCCTAGAATGTCAGAAGGTAAAAGATCAGGTGTAAACTGGATTCTCTGAAAATTCCCTTGGAATCCAGCCGCCAGAGTCGCCGCTAGTGATGTCTTGCCGACTCCAGGAGGCCCCTCGATGATTGCATGACCTCCAGCAAGTAGTGCAACGAGCAGAAGAGAAGACGCTTCTTCAGAGCCGAGGACGGCACGGCTAAGTTGTTCTCTGAGTTGTGAGAGTTTTTGATTAAGCACAGTAAAGTATTCGCACAAATGGTCTCATGGAAATACTAAATCTGACCTAGGGAGAAGAAAATTGATTTAGAGGGCGTGAGAAATCGATACAGCCCTCGAATTATGAAGCGTTCTTGACAAAAAGTAGAGAGGTTGCTTATTGTTCATGATCACCATGAAAATAAGTGGGTGAAACGAGATCTTAGCGAGACCCCATGCTATTCATCATTCTCCCCAAACTGATACTATTCGCCCAATGCACCTCTCAGTACTCAAAAAGACATCCTTGTGCTCCAGCACAGTCATAGCCTCATGCCTCACTGGTGCTCGCCGACTCTGCGCTGTCACTCTAGCAGCAGGTTTGTGTGGAGCGTGTCTACTCTCCGCTCAGAGCTCTGGAGTCACTCCTGTAGTAGAGAAAGAAGAGAAGGTTGAAACTGTGATAGCAGAACAATCTCCGCAATCAGAGCGGCAAAATACTGCTGAATCAGAAGAGCAAAGAGCACGCTCTGTCCCAGAGCTCTCAACTTCCATACTCATTGGCCTGGGAGGTATCTTATTGATCTTCCGAAAAAGACGCACGGTCTAGGCTGAAACTCTACGCCTGGTAGACACCGTGAATATGACCCGTTGAGTTCATGTGTTATACTTTGAGCCGAAAGAGCATGGTGAGAGGAGGCAGACGTGGAGGCTTATCCCGTCTGTATGGTGCAGTGTAGAGTGGTCACTAATACCAACTCAAAAAACGAACTGGTCGAATTCGCTAGATCTTTGACGAGATGTCATCGTTGTCACCCACCCGCAGATGCTCGCATCACCGATGGGTTCCGCCTTGATCTCCCACCAAATCTCTTCGCGCCTTCTACCAGTTAGTTTTCCTCATTGGTATAAGGTTATGGATATCCCCTTTCTTCACTGTGTGGATGATTCCTACTAGAGTTAGAAAAGTGTTCTCATCCTAGAGTGAGCTTTCAGCTACAGTTTGAAATACCAAGAGTTATAGGCATAAAAAAGGGGCTAGAAAACTAGCCCCTTAGCATGAATCAAGTGATTAAGTTAAGCTTACTCGTTGTAAGCAGCTACACCGTGCTCGGCAACATCGAGGCCAGCCACTTCTTCTTCTTCGTCAACACGTACGCCCATGACGAGCTTGAGGATGGAGAATACGATGAATGAGAAAGCAAAAGCAAAAGCACCAATAGAAACTGTTCCGAGAAGCTGAGTAGCGAAAGATACTTCCGAGTCTGCTTTGCAGAGGAAAGATAGGCCTACTGCAAGAGTACCCCAGACCCCGACAACACCGTGTACAGAGATCGCTCCAACTGGATCGTCAATTTTGAGTTTATCAAAGAATAGAACAGAAACTACGACAAGACCGCCACCAATAGCACCTGAGATGGCAGCACCCCAGAGAGTGAACTGATCAGCACCAGCTGTGATAGCCACAAGACCAGCAAGGATACCATTGAGAGCCATAGAGAGATCCGGCTTCTTAAGAACAAGCCATGACACTAGGATAGAACCAAGTCCACCTGCTGCAGCACCGAATGCTGTAGTGATTGCAACATAAGAGATGCTTGCAGGGTCAGCAGAGAGTACTGAACCACAGTTAAAGCCGAACCAACCAAACCAGAGGAGAAGAGCTCCGATGTTAGCAAGTGGAAGGTTAGAAGGAAGAACTGGCTTGATGCCATTGCTAGTGTACTTGCCTTTACGTGGTCCGAGAATAAGGACACATGCAAGAGCGGCGAAGCCACCGAATGCGTGAACGACAGAAGATCCTGCGAAATCGTAGAAACCTTTAGAATCAAGCATTCCTGCACCCCACTTCCAGTAACCAGTCACTGGGTAAGCGATACCGACAAGAAGAACAGCAAAGATCATGAAAGTAGAAAGCTTAATACGCTCAGCGACAGCACCAGAGACGATGGTAGCAGCAGTAGCAGCAAACATAGCCTGGAAAATGAAATCAGCCCAGCCAGTCTGGCAGAGGCTAGTACCACCATAAGAAAGGTCATTGCCAGCGTTGATAGACTCAGAGATTGGCTTACCAATCGCGAAAATTCCATCTGCTATGACAGTAGCTCCCGCATCTGTAGGATACATAGCATTGAAGCCATAGAGACCGTAAAGAAGTAGGCCAGAGCAGATGATAAAGGCATTTTTGAAGAGAATGTTTACTGTATTCTTGCGCTGGCACATGCCTGACTCAATACAGGAGAAACCAAGGTGCATGATGAAGACCATGAATGCACAAAGAAGAACCCAGACTGTACTCAGGCCAAAGAATGGTGAGTCAAGGTAGCGGTCGTAGTAGCCCTCTGCCGCAGCTTTTTGCTCCTCGGAGAGTTTGGATGTGTCACCACCAAGAGTGATGTATTTGTAGACGTCCTTACCAATGATGTCGACTGAGCCTTCGCTGTAGTCATCGTGGTCAGAATCAAGCATTTCTGCTGTCACTTGCGAGCCTTCTGCTGAGGGATCGAATTCCGCAGAAGACTTTGTCGTAGTTGCAAAAAAAGCGAAACACGCGATTGTTGCAGTAAGAATAGTGTTCTTTAATTTATTTATCATGAGTCAGTGTGATATAATTTGACTCCATTGATCAGCAATTGGTGTGCCAGTATAAAAGAAATGTGATTTTTCTGTCAGAAGCAAGAGTGTTTCTGCAATAAGGAAGGGAGTGAACAGGCTGTATATCCCCTTAAATCGAGGTAAAACGTTAACCCAAAAGACTCTATAGCGAGATTTTGTTCTCAAAATAGACTCTTCCAGTGAGCCTCTCTGAGAGAAAATCGGGAGAACTTCCTAGCGATACGGCGCCATTGAGTAGAGCCCAGTGGTGGCACAGTAGGCTTCTTCGGCGCCCCAGCGCTTCGCCTCGTGTCCTGCGCCCCAGCTATCACTAAAGATGATTTCATCTGTTTTTGAGTTATAGCCAATGATCATACGCATGTGACCACCACGCGTTTGAGAAATACGCAGAGGTTCATCGTAAATGCCTAAGGTGAGTGTCCAGAGTAGCGGGATACCGGTGTTGACACTGGTGCGAACCTCTTTCTTAAAGCGCTCAAAGTTCGCTTTGTTCCTTAGGCGTGTGCTCTTAAGCACATCAGGGTCGAATTGATCTAAATTATCCCAGAGGTTGGAACTTCTGGATTCAGATACTGTCTGCTTTTTTGCTTTTTTTGCAAAACGGTTGTAGTCCTTCGATAAGTCTTCGATGTCATCGTAGCTAAGTTCTGAGTGTGTTTTGACACGGAGTTTGAAGCGCTGGGCGGTGCGTTTGAGATTCTCGATCATTTCATCGGTATTGGTGCCATTTTCTGCTGAGGAGCCAGCCATTTCTGCGAGTTCATTCTGGTCGACCTGCATACCGTAGTAGCCGAAGACTCTCGCCGTACTGGCGACAACGCAGTAGCCTTTGGCGCCCTGATCGACCATGGGTACACCTTGGATATAGACGTCTCCGTTGCTCTCTTTTTTGACAAATTTAGGCAGGTCTTTCTTAGTAAGCTGTTTTTTAGCTACAGCCGTGTTTGGTGAGCTGGCTCTGAGGCGGATAAATTCACCAGTAAAGGGAATGTCTCTGGAGCGAACGGCTTTTTGAAAGCTGTATTCGAGCTTGTAGTGGATGTTTTCCTTATACCAGCTATAGCCTTCGATATTGATGACGCCGCGTGACTTTATTTCGCGGGGGCTTTGTTTGGTGAACTGAGTTAGAGCAGACTTCCAGTCTTCTAGTGTGCTCTCAAAACGTTCTTTGGAAATATTGCCATTGTCTCCACGCGCAAAGATCGAAATTTGGTAGGTGCTGGGAGTTTCGTCATTGAAGCCAATAATGGTCTCTCCGACAGGTCGATCAAGAAAACTAAGGGCAATGGCTTGACCATCTGAGCGCGCGCTCTGTTTCGTATTGGACGTCCAGCGGAAGCCCATATTGGGGGTCACTTGTTGGAATTCTTCGCGTGTTTGCTTCCAGAACTGGGAGCTGGTGAGAGCGTCATCGAGTGCTTTTAATTCTTCTGCTGATATGGTTCCCCAAGAGGTGAGACCCAGCGAGGTGATGAGAGGCAATAGATGACAAAAACCCAATTTCATAATACCTAACACACTGACAGTGTTTGCTAAGAAGTCAAACTATTAGATAGTCATGCACTGGAGCTCACATAGGGAGTGCAAGGTAAAGCTCATGCCATTACTACAATGGCATGAGCTGGGATGGTTCCCAGAGGTAGAGCAGAAACTAGATGTAGGGCAGCGCCGCCGCTGTTTCTTCTATCGCAGCAGTCTGGTCGAGAAGTTCCTGAATCGAGTCGAAGCGGCCGCTCAGTAGAGCTTCTTTGGGCCCTTCTGGCATATTGATCTCTAGACGGTGCTCGCCATAGCGGACTTCACCAGCAGTTAGGTCAAGGGTGAGTTCTGTCTGGGGGTGCTCTGTGATGTAGTTAGCAAGGGTCTCAACATCGGCAGGGTCTGCGGAGACACAGGGCATGCCGAGGCCGGTGGAGTTTCCAAAAAAGATTTCAGCGTAGGAGCTACCAATGATGGCCTGAAAGCCAGAGCGTTTGATGGACTGAGGGGCGTGCTCGCGTGAGGAGCCACAGCCGAAGTTAGGGCCAACTACCATGAGAGAGGCTCCTGCGTGCTTCGGGTCATCGATCGGGTGGTTCTTGCTGCTTCCGTCTTTCTCAAAGCGCTCGTCATAGAACATACCTTCTGCTAGGTCATCAAAGGTAACGCATTTGAGGAAACGAGCAGGGATGATTCTGTCTGTATCAATATCTGCTCCAGCGATAGGAACAGCCTTGCCTGTGAGAGTGGTGATGGGCTGGATGGCCATGGTGACTATGTGGTGAAAATGAGAATATTTATGTGCTGAGGCACTAAAGAATGGCAGCGGAGAGCGGATCTACGCATTGAGTGTTCTGACATCTGTGACTTTCCCCTTCACGGCAGCAGCGACGACCATCGCGGGACTCATCAAAATCGTGCGGCCAGTGGGGCTGCCTTGGCGGCCTTTGTAGTTTCTGTTTGATGAGCTCGCACAGATTTGATCACCTGTGAGTTTATCGGGATTCATCGCCAGACACATGGAGCAGCCCGCATGGCGCCACTCAAAGCCCGCTTCGCGGAAAATATCAGCGATACCTTCTTGCTCGCACTGGTGGGCTGTGATCTGGGAGCCTGGAACTGCAATGGCTTTAATCCCCTCAGCGACTTTATGGCCTTTGAGAATGTTTGCGGCCTCGCGGAAGTCTGAGAGTCGGCCATTGGTGCAGGAGCCTAGGAAGGCGACATCAATCTCGATATCCGTGGGAGCGGTGCCTGCGGGAAGCTTCATGTATTCGAGTGCCTCTAGAATAGATGCTTTCTGCTCAGGTGTTTCTGCTTTCTCTGGGTCTGGAATGGGCTCAGAAATTGCGACTCCGTGATCAGGGGAAATCCCCCATGTGACGGTGGGCTCGATGTCCTCTGCGGCGAATTCAACAATATCGTCATAGTCAGCATCTGCGTCAGAGCGGTAGCTCTCCCAGCGTGCGAGTGCCTCATCCCACTCAGAGTCCTTTGGCGCGTAGGCGCGCCCTTTGAGATAGTCGTAAGTTGTCTGGTCAGGGTTCACATAGCCGCAGCGCGCACCGCCTTCAATTGACATATTGCACACTGTCATTCTCTCCTCCATGGACATGGCATCAAAGACATTCCCCGCGTACTCGTAGGCGTAGCCGATACCACCCTTAGCGCCGAGATGGCGAATAATGTGAAGAATCACGTCTTTGGCATAAACACCGGTCTGGAGCTTGCCTGTGACATTGATACGGCGGACTTTCAGCTCACTGAGCGCGAGAGTCTGGGTGGCTAGGACATCACGTACTTGAGTGGTGCCGATCCCCATAGCAATGGCACCGAAGGCGCCGTGAGTGGCAGTGTGGGAGTCTCCACAGACGATGGTCGTGCCCGGCTGGGTGATTCCTTGCTCAGGCCCCACCATGTGAACGATACCTTGCTTGCCGGTATTGAGAGAGAAATATTGGATGTTATTGGCTTCCACGTTGCTGCGAAGCTCATTGATCATCGCATCGGCAAGTGGGTCTTCAAAAGGTTGTTGCTGGCTTTCTGTAGGAACAATATGATCGACTGTCGCGAAGGTGCGGTGTGGGTATTTGACTGGGAGGTTTAGGTCTCTGAGCATCCCGAATGCCTGCGGGGATGTGACCTCATGAATGAGGTGTGAGCCAATAAAGAGCTGTGTTCTGCCGTCATTTAAGGTGCTGACAGTGTGTGCCTCCCATACTTTCTTATAAAGTGTCTTACCCATAGTTATTTCACTGGTTCACTCAGTGCAGGGGCAAGTTGCACAGAAATAGTGAGCCTGTCAAAGCTTGGATCAGTGAAGAAGGTTTGTTTTCAAGATGAAGTCCTAGAGGTGAAGCTGCGAGATCAGAGAGGAGTTTTATCGAGATTCACTTTGTGCAAACGATTGACTCCATAGGGTAGGCTGAATCATGATTCGGCCGAGACCATGACCAAAGAAGAGCTATTTGAAGAGATCCTTGTCGCCCGTGAGCGTGTGTATGCTGTTGGCGAGAAGACACCGATGCATGTGCTGCCACTGAGTGGAGTGGATGCTGAGGTCTGGGTGAAGCGTGAGGATCTAGGCCCAATTAAGGCCTACAAATGGCGAGGTGCTTACAATGCCATGGCCGCCCTCACACCCGAGCAGCGCGCCTGCGGTATAGTCGCGGCCTCTGCGGGGAATCACGCTCAGGGTATTGCTCTTGCGGCGCGCGCTCTAGGATGCCGAGCGACTATTTTTATGCCGCGCTCCACCCCTGAGGTGAAGCAGCGCGAGGTGCTGCGCCATGGTGGTGGGCAGGGAGGGGCTGTAGAAATCCGACTGGTGGGAGATACCTATGATGATGCGGGAATCGCTGCGACGAAATTCTGTGAAGAAACAAATGGAGTCTACGTGCACCCTTATAATGCGCCGACAACGATGGGTGGGCAGGGGACTCTGGCCGATGAGATCGTGATGAGTGGGCAAGGGCCCTTTGATCGTGTCTACATCGCTATTGGAGGAGGGGGGCTGGTTTCCGCTGTGGCCTGCTGGTTGAAGAAATTCTGGCCAGAATGTCAGGTGATTGGCGTGGAAGGTGTGGATCAAGCTTCCATGAAGGCGGCACTAGAAGCTGGGGCGCCCACAGAACTGAGCTACCTTGATGTCTTCTGTGATGGCACCGCTGTGCGCAAGGTGGGAGATAAGACCTTTAGAATTTGTCAGGAGCTACTTGATGGCATAGTGACTGTGAGTAATGAAGAAGTTTCGGAAGCCATTCGCCTGCTCTGGGAGGCTCAACGAGTGATCCCAGAGCCCAGTGGGGCGATGGGGCTAGCTGCGATTGTCAAAGACTACGAAGCTGGCAAGATTCAGGCCTCAGAGAAGGTGCTGACAATTGTCTGCGGCGCGAATATGGATTTCGCCCAGTTAGGTAATATCGCTCGCCAGGCGGGGAGTCGCCAAGTCGGTAATAGCCAGACAGGCAGGCGCTCAAAGTACAGGCGTTTTTTGCGAGTGGAGATTCCAGAGGGGAAAGGGACTCTGCTGCATTTCCTTGAGCAATTGCCCTCACAGGTGAGCATTGTCGACCTTCAGTACGGCCGCTTGGACTCCCAGTACCAATACCCGGTACTAGGATTACTGGGAACAGCCGAGGACTATCAACAGCTGGATGAGGAATTAGCCACAAGGGATATCAAGCGCCAAGATGTGAGTGTAGATGATGTGGTGAACTTTAGAATTATCAACTACCAGCCAGAGTTATTCCAGAATCCTCTCTTTGCGAATATCGAGTTCCCAGAGCGCCCGGGGGCGTTTTTAGAGTTCATGTCTCAGGTGCAAGAGCACGCTAGCCTGTGTTATTTTAACTACGCCTACTCAGGAGAGCGAGTCGGTCGTGCTCTGGTGGGTATGGAGTTTCATTCTCAAGAGGCAAAGGACTCTTGCCAGAAAGTCATCGACAGTATGGTAGGGAGCAGTATCCGCGCGGCGAGACCTGTGAGTGAGGGGATGTTAGAGAGCCTCGGGCTGCGAACCTCACTGAGAGAGGACTAGGGAGTGGAGTACGACGATACAGAGCACGACGATTTAGAGCTATAGGATGTGCTGAGAAGAGCTCCAGGGGCTCTAAGGGGAGCTCTCAGGGCACGATTTCTCTCAGGAAGTCATTCTTTTAGGAAGTCATTCTGACTTGTCGCTCCTCCTCGATAGCGAGTGCCGCGCAGCCTAAGATACCGGCTTCATTACCAAATTGAGCTGGTTTGATCACGAGGCTTTCTTTGAAGGGCTCACTGAGTTGGGCGCGCATGTACTTCTCGAGTGGCTCAAAAAGGAACTTGCCAGCATAGGAGACACCTCCCCCGATGACAATAGCCTCTGGGTTAAGAAGGTAGCAGGTATTCACGAGAGTGGTTGCGAGTTTTCGGGCGACATCATCCCAGCATTGGATCGCGATTTCAGAGCCCTCTTGAGCGTATTGAGAAAGGTGGACAGGAGTGCATTCCTCAAGAGGCTTTTCTTGACCAGCAGCAGCAAAGGCCTCGTGGGCAGCAGCCGTGATATGGGCATTGCCAATGTAGCTTTCGACGCCTCCGATATTACCCCAGTGACCCACACGGCCTTGGTAATCAATAGAGGTCTGGCCTAATTCACCAGCGCTGTAATTGGCTCCGCGCACCATTTGGTTATTCATTACAATACCGCCACCGACACCAGTGCCTAGAGTGAGGCAGACGAGATGTTTGTAGCCCGCACCAGCGCCAAATTTCCATTCCGCGGTGGCCATGCAGTTCGCGTCATTCTCGACTGCGCACGCGAGGCCTAGACGCTGAGAGACGATTTCTTTGAGGCCGATGTTTTTCCAGCCACGTACATTAGTGAGATCAAAGATTGTGCCCGAAGGAAAGTGAACAAAGCCCGGAATGCCAAAGCCGACAGCGCGAACACCAGGGTGCTTCTTAATTAAGCCTTCGATCGTGTCGATCATGGCGTCAATGAGCACATTAGGGCCCGCGTATTTTTGGGTGTCGAGGCGTGGAGCTTCATCAATAATGGTGCTCTCAGAAACAACTCCAAATTTGATAGAAGTGCCGCCGAAGTCGATGCCGATTGCCAAAGGTGTGTCCATGGTTATGATTTTGGTTAGAAGGTAGATTAGAGGTTTGGGAAGTTAAGTAGGGCGGCCAGACGTAGGCCTTCGAGAGTGAGGTCAGGAGCAACATTCGTGATCTCTGGGAGGTCTTTGGCGATGATGGGGCCATCACCACCTGTACAGACGATGTGAGGTGCTTGAGAGAGCTCTGAGGAGATTTTATTGATGATTTCACGCACAAGACCTCGGTAGCCATAGACAGCACCTGCATGCATTGCCTCAATGGTGGATTTACCAATCGCGCTCTTAGGTTCGGAGACTTCGATCCTGGGTAGGAGCGCTGTGCGGCGCGCCAGATAGTCTGTCATAGCGGCGAGGCCTGGAGCGATCACACCACCTTCGTACTGATGTTGGGAGCCGATGACATCGAACGTCACGGCTGTGCCGAAATCAATCACAATACTTGGGCAGCCATAGAGGTGGTGAGCTGCTTGGGCATTGGCTAGTCTGTCAGCGCCGATTTGCTCTGGCTGTGGGTAGTTAATACCAATATCAAGCTGACTGCGATGGCTGAGTTCGTGGAGGGGATGATCTTTGAAGTACTGGCGGAGCAGTGCTGCTTTCTCTGGGACGACAGAGCAGATGAGTACTGCATCCCAGCTCAGTCCCTTAAGAGTCTCATCGAGGACACTGGGACAAATGTCACTGGTCGGCACACGAGCTTGCCAGTTCGCTAGACACTCTGCTGAGCCAATAGCGAACTTTGTCCGTGTGTTGGAGTTATCGATGAGAAGATAATTCACGGTGGTTGTCTAGGGTGATCAGAGACTGGGTGCAAGATTTGATTTTATAATGCAAGAAGTAGAAAGAGGGATGAATGGGCGAAATGGAAATTGATTACGTGGTTCTTTTGGGACAAGGCACCCTCATTTCAAGAGCCGATGAGAAGAGCAGTGAGGGGGGTAAGGTGGTAAATTTGATTCTTTATCTAGTTTAATGTAAAAAAGTTACATAATAGAAGGTGAGAGCTTTCATACGACTTTGTGTGTTGTAGACGAGTTGTGTATGGTGCGATTTGAGCGCGAGAGCCTAGGGAGAAACTCATCGGGAGAGGCCTTGAGCAATGACGGAAAGAGTAGTAAGAAAGCTGGTTAGAAAACTGGTTAGAAATAGATCTAAGTGGGCTGTCATGGTTGTTGAGAGTCCCCTTTGATTTTTAGAGAGACTCTTAAGGTTGTATTCATTGAGCAAGAGCTTGATATTGCCGCTTCTTGACCACTGAGTCTTCATTGATTAAGTAAGACCATGACGACAGGGTTTAAGGATTGGAAATTGATTTGTGAGGCACTTGGTTCGGGGAAACAGGACATTATTTTTCGCAAGGGAGGCATTCACGAGGGTAGAGAGGGCTTTGCCTTTAAGCATGAAGCATTTTTTCTCTTCCCAACTCTCTTTCACGCACAGCAGCAGATGTGCACAGAGAGTGAGGGCTGGTCATCGGAGCCTACGAAACAAGAATGGCAGCCAGGGTATCAGATCGATATCGAGTATTATTGCCGTGCCACTAAGGCTGAGACCCTGACCTCATGGGAGGCTGTCGCGGCACTGAGATCGCGCCATATTTGGAAAGACGAAGTCATTCGTGAGCGCTATGACTGGGAGGGAAAAGGCATGGCGAGTGGCAGTATCCACGTGGCTTATGTGGAGACATTCCAGCTCCCCGAAGTCTGGAGTTTCCCTTATGAGAAGCGCTATGGCGGCTGCCGCAGCTGGCTAGAGCTCCCTGAGCCTCCCGCAGATATCCAAGAGTGGGTGCAGAACCTGTAGGTGACTACAGTCCTTAGGCATTGGTGTTTGATTTACTCTGCCTTCAGAAACGCGCTTATTTCGCAGCTAGTTTCGTCGCATCAATCAGCGGTTTAACAAAGTCGCCAATACTCTGTGCCAGATCAGGATTTTCAGCATTCTGGGCGATCTGGTTGACAATCGCTGAGCCAACAACAACGCCATCGGAGACACTAGCCACGAGGGCGGCTTGCTCTGGGGTGTTGATACCAAAGCCCACGCACACTGGGGTCTCTGTATGTGCTTTAATCGCAGCAACGGTCTGGTCTATGGTTGCGGAAGGGGCTGCTTGAGCCCCTGTGACACCAGTGCGTGAGAGTGCGTAAATGAAACCTTGGGAAGACTCCGCAAGAGCCTTGATGCGCTCAGGAGGTGAGGTGGGAGCGATGAGTGTAATGCGCTTGAGATCTTCACTTTGGGCGAATTCTGTATGCTGTGCCGACTCGTCCGGTGGGAGGTCAAGGAGGAGAATGCCGTCTGCTCCAGCGGCATAGGCGTCCTTGTGGAAGGCTTCAAAGCCGTAGGTGTAGACAGGGTTCAGATAGGTGAAAAGGACAAGAGCTGTGTCGTGTGTCTGGCGAAATGCGCGGATCAGCTCAAAGAGCGCAGAGATCGTAGCACCCGCAGCGAGAGCCCGCTCAGCAGCAAGCTGGTTGACCACGCCATCAGCGAGAGGATCAGAAAAGGCGACTCCTAGTTCGATGACATCTGCGCCAGCATCGGCAATCGAGCGGATGATTTGGAGAGACTGCTCCATATTCGGGTCTCCAGCGCAGACATAGGCGACAAAGGCGGCTTCGTTCTTTTCGGCGAGAGCCTGGAAGGTGACATCAATTCGATTGCTCATAGATTGCGCAGACATAGATTACGCAGAGAATGGGGTGGTTTTTCTCAAAATGCAACTACTGGGCGATGCTGGAGAAATTTTTCTGGGTTGTTTGTAGCGAGGGTGCAAGCGCGGCTAAGACTTGCATCAGAGGGGGGAAGGCCTCATGAGTCATTGAGGACGAGTTATGAATCAGACCTCTATCATACTACACGCGGCGATCCCCGTTTATTTGATCATAGCCATAGGAATCGGTCTGAGGCGCTGGGGAGTGCTGAAGAAAGAAGATGATGCGGGGATCATGAATGTCTCTGTGCATTTATTTTTAGGTGCGTTGATCCTAGATAATATCATTGGAAACTCAGCGCTCAAAGAGCCCAAACAAGTGATCGACTCTATCGCCTTTGGCTTTATCGCCACTCTTGCTGGAACATTTCTGATGTATGCACTCTGCCCTCTCATCGGACTAAAAAAGGGCTCAGGAGCTCGTACCTTTGCAGTGGCGACAGGCCTGCCCAATTATGGATTTATGGCGATTCCTCTTGTCGCCGCTCTCTTTAAGGATCCGCGAGTGATGGGGGTTCTTTTTACGCATAACCTCGGTGTCGAGTTAGCATTCTGGACTTTTAGTGTGGCACTGCTTTCGGGAAATCTGCGCTTTTCTTGGAGAATGTTTCTCAAAGGCCCCATTATTGCTCTTTTGTTAGGATTAGCTCTTAACTTTTCCTCCCTAGACACTCACGTGCCCGTGGTGGCGGCGAAGACGCTTCGTGCCCTTGGAGCTTGCGCTATCCCTGTGTCATTACTCATTATAGGTACGACGATGTCAGACCTCTTGGGCAGCTTTCGCCTAGAGTGGCGCATTAGTCTGTGGGCGCTGCTCGGGCGATTAGTTCTCTTGCCCGCCTTATTATTAGCAGCAGCACTTACGCTGCCCATTTCCAGAGAGCTGCAGCTCGTGATCGTCATTCAAGCCGCTATGCCAGCGGCTGTAGCGCCCATTATGCTGAGTAAAAAATACGGAGGACAGCCGATGGTGGCGACAGAGGTCGCGATCATGACTAGTGCCGTAGCTCTGGTGACAACCCCCTTGGTGATCGGCCTTGGGCTTAACTGGCTGGGTTAGTTAGTCAATGAACGATCAGGCAGAATTCACAGGTAGTAGAGTAAATATCGAAGTCTCACTCTGTCCGTTTACTTCGCGGTGATGTCCTTTGGCACTGTCGAATCCAGAGCGAGCATGAGTGATTCTGTTTGCTCGAAGAGAGAGTGGATCTGAGATGGATCATCCGTGGGGCCATGGTATTTGATAGAGGCAAGTTCGGAGAGATAGTCAGAGAGCTGCTGGTGGGAGGCTTTTGGTAAGTGCTCGAGTCCATGGCCTCGTTTGAGGTATTCTTCGTGAGTCTCGTAGAGAGCTGGATCTTCGAAGTGAATCATGAGAAAGCGCCGCATGAGCAGAGAGATTTCTGTCGCCTGTTCATTGGAACTGAGAGTTTGTTTCTCGATACCTGTGAGCTCATGGAGTGCCTCCTTGAGCGTGAAGGGAGGTGGGGGTGCTTGAGGGGAGCGCTTTCTCTTAGAGAACCAGTAAATCAAATAGCCTAGGCTCAGTATGAGAATGGAGGCTAACACGATGATCCAGCCAGGAATGATTGGCGGGCCAAGGACTTCATGACTTGTCGAGATGTCGTTGAGCATAGGGGTTCTTAGCTGTGTTTGCCGGCTCTGTTTTTGAAGAGTTGGTGCAGGGCTGGTAAATAGTCCGCGTCAGTGGGCGTGTCGGCGTGGTCGATCTTGTACTTTTGGAATGTTTTCTTGATGCCCTCTGTTTGTCGCTGGGTGAGCTTCTCGTGTGCCATTCGGACATTGGAGTTGCTCGTGTTGATCGTTGTCTGGTGGCCACTCTCTGGGTCTGCTAGAGTTACCTTGCCGATGTTAGGGAGGGTTTCTTCAGCGGGGTCATAGACGCGGATGGCGATGAGATCGTGGAGCTTACTTAGTGTGCCGAGCTTTTTCTGATAATCGTGGTCGATGAAGTCAGAGAGTAGAAAGACGAGGGCTTTCTTGCGCACAGTTTTGGTGAGAAACTCACAGGCAGCAGAGAGACTGGTCGCGGGGGACGTAGCCTCTGTGGCGAGGACTTCGCGGATCATGCGCAGGGTATGGCGTGTTCCTTTGTTTGGTGGGATGTAGATTTCTTTTTGGTTAGAAAAGAGTAGTAAACCTACTTTGTCACCATTGTGCTTCGCACTAAAGGCGATGACGGCAGCGATTTCTGCGGAAATCTCACGCTTACTATATTCTTGGGAGCCGAATTGTGTGGAGCCAGAGATGTCGACAGCAATCATGACGGTGAGCTCTCGCTCTTCTCGGAAGGTGCGCACAAATGGACTATTCATTCGAGCTGTGACATTCCAGTCGATGAAGCGCGTTTCATCACCGTGCTGGTATTCTCTGAAGTCTTCAAAATCAAGACCTTGGCCCTTAAAAGAAGCGTGATATTCACCTGAAAATGACTCGCGAGAGAGGCGCCTGGCTTTGATCTCAAGCCGCTGCACCTTCTTCATTAGTTGATCAATATCATCCTCCATAATGTATCCTTAAGCGATCAGTAGCAGTGCTTTTGTGTAGATTCAATATGGATTTCTGATTTAGGGCACGGGAGGAGGCTTTTATGTGAGACCCACGGTGCCAGAAGGAGAAATCTTATTACTGCGTTTCGGCGCGTAGCTGAATAGAGGCGTCAAAGATCGCATTACGCAGGCGAAATATCTGGGTTCGCAGGTTCTCGAACTGATCATCCTCCATAGCGAGGGTATTGCAGGAGGCGATAGCGCTATGGCAGGCCTCAAGGGTTCGTTTGAGAATCGCCACTAGGTAGCCACTCTCCAGATGAATGGGGTCTTTCGGGTACACTTCATCGAGAGAATCAAAGGTGAAGGCGACAGAGAGCGCTAAGTCTCCGCGGGGGCCTTCATCCAGCATGCCTTCACCCAGTGCTTCTAGAGTGAGGCTCTGCACATGGAAGGCGCGCTGTACCAGTGCTGTGCGGTCTCGTAGTGTAGGGTCAGCTGTCTCGAAGCTAAGGGTTTCAATATCAGAATCGTACTCACCACTGAGAAACCACGCAGCTTCCTCGAGGGTGTCACGTACTCTGAGGCGGCGCTCCCACTCGAATTCGTCAGCTTCGTCTTCTGAGAAATTTGTATCAGCTTGTGCCTGTGCGGCGTGCTGCATGATTTCCATGAAGTCTTGGACTGTCTGAATGTTCTCCAGAATCTGTGCTTGATCTCCCTGTTCATCAAATTCCCACTGGTGTAAGCTGGGGCTGATTTCAAATTGAGCTGTGTCAATGATAACCTTGTGATTTAGTAAGCTATACCATTCCAAATAGAGGCTATTTTGCCACCCAAATGGGATGGGTCTATTCTGGTCAATACAAGCTTGGGCTTCCTCGCGGGAGATTAGAGGGACTTTGGTCTTTTGAGATGCTGTCATCTGACTCACCACACCGCGCTGGAGAATGCGCAGGTGTTTCACAACTCCGGGCTGGGGGCTGGGCTGCGGGTTTTTAAAGGTGATTCTTGAGCCTGCAATATCTCTGCGTGCATTCCCTTTTAAATAGAGCCTCAGGGGCCTATCGAGGCCTAATACCTCGATACTTCCGGTAGTGATGCCAGGTGTCGTATTATCAATCCACCCTTTCACGACCGCCTTGTTCAAACGAATCGCCATACTGCTAACATAGCTTTTTTCTCCATGAGGTCAATCTCTTCTCACAGAGAGAAGCGTGAAAGTGGAGCTTTAGCGTCTGCGCTGGAGAAGAGCGAGGCGGAACTTCTCAATACCCTCTGCAATCCCAAGGGCTAGATTATTCTGGTACTCCGTACTATGGATAAGCCGCGCCTCAAAGGGGTGAGACATAAAGCCTCCTTCCAGTAGAATAGCGGGGTGTTTGATGCCAGTGAGTACCGAGAAACGTGCTCGCTTAATACCTCGATCTGGAACCTCCACTCGGCGCAGAGCACTACTGTGCACAGCTGTGGCGAAGGCGATATTGGCAGAATCTTGGTAATTGCCCTGCCTGACCTTAAAGTCAGAGCTTTTTACACCGCGGCCGTAGTGGGCGACACCCACCGGAGAGAGTGTGAAGGTCTCAATGCCACGAGCCACACGGCCACCGCCAGCATTGAAGTGGATGGAGAGGAATACGGCGTTTCTATGGCGATTGGCAATGGCAACACGCTGAGAGAGAGAGTAAAAAACATCACTATCACGCACCATCTGAACGTCATAACCTCTGGCCTTGAGACGATCACGCACCATCTTGGAAACTTTGAGATTATACTGGGCTTCCGTTCCATATTGATTTCTGGCGCCACTATCACTACCCCCGTGACCGGGATCAATGATGACAGTGCGAAAGGGAGCCGCACTGGTGATGTAATTTGGCCTCATCACCGGGTCAATGAGCTTAGAGAGATCCGTGCGCGAGATCAGCACTCGGCCTTGGTGGGCGACGACACTGTCTGAGAGGATGAATTTCACGCCATTCATCAGACATTCTTGACTGCCGACACGTATTTGGAGTTTGACCTCTTTATTCTCCAGGACAACAGCATTGCCACTGCGAGTCATTCGGGAAAAATTATAGAAATCTTTGAGAGAACGGGCTGTCACATATTGTTCTTTTCCGTAGGGCACGATCTCCCAAATCGCCCATAAAGAGGACGAGCTGAGTGAAAAACTCAGCAGTACCAAGAGAAGTCGAAAGAAGGGGAGTGTCATAGTAGGGCGAGAACAGTTAAAGAGATAGAGAACCTAGGGAGATTCGAGGTGGTTTCAAGCACGAATCTCGGAGAGGAATCTCATAAAGGCATTTTAGATAAAGAGGCTACCTTCTAAAATGCCTGAGCTGTTCTGTTTTGTGTGCACTATGTCACGATTCTTCACTAAATATTGTGAATCAGCGCTTTAAGAGGGACAGTTCTGTACGGTTCTCTCTTGGAATGAGACGAAACGGGTTTGCTAAAAAGATTCAATCAGCGAACCTACTAAGAGAAGTCTTCAGGAGGCCTTTGAGAAGCCTGAGCAATGACACTACAGAATGAAATGGAACTCCATCAAAGTAGCGAGTGGTCGTGAGAGTCAGCGATTACAGAGAGTCTTGAGCGAGCTTGCGGAACTCATCTTCGTACTCTTTAGGAAGGCCGTAGTTGGGGAGTTCGCGGAGGAATTCCTGCTGGTTTTGTGGCTGATCAGAGCGCAGGAAAACGGTAAGCTTCATCGCGACAGTGGAGTCGGCAAATGACTTGGTATTTGGGTAGGTTTCTTCGAGGAATTGGCGCACAGGGTGCTTAAGGACGTATTTTTGATGGTAGTTCTCCGCGTAGGAAAACTGCGTGAATGGAAGAATTTTTGTCTTCACAGTTTCCTGTGGAATGCGGCGCTTTTGGGCAGCGCGAATGAGGCTCTGCTGAGCGGTGACACGTTGCTGGTCATCTCTGTAGAAGACCGCATTCATATACTGGATGCGTGTCGTATTGGTACTACAGTGGTGGCTCTCCCAGAAGTGCTCAAGCAGCTCACTGTAGCTGATGCGCTTCGGGTCGAAATCTATGGAAATCGCCTCAGTATGATCTCCCATAGCATAGTAGCTAGGAGATTCTTTCTGGCCGCCCGCATATCCTACGCGAGTTCTTAAGACACCTGGTAGACTCCCAAACTGGGCGTCTGGTCCCCAGAATCATCCTAGGCCGAAGGTGGCTGTCTGAAAGGGGATTTCAGCAGCTTTCGCATCATAGGGCAGTACGGCGGCAGCCACATTACCATCTTCTTTGGGTAGATTCACAAGAAAGAGCTTAGCCCCGACATAGACGGTAGCGAGTAAAAAGACAGTGTAGATGAGGAAGCGCGTCATAGATAGATGAGGTTCTTTATGAGAGACTACTCACGAGTGTTTATTCCCCAGAGGGCGCAGAAGTGTTTAGACGCAGAAGGATTTGAGAGAAATGGAAGTTCAGGTTATCGGAGGTGCCCATTTAGTAATGGTAGGGGAAGTTCGAGTAATCTTGTGGGCGTTTTTCCAAGAAAGCATCTCGGCCCTCTTGAGCCTCTGCCGTACCGTAGGCGAGGCGCGTGGCTTCTCCTGCAAAGAGCTGCTGACCCACCATGCCATCATCTGTCATGTTAAAGCCGTACTTGAGCATTCGCATGGCTGTGGGAGATTTCGAGTTAATGATCTGAGCCCACTCCAGTGCAGTGTCTTCGAGTTTAAGGTGAGGGACGACTTTATTCACCATACCCATATCATAGGCTTCTTGGGCACTGTAGTTGAGGCCAAGGAAGAAGATCTCACGAGCTCGCTTCTGCCCGATCATTTTTGCCAAATAGGCCGAACCGTAAGCACTATCAAAGCTCGCGACATCTGGGTCTGTCTGCTTAAAAATAGCGTGCTCCTTGGAGGCAATCGTGAGGTCACAGACTACGTGAAGAGAGTGCCCACCACCCACTGCCCAACCAGGGACGACAGCAATCACGACCTTCGGCATAAAGCGAATCAGACGCTGAACTTCGAGAATGTGCAGGCGCCCTAGTGAGGCTGTATCACCAGAAGTGGATGATTCCTCATACTGATAGCCATCCTTGCCTCTGATTTTCTGGTCACCCCCAGAGCAGAAGGCCCAGCCAGCGTCCTTAGGAGAAGGGCCATTTCCTGTGAGGAGCACAGAGCCAATGTCACTGCTCGTGCGAGCATGTTCGAGGGCTTGGTAGAGTTCATCGACTGTCTTTGGCCGAAAGGCGTTTCTAACCTCAGGGCGGTTGATGGCGATCCGCACAGTCGCTTGGTTTTTAGCGCGGTGATAGGTAATGTCTGCGAAGTCGAATCCTGGGACAGTGTCCCAGAGTTCTGGATTCATGATCTCTGATGCCATGAGGCAGCGTAGAGCGATTCACTCTAAAGCTCAAATCTGAATTAGAAAGAGCTCTCTATTTTTGACAACCGAGATTGGTTCTAGTTTGTTTACGAATGTTGAGTAGTAGACAATTCCTTATTTGATTTTGATTTGCGGACGGCAAAAATCAAAACAACACAGAGAGGGAGAACAATGGGTAAGAGAAAGGGCAGAGCTATTCCAAAGAGAAGAAGACTCATACACACAGAAATAGCGAGCACAGTGAGGCCCATTCCAGAGAGAAGCATTAGCATAATGAGAGAAGAACAGGCAATGACAACCATCGTGACGACAACTCCAAAGACCCCTCCAAGACCCTTCCATAAAGGATTGTCAACCTCTTGACCATTTAGGGTGATGGAGACTCCATCTGAGACGCCGAAGAACAACATGATAGCCGTTAAGCTCACTAGGCTAACTAAACTGATAAGTGTGAAAATGCGTGTATTCATGGTTACAATTATGGGGTCAGAATCAATCTTTGGAATTATAAATTAGCGTATAATTTATAACTGTTTCATTCTAATTTATTAAACTGCTCTGTCATAGGTATATTATATGACACTCTGAAGCTAAATTTTAGGGTTGAATCTCAGAGGCGATATAGGCTTGGCTCTGCTCCGCTGTTTCTGCACGTACTTGTTTGACTGTCTCAGGAGTCACAGGCTTAGCACTATTTCCCCACGAATAGCGAATGTAGGTCATCACATCGGCAAGCTGCTGGTCTGAGAAGTGTCCCATCGCAGGCATTGCCGCGGGCGGGGAGTAGTCCTTGCCGTTGACTTTTAGAGGGCCTTGGAGGCCTTTGAGGAGTATTTTTGTGAGGAGTTTTTCGTCTTTGGTGACCCATTCTGAGTCGACGAGCGGAGGCCCTAGATAGTCCATGCCAGCACCTTCGGCACCATGGCAGCCATTGCAGGCTGCGGCAGCATAGACGGCTTTCCCTCTTTGGAAGGAGGCCTTGGCCTCACCCTTGAGGGGCTTGAGTTTCTTTTTGTTTTTCCCTGAGTTTCTTGGCTTGAGGAGCTGAGCAAAGGTCTGATTCGCTGAGGGGTCTTTTGCGATAGCTGTGAGATTCTTTTTGCTGAGGCCAGCGAGGTAGGCCTCATGGACTCGGGCTTGCTCACTATGAGTGCTTATTAATGCGAGAGCTTGGTCTGTGTGCTCGAAGTGAGCTAGCGCCTTGAGGTGGGCGTGCAAGGTCTGAGGTGATGGAGTGAATGCACCAATAGCGGCACTGAGTGAGTGATGAGAGTCACCTGTGCTGAATTCCAGAGCGGCGTTGATCTTATCGGGATCGTCTTGATTGAGGAGGTGGCGCACAGTCTCGGTGTCGAGAGCATTGAGTCCATGCAGAGTCCAGGCGGCATGCAGCCAGCCGTAATTTGAGGCATCTGTGGTGACGAGCTTTCGTAGTTCACGAGTGACCCTCGTATCTGCGTACTCCACAAGAATGCGCTGAGCCATGTCTCTGGTGGCACCATTGGGATGGGCGAGGTAAGGGACGAGTTCTTTGGGTGATTTATCAGCGAGAATGGGGAGCTTACGCAGCTCGACATCTGCCGCTTTCATTCGATAAATCCGGCCATTGTTCGGCGCAGGTTTATGGAGATTTCGGCTTTCGTATTGCCTTCTCAAGTAACTTGTCATGTAGGCGCGGTGCTGGGTGATGCCGAAGTTCATATCGATCACCCAGATAGAGCCATCGGGAGCCGAATAGCTTGAGCAGGGAAGGAACCACTCATCAGTGGAGGCGAGGAATTCCTCTGTTCCCGTGGTGCGCTGGCCCGTTGGTTTATTGTACTCGTCACGCGCAATGACGATATTCTGAATCAAATCTCCGACCGTTTCGCCAGAGAAGACAGAGTTATGAAATTCAGTAGGAAATAAGGTGTCACGGTAGACAGAAATTCCCGAAATCGCTGTCGATTTGACGAGTTTGCCGTCTTTGTCCAGTGTGCCTAGGTTGTAGGCTCTGTTCGCACCAGGAGTCATGCGGATAGGGTAGACTCTGGAGTCTGTGAGGCGCTCAGCAGTACTTACCTTTTTCCAAAAATCTGTGCTTGAGCGGAAGAATTCTGGCGGAAATTGATCAGAGAGGAAGGAGACGCTATTTGAGTTAAAAAACAATCTCCCGAGGTTGTCCTTTGCGAGTCCCCACTGGCCGCGCATGCGCGTGGGCTCAGAGATCCATTCTCCATCAACTCGGCGGTAGCGCTTCAGGCTTTTGGCACTGTAGTACCAGTTATTGTGAGCGTAGGTGAGGGCGTTGGCTTGGTGTTCGGGGTTTCCACCAGTGGCGTACTTCGCATCAACGACTTGTGCTTCACCGACTGGTACTATGCCATCCCGTTGGATGAAATTCAGACTAATGCCATCTGTGAAGAGGCAGCCGTCTTCGGTCACAGCGAGCGCTCTGGGGAGGACGAGATTATCGAGAAAGATCGTGGCTTTATCAAAATGGCCATCTTCGTTGGTGTCTTCGAGCACCTTAATGCGGCCATTGGGAATGTCTTCGCCAGTGCCGTCTAGGTTAGGCATGTAGGAGCGCATCTCAGCGATCCAGACTCGCCCAGCGGAGTCCACTTGGAGGGCGACAGGCATGTGCACAAGAGATTCATCAACGAGAGGCTCAATGACGAATCCAGGCTGAATCTGAAAGCTATCGAGAGCTTCTTGCTGATTCAGCAGAGGAGAAGGTGGAATTAAGTGAGAAGGTATCGGGTCTTTCTGGACGACTCCTTCCTTGTCTCTTTTATCACCTTCTTGAGCATGGAGCGTTAATGAGAGTAGAATGGGCAAAAAGAGTGGCGCTTTTTTAAACATGTTCATGTGAGTGGTGAGAAGGAGTTGAGCTAAATGAGGGTACTGCCATTCTTCGAGAGGTTCTATGAGCAAATTACGCCGCTAAAATATACATAGCCCGCCATAATTGCCGCTTGAGTCATTGTGCAGACTCTTTCAGTCTCATGGCCTAGATGCGTATCGATATTATTAGTTTATTTCCAGAGATCGCAGAGGCTGCCCTCTGTGAGAGTATCATCGGGCGAGCTCAGGAGTCAAATCGAGTCCAAATCCATAGGCATCAACTAAGAGACTGGGCTGAGGGGAAGCATCAGCGGGTGGATGACTACCTCTGCGGAGGGGGGCAGGGGATGCTACTGAAGCCCGAGCCCTTGTTTGCCGCCGTTGAGGAACTAAAGGGAGAAAAAACACGCGTGATCTTGATGACACCTCAGGGCGCTCCATTTCGCCAGAGAACTGCCCAAGAACTCAGTGAAGAAGACCACCTGATTATTCTCTGTGGTCACTACGAGGGGATCGATCACCGTGTCATCGAGTGCCTAGTGGATGATGAGATTTCTATAGGAGATTACATTCTCACCAATGGCGTGATCGCAGCAGCTGTGATTACAGATGCGATAGTTAGGCTTCTGCCCGGGGTGTTAGGGGATGAGCGCTCTTCTCAGGAAGAATCCTTTGCAGATCCGAATCGTCTCGAAGCACCAGCCTACACAAAGCCAATCGAGTTCCGTGGAATGAGAGTCCCAGATGTGCTCCTTAGTGGCCATCATGCAAAGATTGCTGAGTGGAAGCAGCAGCAGTCAGAAGCGCGAACAAGGGTGAATCGTCCGGATTTGTTAGAATGATAACAAGCTGGGAGGGTTTGTTTTAGAATAGTGTTATTCTGCTAGATTGCAGAAGTTTCCCTATGAGCCCTGTACCACCTCTTTTGGCTCAAACCACCTGTCGTGTTCTTTAATAAGATCAATCAAGCGATCGACAGCCTCATCCTCAGGGATGTTGAATTTCACAGGTGTCTTATTCACGTAGAGGTTAATCTTGTTAGGAGCACCGCCGACGTAGCCGAAGTCCGCATCCGCCATCTCACCAGGGCCATTGACGATGCAGCCCATAATGGCGATTCGCACCCCCTTGAGGTGGCCCGTGGCCGCGCGGATCTTCTGTGTGGTTTCTTGCAGGTTAAAGAGTGTACGCCCACAGCTCGGGCAGGCGACATAGTCTGTCTTAAAGATCCTAGATCCCGCAGCTTGGAGGATATTATAGGCAAGGCGCAGGCTCTGCCCAGGAGCTTGCTCACCCTGAATGAGTACTGCGTCCCCGATACCATCGCAGAGTAGAGAGCCGATATTTCTCGCAGCGGTGAGAAGGGTGTTTTGAAAATCTGCTTGAGAGTCAGTGCTGGGAGTAAAGGTGTCCTTGAGTAGAATAGGGTGGCGGGCATCCAGTAGGCAGGCGAGTAGGCGATAAGCGTGGATGGTGGCCATAGGGAGACCATCGGGGATGGTGACTAAGCGTGTCTCTGGCAGCGCATTGATTGCACTAACAGCATCTGTGTCACGAGGGTCGAGCTCGACGATATCTGCATCTTCGGCCACGATTTCAGGTTTAAAATCACCTAGCTGGTCAATCTTGTGCGCGAGAGCATTCCACTTGTCGCGCGAGGTGAAGACGGCGATTGTATGGTTGCCACCCAGAGCGGTCTCTCCGAATGTCATTACCTGACTCTGTCTGCGCTGGAAGCTAAATGGATTGTAGGAAATGGTGCCCGTTTGTAGATCCTCAGGATCATGCGGCAGCTGGGCGTTTTCGATATTACTGACTAGTGCTTTAGCCACTGGGATTTCTTTCACAGGGTCTTCTGTGAGAGATACACGAATCGTATCACCAATACCATCCGCGAGTAGAGAGCCAATACCAATCGCACTCTTGATGCGTCCATCCTCGCCGTCTCCAGCTTCTGTGACCCCGAGATGAATCGGGTAGTTCCAGTCTCCTCCTTCTTGGTTGAGTCGAGCGACTAACAGACGATAGGCCTCGATCATGACCTTCGGATTCGAGGCCTTCATGGAGAACACAAAATTATGATAATCATGCTCACGGGCGATGTGGGCGAACTCGAGGGCAGACTCCACCATACCCAGAGGCGTGTCACCGTAGCGGTTCATAATACGGTCTGAGAGAGAGCCGTGGTTCGTGCCGATTCTCAGTGCACGCTGCTTTTCTTTTAGGATATGGACGAGAGGGGTGAATTGCTCACGAATCCTCTCTAGCTCCAGCGCGTACTGATCATCTGAGTACTCACGTATTTCGAATTTTTTCTTATCCGCATAGTTCCCTGGATTCACACGCACCTTCTCCATCCACTTAGCGGCCTCAAGTGCCGCATCTGGCTTAAAGTGGATATCAGCGACGAGTGGCACATCACAGCCGGCTGTGCGTACTCCGTGGCTGATGTGTTCGAGGTTCTCAGCGTATTTTCTAGTTTGAGCTGTCACGCGCACGAGCTCACAGCCCGCCTCAGCGAGTTCTAAAATCTCCTTCACGCAGGCCTCAGTGTCTCTGGTATCAGAGGTGATCATAGACTGGATGCGAATCGGATTACCGGCGCCGAATCCGAGCTTGCCGACCTTGATCTCGCGGGTCTCGCGGCGTTGGTAAGCGAAGAGGTCTGGGCAGTATTTTAAGGCATTGTCAGCGATGGAACTCATGTCGGCACTCTCTATAGCGTAGAATGCTATCACTGCATACTTGAAACTTCAGCAGCTCCTTCTAAAAGCAAGGCATGCAAAGACCAGACGGACGCCAATATGATGAGTTACGTGAAATACGATTTGAGCCTAATGTCGCCCCACATGCCTCAGGCTCAGTGCTTGTGAGCTTTGGCAATACCCGCGTGATCTGTGCCTGCACAGTCGAGGAAGATGTCCCACGCTGGATGAAGCAGCAGAAGGTCAAAGGAGGCTGGCTCACAGCCGAGTACACGATGCTGCCCTACTCCACACTAGAGAGAAAGCAGCGCGACATCACACGCGGTAAGTTAGATGGTCGCTCGCAGGAAATCCAGCGCCTCATCGGGCGCTCTATCCGTGCAGTCGTCGATCTGAAAGCCCTCGGCCACCGTACCCTGTGGATCGACTGCGATGTCCTTCAGGCAGATGGCGGTACTCGCACAGCATCGATCACCGGTGGCTGTGTCGCGGTAGCCATTGCTCTCAATCAACTCGTGGCCAAGAAAAAGCTCAAGCAATCACCCATGAAGCAGCTCGTCTCTGGAGTCTCCGCAGGCGTGTATGAGGGAGAAGCGGTGTTAGATCTCAATTACCCAGAGGATCGAGATGCGTCTGTGGACTTCAATGTCGTTCTCACAGAAGCCTTAGAATTTGTCGAAGTTCAAGGATCAGGTGAAGAAGCCGTATTCTCCGCCCAGCAGATGACAGAAATGATCACCCTTGCGACCAAAGGTGCCAAGGAGATCACAGAGCTACAGAAAGCCGCGATCACTGCCGCAGAAGCGGCCAAGCCCGGTGATCTCGAGGGACTCGCCGCCGCCTTTGGTCAGTAATTTTCTATAGATAGCGTCAGCGAATCAAGTTTAGCTGGCGCTATCAGGGGTGGGTGAAATTTCACCAATGTCCACCAGCGGGATTTAACTCGCAAGACTCCCTCCGCAGGAAGAGCCAGAGCCCGCTGTACAGCCAAAGCAGTGGTTCCCCGTGCGAATCGGCAGCTCTGGAAAAGACTCTAAGTCGATCTCCCAGACCTTCTTACTCGGCTCCTCAGGGAAAGACGCGAGCTTAAGCATCTGGTTAAAATCACAGTCAAAGATCTCACCAGTCCAGGAGACATTAATCGTATCTCGGCACATCAGAGAATCCACTGTCCCCGGATTAAAGGACTCGATGAGTAGCTGCATATACTCCTCTAACTGATTGTTTCTCTTCAAATACGAGGCGAAACGCGCTATCGGCATATTGGCAATGCAGAAGAGCTCGTGGAAGACAATGCCGAAGTGCTTCTTCATCTCGCGTTTATAGTCCTCTTGGAGCTCCTCCTGCGCAGGAGGGAGAGCCGCACCGTTAGGATTGTAGACGAAGTGCAGCGGAATCTCCGTACCATAGCCATGCTTATTGAGAAGCTGGAAGGCCTCAATCGAGCGGTCAAAGACACCGTCACCGCGCTGAGCATTCACATTGTCCGGCTGGTAGCAGGGCATAGAAGCAATGATCTCGATCTCATTTTGCGCATGAAACTCAGGCACCCACTCAAAGCCAGGTTCAGAGATAATCGTCGCATTGAGCCTCGTCATGATTTTACGAGGTTTCTTAAACTCACGCACCTTCTCAATCAAATAGCGGAAATCAGGAATCATCTCAGGAGTACCACCCGTGAGATCTAGCGTCTCAATGGAGGAGGCCTCGAACCAAGGAAGAATCTGATCAATCGTCTCCTTCTGCATGATTTCCTTGCGCGCAGGGCCCGCATTCACGTGGCAGTGCGTGCAGGTCAGATTACAGAGCTTACCGATATTGAGCTGGAGAATGTTCGGCTGGCTCCGCTGCAGAGGAGTCTTAGCGTGAGCGAGAGAGAGATCAAAGTCATTCATCGTATGTGTATTTAGCGGAGTCATCTACAGGTCAAATCTACGGCTTGAGGCACCTAATTTGCAGGTGAGAGCAGTGAATGGGAAGCCTATTCCAGCGGATTTCTGGTGTTTGGCGGTTCCTCGGAAGAAAAGGAGTATCGGGAGCTAGAGGGAGGAGTTAAGATAAATGAAATTGCCGTGATAGAGGTGCTACAGTCACGTGTATTTTCCTTACATTCTTTTATGTTGACAGAATTCTGTCACTAATGGATGATAAGAGTATGAAATTAATGAACTACACAGAGGCGAGAAATGGTCTAGCAGAAGCCATGCGGCATACTGTAGAGGATCGAGATCCCATCACAATTACTCGAAATGGCTTAGGCGCTGTAGTCATGATAGCAGAAGAGGAATACCGCTCTATGCAAGAGACCCTGCACTTACTCTCCACTCCTGCAAACGCAGAGCGAATTAGACGAGCGCTTGCAGAATACGAGGAAGGGAATTTGATAGAGAAAGAGCTATGCGACTAATGTGGCTCCCCGAAGCTTGGGAAGATTACCTTTATTGGCAGAGCCAAGATAAGAAGACTCTAGATCGTATTAATACGATTTTGAAGGAGACAATGAGACAGCCATTTATCGGTATTGGGAAACCAGAGCCCCTAAGGGGGAATCTTTCTGGATGGTGGTCGCGTAGAATCACCAGAGAACACCGCATAGTGTACAAGGTAGAGAACCATGTTCTCATTATCTTACAAAGCCGATTTCACTACGATAATAAGTGATGGAAAAGATATGAGAGCCTAGATCCAAAGCTTGGAGAACGGAGGCAATATAAGGCTGTGCATCTGCTCGTAGCAGTAGAATACCGTAGGCATATGTTGTTCCGCTTGGTGCTCGATTTGTAAAATCCTCCTTCATGTTATGAATTGGGCACCTCTGAGGTCATGCGGAATTGCGACCATACGGCGAACCAATAGCATAAAGTCTGGAGGGTGTCGGGGTAGCCCGTTGTGCAATAGATCTTGAATTTGGAAAGTATACCAAATGACCTAATTCACATATGTTATTTTTTATGACACAATAAGGATGTTTTTATTTTGACAGACCGAGTGCAAATAGACTTTTCTGTTATTTGTTCTTTCGAAGAGCTTTATTCTAACGTCATTTCATAATGTATTTATTAAATACGCAATCTCACACCACTCGCGCGGCTATCTGTTTTTCTGTGTTTTCTCTCTGTTGGCTACAGGCGAACCAGATCCAAGCAGAAGAAAGAACAGGAACAGACCAGGGCGAAGTTCTCACAGGCGCGGACACTGGAAGCCTCTTTTTTGGCAAGCAAGGTAGTGATGATCTCATAGGTAGTGCAGCAGCAGATACCTACTTTTTTAGAATTGGAGACGGAGTTGATAGAATTTTTGAGAACGCGGGTCAGGCAGATGCAGTCGATATCATTTCTTTTGCAGAAGGAATCATCGAAGACGACATAGAAGTCTCTCGCCAAGGAGTTGACTTACTTATCCGTTTCTCAGAGGGAGATGATCTAGCACTAGTAAAATACGCGTTTGGCGATGCAGCCTTATCTAGATCTGTGGAGGAGTTTGTGTTTGCAGATGGCTCGATACTCCAGGCACCTACGTTGGCAGACTACGGAGATTCTTTAGTGTATGGCACTGAAGGAGTAGACAGCCTTAGCGGTTCTTCAGCGGATCAGTTATTTGTCGGCGGTTTGGGAAATGACGTGTTTAATGGAGGTAGGGGAGATGATGACTACTATTGGTCGTGGGGAGAAGGAAGTGATGTGATTACTGATTATTGGAATAATAATCGTATTCTTTTGGGAGAAGGAATTACATTTGAGCATTTAAGCTTAGACCGTGATGGGAATGATCTTATTATCACGATAACTCACCCTAGTGATGAAAATCTATCGGGGAGTATAGAAATCCTACTTTACTACTCGTATATACGCAATTGGAGTTTTGTTTTTGATGATGGATCAGAGTTGCAAGGTGCTTCATTAGCGACCAATGGAAATGATAGCCTGACAGGGACAGATGCTGATGAAGCATTTTATGGAGGATTAGGAAACGATACCCTTAATGGTGGTGATGGGAATG
>CALFVF010000020.1 GCA_937928735.1 uncultured Verrucomicrobiales bacterium | reverse complement strand
GGGCTCATTCGGCAATACTTCCCTAAGCGCACAGATTTTGACAAAGTCACAGCCGAGGAAATAGCTCTTGTAGAGCGAAAGTTGAACCGAAGACCTCGGAAATGTCTCGACAGAAAAACCCCAAACTACATCTTCTTTAAGAACTAACTAAAGTAGCGCACTTCCGGTTTGAATCCAAGATGTAAAGATCTTTAATAATTGATTTACGCGGCAAGTCTCTTTTTAAAATCACTTTAACAGATTCTCCAGTCTGCATTGATTTAGTCTTTTTACATTTATGAACTGCGATAGAACTTTGATGGTTTTCATTATTATTCTGATATTGGTATGTAATTTTTCCTCGATCCTTAAAGAATACGATATTTGTAATAACACCTCTAACTTCAGTCCCTTCTGAAAAGTAATTGTAAATACTCTTAACTCTCATGACAAAGATAAGAGAACATAAAAGAATGAGACAAAGTCCAATAGCTACCATTATCATTGGATTCTCATATACGTCCGAATCACTCCTACGAGATAGTTTTGGTATAATTTGAAGATAATAAACATCCAATATAAAAAAACCACCAACCAGAAGACCGATTACTCCCAACAATGCAAAGTAGTCAGCCTTTATGATGTTTATTAACTTTGGTCTCATACTTCTAAATTATTTATACTAGGGCTCAAGAGTCGGGCTGATCTTTGGTGTGAGCTGTGTTTCTATAAGCTCTGTGCCTCGTAATACTTTTACTTTCACCGTCGTGTTAGGGACGAGGTAGAAAAAGGCATCCACCACTTCTGCGTAGTCATTGAGCGCTCTACCACCTATGGAAATCACAACATCTCCCTTCATGAGCCCTGCTTGTTTCGCGGGGGAGCCTGGGCGCACAGATGCGACCACGAGTGCATCATCTGCGGGATCCATGCCTATGCCCACCCAGCTACGTGCTGCCATGGCTTTGTTACCCCCTGCGAGCATGAGTCTCTCAAGAGCTCGAATCGGGAGTGCATAGGATGTCATGGGTTGTCCTTTGACAGCTTGGTGCACGAGTGCGACTAGATGTTTCTCTGTATTGTAAATCGGGGTGCCTGGCTTGGGGAGTGACTCCTTATAGTTGACTCGGTAGAGCATGAGTGGCAGCACTTGATTGTCATAGCGCTTATCATGACTCACGAAACGCTGCTTGGTCGACTCAGGCTGGGTGGATAAGTAGACAATGTCTGCTGGGGCTAGTCTTTTGGCCGCTTTATCGACAAGCTTGGGCTGGGTGAGATCTAAGTCTATATCTTTGGGAGACTGGAGGAGTGTGAGACGACTCACTTCATCGTGGGCGACTAGTTCTAACTTGTGTTCTTTTCCCTCTTTTGAGAGGTAATGAGCAGACTGAGGGTCGACTCCTACAATGGCGACAGTGGCGAGTAGTCCCTCTTGATTGACCAATACGGCTTCTCCTGAATAGGAGGCAGATCCACCAACCTCCTTAAAGGTGATAGAAACTGAGTCTTTCGCGTAGATGGACCCAATTAGTATAGAATAAACTATGCCAAGAAATAGAACGCATTTCATCCTATTAGCTAGTCAGTTCTGGAAAGAAACACCAGTTTAAAATACCTGCTGAGCACGTACTTTCACAGGAGCTGGTGCTGCTGCAAAGTCGAGGCGCTGCATGTGCGGCATGGCGTCCAGTGAGCTCTCACTAGAAATCGAGACGACTCCACTATGACTGGTCTGATTCATTGATAGAGATGCAGGTAGAGTAGAAGATAGAGTAGAATCTACCTGCGCGAGAGCTGTGTCTTCTTTCTGTAGAGAGGAAAGACTGACTCCTGTAATGAGGACTGTGAGTGTGGCGGCGCAGGCTGCTAGAGACCAGCGAGGCTGCTGGAGCTTATATCTCACAGCGCAGAAGGTATCATGGAGCGCATTATAGAGGGTGCGGCGCAGTGTAGTGGGTGAAGACTGCTGGAGGAGTTCTTGTCTCTGATGCTTATGAAAGTCTTCCAGAAAATGTTCAAAATACTCTTCTCCTGGGCTCTCATACTGTTTGAGGGAGATCCATGCTTGAACATCTTTAAAATCATCTTCTTTCATATGCCTTATCCTGTCTTGGTGAAAATTTAGTGACTGATATCTTTATCAGAATTCCTGAAGTCCTCTAGATCGACTCTGAGCTGCTGATGTGCGTAGAATAATCTGGAACGAACAGTGCCGACTGATATCCCTAGTATCGCGGCAATTTCTGCGTGCGGTATTCCTTGAATATCAAAGAGTATAACAACTGTTCTGTGTTCTTTTGACAGAGCTTGGATCGCTTCGTTCAATTTTTTTTGAATTTCATGGATATTGCTCTGTTTTCTGGGGTTTGAGCTATGGCTAATATCGATAAAAGCGGGATCATTCTGAATTCCTGAGTCAATATCATCAAAGCTGTAGCTGGCGCGCCGTTTTTTCTTTTTGAGGAAATTGAGCGTCATATTTACAGCGATCGAGTAGATCCAGGTGTAAAACCGGGATTTCCCCCGAAATCGGCTCAGGGATCGATACGCTTTTGCGAAGATGTCCTGCAAGAGATCATGGGTATCATCCGCATTGGAGGTCATGTGATAAACCAGTCCATAGAGGCGTTTACTGTACTTTAGGACAAGCTGATCAAAGGCCTCAGTGTCCCCTCCCTGAGCTTGCTGCACGAGGTGAATATCTGGATCATCACTAGATTTTGAGGGTTCTGCCATCCTGTTCGTATTCTGTGCGTATTCTGTGCTCAGACTCTTAGGGTGCGCACGCTGTGCGGGGAGTAAATCACAGCATGCAGCACTTCACAACTAGAAGCCACCAAGAGAGGTGCTTAACTGGTTTCACTCTATAGTGAGTCATTATGGCGAGTCATGGAGATACCCACCCAGTCAGTGTCCCAGAGAATGCGTTTCTCAAGTTCTAGGGAAATCGTTTTGAGAGGGAATGCTGCCAAGACAGCACGGCAGATATCTTCTCCCACAGTTTCGATGAGTTTGCGCTCTTTCTCACCAGCCACCTGCTTCACAAGTTCACAGACTGCGGCATAATCCACTGTGTTTGAGACATCATCCTTTAGCTCCGCAAATCCTTTGTGAGGTGTGAGCTCTAGGCTTAGCACGAGCATTTGCTGCTGCTGGCGCTCTTCTTGGGGAACGCCTACGTGTGCATTCACTCTGAGACGCTGGATCTTGATGGTATCTTCTTTCATGATGATTGAGTGGGTCTACACCTAGCTACTCACAACAAGTGGTCTAAGCGCAGAAAGGTTACTGACAAGCATGGTGGGATTTGCAGTAGAGAGTCTCTCGGCACTGTCGTAGCCAGTTTCTAGGGCAATTGAGGCGATGCCTCCGTGGTGGGCTGTCTCAATATCGTGTACCATATCACCTAAGAACACAGTTTCAGTGTGATCGAGCTGGTGCTCGGCAATGATTGTGTGAATGAGCTCTCTTTTATCTAAGACACCCGAGTATGTTTGTTTAAAATACGGATAAAGGCCGTTGTCTTGCTGTTGCTGCTCAAAGGCGATTTGATCCATTGAGGTGAGGATATACATGCTATGACCATGCTGCTGGAGAAGTTCTAAAAACTCTGCGGCATGGGGAAGCACAGGCACGGCTTCATTAGAAATCGCAAATCCTTCCCGAAATCGCTCTTCGATATCTTCTAAGGGAACTTCGGGGAGCATTTCTTCATAAAACTCCGCATAGGGCAGGCAGAAAGACTCACGGAAAGACTCACGCTCAAAGAGTGGCTTCTGATAGTGCTGCATGACGTGGTTTGTTGCTGAGACCACGAGTGCTAAGTCATCAACAAGTGTGCCTGACCAATCAAATATCCAGTGTTTATACATAGTTTATGAACGTATTTTACCTACATGCTTATCACTTAAACTAGAATCCTATGTTTATCCTATGCTTATCCTATGCGAAAGACCACAGATCGAACAACCTTGGCGCCTAATTGCTGCTTTAGTTTTTTAAGTATCATGCTTTTCATACTCTCTAGATTAAACTTCATTGTTGGCTGAAGAGTGTGAACTACGAGGACACCTTTCTTAAATGATATCACCGAGGTCTGCTTGGAGACAAATTCACCAGCAGCGAATCTCCACGCCGCATTGATACTCTCCTCGTCCTGTCCCGGAGTGATTCCAAATTCCTCCAGGAGACCCTCTAGGTGCTCGCTGGCTTTGTGAATATTACGCTGTGGTGCCGGCAAGGGCCTCGCACCGCGCCACTGAGTGATGGCCAGCGCTCTCATTCTTGCGAGCGTGCTGGCAGCCTCTGAGGTCTGTTTCCCAGAGTTTTTAGACGATGTTCTAGTCCGTGCCATCGTCACCGATCGCCTCTACTGGACAGCCTTCCATGGCCTCGATACACTGCTCTTTTTCCTCTTCATTCTCAGGCTGCTTGTAGAGGTAGGAATATCCCTCGTCTTCTTCACGAGTGAAGTTATTGGGAGCTGTTTCACGGCAGAGGTCGCAGTCGATACACTGACTATCTACGTAAAATGTACCACCGACATTCTCTGGATTTCGATCTTCTTTATCAGCCATAATTAATTTGATGAAATTGGTTGCTCACTGATCGTACAATTTTCTCGTAGAAGCAACCCTTTTCCACGACTCTCTTATCTCTCTAATACTTCAGCTGAGAATAGCTTGGTAAGATCTGACACGACTCTTAGCATAAGAATCCGATAAGAATGCGTAAAACCACTCGCCAAGTCCCCTCTCTCTGGGTATTTCATGTCGGGGGGATTTGGAGACGTTGAGTTCATGACCCTCTATCAAACCATCAAAATGATTCAAAACGATTAATCCTATGAGTAACGATCCATCTGATGACCCTGATCTCGAAGACGACGAGTTCTGGAACCTTGAGCAGTCTGATGAGCTCAGTACTGATTTATCTCCCCAATCAGCACCTGACTCCACTCCCCACCCAGCAGACGCTTTCGCCCTCCCAGAGGACTCTCACCCCACCGTCGAAGCTAACCTCTCAACGGCACCACCTGACTCTCCAGAACTCATTGATATTGAAAAGAATGTAGAGAAAGAGGACACAAAGGAGCCAGATTTAAAACAAAAAGCAGAAGCAGACACAACAGAAGCAGATCAGAGCACCTCTGCTGCTTCCAAGACAAGTTCTTGGAGCATGGTCGAAAAGCTTTCTGTTGCAGGATTTTTTGCCCTACTCGCTCTTCTTGTGAATTTCTTTGTGTCGCAGTTCTTTCAACAAACAACGATCGCTGAGCAATATAACTGGAAAGACACGCTCCCTGCCTCAGGTGAGAGGATTCACCTCGAAGCGGTAGAGACTCAGTGGAAGGAAGCCTCTGACCCTGATGTCCGATTTGGCGTTGAGTTTGTCCCAAGCATTACCCTCACACTCTCTCCAAAGAGCGTCGATGGCTATTTGCGGGTCGGGTTTCGCAACTACGACGGCAAGCCTGTGGGTGACTCTAAGATGGAGAGCATTCGCAATGGTAAATTTGACAATGGCACAACACAAAAAACCATTCATTGTACAGACGGCCTACTTGACGAAGCTGCACTGCGAGGCTATTTAGCTCAGAATGAGAAACGCTGGTCCGTGCACCTGCAAGAATCTGCCTCGCGCGACACCTCTTTGAATGAAGGAAAGGCTCTCGGCCAAATGAGTATTTCACCCAAATTTCTAGATCACTAAATTATGTCTGAACATCCTATTGAACCTATCGTGCCGCTCGAAGGCTGGCACGTCATGCACCTTTTTTATTCGATTGATCATCTACAGTGGAGCACTCTCACGAAGGAGGAGCAGCGCGCCGCAAAGACTCATTTAGCGGAACTTGTCCAAGAAATCAGAGCAACCGAAGATACCCACTTACTGACCTTTGCCATTGCGACTCCTAAGGCAGATATTGGATTTATGCTGCTCACTCCTGACCTTCAGGTCGCCAACGCCTATGAGAAACGCCTCAGCCTCTCACTGGGGCCTGAGGTTCTCCAAGCGACCTACTCTTACTTATCACAAACAGAGAGTTCAGAGTACACCACCACTCGTGAACAGTACGCCAAAGAGACCCTCGTTGCTAAGGAGCGCATGAAGGAAGGCACTACTGCCTTTGAGCAAAAGCTCGATGAATTTGACACCCGAATGGAGCACTACCTTAAGCACCGCCTCTACCCAGTGCTCCCAGAATGGCCTGCGATTTGTTTCTACCCAATGTCGAAGCGCCGCAGTGGTGAGAATAATTGGTATAACCTAGAGTACGATGTCCGCCGCAAGCTCATGGCTGGTCACGCGACCACAGGGCGCAAATACTCCGGTAAAATCCTTCAGCTCATTACAGGCTCCACTGGACTCGATGAGCACGAGTGGGGAGTGACCCTACTGGCGCATGACACCCACTGGATCAAAGACATCGTGTACAAGATGCGCTTTGATGAAGTCTCTGCGAAGTACGCAGACTTTGGAGACTTCTACATCGGGATGAACTTACCTCTCAATGCACTCTTTGAGCGTGTCTGCCTCTAATTGAACTCTATCAGAAAGCCTATGAAACCCAACTTGACTCTAAAACTCCTCAGTGTGGCGAGTGCCAGTGCTATTAGCCTGAGCACTCCCAGCCTCTATGCCCAAGACAGCACAGAGGACGCACAGGCAATTATCGCAACCGCTACTGATACGGCTGATGATACCACAAAGACCGACGACGCTGGAGACTCTGCACGCGATGACTCAAAACCAGAGGCTGATTCCGAGGAAAAAAAGGAGTTAAAGGCACTCACAACAACGAATTCTCTACGCTCTGAGAAGCTCAAGGCAGAACTCGCCCAGCAACGCGAAGAAGTCGAGCGACTCAAGCTTGAAAAACAACTCTTAGAGCAACAGACCTCGATTGCTGAGCTGCGCCAAAAGCTCAAGGATCAAGAGGCCAAAGCCACTTATGAAAGAAACAAAATCGAGCTAGAAAGAGAAGCCACCCTCGCAAAACTCAAAGCCGATCTACATTCTCAAAATTACAAGTCCAAGCAGGCAGAATGGAATCTCAAGCGCGGTGAGTTAGAGGCTGAAGTGAAAACTCTCCAAGCCAAAGAAACACGAGAAGCCTACATAGATAGCGAGCCTAATTATTTAGAGAATCCTCTCAAAGACGATGGCACACTCGTCATCTCCGATCGTCGTATTCCATTTAATGGAGTTGTCACTTCTCGCACTGCTGACTTCATCACATCTCGCCTGCACTTCTACAATAACCAGGATCCTACAAAACCTATCTTTATTGTCATTGATGACTCTCCTGGGGGGTCTGTGATGGCTGGCTATCGTATTCTCAAGGCCATGGAGGCCAGTGAAGCTCCTGTGCATGTGGTGGTGAAATCGTTTGCCGCCTCGATGGCTGCGTCTATCACCACACTCGCAGAACATTCTTATGCCTACCCGAATGCGATTATCCTGCACCATCAGATTAGTTCAACTCGCTTCGGCCGCTCTAATCTCACAGAGCAAAAGGAAGCCCTCGAAAACATGCAAGAATGGTGGAAGCGTCTAGCCACCCCTATTGCCAATAAAATGGGTATTAGTATCGATGAGTTAGTGGAGCAGATGTACGAAGCAGATTCTCAGGGTGACTGGGTCGAATTCGCAGACAAGGCCATCGAGCTCAAATGGGTCGATCATATCGTTGAGCGTATTGAGGAGACCTCTACACTCGTAAACCCTGATAAACTCCCTTCAAAAGTCGAAATCACCAGTCGTATTAATGGGATGAAGGAAACAGTCGATGAGCGTGGAGAAACTTGCATTATACTTCCTAGGCTCAATCCCAAGGATGTCTACTTCATGCACAATCCAGATCACTACTACAGGCTGCGCTAAACACATTGGATGACTCCATGCCTCAATCTGCACGCTCTGCGTTTCAACTGACAGGTCTCAGCAAGAACTTCGGCACTCTAGAAGCGCTCAAAGACCTCCATCTCGATATTAAGCAAGGTGAGCGAATAGCACTCATCGGGCCTTCAGGCAGTGGTAAGAGCACTCTTCTTCGGGTACTTGGTGTGCAGCTGCGCCATGACATAGGATCACTGAAAGCAGGTGACCTAGAGATTCTCGACCTCTCTCAGAACGAGTTACAGAATCTCCGCACACGCACTGCCTTTATCCCCCAAGACCTTGCTCTTGTGAGTGCGCTAAAAGTCAGCCAAAATGTCTTGTTAGGGAAAATTGGCACGCGCTCCACCTTCAAAACACTCCGCCAGATCCTCTGGCCAAACACGAATGAGTTAGAGAGTGTTCACCAGATACTGGCGCGTGTCGGTATCGGGGAGAAACTCTTTCATAGTGCGCGCGCACTCTCTGGCGGTCAGCTGCAGCGAGTGGCGATTGCACGTACTCTCTATCAGGGTGCCGAGACGATTCTCGCCGATGAGCCTGTTTCCTCGATTGATCCCACCAGAGCGCACGCTCTCCTTAGTCTACTCCGAGAGCTCAATGAACAAGAAGGCATGACCTTACTCTGCTCTTTACATAACCTAGAGTACGCACGGCAGTACTTCCCGAGGCTCATTGGCATGAGAGAAGGTCAAGTTGTCTTCGATGGTTCTCCAGAGAGCTTTTCCCAAGTCGACTTTGAGAATCTCTACACCCTCGAGAATCGTGAGTGAAACTCAGCAGAGCTCTCAAACTCCACTACCCTCCTTGCCTGCTCGCCCTTGGAACTGGAGCTGGCGCAGGAGTACAGTCTTACTCTTTCTTCTACTCTTTGTGGCTTGCTGCTATGAGTTAGGCCTTGATTTGATCCAGCTCAGTGCCAGTGCTGACCCATGGAAAGTGACCAAAGACCTATTTGGCGCGGCCTTTTCTCCAACCCTCACAGATCAGAGCCCGTCTCTACCTGATTCTGCGCCGAGCTTTGTTAGCCGTATCGGTAAAGAACTCCTCACGACAATACGCTATGCCTTTATTGCGATGTCACTGGCATTTCCGATGGGTCTGCTCCTTGGTTTCTTAAGTTCCAGATACTGCCCCGCGCACCATTTTATTAAGCCCATCACCGTTCTCATGCGCTCGATTCACGAGCTCATTTGGGTGATGTTCTTCCTCGCAGCGATTGGGGATTCTCCTCTCGCGGCCTGTGTTGCCCTTTCTATCCCCTTTGCAGGATCACTGGCGAAGGTGTTTTCTGAGCTACTCGATGAGCATGACTCCAGTGCACGCGCCCTGCTCAAGTACTCTGGTGCTGGTGCCCTGATTACCTTTCTCACGAGTACTCTACCCTCTGCTTGGCCAAATCTACTCAGCTACACGCTCTACCGCCTAGAATGCGCGCTTCGCTCTTCCGCTGTTCTTGGTTTTATTGGTTATGAGACCATTGGCCTCTCGATTCTGCGCTCTAGCGAAAACCTCTATTTCCGAGAGCTCTGGACAGAACTCTACGCCCTTATCGCCCTCATTATTCTCTTTGATGTCTGGGGAGCGGTAATTAGAAAACGCCTAAAACTACCCGCCCCAGATCGCCACAGTGTGAGCCCACGAGCCACTGTCGCCACGCTTAAGAAACACCGCCCAAGCTGGAAGTTTCTCCACTTCAGTTTTTGGACACTTCTGCTGATCACCCTCTGTGCCTGGAGTTTTGGCGAGCCACTGATTCAATATCATTCCCACATCCCACCGAGTGAGCGAATTGCTACCTTTTTCCAGCAGCTCGCCCCACAACCTGTGCGCGAGAACAATCAATGGTCAGAAGCTCTACCTTGGGCAGCTCAGCTCTGGCAGACTCATGGCAAAGAAGCTCTACTAACCACCCTCACTCTCGCCACTATGGCGATTCTTCTCGCAGCGATTTTGGCGATTAGTTTGCTGCCTCTAGCCAGCCGCGCACTCGCCAGCCACCAGCCGCTGGGTATCCCGAATCATAGAAACTGGTTTGCCCAATTTAGCTGGTCGGCTCTCTCCTTTCTGGTAAGGGTCCTCATTATTGTTAGTCGAGCGATTCCTGAATACATCTTAGCCTTTTTACTCGTTTCTGTCATGGGGCCTCACGCTTGGCCACTAGTCTTTGCCATTGCGATTCACAACTTCGGTATTCTTGGCCGCCTGTGGGGTGAAGTGCTAGAAAATGACACTTCTAAGGCACCAGCGACTCTGAGAAGTATCGGTGGCTCACGCACCTCAATTTATCTCAGCAGCTTGATTCCTAATATCTTCTCAAAGCTCCTCCTCTTCCTCACCTATCGCTGGGAGACCTGTGTGAGAGAAGCCACAGTTCTTGGAATGTTAGGCATCTCATCCTTGGGCTATCATATTCAGCTCGCAGAGAGCGCGCTCCACTACGATGTGATGCTCTTCTATGTGCTGCTGGGAACAATCTCCATCTATATCGCAGACGTCTTCCACGCAAAGCTAAGGCAGCGCCTACGCACGTGAGATAGGACATGAAGTAAGACGGGATAGCGACTACTAGGTCGGAATTTAACTCAGGGCTTTGGCCCAGAATAGGCCCAGAATAGGCCCAGAATAGGCCTTAATGTGCAGAAACTGGGTCTAGTACTGGAGTGCCATAGAGGGTGAATCCAGTGGAACTCTCGATCTTAATATCGAGGAGTTGACCTGTCATGCGCTCTGGTGAGCCTTCAAAAATCACGATTTTATTCTGACTTGTTCTTCCAGAAAGTGTGCTCTGTTTGGTCTTCGAGGGGCCTTCGCAGAGTACTTGCTGTGTTGTTCCCACCAGGGCGTTATTTTTCGCAATAGCGAGTTGATTGACTACAGTGAGTAGCTCTTGGTTTCGCTCTTCTTTCACTGATTCGGGTAGCTGGAGCTCCATCTCAGCCGCTGGTGTGTCCTTGCGCTGACTATAGCGGAAGACAAAACAATTATCGAACTCTAGTTGCTTCACACAGTTCACAGTGTCTTGGAAATCTTGTTCTGTCTCACCTGGGAACCCCACAATGATGTCGGTGGTAATAGCTAAGTCAGGGCGAGCTGTCTTCATTTTCTCACAGATCTCAATAAATCGCTCATTCTTGTAGGGGCGGCGCATGAGCTTTAGAATACGGTCACTACCACTCTGCATCGGGAAGTGAATGTGACTAGCGAGCTTCGGTAAGTAAGTGAAGGCATCGATCAGATCTTGGCGGTAACCAATCGGGTGTGGGGATGTAAATCGAATTCTCTCTATCCCCTCAATCTCATGCACTTGCTCTAGCAGCTGCACAAAGGGAGACTTTCCGTCTACTTTCTCAAATTCCGTACGTCCATAGAGATTCACAATTTGGCCAAGTAGGGTGACTTCACGCACTCCTTTGTCGCGGAGACCTCGCACCTCACTTAGAATATCACTGATTGGACGGCCGCGCTCGCGCCCTCTAGTATCTGGGACGATGCAGTAGGAGCACTTCATATTACACCCCTGCATGATAGAGACAAAGGCTGAGGCCTGATAGTCCTTAGGGATATGGTCTTTTATGGTATTTTGAGAATCTTCTTCTTCCTCGATATCACAGATCTCATGCCCCTTAAATACAGTACTAAGATCATCCATACGTCGCTCGATACGTGACTGTAAGATATCATCCACATAGCGAAATACCTTATGGTACTTCTGGGTGCCTACCACGACATCTAAGTGAGGAATATTTTTAAATAGCTCTTCTCCTCTCGACTGCGCCATGCAGCCCATAAAGCCGTAGACGACATGGGGTTTTCGCTGGCGGTGACGCCCCATGATCCCCATCTTACCGAGAGCTTTCTGCTCGGCTTGATCTCTGACCGAGCAGGTATTGACGAGAATCGCATCCGCATCAAACTCATCTTGGGTGACTGTGTAGCCACCATCCGTAAACATCTGAGCCACCTGCTCAGAGTCACGTTGATTCATTTGTCATCCGTAGGTCTTGATAAATACTTTAGGCATAATACGCGCTGGGCAGGATAGAGATCGGGAGTGAAGGCGCAGCGTAGAAATATCACCTCAACAATCAAGTGGGAATTAGCCTGTGATTCATATTTTCAGAAATAAGATCATCGGAGGTGCCCTGTTGTTTCTAAGTCCACAAAAGACATCTAATCCTTGTCTCTGGCCAGAGAATCGTAGAGAACACAGCACACTGATACGGCACAAGTCCCATGAATGATTCCTGTGTCCACCTCCAGCCATGACTCGATACCAGCATAGCCAACAAAAAGGGCTCCACATCGCCACAGCAGAGATGCCCCACATGGAGAGTGTCTCACTGGCTCTCTACATTCCTGTGGGCAGTCGTCATGAGAGTCTTGATTTCCATGGGAGTGCGCACTTCATCGAGCATATGATTTTCAAGGGGACATCTCGGCGAAATGTCCGTGAACTCACCATTGAGATCGAGGGTAATGGCGGCACTATCAATGCCTACACCACCGAAGACCTCACTTGTATCGAGGCCCGTGGCCCTGCTGAGCTGCTGGATCTCTTTAGTGATATTCTCTGTGATATGGCTTGGCACTCCAGCTTCCCTGTGGAGGAGATCACCCGTGAGCGCGAGGTGATTGAGGAAGAAATCACCATGTATTATGAGAATCCCGGTGAACATATCGAAGATCTTCTCTCTAAGGCTCTGTGGAAAAATCATCCGCTTGGCCGACCTATCACAGGAACCCACAGCTCGCTAGCTGCACTCCAGCGGCCAGAACTACTCGACTTTCACCGCGAGCACTATTTCCAGTCTGGTGCCATTCTCGCGGCGGCGGGCGCTGTGAGTCACCAGCAAGTTCTCGCGAGCATAGCGCGCACGCAGTGCCCTCAGCTCAGTGGAACCCGTCAGTGTGCTGAGCCATTCACACGACCTCAAGGAACTCAAATAGCCACTGCGGCCGATATCCAGACAGAATATAGAAAGCTCGATCAGGCCCACCTCGCCCTTGGTTTTTACTGCGAGGGAGAACACTCCAGTCAGAGACATTCTCTACGCATCCTCTCCCTGATCCTTGGTGAGACGATGAGCTCGCGCCTTTTCCAGGAAGTCAGGGAAAAACGTGGTCTTTGCTACAATATCCAGAGTGATTATGAGCTTTTTGAAGACGTTGGTTCTCTACAAATCCACGCAGGCATGGATGCCACACGCCTACCTGAGGCTCTTGATGCGATACAGAATGTTCTCACCGATATCGCTCAAAATGGCATTTCACAGCAAGAACTCGACCAAGCCATCCGCTATGCCACAGCGCAGCACCGTATCAGTCTGGAGGGTACAGAAGCTCAAATGGCCTGGATCGGTGAGTCCATTCTCACTCACAAAACGATTGTTCCCCCCAGAGACGCCAGAGACATCCTGCGACAAGTAAGCCGAGCAGATGTGCTCCAAACTGCCCAAACTATCCTGAAATCCAACAATCAGTTGAGTGCCTGTATCGGCCCGATAGAACACGCGAAGTTCCAGGATATGGTGCCGTCATAAGGGTACTTTGGAAAACCGCAGAACTGGCTGGAAATCGCCTTGCCAGAGCACAAGCCAGACGACATGGTCGCAAGCATGTCAACCATTCCTAACGTCCTCGCTGAACGCTACGCCTCTTCTGCTATCACTGATATTTGGTCCGCTAGTGGGCGGATCATATTGGAGAGAGAATTTTGGATTGCTGTGATGAAGGCTCAAAAAGAGCTCGGCCTCGACATCCCTACAGAAGCTATTGAGGCCTACGAGGCTGTGAAAGATCAAGTGAATCTCCCAGCCATTATGGAGCGTGAGCGTGTCACTCGCCATGATGTGAAAGCCCGTATCGAGGAGTTCTGTGACCTCGCAGGTCACCAGCACATTCACAAAGGCATGACTTCCAGAGATCTCACTGAGAATGTCGAACAACTCCAGGTCTACCGCTCCCTTCTTATCTTACGTGACAAGACAGTCACCACTCTCTCCCAGATCAACAAACGCGCCATCCAGTGGCGTGACCTCGTGATCACTGGGCGCACACACAATGTTGCAGCGCAGCCGACGACATTTGGCAAGCGCCTGGCGATGTTTGGCGAAGAGCTACTTGGTGCATTCCACTCACTCGAGCATCTGATTTCTAGTTATCCAGTTCGAGGGCTAAAAGGAGCTGTGGGCACCCAGATGGATCAGATTTCTCTCTTTGATGGCGATGCGCAGAAAGTCGCCGCTCTCGAGGAAATGGTGTGCAAGCACCTTGGTATCCCTCAGGTTGCTAGTAATGTCGGCCAAGTCTATCCAAGGTCTCTGGATCAGCGCACCATCGCCACACTCTGTGACATCGCCTCTGCTCCTGCTTCATTCGCCACGACTCTGCGCCTGATGGCTGGGCACGAGACAGCGAGTGAGGGATTTGCCAAAGGTCAGACTGGCTCCAGTGCCATGCCGCACAAGATGAACTCTCGCTCCTGTGAGCGTGTCAATGGCTTCCACACGATTCTCAAGGGCTATCTCACTATGGCAGGCGGACTCGCAGGAGATCAGTGGAATGAGGGCGATGTTTCTTGCTCCGTGGTACGCCGAGTGATGCTACCAGATGCCTTCTATAGCTGTGATGGCATGTTTGAGACTTTTCTCACTATTCTTCACCAGATGGATGCTTACCCTGCAGTGATTGAGGCTGAGAATAACCACTATCTCCCCTTCTTAATGACCACTACCATCATGATGGAAGCTGTGAAAGCAGGAGTGGGGCGCGAGGCCGCGCACAAGGCGATCAAAGAAAATGCCGTAGACACCGTGAATGCACTAAGAACTGGTGAAATTCACACCAACAATCTCCTAGAGAGACTCGCGAAGGATGAGCGCATCCCACTTGATCTAGCAGGACTCAACGCACTGATGGATGAGCATAAGACCAATGCTGGCTCCGCCTACCATCAAGTGGACGCCTTTCAGGCACTAGTGGCCAAAGTCGAGGCGAACTACCCAGCAGCTCTCGACTACAGCCCTGGCTCCATTCTCTAATTCTACTCAGAGAATTATCCTACATAGACTCGCTACAACGTATGACTCTCACCGAAGACTTCCAGACTCAGGCTAAGCTCAAACTCCTCAGTGATGAGCTGCGCGCCCTCCCTCCCCAAGAGCGAACCAATCGCTATAAGGAATTCCTCGAGATCGGAGATAAAGCGATCCAACAATACCACCGAGATGGTGCCGGAGGTATCGAGGTAGCGAGTGCTCGGGGAGTCCTTCTCGACACTGTCCTTGTGGCGATTTTTAAGAATGCCGCAGACATTCACACTGATCAGGGGACTCAGGTTTCCATGATCGCTGTGGGTGGCTATGGCCGAGGGCTGCTCAACCCCGGCTCAGACATTGACCTGCTCTTTCTCCTGCCTAAGGCCTCTAATAAGATTTCCAGTGAGGTCTCCGAGTTCGTCCAGTCCATTCTCTACGTGCTCTGGGATGTCGGCTTTAAGGTGGGGCATGCGACGCGAAATGCCGTTGAGTGTATTGCAGAGGCGAAGACCGAGCAGCAGTCCAAAACAGCTCTGATGGACGCGCGCCTACTCGCGGGTGATGAGAGTCTCTTTGAGGACTTCCGTAAACGCTTCAAGCAAGAATGCATTGAGAAGAATCCTGAGGCTTTCTTCGAGCTAAGGCGCTCCGACCTCCGTAGTCGTCATAAAAAGTACTCAAAAACAGTCTTTCTCCAAGAGCCCAATGTGAAAGAATCCTGCGGAGGTCTCAGAGACTACCAGAGTATTCTCTGGGTCGCTGAGGCTAAACTCGGCACGCGTGACCTTCAGCAGCTAGTCGAGCAAAAGATCATCACCAAGCATGGACTAAAGGAAATCACCGAAGCCTATGACTTCCTCCACCGAGTGAGAAATGAACTTCACTACGAAAGTGGTAAGTCCACTGACATTCTCACGCTCAGGCTACAGGGGGTGGTGGCTACGAATTTCAACTACCCAGAGGAGAGTATTCTGCGCCGCTGTGAGTCCTTCATGCGAGACTACTACCGACATACCAGAACTCTCTATCATGTCACATGGTCTGTCATGCAGACACTCGAAATCGAGATCGAGGAAGAACAAACAAATGGCTGGAAGAGCCTGATTCTTAAGCGAGGTCAAACTAACAGAAAGTCAATTACCTTTGATGAGTGTGTCGCCAAAAAAGGCCTCCTCTACCCTGCACATTCAAAAATCTTTAAAGAAGACCCATCTCGCCTCATGCGAGTGTTTCTACACTGCCAGAAGCGTCAGCTGCGCTTTAGCCCGCAGATGCGAAGAGCCATTATCGCCTCTCACGGTCTGGTGGATGATGTGTTCCGCCACAATAAGGCCAATAGAGAAACATTCCGTGCGATTCTTGAGCGCAAGGGAGAAGTTGCCCAGAGTCTTCGCCAGATGCACCGAGTCGGATTCCTCGGTCTCTATTTACCAGAGTTTGGTGCTATGGACTGTCTGGTGCAACATGAGTTCTTTCATCGCTATACGGCAGACGAGCACACGCTTCGCTGCATCGATCAGTTAGACGCACTCATTGAGGACACCTCGAAAGAAAAAGCGATCTATCGCGATCTGTTCCAAGATATCGAAGACCCCTACGCGCTCTATCTCGCACTCATCCTTCATGACTCTGGCCGCGCGGAAGACGTGCGTGAGCACATTGATGGCTCCGCGATGTTAGCCTCTCAGGTTTGTAGCCGATTCTGTATTCGAGGCAGCCGGCGAGGACTACTCACCTGGCTCGTGGATCACCACCTCACCTACTGGCGCCACGCCACTAGCAGAAACCTCGAAGATCCCGAGGTGATCGAAGAATTCGCAGCCATCATGGGAACCGAAGAGCGCCTCAATGCACTCTTACTCTTCACCTACGCGGACTCGAATGGCACCAATGAAGAAGCCTGGTCACCCTGGAAGGAAACACTCATGCTTCAGCTCTACCATGCGACGAGTAAATTCCTGCGCGAAGGTCAGCACCAATACTCAGGTGGAATCGAGGAAGAAAAAGAAGATCTCAAAAAGCGCACCAAGCGCCTTCTAGACCCCAAGTACCACGAACAGCTTGAGCAGCATTTCATGAGTATGCCTGAGCGCTACTTCCGCTTTCGAAGGGCTCAGAATGTGGCTATTCACGTGCGCGCTGCCCGCCGATTTCTCAAAAACTCTCACCTCTCTGGCAATGAGAACGAGGTGGATCTTCGCTGGATCAACCGCGAAGACAGGGGCTACAGCGAGCTCATTGTCACCACGTGGAATAAGCCCCAGCTTCTTGAGAAAGTCTGCTGCGCGCTCGCAACAGAAGAAATCAATATCATCTCTGCGGATGTCTTCACGAGGAGTGATGGAGTGGTTTGTGATATCTTTAATGTCTGCACCACCCAGCTCACACCAGTTTCTAACAAATCCTCTCAGAAGAGAGTAAAAACAACTTTAGCAGACATTTTCTCCACAGAGAGCTATGACCCTTCTGCCTACCTCAAGCGCAAAAAGAATTTCTTAAGAAAAGACGACAGTGATTCTGGAATTCCTTTCCCAGTAAGAGCCTACATCAATAATCATCTCAGCCCACATTACAATGCGGTCGTTATCCAGTCTCTCGACCGCATTGCCCTTCTCCATGACCTCTTCCGAGCGATTGATCATGCTGGATTTGTCACCGTGCAGGCACGGATCTGTACCGAAAAAGGAGCCGCCATGGACACGATATATGTGACTAATGCAGAAGGACTCAAAGAAGAGGATCAAGACGCCCTCAAACGCCTCGAAGAAGCGATCCAAAAACCCGTATTATCCTAACTAACGTAGATTACGAGTTATTGGTCAGAATGATCTAACTCAGTACCTTCGGTTAATAATGCCCAGCGCTTCGCAAAAGCATCGTCTTTGGCCTGAGCTATGAGAGTAGTCGCCGCTAGCTGTGCCTTTTCGTATTCCCCTATGAGCCAGGCGAAACCAATAGCGTATTCTAGACGCTGCATTTCTTCCTCTTCACTCGTGTCTTCCGACTTAGTGGCGCTGTAGAGAGCGAGCATGGTGTCATTGGTGAGGTCTTTCCAGGCTAGCACTTTATCCCCTTGTTCACTCTCAACAATCAGTCCTTTCGCAGAGCTGCCTTTGACCCGCTCAAACTCCTCTCCTTGTAGTGATGCTCCAGAAAAATAAAATTCCTTCTCTAAGGTATTATACTCAATGGAGCGAATAAATTCATCTGCCCCCTTAGCGAGGTAGAGCTGCTGCTCAATCCACTGCTGCTTCTCTAGACTATCAACTTCTGCTCCATGTAATAGTCGAGACACTCGGGCGAAGTTTCTCAAGCGCGTGGCATTCCTTACTTTTTGCTTCAACTCCTCGAAATCAGCCTCATTTTTTCTCTGAGCTTGTTCGCGCTCTTTTTGATTTTGACGATTCTGCTCAGCACGCTCTTTAGTGAACTGGCTATTATAGCGCTCTAACTGCTCTCGCCACGCACGCACCTGAAACTGGGCTCTACCCCTGGTCTGCAACTTCTTCGCCATCGCGTTAATCTTTGTCTGAGTTTCCTTCACCTCCTTAATGGACTTTGGCGCCATACCTTTTAAAAATGGCTTCAACGTCTTATAATCATTGAGATAATTTTGGCTAATGCTCTTATAGTATTGGAGCTCTCTTATGTCGTCGTTGAGTCTGGTTTTTCTCACGGTCTCAAAGAGCTCAACCGCCTCATTCCAGCTCCCTTGTTCCCAGTTTTTGAGCGCTGAGGCGAAAGTGAGAATATAGCCTACTGGGTCTTTCTTTTGGTCGACTTCAACAGGCCGCACTGGATCTAACACCATTAAGCGCTCCATACCTTGTTGGATCCTACCAGACAAGACCTTGTCCACATCATCTCTCTGGTCATTTTGCTTATCCACGCGCATCTTCTCAGACACTGTCTTTCTCGCCTCCCATGAGCGCCCATCAAGCAATGAAGAAATTGTCGCCTGTAAGCAAACAAGAGAAACTGTGGGCTCTACCACCGTTTCATTACGCATTAGACCTGCAAATTTTAGACCTGCATCTTTATAGTTCCCTCTTCGCATGAGGTCTTGGGCGGAATTATATTCTTTGCCAATGGCGAGCCATAATTCTTGGTTCTCCTCCTCGCCACTCACCATCAGTGAAGACGCTAGTTCTGCCTCTTCTTTCCTATCACCTGTGTATTTCCAGAGGGCGACGATAAGTAAAAATACAGCCACTAGACTCGCGGGAATCAGCCATTGCTTTAGAGGGTCTCGTGGAGTTTGTGGAGTAGCGACCTTAGCAGAATCACTGGGAGCCGATACCGTGCTTCGAGCAACATTCTCTGCGGCCTCAAGTGCCGCGTACATTTCTCGGTAGCTCTTAAAGCGGTCTTTGGGAGCAAAGGCCATCGCGCGGTCTACGACATAGCAAGTTTCCTTACTGAGCCAAGGTGCTACTTTCTTGAGCCGTGGGATCGTCTGTTTGATTTTTTTTAACTCCGTAGTGGAGCGAGTTTCCACTGTGAATGGAGGTACTCCAGAGAGCGCGTGATACAGAGTGGCTCCTAGAGCGTACATATCACTGCGGAAGTCCTCTTCTAAATTATCCAAGGTCTCAGGTGATACATAATAAGGGGTCGCCCAGATTTCTTCGGCTTTTGCAGCTCCTCCCTGAGTGACTAGCGCTAATCCAAAATCGACAATTTTCACATTCCCCTCTGTATCAAAAAGAATATTTCCAGGTTTAATATCGCGGTGAATCAGACCAGATTGATAGGCAGCATCTAAGCCATTATTCACCTGCATGGCCACTGCGAGCATACGCCCCTCATCCAGAGCCTCACCATCCTGCATCAGCTCCTCAAGACTTCCTCCAGCCACCAACTCCATCGCAATATAGAAACGGCGAAAGGCCTGCCCGACTGTATAGACTCGCACACAGTGTGGATGACTAATGGCTGCTGTGATTTTTGCCTCCTGCTCGAACTGGGCGATTCTCTGCTGATCCATAGAGAATTCCTCATTGAGAATCTTTATGGCAACATTTCGACCCAGTTGCACATCCGTGGCACGGAAGACAAGACTCATCCCCCCCGTTCCAACACGTTTGGTGAGTGTGTAGGAGCCTAGATCTGTCTTCACACGGTTGAGTGCACCACAAGAAGGACATTGGGCATTGGTATATGGAGAGAGCATCGTGACGTCCATCGCGCTCTCACAAGCTCCACAATAACTGACATCATCCATCTCCATATGCATCAGTACCTACACTAGAGTACGCGAACTATCCATGAAAACATAAAAAAAGAACGCAATCCAGATGGATCGCGTGAAAACAAGATCCAATTCAATTTCGAGCACAAAGAATCCATATATTTATATGATGCACACCTCCAAGAATTCTATCTATGGCGCAAAAACCATAACTTCACAAAGTCTAGAAAAACTTGGAAAAGTAAGATTTTGGCACCCTTCTGTTTCGATAATAATGTAACGCGCTCTGTGAGGCTTTGCCGTGAAAACGATGTTATTTTTATCCTTACGATCACCTTGGCTTGCTTCTCCTAGTAACTGCTTATTTTTAAGATCACGCGAAGAATAGAGCTTATATTTTTCCCAGCTTTCCCTAGAAGCCATTTCAAAGATATGCACCTTTTCTATCTCTACAATTTTTCCCAAATCAATAACGATTTCGAGAGCTTTAGGTTGAGTGGGATATCCTAAAAAATGATCAAATGGATCTGTTATTCCATTAGTAAGGCGTTGTGGGTGAAAGAGAGGTTGAGCACCTCCCGATGATACTTTTACAGTTTTACCATGTGCTAAATTGCCTGGTGTAATAGTCCTAATTTGATCTGGCCAACCTCCAGTAGGAGTTTCACCTTTCCAAGGGTGAATTTTATCAAGAAGAATGTTTAATTTAGCATCACGCAGAAGAAAAGAAGAGAACGATTTCTCTGCCTTATCATTCCACGCTCGCGCAGACACAGCATTTATCCGCTGTCTACAGATCGGAAAGAGGTTTTCTTCACGGCCTTCCCACCAAGGCATACAAAATCCTAACAATGCTTTATTTTTTCTAATATACAATGGCTTATGATATGTCCCAAAACTAGGATTAACGTGCTTAAATCGTTTTATATTAAAATTATAACACTGCTTTGAAGAAACAGCTGTAAACATAGTCCTTGGATAATGATCTACTATGTAGAGTGGATCCCAAGTTGCATTAATAACAGAATGCCCAGCAGCCAGCATATCGTCAGGAGGAAACTCAACAGAGCGCCAATTCATAAAGATAACATTTTGAGCCACAGCATTACTACCCTCTCCTTCACGTGGACCTTCCCAAGCTATCGTCTGACGCCCACGACTCTGAATAAACTCATTAAGATAGTTTATAAACTCTCTTTGGAGTTCTTCAGGAACACCTGCAGCTTCATCAGCCCCAATATGTACAAAAGGACTGGAAACAAAAACATCCATCATTTCACCTAAAAGCTCTGTGAGTGCTTTGCGCGAAGACTCTAAGGATGCCAGTTCTGTAGGTGTTTGGCCAAATACTCTTGGATATTTTTTACGTAAAATACTAGAATGAGCTGGAACATCGAGTTCAGGAATAAGAGTGACACCTCGTGCTTGACTGTATACTTCAAGCTCCTGCCAATCTTTTAAAGTCCAACCGGCGTTCGCACTTAGCAAATCTGGATAAGCAGTGGAAGGGAACGAAAAGAGCTGGTCGTCACTTAAGTGAAGGTGCAAGTAATTGGTCTTTGTTAGCCAAAGCATATCAACCACACGCCGCAGTGTAGTTGGTGAATGCGGATTTCTGCCGAGGTCAACCATAAAACAGCGAAAAGGATAATCTGGAGAATCTTGGATTTTCGCACCCAGACTGACCCATTCTCCCTGTTTTGTTGTACCAATCAATTGGAGGAAACTCGCCGTAGCGTGAGCCATAGCAGTCGTGGTAGATGCACTCAAAATAATTTGGGAACCTATAGATATTCTATATTCTTCCTCCAAAAGATGTGGTTCCTTGACTAAATTAATTCCAATAGGCTTGGAAGTGAATGAAATATTTTCTTTTGTAATTAGCTTAAGTGCAGAAACGAGAGCTTTGGCCTGTGGTTTAAACTCTTCTTCAGCATAGACTATGCTAGGAAGTTTAAAAAATTGATTACTTGAACTAACAACTCTAGGAGTAGGCGTTATATCAATAGCAAAACTCAAAGGCGAGCATACCAAAATGGCTACCAACATGATAAAATATACCTGCATTACTTGAGTATATTGCGTTTCGACTTTATGGTTACAATCTTATTTAGAAAAATTCATCATATATCCTAGTACTGACGCTAGAACGTGAGTGCTACCTTTAAAATCCTAAAAAGAACGCGATCCAGATGGATCGCGTGAATGGGTGTTCGCTTATTCGTGCTGTTGCGCTGAAATCAACGGTGTAGATAGATAGTTTCTCCTTACCGAAGTATAAATCCAGTCACTTTATCCTCACTCGTCGATAATTCAGCTAAGACATCTGGGGTATCGTCTTGATCAAAATCAATTTTCCAGAAATACGTTTTAAACCCACCTCTATCAAGAGATCCCATATAGACTTTTTTATACCCTTCTTTCATGAGTGGTGAAACTTGGGAAGAGACTTCATTGAGAGTGTCTTCTGTCATAGCTTCCTTCATGTTGTCATCACAGATTGACTCGAACTTATCCAAATCATTCTCTTCAGCGGCAGTAAGAAGAGTTTCTAAGAATTTAGTTTCTGCTTTTGGAGCCTCCTCAGCGAATAACGATGAAGTTAAAGTAAGTGATACAGCCGCAAGTATTAGGTTTTTCATAGGGTTAGACTATATGGTTTTCTGATGATTGAGACAAATTAACTTGTCATAAATGAAAGATTAAAAAAGCTCATATTTATTTAACCTGAACTTACTCTACCAACTGACCTAGACAGTCATGATATCTTTTTCCTTCGCGGCAGTTTCTTCATCCGCGCGTTTCGCGTAGCGATCGGTGATTTCTTGAATTTGAGCTTCGAAGTCACGTTGGGCATCTTCGCCGAGAATTTTCTCATTCTTCATCTTTTTGCCCTGATCCATGCCTTCCTTGCGGCAGGAGCGGATACGCACTTTGGTGTCTTCGGCGATTCCCTTCACGCGCTTGACCATTTCTTTACGGCGCTCTTCAGTCAGATCAGGCACTGGTAGGCGCAGCTGCTTGCCTTCATTCACAGGGTTAAAGCCTAATTGAGCCTCACGAATGCCTTTGTCTATATCTTCCACTGTGGATGGGTCAAAGGGCTGCACGATAATCTGGCGCGGCTCAGGAGTCGTGATGACGGCGAGCTCGCGCAGACGCATCTTACTGCCGTAGGCTTTCACTTCGATCTCTACATTTTCCACGAGAGCTGGTGAGGCTTTACCGGTGCGCACTCCGGCGAACTCTTTGGCCATGTTCTCAAGTGCCGCTTCCATAGCAGTTTCTACTTCTAATGTGACTGTATCAGGATCCATAAGTATTGATTGGTTTTATATATTTAATATCTAACAAAATCTGTTTATTCACTCCATCAGCTAACAACGGTACCGATAGTCGCTCCTCCCAGTGCCTTGGTGATATTGCCGTCCACTCCTAGGTCGAAGACGATGATGGGGATGTCATTCTCCATGCAGAGACTAAAGGCTGTGGAGTCCATGACTTGGAGTTGCTGGGAAATACACTCGTGGAAAGAGACTGTGTCGTAGCGCACGGCATCTGGGTTTTTCTTCGGATCAGAGTCATACACGCCATCCACCATTGTGGCCTTGAGCACCGCATCAGCATTAATTTCATTGGCTCTGAGGGCTGATGTGGTGTCTGTGGAGAAGAAGGGACTTCCTGTACCTGCCGCAAAGATAACGACTCTGCCATCGGAGAGGTGACGATTGGCCTTTCTGCGGATAAAGGTTTCGGCGACATTTTGCATCTCAATGGCAGACATGACGACAGCTTCTACCTGCTCGGCCTCCAGAGCACTCTGTAGTGCGAGAGCATTCATCACTGTGGCCAGCATACCCACGTAGTCCGCTGTAGGACGATCCATCCCACGGGCACTGGCACTGGCTCCGCGCCAGAAATTACCACCGCCGACAACAATGGCGATTTCCACACCAGCTCTCTTTGCTTCCACAATTTCTGTTGCTATCCTGCCAACAATTTCTGGTGAAATATTATCTTTGCTCCCTACTTCACGGAGGGCTTCTCCGCTTAGTTTGAGAACCACTCGCTGGAATGATCGCTTCGTACTACTCATTGTGATATTTTATTGTATTGAGAGAAACAAAACGCCTCGTTTGGGGAAAGAGAAAAAGTCACTTTCCAGAGAATGCGTCGTCTTTTGAAATGAGTGACCAAGGTCAGTCTCGTCTGGTCGATTCCATCTAGTCATTTTTGAGAACCTTAATAAAGGCGTCTTGAGGGATGTTGACCTTGCCGATCGCCTTCATCTTCGCTTTTCCTTTTTTCTGCTTTTCGAGCAATTTCCGCTTACGCGAAATATCACCACCATAGCACTTCGCTGTCACGTTCTTGCGCATCGCAGAAATGGATTCACGAGCCACGATCTTCCCCCCGATCGCTGCCTGAATGGCCACAACAAAGAGCTGCTGAGGAATGACTTCCTTGAGCTTACCAGCGAGGTGTCTGCCATAGGTCTCAGCTTTGTCTCTATGGACAATGGTCGCGAAGGCATCCACCGGCTCACCGGCGATCAAGATATCCATTTTCACCATTTTATCAGGGCGATAGCCCGCATGCTCATAGTCCATGGAGCCATAGCCACGGGTCATGGACTTCAGGCGATCATTAAAGTCGACTAATATTTCTGCTAGTGGCAGGCGCGCTGTGAGCATGACTCGCTGGTCATCAATGGTCTCTGTATTCTCCATCTCACCGCGCTTATCCATCACCAGCTTCATCATATCACCAATGTAGTCGCCTGGAATCATGATAAAGACGCGCACCATAGGCTCGCGGATTTCCTGAATCGACTGGGCATCTGGCAGCATGCAGGGATTATCCACAATTAGCTCACTGCCATCTGTGCGAGTGACCTCATAAATCACAGACGGATAAGTCGAGATAATATCCATATTAAACTCACGGCGCAGACGCTCCTGAATGATCTCCATGTGGAGAAGACCGAGGAATCCACAGCGGAAACCAAAGCCGAGAGCCGCTGAGCTCTCAGCCATAAAGGAAAACGCGGCATCGTTAATCTGAAGCTTAGCAACAGCGGCCTTGAGCGCCTCAAAGTCTGAAGTGTCCACTGGATAAATACCTGAGAACACCATTGGCTGGATTTCCTTGAAACCATCTAAGGGCTCTAGAGCGGGCTTCTGCGCGTCTGTCATGGTGTCGCCGATCTTCACCTCCGCGGCCGACTTCATATTGGCGATCACATAGCCGACATCCCCTGCTACGAGCTCATCCACCTTCGTCATCGCGGGTGTGAAGACTCCGACTTCCTTCACTTCGTAGGTTTTTGAGGTATGGAATAGTTTGATTCTCGTCCCGCGCTTCATCGTACCTGAGACCACACGAACATAGGAAACCACCCCTCTGTAGGCATCGTAGAGCGAATCAAAGACAGAGGCACGCAGAAGCTTATCTTCATTCTCCACGGGAGCTGGAATACGCTCCACAATCGCTTCGAGAATATCCTCGATACCAATACCGTTTTTTGCAGAAGCAGGAATCGCCTCATCTGCGGGGATGCAAATAATGTCTTCGAGCTGCTTGTGAACCTTGGGCAGATCACACGATGGGAGATCAATTTTATTGATCACAGGGATAATATTGAGCTCCTGTTCATTGGCGAGGTGGAGGTTCGCCATGGTTTGCGCCTCCACTCCCTGAGCCGCATCCACGATCAGAAGCGCCCCCTCACAGGCAGCGAGCGAGCGTGACACTTCGTAGGAGAAGTCCACGTGACCTGGAGTATCGAGAAGGTTGAGCTTGTAGGTCTTCCCGTCTTTGGCCTGATAGCTCATAGTCACTGGGTGAGACTTAATGGTGATGCCGCGCTCACGCTCAAGATCCATGGCGTCGAGTAGTTGGTCTTGCTGATCGCGCTGCGCCACAGTCTGGGTGAACTCCAGCAAACGATCCGATAAAGTCGTCTTACCGTGATCGATGTGTGCGATGATAGAAAAGTTGCGTGTCAGGTGAATGGCCATGTGCGATGAAAAAGATGGAATCGAGCTCACTGTAAGAACTCTCAAAAGCTGTGGCACAGCAAAACTCGGTCAGCTCGAACATTCAAGAGTGAAGTGATCTAGTACACGAAGTTCTCTAGGGTAGTTTGATGGTGAATCACAGGCAGTGAGTTTGTTCCGTGTTCTGTATGGAGAGTTTCCTCCAGTGACATGCGATTTTTCTTTGCGTGAGTGGGATGCATTCCTAACCTGCAGAGGTTCTTTAGTTCTGCCACTATCATGCGATATCTCATTCTCTCCTTACTGCTTACTTTGAGCTTTTCTTGTGCTCTTGCGCCAAAGGTGCCTTATGCCAATCACAAGAGAAAACAAAACACACTAGCCACTCAAGGAGGTAATCTCGCCTACACGGATCAAGGCTCTGGAGACGCTATTGTACTCCTGCACGGCGTTCCCACCTCATCATGGGTTTACCGTAAAATTATACCAAAACTCTCTAAAAATCATAGAGTTATAGCTCCAGATTTACTTGGCTTTGGCAATAGTGACAAGCCTGCCGATGATGGGCAGGTCTACACACCAGCCGCACAGGCGAAGCGTGTCAGAGAGCTTATGGCATCTCTGGGGATTTCAAACTATTCTATCCTCATGCATGATATGGGTGGCCTTGTTGCATGGGAAATGCTGCGCCAAGACACGGCAGCCGTGAAGGATCTCATCGTGCTAAACACCATTATTCACAAAGAGGGATTCCACCCTCCAACGATTAAACCAACGATGCTCAATAAGAATCTAATCAAAGCCTATTCCAATGACTGGAGTAGTGACGCGATTCTTGGCATGACATTTCGCAGCCTCGGCCTATCCGATGACCACAAACTCACCTCTGCAGAATGCTACGGCTACGTAGCCCCGATGAAACAGGGCAGTGACAAAGCCCTCTACGCCTTCTTCACAAGCCTCAATGACAAACTCTACAGCAGACTCGAGAGTAATCGCCATGTCTTTCAGCAATTCCAAGGAGACACCCTTGTACTCTGGGGAGAAAAGGACAAAATCCTCACCACAGATCAACTCCCCTTCCTGAAGAAACACTTACGTATCCCTGAGGAAAATATTTGCCTCTACCCCAAAAACGATCATTTCCTAGTCGAGGAAATCCCCGAAGAAGTGGTTCGCCAAATCACTCGATTTCTTAATGAATAAGCGAAAGCACAGTCGCTCGGACAAAGCTTGACAGAGCGCGTGAGAATCCTAACGGTGACACAGTGAATAGTAGCACAGAACGTACAGTGGACTGGCCAAAGTGGGTTGCAGACATACCAGCCACTCTCATGTTTGTGATTCGAGATGGTAAAATCCTCTTGATTGAGAAACTCACAGGCATCGGCGAAGGTAAAATCAATGGCCCTGGTGGGAAAATTGACCCCGGCGAAACACCTCTAGAGGCAATTCTTCGCGAATGCCAAGAAGAGCTCCATATCACTCCAACTAACCCTCAAAAAGTCGGCGAACTCCTCTTTGATATGACCCATATCCCCAATATTCACTGCCATGTCTTCATCGCCAGCGAATACGAAGGCACTCCCACCGCCACCCGTGAGGCTAACCCTCTCTGGACAGACTTAGACGCCATCCCCTACGATAAAATGTGGGAAGATGACCATCACTGGTTACCCCAAGTGATTAAGGGTGAGATCTTTTATGGGAAGTTTCTCTTTGAGGAGGAAACGATAGTCCAGAGTGATGTCGAATTTGGTGAAGAAGTCAGACAACATTGGGTGGAGAAGCGCTATTAGGTTAGCATCTCTATGAGTCCTGCGTTTACTGTGGATTCGGTGAAACTTCAATTGATCACCAGGAGAAGCAGTGACAATTTTGGTAGTTGTACTATAAAAATTAGTAATGCCTCACTAAACTGATGTATGCAACGAAGTGACCATCATGAACGTAAATGAATCACGAGCGACTTTCAGTGGTTCTTTCAGTACTCATAGCTGCTATTTCAGCTTGTATTGAAGGATAAAGTAATATCGAAAAAGGTTTCCCACTCCCCCTCAGTAATAACCTAGAGTATCCTCGGTTATCTGGCTGTATATCAACTTTCAAAACACTATCGAGTTCTATCGTGCGACGAAGTTTCCCCCGACATCTATATATCACTCGTGATCCCGTAAACTCATATTCACCTTTCGAATTATACCAAAAAACCCACCCTAAAAACAGAGATCCCGGAATTAACAACACCAAGGCCAATTCGTCAGAACTCAGCGGCGCAACCGGTACACTATCATGCCAAAGTATAAAGCCAAACAAGGTGGGCATAACAACCCCAAATAATGACATATAAAAATACTCCGACCATCGCGCAGATTTTGTATCTGAAAACTTACCTCGTATACGCTTTAGAAAAACTATATCTTCAAGCACTGGCGTTCTCACCTTTCAACTAATCTGACCGAAAAACGACATCCTTTTTCTTCGAAAGCGTAGCATTCTACAGGTCTAAAGAGATCTTCACTTTCTTCGGGTCAGCAGAGGGTAAATTCACCTGATCTGGTGTGAGCTCGACAGCTGTAGTTCCTGCCACGGCGGCTTCGATCTCATCGTAGATATCTAGCTCTGGGCGGAAGTCTGCGGCATGGTAAGAAGATCGCACCAGTGGCCCTGACGCCACGTGCTGGAAGCCTTTCTCTGTAGCGATTTCCTTATACTCCGCAAAGGTATCTGGGTGAATGTAGTCTACCACTGGTAAATGGCGAATGGATGGGCGCAGATACTGACCTAGAGTGAGTACGCTGACATTATGATCGAGCAGATCATCCATGGATTTGAGAATCTCATCACGCTGCTCACCGAGACCTAGCATGATGCCGCTTTTTACTGCGACTTTTCCCTCTACCATCTCGTGGGCTTTCTTAAGAACGGCGAGAGAGCGCCAGTACTTCGCGCGGCTACGCACTAGTGGGGTGAGGCGCTCCACAGTTTCTAAATTGTGATTAAAAATGTGTGGTCTCGCAGCCATCACCATCTCTAGTGCCCAGTCTCTGTCATTAAAATCTGGGACAAGAACCTCAATAACAATACCGGGATTAAGAGTTCGTACCTCGCGAATCACATTCTGAAAATGCTCGGCTCCGCCGTCCTTGAGGTCATCCCTGGCCACTGCTGTGATGACGACGTGCTTTAGGCTCATGCGTCTTGTTGCTTCCGCAACTCGAGCTGGTTCGTCAGCCTCTAGAGCATCTGGGCGAGCTGTTTTCACCGCACAGAATCCACAAGCGCGTGTGCACTTGTCCCCTGCGATCATGAAGGTCGCTGTTCCTTGTCCCCAGCATTCCCAGCGATTTGGGCACTGCGCTTCTTCACAAACTGTCACTAGGTTGAGATCCTGCACCATGGATTTGGTGTCCCAGAATATCGGATTATTCGGCAGACGCACCTTGATCCATGAAGGCTTCTTGTCGACATGGAGTGTCGGATCCATCTTCATTTTTGGCCCATGACAGTTCATGTGCATAGGCATAGCCTAGATTACCAAATTAGGAAGTGAAAATTCACCTTCTCAGTGACTTCCTACTCTGTTCCCCACACTAGCCTAAATTAAGGCTAAAACTCGACCAAATGGCCAACACCTATGAGCACAAATGAGCCAAGGACTACTGACAGATCATTTGACTTCGGAGAGAGCATCCACAGCGAAGTCCGCAAAGGCACCCGGAGCTCCTGTGTAGGCGACGCGGCCTTGTTTATCAAGAATCATACACCAAGGGGTCTTTGGGATATAATATTGCTGGAAAATGCGCTGCTCGGGATCACTGAAGTTTCTCCATGTGACTTCTCTATCCACCTTGAGAAGACCGAGATTCTCACGCGAATCACTATTCACGCCGACCAAGACAAAGGGCTCTGCAATGCGCTTGGCCGTGACTTTCCGACCAAAATCGAGCACCTCCTTACTCTCAGGGTCTTGGCTATTCCAGAAGAGCAGCATGGTGGTCTTCCCACGGGAGTCATAGAGCTGGAATGGGACATTGGAGACATCCACGCCCTCGATATTGGGTGCTACGCGCCCTCGAGTGAGCTTGGTGATTTTAAAGACTTCTGCCTCTGCATAGCGAATGGCTGGCACGCCATTGATCTCAATATTTCCGACCTGCATGATGGCTCTTTTCACAAGCCTTAGGCGCTCAGAGAGCACTTTCTTATTCTCGCCAAGTGAGCCCAGCAGAATACAGTGCGCCAGTGCTCCTAGTCCCTGCTCTGCTTTATCGGGGTGATTTTCACCGATCTTTTGTGCGAGTTGGACTTTCTGATGGTGGGCAATACCTTGAGAAGGCCTAGCGACAACCAGTGCCATGCAGAAGCGCCCAATGTCCTTCGCCTCAATGTGATTTCGCTTTGCCCACTCAATCAGGGCGACTTCATCGTCCTCTGTGATGCGGCTGTCATTCTCTAGCAGAAACGCTTGATGCTTAAGCGTCCAAGCATGCTGAGACTCCCCTCGAATTTGTGCCTTGAGACGATCACAGTATTCGAGGGCATTTGGGCGCAGCTGGATGATGGCTTGTCGCTGCTGAGAGGAGCTCGCTATGGATAGTTGCTGCTGCCAGCGTAGCATGGCTGCTCGGTATTCATCTTGAATCGTATCCGCAACAATAGAACTTCCAGCCTCGACCCATAGTGTGAGCAAGGTTAAGAAAGAAAGAAAGAGAGCGAACATTTTCTTCATAGTCGCTAAGCTAAGCCTTCCTAATGGGAGATCAAGCGACAAACTGAGATTTCACCCTCAGGACTTGATCGTTCTCAGAGAGGGTTTGATAATTATTTACTCTATCACTTCACTTTTCCATCGCTTCCAGCTTGGCTAAATCTCCATATACGCTAAAGCTCTCACTACGGCCCTATCTATGGAATTTTCCTCTCAAAGCTACCTCTCATGCCTAAAGGCACCTCCGATAGTTTTCCTAAACTTAGTTTTTCAAATCCACGCATAGATTTATGAAACGAACCACTGTGTTTCTCAATATATTCCTAAATGTGTTCTTATCTAGCCTTTTGGTGCTCTTGCTTCACTCCTGTGGAGACGCTCCTTCTCAGCAAGGTCAGGTACTAAAAATCAATGGCTCCACCACGGTAAATCTCGCTGTCGCAGAGGCTGCCGAGGTGATGCGCCAGCAGACTGGTAAGACAATACACGTGGATACGCAGGGTGGTAGCTCTGGTGGTATCTCCATGCTGGGAGAGGGACTAGTCCACCTCGGCATGAGCTCCAAGCCTCTCACCCAAAAAGACCGTGAAGCCTTCCCCCAGTGTGACTTCCACCAGATCCATATTGGAGATGACGCCGTCGCCCTGATAGTCTCCAAAGACATCTGGCAGGCAGGTGTGCGCTCTATCACTAAGCGCGAGATGCAGGCCATCTATGAAGGCCGTATTAAGAACTGGCAGAAACTCGGAGGGCCTGACCAGCGTATTGCTTTTTTTAATAAAGAACCTGGGCGCGGCACTTGGGAGGTCTTTGCGAAGTGGCTCTACGGGAGTATTGATGCCGTGCCCCAGGTGAGTTTCCCTGAGGTCGGTGGGAATGAGGAAACGCGCAATAAGGTCGCCTCCACTCGCGGAGCACTCTCGCAGCTCTCTTCTTCATGGGCAGATTCCAAAACAGTCTTCCCTCTCTCCATTGAGAATGATGCAGGCGAGATCATTCGTGCCAGTGCCGAGAATATTGCCAGCTATCGCTACCCTATGAGCAGGCCACTCTACCTGCTCAGTGATGGTGAGCCCCAGGGAGATGTGAAAGAATTCGTCTCATTTATGTTTAGTGATAAGGGGCAGAATCTCGTGCGCAAGCATGGCTATCTAGCACTGGCTGATCTCTCCAAATGAAGACCCGCTACAGCCCTCGCTCCTACATTGAGCTCTGGAGCTGGCTGTTTGCTGCTCTCACACTCTTTGTGCTCCTAGCGGGCGCTGTCTTACTGCTAAAGGATAGTGTTCTTGTCTGGAAGCATGAGGGCACGGAGATTCTCACTGGGAAAGAATGGTTTTACCGCTCAGAGACTTTTGGTGCTGCCGCCATGATCTATGGCACTTTGATAGTAGCGGTTCTGGCACTTCTCATAGCCGCCCCACTCGGTATCGGGGCAGCGATTTGCACTGTCGAGTACTTACCTGCTCGCTGGAGAATGGTGATCAAAACAATGATTGAGATGCTCGCTGGCATTCCCTCTGTGGTGTATGGTTTGTTAGGTATTTTAATTTTACGAAACTGGATCTATCAGCTTTTTGAAGACTTCGAGATTCTCAGTGGAGACACCTTATTGACAGCTGGTATTCTACTCGGTGTGATGATTTTGCCCACAGTCATGACCCTCGCAGATGATGCACTCAGTGGAGTCGCCAGAGCGCAGCGAATTGCTGCACGAGGTCTAGGCCTTAATGCCACAGACACTATTTTTTCGGTCTCTCTCCCTCAGGCTCTACCGGGACTCATCGCTGCTCTACTACTGGCACTAGGCCGCGCTATGGGAGAAACCATCGCCGTGTTTCTAGTCATAGGTCGGCAGGATAATCAGTGGCCGGGTGAGCTATTTTCTCTAAGACCTCTCGTCGAATCAGGGCAGACACTGAGTAGTAAGTTAGGAGGAGCAGAGATCAATATCGCCTACGGTCAGCCTCTCCACTGGTCTGCCATGGTTGGCCTGAGCTTTCTACTCCTGCTCTTAGTGGTCGGACTCACTCTGTTAGGCCTATGGATTAGAGAACACTCCAAACACACAAGTTATGACAAATAGAGAGAAAAGTCATACTAAGAATCCCAGTAAGAGCGACAGCAAGAGTCGCAGAAAGCGCCGCTTAATACACGAGCTCATGCGCTTATTCACAGGGTTTTGTGTTTTGCTTTCTTGCTGCCTTTTACTAGGTATTGTCAGTTTTATTGTGATTAGAGGCTTGGGCGCTCTGAGTGTGGATTTCCTCACAGGCGTGATGGCAGAAGTCGGAGCTTCGGGAGGCATTCTCTATCAGTTATTGGGAACACTCCTCCTCTTACTTACCGCCGCTGTCGTCGTCATACCTCTCGCTCTGGGCTGTGCCCTTGTGCAATCTGTCTTTCTGACTCGAGAAGCACACAGGCGAAACATCACCTTAGTACTCTACTTGCTCAATGGTGTTCCCAGTATTGTCTTCGGAATTGTCGGGATGATAGTTTTTGTTCAGTGGTTTGGCTGGGGGAAGAGCTGGCTGGCAGGCGGTATCTTACTGGGTCTAATGATTCTACCTACAGTGTGTGTGACGCTCATTGAGCGAATACAGGCAGTTCCTAAGAAGTACATTGAGGCAGCACGAGGTCTCGGACTATCGCGCGCGCAGACGATCCGTAGTGTGATTCTACCCCAGAGCATCGGCGGCTTATTCACAGGCCTTCTGTTAGGACTCGCTCGTGCTGCGGGTGAGACCGCTCCCATCATGTTTACAGCCACTATTTTCTCAGGGGCCACCCTTCCCAGTGGGGTGAAGGAGAGTCCAGTACTTAGCCTGCCCTATCATATTTTCATTCTCGCACAGGATTCCTATGATCCTGCTACTAAGGCCAAGCTATGGGGTTCTGCCCTAGTGCTGATTTTTCTAGTCTTTTTACTCAGCCTTCTCGCCCTACCAGCGCGCCTAAGGATCCATGAAGAAGCCAATCACCTATAACTTCCACGATGTCTCAGCCTTTATTTCAAATCCGTGACTTAGAGATCCTGCAAACCACAGGAGATAAAAAATCTCTACTCGCTCCTCTGAATCTAGAGATCCAAAAGCAAGAGGTCTTTGGTGTCATAGGGCCTTCTGGCGCGGGCAAAAGCAGCTTTCTTAAATGCCTCAATCGCCTCATTGATCTCTCAGCGGGGCTCTCTGTTCGTGGTGATATCAAATTTGAAGGCCAATCTATCTATCAAGGTTCTATCGATGCGGATACCCTGCGTGTCCAGATCGGCATGCTCTTCCAGCAGCCAGTGATTTTCCCAAAGAGTATTCTCGCTAATGTTCTCTTCGCGGTAAAGCACCTCGCCCTCGCTCCCAAGAGTGAGTGGCATGATATCGCTCAGAGAGCACTGACTCAGGCCGCACTCTGGGATGAGGTCAAAGACAGACTCTCCCAGCCCGCCCAGCAGCTCTCCGTTGGCCAGCAGCAGCGCCTCTGCCTCGCAAGAACTCTCGCCACAGGCTGCGAGGTGCTCCTTATGGATGAGCCCACCAGTGCTCTCGACCCTAATTCCACAGAAGCCATCGAGCAGCTCATTCTTGAGCTCAAGCAAACCCATAGTATTGTCATTGTGACCCACAATATCAACCAAGCCCAACGCGTCTGTGACCGACTAGGATTCATCGGCCTGCGCGATGGCATGGGCACCCTGCTAGCACAAGGGACTCTCCGTGAACTCATGACTCAGCGTGAGAATGTAGCCGAAATTGATGCGTATTTAAGAACTACAGAGAGCATAAGGTTAGACACCTAACAATCTAACACTCAGGATCGATAGCCTGAGTGATTGATTCTCTTCTATTCTGGATTCACTTCTTCCGTAAATGGATCATAAGGGACAGGATGATCATCCATCTCTGCAGGCTCTTCTAAGGCTTGGTTACCAAGTGCCATCTGATCGCGTGCGTGATCTAAATTACGAAATACAGCGATATGGAATAGCGCATCTCCTTCATCCGCTAACCCTTCATTAGTGCGTCCTATAATCACCCCTTGTCGAGTCGCAGTAATAGAAGTCTCAGTGCCTCCAAAGGGGTCAGAGACAAAGCCAATGGTTTCACCCTGCTCCACTGTTTTGCCGAGAGCAATGAGGGGTGTAAAGAGTCCGCCAATGGTGGCTCTCTCCCAGTAAGTTTTTGTGCAGACTATGGTGTCGGTTTTCTTTTTCCCTACACTTGTTCTTTTTTGAGCAAGCATACCGCAGTGGCGCATCACTGAGGTGATGCCTTGGACCCCATATTTTATGGAATGAGCATCTAGGCGCAGGGCTTCCCCACTCTCAAAGAGAATGAGTTTTTTCCCTTCTTTGTGACAGAGAGAACGAAAGGAGCTATCTCGTATGGGCGCAAATACAGTGACTGGCGCATTAAAGACTTTGGCAAGCTCTGTGGAAGGATCATCCCCTGATGTGACACGAATTTGAGGGAGATTTGGTCGGTTAATGGCTCCTGTGTGTAGGTCGATAATGATGTCCGCGTGCGGCAGTAGTTGACAAGAAACCACTTTGGCCAGCCTCCCACCTAACGAACCTGTTTCTGATCCAGGGAAGAGTCGATTGAGATCACGACGATCAGGCAGATAACGAGAACGGTTCAAAAAAGCCGGTACATTGACAATAGGCACAGCCAGTAATGTACCCTTGAGCCGGCTTATAGACTTTAGCTTTAAGAGACGACGTATGATCTCAGCCCCATTAATCTCATCACCATGGATACAGCCTGTCACAAGCATTGTTGGACCCGGTAGTCGACCATGCACAACAACTACAGTGAGATCCACTTGGGTATTATTGGTAAAGACACCCACTGGCAGGTTCACCTTCCCTCGTGAACCTGCCTCTACTTTTTGCCCATGTAATTCGAAGCTAGGGCGCTTCTTTTGGCGTGGTGGCATTAGCCTTTCCCTTTGGTTTTTGTGTTACTACTCGAGGCATTTTTCACGATGAAATCAATGATTGTGCCAGCAACATCCTTCTTGGTGGCCTCCTCGATACCCTTTAGTCCAGGAGAAGAGTTCACCTCCATAATAACAGGGCCGCTATTGGAGCGCAGCAGATCCACACCAGCTACATTAAGTCCCATGACCTTAGCGGCCTGCACCGCCGCAGCTCTCTCTGCGGGAGAGATCTTACAGAGTGTGGCATTCCCACCGCGGTGAAGATTCGAGCGGAATTCCCCCTCGGCTCCCTGGCGCTTCATCGCAGCAACCACCTTCCCCCCAACCACAAAACAGCGAATATCAGCCCCTCCTGCCTCTTTAACAAACTGCTGCACAAGGATATTCGCATTGAGCCCACGGAAGGCCTCAATCACAGATTCAGCAGCCTTCTGAGTTTCAGCAAGTACGACTCCCACACCTTGGGTGCCTTCTAACAATTTGATAACAACTGGCGCTCCACCACAGAGCTTAATGATCGAGCCAGTGGCTTTTGTGTCGTGGGCAAAGGCTGTCACTGGTAGACCCACTCCCTTACGAGAGAGTAGCTGTAGACTGCGTAACTTATCTCTGGATCTCGAAATAGCCACAGACTCATTGACTGAGTAGGTGCCCATCATTTCGAACTGGCGAACCACAGCTGTGCCAAAGAATGTCTGAGAGGCGCCGATACGTGGAATCACAGCGTCATAGTCATTGAGCTCATGTTTTCCAATAAAGATGGAAGGGTTCTTCGTCGCGATGTTCATGTAACAGCGGACATAGTCAATGACATCGATCTCATGGCCACGCTCTCTAGCAGCTTCGACAATGCGACTTGTCGAGTAGAGATTTTCGTTTCGGGATAGTATCGCGATTTTCATTTCGTGTTCGTAGGCTTATATTTAAATCCTGTAAGGTAAGAGGAAGCGCAATCAACAAGGGCGCGTTTATGAAGTCCTGTTCGACCCAGGAGCATTCGGAATTTCATATTCTCTCTATTAGAGAGACTAATTTCAATCGACCAGGACTCGCCTCCAATAAGAAGCTTCGTTTTGATAAAAGGTCGCCTTTCTTCATGCCCACCAGAGTCTCGAACAACTCTGTAATCTGTCACAGCAGCCTCAGCGTGAGTCTCTACTTCATTACGATCCTTGATGGGATGCACGGTGAAACGAACCCAATCTTTACCATCCTTCTCAAAGATCTCGTAATTTGCGGTATGTAGGCAGGAAGTGCGGGCACCAGTATCAATCTTCGTCTTTATCGAAGGAATATGGACATCTGGAAGAGCAACCCACTCACGCCAGCCAACAGTGAGATAATCCGAATAATTAGACATAGTAATGCAATGTGAAAATCTTATTTCTTTGTATTCGTTTCTATCAAATCAAACTCAGTCAACAAGGTCTGCATCTTTGCGAAAGCTTCTAAACTATCAGACCAAAAATCAAGAATCTCCCCATCCCAGTTGTAGAGTGTAGAATGGTCTTGTGTCGAATACAAATAAGCCTGCCATGCAAATGACATCGATAGGCTAAACAGAGAAATTCCAAGTTCTTTCTGCCCCGATTGAAGTGCATGACCAGACGCGTCGACTAATCTTCTTTCCTCTCCATAACGAGCTCGAATAGATGAAATTGCTATCATCTCACTTTCTTGATAGAGGCTCCAGTCAGTGAAATCGATTAAAGTGTCTGCCTCAGGAACTATGCGTTTATAGTATTCGCGAAGGAACGCATCGATACGCCGATGATCCTTAGGCGCGTGGAATTGAAGGTAGTGCTTAGGAGACAATTCGCTATTGTAAGGGTCCTTCGGAATAGACCCCTGCCGCAACCAGTTATCTATTTCACTATTCGTGAGACATTGCATTCTAATAGACACTTTGTTTCATCAATACTAAAGCTAAGTCTCTCAAATAACCTACCGAGACTCCTTCAGCCACTGGGCTACATCTTTGGCGAAGTAGCTGAGAATGATCTGGGCTCCAGCTCGTTTGATAGCAATGAGACTCTCTAGCACGACAGCCTTTCTATCTAACCAGCCTGCAGCACTTGCGGACTGAATCATCAGGTATTCGCCACTCACTTGATAGGCCGCTACAGGCAAGGTTGTGGACTCACTCACTTGAGAGATGATGTCGAGATAGGCTCCTGCTGGCTTCACCATGACCATGTCTGCTCCCTCTTGCTCATCAAGGGTGAGTTCACGTATGGCTTCGTAGGTATTGGCATAGTCCATCTGATAGGTTTTCTTATCCCCTGCCTTCGGTGCAGAATCAAGTGCCCCACGGAAGGGGCCGTAGTACGCTGAGGCGTATTTTACAGAGTAGGAGAGAATGGAGACATCTGTGAAGCCTTCCTCATCGAGAGCTTCGCGGATTGCCCCGATTCGGCCGTCCATCATGTCACTGGGAGAGACGATATCTGCGCCTGCGCGCGCGTGAGAGAGAGCTTGCTTACAGAGTATGTCGACAGTTTCGTCATTGAGAATGGTTACGCCTCCTTGTTGGTCTTTTTCCACTAGTCCGTCGTGACCGTCTGAATTATAGGGGTCGAGCGCTACATCTGTGATGACACAGAGTGCTGGGTAAGCTTCTTTTATTGCCCCTATGGCGCGTGGAATCAAACCTTCGTCATTGTAGCTCTCTTGTGCCAAAGGCGTTTTCTTAGATTCCTCAATCGCTGGAAAGAGCACCACAGCCTGAATGCCGAGTTGGTGAGCTTCCCCGACTTCTTTCAGCAGCCCTTCGAGAGACCAGCGCGTGCACCCCGGCATAGACTCAATGGCGACATCATCTGCCTCATCGTGGACAAAGAGCGGATAAACGAAGTCGGAGGCCTCCAGTGAGGTTTCTCGTACGAGCGCACGAATCGCTGCACTCTTGCGGTTTCTTCTAGGACGAATCATAACTGATAGGAGAAATACCTCAGGCGGCTGTGATAATCAAGAAAACGACCTCTGGAGCTGCCTTTCTGTTTTTTATAAAATACCGACTAGTCTAGGGGGACGAGTTCGTAATTTTCTTTCCCATCCTTAGAGACCCAGCCTTTCTGCGCTAAGACATCACGGAGACGGTCAGATTCTGCCCAGTCTTTATTCTGGCGCGCCTGCCAGCGCTGCTCACCGATTTCCTTTATTTCTTGAGGAACCTCGATCTCCCCGACTTCTAGACTTGGTAGTTCGATACCCAGAGCGTGAAGCATCTTGTGTAGTCCTTGCCACTGGGCTCGCGCGTCGGCTTCATTCTGTGCGCGCTTGAGAGCGCCAAAGACTGTCCCTATCGCGCGCTGGGTATTGAGATCTTCGTGGAGGCCTTCCCAGGCATTTTGGAAAAGGCCGAGGTTCTCTTCTTCACAGAGAGCTTGGTAAGTGAGTTCTGGTAACTCGCCACATTGTTCCTGCACGCGCTCTGCGAGAGCTTGCTCTGCTTTCGCTAGTTTGAGGAGAGCTTCTCTGGCGGCATTGAGACTATCGAAGCTGAAATTGAGCTGTTTTCTGTAGTGCGCGCCAATGAGCACATAACGCACTTCTGCTGCACTGTAGCCTTTCTCTAAAATATCTTGGAGAACATAGAAATTCCCCTGTGACTTGGCCATTTTCTTACCTTCGACAAGCAGATGCGTGATATGAAACCAATGTGCGGCGAAGTCCCCTCCGCAGGCGCAGCGGCTCTGGGCAATTTCATTCTCATGGTGTGGAAATACGAGATCTTCCCCACCTGAGTGCAGGTCAAATTCACTACCGAATTCCTCACGAATCATCGCGGAGCACTCAAGGTGCCAGCCTGGACGCCCTTCCCCCCATGGGCTCTGCCAGTAGTTCTCACCGTCTTCTTCACGCCGACTCTTCCAGAGGACAAAGTCAGCCACGCTGTCCTTATCATACTCATCTGAGTTCTGAGTTCGGCTGGACTGTGTTTTACCCAGTTCAAGGTCACGACTGGCTAAGTGAGATAGTGCTCCGTACTCAGGAAAGGAGGAAATTCGGAAATACACGGAGCCATCTTCTGCCGCGTAGGCGTGACCTTTCTCAATGAGCTCCTCAATCATCTGAACCTGCTGAGGAATGTGCGCCACAGCACTGGGCTCTGCGTGTGGTGGGAGACAGTCGAGTGCCTCACAGTCGCTGTGGAATTTACGCGTCCACTCTGAGGTGAACTCACTCAGTGACTTACCTGCGGCCTGAGATTCTCTGATCGTCTTATCATCGACATCAGTGAGGTTTCTTACATGTCTGGTCGGTGTTCCCGCGAGCTCTAGAGCGCGTCTAAGCACATCTTGGAGGACAAAGGTGCGGAAATTCCCTATATGCGCGGGCCCGTAGACCGTAGGGCCACAGCAATAGATCTTATACTGCTGCCCATCGAGAGGCTTTAGCTCTTTGAGTTCACGGCTTTGAGTATCATAGAGACGCATGCCGACGGTTTAGAAGGCTTCCGCATAGAATGCAAAGCCAGATTCTTAGAAAATCAAGCCACCACTACCCTAGCTTGGAAACCTAGGCCAAAACACGCGCTTAAGCGGCGATATCGTAATGCTTCGCAACATCGTCAAAAATCCTATCACGTCTCTCTCTCGCCTGTTCCACACTGCGTGTTTTTAGAGAGAAGCGCATACGCTCTGCTGTCGCATTTTTCTTGTGAACTGTAAAGTGGCACCACCAGATGCCTCGATTATTCCACAAGTGGTGGTTTGGATTGTCGTTATTAGCTCTTAAAGCAAGTTTTGTCTTCTTTGAGGTAGAATTCATAATCGTCATACACGTTAGAAGCCCCACAACTCACAACAAATATGAGCTTGATCACTTCACAATCGTGTTAGTAGAGCAGTCACTTAGTGGGAACAAGCGACTATTTCTCAGAAACGGTCAGAATCCTTATAGAAGCGAAACAAATGAAATCACAATCCACTAATATAGAGTGATTTGTGATATATTTAATGAAAAAATAGACGACTCATACAACTATTCATTTTTAGTATAAATGAAATTCATAGTTTCATCTCAATGAAAGAATAAAGATTACATTTCATTACTAATAAAATTAATTAAAAAATAATCCTATCAGAATCAAATTTACAGAGGATTCTCGACCAAAACCGAGATCACAGAAAGGCGATTTATTTCTGTAGAAAGGCTGGCATCTCTCCATTGGTTTGTTCCGAGTCTAGGTCACTTACCGGTGGGGTTTCTTCCTCAAGCAAAAGAGATTCTTTCGAGCTTAGGAGTGCGCTCACGCTGGAATACTCGACTTCGTAGACATAGCCCGCGAGTTTCTGCTCTTTGGCAAGCTGCTCTTGGTTTGCCTTCCCTGTTTTCTCAAACTCCATTTGTGCGCGTTTGGCCTCATCTTGCGTTTCACCCTCTTTCTTTTCTCTTTCTGTGGGGAATGTTGATTGCACAGTATAGGACATGAGTTGTGCTCCCTGCTCAGCTTCCAGAGACTTAGGTGCGAGCTGGAGCGTGTACTGGAAACCAGACTGAGTGGAGACTTCAAGTTGTTGAATAGAACCTAGATCTCGATCTTGTGCTTTTAGATAACTCTCCAGTGATCCTGCAGCTATGACATCGGTGAAACTCAGTGATGATACAGCCCCGAGTAGGTCTGAGCGTTTCGCAGGATCTAGCGTCTTTCCTTCTGGGAGGTTATCTAGCTCTAGTGCGTGATCAGAGTTCACATTGAGTGACCACTGCGTGCTGTCTTGTTTTAGGAGACGGATCGAGTCTATGGGAGTCTGAATCTTAATGAAATCTTTCTTCAGCCAGTCTTTGGCAGTTTTTGGCAGTTCAGAAAATGTCTCACTTAAGGTATAGATAGCATGTGGGTCTGAGGCGAGACGCACACGCCGCCCCACTGCCAGATCCATGCCGCCAGACATCATTGTGCTAGAATCTCTAAGCATATCACCTAAGAAAATAGTCTCTAGAGCTTTCCCGTCACTAGCACGTAATACGATCTGTAACGATTCACTACCCGTCCCCTTTTCTTCTCCCTTCTCTTCCACACCGAAGCGCGCATGATACTTCTCTGAGGCTTTCACTGGCTGTGCCACTTTTGCTTGAAATAAGTCTCCCATCTGCTGTTGTAGAATCTCGTGATTCACAGGGAAATTGTCTTTCTGAGCGATGCCCCAAGTGTCATTGACCTTCGTTAAGGTCACTTGATTCTCACCACCTTTGACCTCTATGGTCTGGAGAGAAGACTCTTCTAGGGTCTCTAGGAGAACATCTCCCTCAGAGAGCTTCGTTTCTGTGATTCGTTCTTGTTGCTGAGAACGAATACCAACTACCGCAGCTAGTAAAGATCCAGCCACGACCCATAACGTGATTAATACTCTAATAGACATCGATTTTGTTAGTTAAATACTTTTTTAGAACGTTGTTTACGAATAGTGAGTACCGATAAGCCAGTGGTGATCACCAGAAGAATGACAGGCACCATCGTCCAGAAGATCACAGAGCCCGCTAAGTCACTCTTTTGGCTCTGTAGGCCTTTTTGTAGCTCACGAACCTCGCGTGCATACTTCACCTGTTCTTCATTCAGGCGCTCTATCTCAGCGGCAGAATCCCGACTCAGTGTGAAGGCTGAGCCTTGGGCTCGATTTGCCTCTAGTTCTTGGATTTTCGCGATAGTAGCTTCTTGCTGAGCCTGAGCTTCGGCGATTTTTTCTCCTACGCTACGCTCAAATTCACCTTCCATTTCCTCGATCACAGTAAATGGGCGCCGTGCGGAACTGCGGCTCCGAGAGCCTATGAGATGCTTTGAGCCCAGAGACTGATCGATGATGTTGAGTAGTAAGCTAGAATTTCCATTCATCGCCTGCACCATCTGCATACCCATGACATTAGAAACTTGGAAGGCAAAGGGATCAGCGAGAAAATCCACATCGGCAAGAACGATAACAGAGCCCTTCCCTCCCGAGCTTTTCAGCCCTTCTGCTTGATCGGCAGTTTGTGAATTCTCATCACTAACATCTGACTCATCGTTTCCATTCTCCGAACTCAGTCCTTCAGGAAAGGCACTCTGGAAATCTCCCGTAAGGCGCAGTGCAAAGGTGTGAGCTTGGGAGTCGAGGGTGTTTTGATAGGAATGAATCGCACTGCCTCGTATGTCTAGCGCCTTGTGTGATGCTACTAATCCTGAATTAGGAGAACCCGTAAGAAGTGGCTCTACTTCCAGAGTACTACCCGATGTCGATAAGCTCCCTACAAAGGGTAAAACCAAGTCATTGATACCCCGTGTCACTACTTCAGACTCCTGCTGGATCGCGTCACTACTGAGACTTAGAAATAGGGGTGAGGTAATGCCGCCTTGCAGCGGAGTCTTGTACTTCACATCAAATACTAACTTCGAAGGATCATAGTCTACTCCCCAGGACTTCAGTAGTCTAGGGAGATCAGACTGACTCAGCCCACCTGCTGATAAACCTCCCTGGAGAGCAGAGGCTGCGTAACAGTAAGGATCTAGGGCAACTAGTAGATTCCCTCCCTGCATGAGATATTGATCAATTCCATATTCTGTCTTCTCACTCACATTCTCTGGATGAAGAACCAGCAAGCTGGTAATAGCAGGGTCGATTTCTTCAGGGTTCGCTCCTAGGAGTTTGACTTCATAGTTCTGGGTGAGCATCTGATACAAGATCCACGGGCTCGCTGGGCGCTGGCCAGGCATTCTGGCTGGTGCACCTTCTAGCGGCAAACCTGTGATCACGCCAAGCACCGGTTTATCCACACGAGAGACTTCTGCTATGGCACGTGAGAGCTCATACTCTAACATCGTGTCTTGATTCGGATCGAGTGAAGCGACATTTGTTTTCTGATCTAAGCAGCTAACACTGATTCCCAGATAAATATTTTCCTCCTGATTATCCAGTGTAATTCGCTGCCCTGCAATACCATCGAGACGCGCCGAATCTTCTTCCTCCGTGTCTGGCTGAGGATCAAGATATTCGACTCTTAGTCCTCCTGCGGCTAGGGACTCGTATTTTTTCAGCAAAGCATCCACTTTACCCAAGAAGAGTTTTTGTTCTCTAGAGAGCAATGGACTCTGACGTGTCGCGTAGTAGCGTATGGTCACGGGAGTTTCTCTGTCTAATTCACTAAGAATAGCGCGCGTGCCATCTGTGAGTGAATGGACTTTGTTCTCTGTTAAATCGAGGCCAGAATTCCCCACGGTGGAAAGTCGGCTCAACCAACTTCCAAAACAAACAATCAATAATAAGGCTACAATTCCAAGAACCGCAGCCCATAGAGGTTGAATACGTTTCATATGATATGCTTAAGAATGTAATAGATTAGGAACACTTAGAGCGTTAGGAACGCTTCGCATTCAGAACGATACTTGTTCCGTACAGACAGGCCGCCGTCATAGACAGAAACCAGAAAAGATCATGCCAGCGAATGTGCCCACGAACCGCTGAGCGGTAATGTTCATCGACAGTCGCTGAAGCTAACACCTCCCCCGCCCATTCTGGGAGAAGGCTATTGACTGAGCGCAGTACCGGCTCATAGCCTGCGAGAGTCATCACCGCACAAAAGAACACAGACACCACAAGACAGACGACTTGATCCCTCGTAAAAGCTGAGACCAGCGAAGTCACAGCCAGAAAGGTAGCACAGACGAGTAATGCCCCCAGATAACTAGAAAGAATGAGTACATTATCAGGATCTCCAAGATAGTTCACTAAGATCCACACTGGAAATGTAAGTACTAACGCGACACTCCAGACACTGAGAGCGGCTAGGAACTTACCGAGAATGATCGCTATTGTCGCCACAGGCATGGTGCCAAGTAGCTCTATGGTACCTGTCCGGTATTCGTCTGACCACAGACGCATCCCCACTGCTGGCACCAAAAACATAAAGAACCACGGCAACCAGCGGAAAAACGAATACTCCAGACTCGCATCCCCCACTTCCATGAAATGTCCAAAGCTAAAACAGAAGCCAAGAGAGAGTAGTAAAAAGACAACGATGAGTGCGTAGGCTGTCAGCTGACTAAAGTAACTCGCTAGCTCTCGCTTATAAATTTGAAATAATCCAGTAAACATATCAAATACGGTTTTATTAGATATTAAAATCTTTACACTTCGTTAGGCGACTTCTGTGGTTGTGACCTTGCGGAAAAGAGTCTGCAGAGAATCATCTCCAGACTTTTCTCTCAGAGCTTCTGGAGTGCCATCTTCCACAATGTCTCCCAGATCCACGATCACAGCTCTGTGGCATGCGGCCTCCACTTCCTCAAGAATATGGGTGGAGAAGAGAATGGATTTTTCCTCACCTAGCTGGCGAATAAGCTTTCTTACCTCGTGCTTCTGGTTCGGGTCTAGACCATCTGTGGGCTCATCGAGAATCAAGACCTCTGGATCGTGAATGAGAGCCTGGGCGAGACAAGTTCTATGCTGATACCCCTTCGAGAGTGTATCGATGCCCTGATACACGACTTTTTGTAAGAAGCAGGTCTCGATTACTTTCTCGATCGCTTGCTTCTTCTGCCCTCCCCGAAGCCCGCGCATATTCGCACAAAATGATAAGAATCCATACACTGTCATTTCTGGATAAAGAGGGGCTGACTCAGGGAGATAGCCAATACAGCTCTTCGCCTTCTCTGGCTCTTCTAGGAGTGAATAACCACAGACCTTAATCTCCCCGGAAGACGGGGGGATGAAGCCTGTGATCATCCGCATTGTTGTCGATTTGCCAGCACCGTTAGGCCCTAGAAAACCTAGTACTTCACCTTTCTCGACCGTAAACGAGATATTATTGACGGCTTTTTTATGCCCGAATTCCTTAGTCAAATGAGTGACTTCAATCATCTTTTGCTAGCTACATACGTTCTGTGAGAATCTCATTTTTTGAGATTTTGAAACTAAGAGCGCTACTCGAAATCGAGTTTGTTTAAGAAATAGAGTTTTTTCTCATTTTTTTAGAAACGAACACAACTCACTTAGAATGAGTGCAAAAGAAGGTAAAACGACTCTTCCTGTGTAGAAATACCTTTGTCCATCTACACAAAATCACGGCCCTCAGTCACTCGCTGAAACCTGTTACCTAGCTCATAAGTCTTAGAGCGCTAGTCGAGACCTAATACCAATGAGGAAAACTAACTAGTAGAAAGGGCGAAGAGATTTGGTGAGAGATCAAGGCGGAACCCATCGGTGATGCGAGCATCTCCGATGGGTGACAACGATGGTATCTCGTCAAAGATCTAGCGAATTATACCAGATAGTTTTTTGAGTTGGTATAAGACTCACGCAGGGCGAGTAAGCTCACGCCTAACGAGTCACACAGTGCGGGGAGGTCTTCTCTGCCTAGCAGCATAGTCTTTCCAGCTTCACAGACAATCACTGAGATCCCTGCCTTCGCACAAGCCTCGATTGTTAGGGCACCCACTACGGGCACATCAAAGCGTAAGTCTTGATTGGGCTTAGATACTTTCGCAAGGGTGCAGTGTTTTTTCTTACCGAGTTGACCACCTCTCTCGATACAGGCATTGGTGCCCTCAAAGGCTTCTACGGCGAGCACTGTGCCATGTCGAACAACAACACTCTGCCCGATGTCCATACGACTCGTTTCCTTCGCAATTCTAAATCCATACTGAGCATCCTCAAGAGCGCGTTTCTTCAGCTTCGGCCCACAGACATGGCCTTCCTCAGGTAGTAAATGCTCAAGATAGGTGGTTGCTAGCATGAGCTCTATGCCGTCCTTTTCTAATTCATCAGCGACTGCTCCAAACAAGGACTCTGCATTACGCTCTTTTACCCGTGCTAGCATCATGAGGGTGCGCATGTCAGGAGTCAGATCAAATAAATTGCGCGGGGCAATCTGGCCAACCATCACGGCACTCTGCACCCCTTCTTTCTTAAAGAATTTAATGAGCTTTCCTAGCTGACCGACTCGAAACCAGTCCATGGCCTCGACTTGTTCATTCAGCTCGGCCTTGGTCTCATCATGGAAGCCTGCAAGTACAAGACGAACGCCCGGAACTTGATTCCTAGCTGCTGCTATGAAGGTTTCTGGGTAAATGCCATTACCGGCAATAATGCCTATCGTCTTTTGCTGGGAACTCATGTCTCACTTCAGAAAAGCCAAGAGCTCTCCTGTCTTCAACCATAATTATGCTAAAGAAGCTTATCGGAGTAGTTTCAGCACATCCTCGAGAGACTCCACGGGTTCATAACAGCTGTGACCTCGGCAGACCGTGTAAGTTGAGGCGCTGTCACCAACCTCTTCTTTATAATGAAAGAATACATGCGGGAGGTCATACTCTCTGAGTGCTCTGGCAGACTCCAGTGAGCAGGTCACTTTACACCAGCCTCTCTGCTCCATCAGACTCGTCGTGAGGTAAGCGGGCAGTGCTTGGGGATTCTCCATCAATGCTCCAGAGGTGCGCTTCTGAATTAGTTCGAGTTTTTGCGCAGTACCAGTATGACCATTATCTTTCTCGTAACCCATGATGTTCCAATACCATAAATTACTCGCTGCGAGGCTATTGGTCGAAGGCTCTGGCCCATCGAAGTCTTCGACCATCACTAGGAGATTATTTTGGTTTTTCATTGAGGCAATCACGTAGCCGCCTCGCTCCTCATCCCAGAAGTCTTCATCCATTGTGGCCTGGAGTTCATGAGCCCATTCTAACCATTCTTTATTCGCGTCTGTCTGGTAAGCTCTCTGTAGTGCAGATATGAGAGCGGCGTAGTCCTGCGCGTAGGCTTTCTCTGTACTATTTCCTCGGCGCCACGCACGCACAAGATGCTTCTCTGGGTACATGAAGTCTCGAATGAACTCTAGAGCTTCTCTAGCGGCACGGTAGCTCTCATTGCAACAAAAAGTGGTACTGTAGAATAGCAAGCCTTCGATCACATAGGCATTCCAGGCTATCAGAATCTTATCATCTCGCTGTGGTTTATGGCGCACCTCTCTATGACTTTTTAAAGTAGCTTTTGCTCTGCGAAGTATGTCTTTAAGCTCATCTGCTCGAAGATGATGAGACTCGCAGAATGCTTGATCACTCTGCGGACGCCACAGGGTGTTTCTCTGTGTTAACTCGCCATGGGGGTCACTTTCTGGCCGAGCATTCCCTTTCTCTTTAATATCGTAATAGCTCCGAATGATATTTCGCTCTTTCGTATCACTGATTAGCACATCGAGCTCTGAATCTCTCCATGTCCAATAGGCTCCCTCCTCCATCTCTCCTACTTCAGAGAGGCTATCCGCGTCTTCGCCGGCGTGGAAGGCACCTTGTGAATCCCTGAGTTCATCCAGTAGATAGTCACGCAGCTGCTGGGCTGTTTGCTGGAAGCTTGGGTCTTTGGTAATGAGCCAAGCTCTGGTGTAGGTCTGCAATAATAGACCCTGATCGTAGAGCATTTTCTCAAAATGCGGTACGTGCCAGTAGGTATCCACTGAGTAGCGGTGAAAGCCACCTGCTAACTGATCCATAATGCCACCGCGCTGCATTCTCTTAAGGGTCTGGCGATACATTCTAGTGCATAATTCTCGCTGGCTCTCTGTGTCGCCATAGCTGCTGAGATAGCCCAGGAAATGAAGAAGAGGTGGCCTCGGGAACTTCGGACTCTGGCCGAAGCCTCCATAGTTAGGATCGTATTGCTCAAAGAGTGAGCCAACAAGTTTGTCTTTGGGGACATTCAGGTTCACGTCTCTCACATGAGTCTGGTCGGCTCTTTGCTGGAGGGTCTGCGCAATTTTCTGGCCTCTTTCTAGAAATGGCTGTGGGTCTTCCTTCCATAACTGGGCGACTTCTTGGCAGAGTTCGATAAATCCTTGGCGCCCACCCGTACTCTGCTTCGGGTAATAGGTGCCACCTGTGAGGGGCGCTCCATCTGGAGTGAGCCACAGACTCATAGGCCAGCCTCCAGATCCTGTTAGAGCCTGAAGAAATGCCATATAGGAAGCGTCCACATCGGGTCTTTCTTCTCGGTCGACTTTGATAGAAATATAGGAGGCATTGAGTACATCAGCGACATCTTGATCCTCGAAGCTCTCTCTCTCCATGACATGGCACCAGTGACAAGTCGAGTAGCCGATAGAGAGAAAGATGAGTTTTTGCTCGCTCTGCGCTTTCTGAAATGCTGCCTCTCCCCATGGTAGCCAGTTTACAGGGTTCTCTGCATGCTGTTGTAAGTAGAGAGAACTCGCATGTGTTAGAGCATTTGGCATATAGGAATAAGTAGATTAACGTGTCGAGTTGTCGATAGTTTTACTTGTGACAATCAGTGATTATTGGTAACTCTCAAGGCTACAGCTAGCGACTCATTGTCTAATCTCCGCCAATGAGAACTTCACGTGCTTTTGCTCCATCACCAGGGCCGACATAGCCTTTTTCTTCCAGTATATCCATCATGCGGGCTGCTCGTGTGTAGCCTAGGCGGAGACGGCGTTGGAGTAATGATGTGGAGGCTTTCTGCTCCTGCTGAATCACTTCGATACATTTTGTAAGTATTTCCTCATCCGCGTCTGACATGTCATTGTCACCACCAGAATCATTTCCACCCTTCTCGATACTCTCCTGCACCGCTGTCTCAAAACACTGTTCTGTCTGATTGGAGCAATGCTCGACTATGGCTTCTACTTCTTCATCAGAGACAAAGGCACCCTGTGAGCGCTCCAGTTTTGCAGAGCCTGGTGGTAAGTAGAGCATATCGCCCTTGCCCACTAATTTCTCAGCCCCTTTCGTGTCTAAAATCACGCGAGAGTCTAGTGACGAAGACACTTGGAAGGCTATACGGCTAGGAATGTTAGCCTTAATGATCCCCGTGACCACGTCGGCACGAGGAGTTTGGGTGGCAATAATAAGGTGAATCCCTGCTGCACGAGCCTTTTGAGCGATACGGGCAATATTCATTTCCACATCCGCAGGGGCTGTCTGCATAAGGTCTGCGAGCTCATCAATAATCACAACAATGTAGGGAATCTTATCAGGAATTTCCTCTTCTCCACTATGGCCTGAGTCATCATCTTCACTCTCGATAGGGCCTAACTCACCATCTTCAAAGGCTCTGGCGATCGATTCGATTTGCTCAAGATCTGGTTCTGGCTCTTCCTCTGGATTCTCACCGCCCTCAAGATCTGAGCTTTCTGATTCTTCTGGAGTTTCTTTTTCTGGTCTGGGCCGACCATTAAAGCCATCGAAGTTTCTCACCCCACATTTCGCAAAAATCTTATAGCGCTTCTCCATCTCATTCACCACCCAGCGCAGTGCTGCCACTACTTTGGCGGGGTCGGTGACGACAGGCACGACCAAGTGAGGCAGCTTACTGTAGATCTGCATTTCTACGACCTTCGGGTCGACCATGATAAAGCGCAGTTCATCAGGGCTAAATTTATAGAGAATGCTCGTAATAATGGAGTTAATACAAACGGACTTACCAGCTCCAGTCGCCCCTGCCACTAGCAAGTGGGGCATAGCTGCTAGATCTCCGACCACTGTATTCCCGTAGACATCCTTACCAAGTGCTAGTGGGATCTTTTTCTTCGCACTCGTAAAGGACTCGTCCTGCAAGAGCTCTCGCAGAGGCACGGCAACTCGGTTATCATTGGCCACCTCAATGCCCACGGTGTCTTTTCCAGGGATAGGAGCGAGTATATTGATTCGCTCCGCTTTGGTGGCGCGAGCAATATCGGCTTCGAGCTGGGTGATACGGCTGACACGTAGTCCCAGGCTCGGGTAGACCTCATAGCGTGTGATCGTAGGGCCACAGGTGATGTCACCGGGGGTGACTTCCACGCCGAAGGCTTTGAGAGTATCCACAATGACTTTCTGGTTCGCCATCAGAGCCTCTGTATCGGCACCGACTTCTGGTTCTTCGGATTCATCGTACTCTAGTAGGTCAAAACCTGGTAGGTCATAGCCCTCAAAACCGTCTGTACTCAGGCTGACTGATTCATCCTTCTTTGACTCAAAGGGTTTCGACTTATCAGGAGTGCTTGGCTTTTTACGCAGCGAGGAATCGATGATCTGGGGCTTAGGAGTCTCTCGAAGTGGGAGTTCTGTTTGGGGCTTAGGCTCAGGTACTGGCTTTTTCTTCTCCTTCTCGGTTTTTGATTGTTCACTGCGCTTTTCCTCGACTTCTTTCTTCTTCTCGAGCTTAGCCTCCTCGCGCTCTAGCTTGCGCTTATCGCGCTCCTCTTTCCGCTCCTTTCTCTCATCTTCTTTTACTTTTTGTTTCGCCTTGTTTATTTTTCTTCGCTCACGCCATGCTACAAACTGAGTGTAAGAGACTTTGGCAAAATGAATCGGATTTAGGCCTGTGAGCATGATCATGCCCACGAGATAACCTAACAAGAGAACAATAATTGCCCCTGGTTTATTTAAAAGAGCTTCAAAGACATTTGTCCCAAGAAACTGACCAATAACTCCACCAGGGTTCTTAATGTACATGGCCTCTGCCCAACCCCAGAGAAACCATGTTTGCACATTGAGTAAACAGGCACCCGTAACCAGAAAACAAACACAGCCAATCAGAGAGCGCCACGTTAACTTAGAATCCAAGAAAGCATAAGCAAAGCCCAGCCAAATTAGCCCCAGAGGCAGTAAATAAGCTGCCACTCCAAATAAAAATAAGAGAGCAAACCCCAATAAAGCACCCACCACTCCAATGTAGTTTTCTCGTGGCTTAGTCGCTTCACTATTCGGGCCAAATTCAAGCCCTAGTATAGGCATATCATTCGGTGTGTATGACACTAAGGCGAGAATGAACAATAATCCAACACCCACCATCACTGTGCCAACCACCTCATTAAACCACGCTGGGCGCTCTTGGTTCTCTGATTTCTTTTTTGAAGTATTACGTGCGGCTGCCATACATCCTGTTTGATTCACTACCCTGCTCTATTTACACCAGAAGTAGATACTAGAGAGTCCACGTTTCGGAGCACTCTTGCAAGATCGAACTCTTTAGAAATCTTAATTAAATGGATACCAAAGACCACTTAGATTGAAATTTTGAATATTCGGGTAGTTGAAGCGTCTCATTATGAGTGCTCTCATTGATCTAATGCTTTTATGGTCAATTTATTCGATCTATACAAGTTGTGCCATAATCTCTATGACACAACTGAAAAACTCACCCCTTATTCGCACCCAAATACCATTATGAAACAACTTCATTGGAAACCACTCACCACCTCTCTCATTGCCTTCACAGCGGTACTCAGTGTGACTTTCTTCTGGTACTATTTTAAACAGCGAAACAATGAGTTAAGTGTGGCCTATTCTCAAATAGAGGCATCACAAAACAACCTCCATCAGCAGCAACAATCCCTCAAAAAACAATCCCAACAACTCGAGCAAACTGCCATTGAAACAAAACGTGCTAAAGAAGAGCAAGAGTCACTCAAGCAGCACTATGAAACCCTAGTGACAGAATACACCCAAAAACAGCGAGATCTTGATAAAAGCAACCTCGCCGCTGAGCAAAACCTAGAGCTAGCCAAACGGAAACACGCTGAGGCACAGCTTCTCCTAAAACGCTATAAACACGCCAAAGAAGCTGCAGAGGATCAGCGCCGCGCCCTCTACATCACCAAAAAGAAAGGGGACAAGACGATTTCTGAAACCATGTCAGCCCTACAACTCAGTCAACTTGAGGCCAAAAATCAGCAAAAACTTGCAGAACTTGCACAACAAAGCGCCTTAGCCAGATCTGAGGAAGCACAATTAGCCCTCGAACAACTCCCCTACCTTCATGCCAAAATCTCTTCTCTTGAGGCAGAGGTCTCACGCCTCCGACATTCTAACGTTTTTTTAACCAAACGAACCACCCGCTTTAAACACAAGAGTAGCCACAATCACACACAGCTTCATAAAAAGAATCAGGCGCCACATAACAGCTCACACCGTATTCAAACTAAAGCACTCACCAAGGAGCGATTTCGGCCAAACCATCCTTAATTTATCTTTTTCTCATAAAGGGTGGCACATCAAGATCTTCTCCATCGACCACATTGGGCACCTCTCCCTCAAACTTGCCTTTAGGGCCACCATCTAAACTAAGCTCCCCTTGAGCTGCTGAAATTTTTCGGGCTTCTTCCTCACTGAGCTCTTCCTCACTGAGCTCTTCCTCACTAAGTTCTTCCTCGCTTTTATTGGCCTCTTCTTCCGCTTCGCTGGATTCTACCGCTTCACTGGATTCAGCAACTTCCTTCTCTTCGCTAGCCTCATTCTCCTCATTCTCTTCCTTCTGTTTTAGAACAGCTAGAGTCTCCTCTACCTTGTTCTTGAGATCTTCTTTGGTCTCTATGTCTGTAGTCTCTGCGGAGACTTCAGTGGCATGAGATTGCTTATCCGTGGTCTTTGTATCAACAGTCTCTTTGACTGAACTATCCGTATTTTGGCTTTTTTCGGGTTGAGCTTGCTCTAGAGCCGCGACGGAGGTGAGTGGTACTTTTAGGGTTTCTACAAAAGTAGGCTCATCTGCACGCCCTGTGGTTTCTTCCTGTACAACCACACTACTTGGGGGGCTATCTAACAAAACATTTTCTGGCAGAGAGCTAATAATTGTGACGCTCATGCTATCACCCATTGAGGTGTCAGTGGCGGCACCAAACACGATGTGAGCAGACGCTGTCACATGTTTCGCTAGGTCTCGCATCAGTAGCTCTACTTCGTATAGAGTCATGTCTTCTCCCCCACAGATGTGTACAAGGGCTGTGCCTGTCTTTTTCAGCAAAGCGCCTTTATCTAACAATGGGCTATTGAGTGCATTACTCAGTGCTTGCTGGCTCCGATTTTGACCATGTGCGATACCTGATCCGAAGAGACAGCGAGAGCGATTAGAGCTCAGCGCTGACATGACATCATCTAGGCCGACATTAATGAGGCCTGGCCTCGTGACTATGCGAGTGACAGCACGAATACTATCCGAAACCATTCTATCTGCCGCAGCAAAGGCATCATGAATACCTGCTTTCGCAAGAACGAGCTCCCCCATCCTTCCGTTATCAAAGGTCACAAGAGCATTCGCGAGCACCGATAGTTCATTGAGAGCGCTCTCTGCTTGCTCTTTTCGGCGCTTACCTTCAAAGCTAAATGGCATGGTCGCAAAGACAGCGACAAAGGCATCCACCTCCCTGGCTAGGCGAGCGACCAGAGGTGCTGCACCAGAACCAGTGCCTCCACCTAGTCCCACACAAATAAAGACCATCTTACGATCTCGAAGAGAGTCTCTGATCTCAGTCTCTACCTCTTGGGCGGCCTTCAGACCCACTTCGGGATCACCACCCGCGCCTAGACCTCTGGTGAGATCCTTACCAAGCTGAATTTTCTCACTGGCTAGTGATTGATCTAAGCTGCGGGAATCACAATGAAGACTCAGCAGCTCGGCACCCTCCATCCCATCTAAGGTGACTCGATCAAGCATATTGGCACCCGCGCCACCGACGCCAATAATCTTTACAGCGGAATTAGGGATCGTTTGCTGTTGGTCTCTTTGATACTCAATCATAAAGGTACTCTTAAATGGTTAAGATAACCTTAGCTTTTCGACCCTCAATGACCAGCTCCATTTCAAAAAAATGGCCCTAAAGTGACAAACTCTAGAGATCAAGAGCCTTCTCAAAGGCGCCAATAAGAGCATCACTCTCCTCTGTGCCCGTAGACACTCGAATAAGATGGGAGAGCACACCACAGTCCTCTGCCCAGTCCAATTCATCATAGTGAGCTAATAATGTATAGGGAGAGACCAGTGTGAACTCAGTCCCTAGGCTCGGCCCTTTTGACAACTCGAGAGCATCAAAGACTTTGGGCGCTTTTTTAGGCTGTTTGAGTACAAAGGATAATAAGCCACCATAGCCACCAGCTGGTTTTTTTAGTGCATCGTAGTGCTCACGATCCACGAACTTAGGATACCAGACCTCAGCCACCGCTGGGTGTTGCTTTAAGTACTCAGCAAGTAGCTCACCATTAGTATTCGATGCCTGTATTCTTGAGAGAAAGCCATGGGCGTTTTTTGCTAAAATAGTAGCATCCTTGCTGTAGAGCTTTGAGCCACTGGGATTTTCCTCCCTGAAAAACTCTCGCAGATCTTGGTAATACGGTGATTCTTTATTCAGCTGCACTGCTCCCGCCATCACATCTCCCACTCCTGAGATCCACTTAGTGAGACTAGTACTTATGACATCAGCATGTGCGCTCACGTCCACATTATAGACACTCGCTACGGTGTCATCCACCGCAAGAAGCACGCCACCATCTCGGCAGGCCTCAGAGACTCTAGCCATATCAATGGTGTGGAGGAGTGGATTACTGGGTAATTCACAAAAGACAATGGAGAACTCCCCCTGACGAATGCGCTGGAGAGCTTCCTCAAAGGGCTCTCCCACCGGCTCATTGAGCATGACAGCCCCTGTCGCAAAATGGTTCTGGATCTTGAGTGCATCCACATAGGGAAAATCGAGCTGTAAGGTCTTCTTTCCTGGAGAAACTCGTGTTCCAGCCCGATGTATTTGAAAAATGGCAGCCATGCCACTTTGGTAGAGAAAGACGTCTTCTGGATGATAATCACCAAAAGAAGCTATCTGCGCTCGAAGTGCTTGACTCTCTAATGGCTCCACAGACTTACCCTCCAATACATCAAGGGCCTGGCGGCTACTCACCACCTCTCCTGTGTAGCGCCAGTACTCCATCACTAGAGAATACGTGCTCTCTGGCACAACAAGGGCCTGTAGGCCCTCATAGCTGTGGATTCTCACCGCAATATCTGAACGCCGCTCAACAAATCTCTGTGCGCGCTGAGCAGCCTCTTTATCTGGAAAAACAATCGCCTTCTCACCTGAGCCCGCAATCGCCACACTGCACTCCTGAAAAAGGCGCTCCACTGCGGGATGACGAAAAAACCGTGGGTATCCACACTGCAGCTTATGAAGCACCTTCTCACGCCCCTCTTCATAGCCAATGACAGAATCCCAAGTCGGCAAGCAAACAGAAACAGCATGCTTGTCATCGGGTAGTGGCACCCCTAAGTCCTCAGGTTGCCATGCTGGGTCTAATCGTAAATCTCTTACAGGTCGCTGCACTGGTGATGGAATAAAGTAAGTTAGAAGGATTACAAGAGTCTTCTTTGTGAAAAAGTCATTCCTCATCCAGTCCATATGGCACTCCTCAGGGGCATTTTCTCAAAAAAAGGTTCTTTCCCTCACCCCACATTACACTTGCTAGTCACCAGATGTCTCTGCATAAGTTAGACATGCCAAGCGAAACGACACTGATTTTATTCAAACCCGATTGTATGGAAAAAAACCTCGGTGGAGTCGTTCTCCAGCGTTTTATGGCAGCTGATCTTTCTATTCAGGGGATTAAGCTCATGCAACTCACAGAAGAACTTCTCAATGACCATTACGCACACATTGCAGAGTACCCCTTCTTCCCCAAGCTCAAAGAATTCATGCAGCGCAAGCCCGTCCTCGCTCTCGCTCTCCAAGGTGAAAATGCTATCCAGAAGGTGCGCGATATCTTAGGGCCCACAGACTCCACAACAGCTCCTAAAGGCACAATTCGCGGAGATTTCGGAGAGAGCTCTATGTTTAATATCTGCCATGCCTCTGATAGTACTGAGTCAGCAGCCATAGAACTCAAGCGCTTCTTTGAGCCTACAGAGCTCTATGGAGTCTAAATAGTCTCTAGAGCACTTCCTTTAGAACACGGATCACCCCCTTCTTTCCCCCTTCTTTTTCACTTTCGAGTATCGCAGCACTTTACTGAGAGCAAACACCCTGCTAGGGAACACCTATGTCACGTGATTATCAAATTTCTGTACTAGCGGGTGATGGGATTGGCCCAGAAGTCATGATCCAAGCCCTCAAGGTGCTCGACACAGCCTGCGCCAAGTTTGGATTCACCGTACAGCGCGAGAGCTGTCTGGTCGGTGGAGCCGCAATCGACGCTGTCGGCAGCCCACTTCCAGAAGCGACCATCACATCCTGCGAAAAAGCCGATGCGATCTTATTTGGCTCTGTAGGCGGGCCCAAATGGGCAAACCTACCACCTGAGCAGCAGCCAGAGCGCGGCGCCCTTCTTCCTCTACGCAGTCACTTCGGACTCTTCGCGAATTTACGCCCAGGTGTCTGCCTACCAGCACTCAAGCACGCCTCCCCGATTAAGAATGAACTCATTGAGAATGGCTTCGATGTTCTCTGTGTTCGTGAGCTCACGGGTGGTATTTATTTTGGCCAGCCCAAAGGCCGTGAGACTGGAGCAGATGGCGACATCACAGCCATTGACACCATGGTGTACAAGAAAAGTGAAATTGAGCGCATTTGTCGCATCGCCTTCACAGCAGCCATGTCTCGCAAAAAGCAGCTAGTCTCCATAGACAAGGCCAATGTCCTACAAAACTCCATTCTCTGGCGTGAAACTTGTATTGAGGTGTCTAAAGACTTCCCCGAAGTCGAGCTCTCTCACCTCTACGTGGACAATGCCGCGATGCAGCTCATTAAACAGCCCACCAGCTTTGATGTACTGGTGACAGGGAATCTCTTTGGAGACATTCTCTCTGATGAAATGGCCATGATCTCTGGCTCACTTGGCATGCTACCAAGCGCCTCACTTGGTGCCAAAAACGAGCAAGGTCTCTACTACGGCATGTATGAGCCATCCGGTGGATCTGCTCCTGATATCGCAGGCCAAGGCATTGCCAATCCGATTGCCCAGATTCTCTCACTCGGCATGCTCCTACAGTACTCACTAGGTGAGCAAGAAGCGGCCAATGCAATTACCGCGGCTGTGAATGCAGCCATCGAATCAGGACTCAGAACAGCTGATCTCTACACTGGTGCTGCTGGTGAGACCAAGGCAACCACAGCAGAAATGGGAGACGCCATTATCACGGCTCTACAGATATAGAGCTCGTTGTGAATGGCGCTTTGTTCATCACTTAGGCAGCGTGAGTAATCTCATAGTGTTAGCGCGTGCTCTCAACATTTCTACGCATTAAGACTGCGATCTAGTGGCGCAGTCTTTTTTTTATCATCGGCAGAGCGAGATGAATGGCTCAAACAGATTAGCTTTTGGGCGGTCTTCTAACATCGTGGACTGACAACAAACTGCTAAGTCTACTGTATAAATCACCACTTATATCGTATCTGTATGAGTCTAACTCGTTACTAAATTCGATTTCATGACAACCTAAACATATAAGAACATAGTTTCTCCCTAGGTCATCATTCCAAACAATCGCGTAATCAGGATGAAAACCTCCACACTTCTTAAATTCTAATAACCTCTGCCTAGAATAATGACTAGAATCTGACAATGCTTCCATGAGTTCTTTCCCATCCACAGCAGACAAGTTAGAAGGAGGCATATAAAATGGAAAACCCTTGATCTCAATAGTAGCATTGCCCTCTAACTCGTGAGCTAGGAGTTCACGCTCTAACAATTGATGCGGCAAGCCCTCAAATATTTCTAGATCAGCAGCATCAAATAAAGACTCTCGAATAGCTTCCGAGCTAGTAACACTGGGTAAAATCGGGAGATATGGAATAGCTTTCATTCCCGCAATAAGGACAACTACAGAAATGAAGAGAACTGTTATGAGTCTTCGTGCTATTTTCACCAAACCCACCCTAAAGCCAGCAACCACATCTCGCAATCACTGTCTTTAGTAGATTGTAAAAAGTCAGCAACTACTACGTCGCCTGCTCACCTCTAGCCATCAAAACCTTACCCGTTCTGACAGTTTCAATAATCTCAAACTGGCTAAACATATGCACGGCTGCATCGAGCTTATCTGAGTCCCCCGTGATCATAGCGACCATAGAGGTCGGAGTTAGGTCAACTGTTTTACCGCCAAAGTGATCAATCACCTGCAGTGCCTCTGTACGCTGCTCAGGCCCTGCTAGTACTTTAATGAGCATAAGTTCCTTCGTTACAGCGTCAGCTGTTAGATGCTCATAGCAGTGCACGACATCAACGAGCTTGCGCACTTGTTTGACAATTTGCTCCAGTCCATTGGAAGAACCAAGAATGCCTATCGTCATACGAGAGAAACGCTCGTCTCTGGTTTCAGAAACCACGAGAGAATCAATGTTAAACCCACGGCGAGCAAACACTTGAGTAATGCGCATTAGCACACCTGGCTGATTATTCACAAACACAGAAAGTGTGTGTATCGCACGATCAGGCGAAGGTGCTAGAGGAGTATCTGTAGTCACAATTTGCTTAGACATAAGTCAGTGTATTGGAAAATAGGTTAGAAATAGACTAGGTGGAACCAATTGGTTTTTCCATCTTATGCTTCGGAGGCTCAATGAGCATATCCTCGAGAGCCGCACCAGCGGGAATCATCGGGAAAACATTATCCGTCTTTGTACACTCCGCATGCACAAGCACGGGTCCTTCATTGTATTCGAGTGCTTGGCGCACGATCTTAGACACATCCGCTGGGCGTTTGATATTGAGGGCCTTAATGCCATAAGACATCGCCAGTTTTACAAAATCAGGATTCCCCTCTAGATCAACACCGGACTTGCGATCCTCAAAGAACAGCTCTTGCCACTGACGCACCATACCTAAGTAGTGATTGTTGAGAACCACGATTTTTATCGGTAGTTTATGAATGGCTGCTGTCGAGAGTTCACACAGAGTCATCTGAAAACCACCATCACCACTGATAGAAATCACAGTGCGATCTGGTCTCGCAAAGGCGGCACCTATCGCTGCTGGAAAACCAAAGCCCATTGTCCCTGCTCCCCCTGAGCTTAACCAAGAGTGCGTGTTCGCATTCTTATAGAACTGAGCGGCCCACATCTGGTGCTGGCCAACATCAGTCGAGACGATCGCCTCTCCTTTAGTTTGCTGGTAAAATTCATCAATCACCTGCTGCATCTTTAAGCCGCCTTGTTTACGGAAGCCCAAAGGGAATTTTTTCTTATAGCCATCGAGATGATCTAGCCATTCCTCTGTCTCAAGTGGCTTGATCTTCTTATTGAGTTTCTGCAGTGCCACTTTGGCATCTCCGACCACCTCGACATCTGGAGAGATCATCTTATTCATCTCAGAAGCATCAATATCAATGTGTATGATCTTGGCTCCCGCACAGAATTTGTCAGCTTGGCCAATAATACGGTCATCAAATCGAGAACCGATATTAATCAAAAGATCACACTCACAAATCGCTTTATTCGCATAGGCCGTTCCATGCATACCGAGCATACCGAGAGCTAAATCATGCTGCTCAGAGAATACTCCCTTACCGAGTAATGTATTGGTTAGCGGGCACTGAAGTGTTTCTGCGAATGTCGCGAGTTCCTCGTGCGCTCCAGCAATCATCGCACCCTGTCCTGCTAGAATCAGTGGTCTTTTGCTCTCTTGGATCAACCCAAGTGCTTGCTCAATGGCAGAATCAGAAATTTCTAGCGCATCTTCTGGGCGATAGCCAGGAAGATCAAAATCAGCCTCTAGCGTACCCGCGGTGAAAGGTGCTTGACTGATATCTTTAGGCACGTCGACAAGCACGGGCCCTGGTCGGCCAGTTGTCGCCACATGGTGCGCCTCGCGAATGACTCTAGGTAAGTCATTGGTTTCTTTTACTAAATAATTATGCTTCACCACAGGCATGGTGATTCCGAAAATATCGGCCTCTTGAAATGCGTCTTTTCCAAGCATCCAAGTCACCTGCTGGCCACTAATGAGAATCATAGGAACGGAGTCCATCTGAGCAGTCATGAGCCCTGTCACTGTATTGCCTGCCCCTGGGCCAGATGTCACGAGTACTACAGCTGGCTTCCCGGTCGCACGAGCGTAGCCATCTGCCATATGGCAAGCACCCTGCTCATGGCGGGATAACACAAACTGAATGTTTGTATCCACAGTTTCTAATGCATCAAAAATCGGCAGAGCAGCACCCCCCGAATATCCGAAGATAAACTCGATACCTAGCTCATCGAGAGTCTTTACGAGTGCTTGAGCACCATCTAACGATTCTTTAATCATGTGAAAATAGAGAAATGAGCTCTAAAAATGCCTCAAAATCAATAAAAGTAAATCAAAAATAACCAAAAATTCACCAAACAACACAGAAAGAGAATAGAAATTAAGTGAAAACACCTAATTTTACTGTAAATCTAGCCAAGAAGAGGGAAAAACTGAACAAAAACACAATTTAAAATCACTACTTAAGAACTACGAAGTAGTTTATATTCTTACTCTCACGCAATTCTCCTTTACTAAGTACTAGATCCTGATTGTCTCAGGGTTGATGGCCAACAATGCATAGATTGTATTCAGTAGGCCTGCCAACAACCCAATCACAGTTTTTACCTCTCATGGACAAATGCAGCTCAATGCGCACTGTCTCTGCTGTAGGGTAAAATTTTTTCAACCTCATCGCGCTACTCGATATAATAAGTAGCTCACAAACAGATGGAACATAAAGAAACAAGCGATCACAACGAATCTCAAAACACAGAATCAAAACAAACTCCCGCTCCCACTAAGCCAGTTACAGAGACAGAGTCTAAAAAACTTAGTGAGTCAAAAGACGACACAAAGGCACCGCAGCAGCGCAGACAGCCTGTGAAAGTCATCAGAGACGCTCGCAAGTCAAAACCAGAGAATCAACCTCAAGACTCCGATGCCTCCAGTAACAATACGGAAACAGCAGGGCCACCTTCTGAGTCTTCTTCTCAAGACAGCAAACAATCTGAGGGAGATGATAACAGACAAAGACCCCGCCGTGGCCGCCGTGGTCGCAAGGGAAATGACGCACCAAACTCTCCTCAAAACCCACAACGACAAATCAAAGTCGACCATGAGGATGTCTCCAAAAAAGCCTGGAAAATCTTCCTCGCAGAAGTGGCTGAAGACGGTCTAGGTCTCATTACAGATAAAGACGCCAAAGAAATGGCCAAGCGCAGCTTCCGCGTGGCCGAACTATTTCTGGAAGAGGACGCCCGCCGCCGCCCAGAGGAGAGAACAAGCAGAATAAGTACAGCTCCAGTCAAAAAGGACGACAAGCCACAAGCAAGCACCGAGGATTCCGACACCCAAGCAGAGGTCAAACCAATCAAAAAGAAGGCCTCAAAAAAATCGACCAAACGAGCCAGATCCAATAGTAAGGCCCCTGAGAAAATAGCTTCTGACTCAGAAACTCCAAATCAGGAGAAAGAGCAACCAGCACAAGAGCCCTCAGAAACAGCCGAAGCACCAGCAGAGACACCTGCCGAAGCACCAAAAGACACTGCTCCCACACTAGATGCAGTCACTGAAACGAAGGCTTCACCGACTCCAGATACAGAAAGCAAAGAAACAGCCTAGTCCAGTAGACTTCATTTCACTTTCCAAGGGCTAATCTAGTCGTGCCAAACGATTGATTAGCCCTTTTTAGTACCGCCTAGAAACACAAAAACCCAAAAGGCTGTGAACCTTTTGGGTGATCTAAAGTGTAACCGGCGAAATAAGGCTCTTTATTTTAAAGAATCACAATTCTGCAGAACCTAGAACTCCTTGCGCACTCGAAGAGAGCTCTTAGTTGCCGATGTCAGTGCGACCAGAAAGGCTAGCGCCTTCTTCCATGCTAAGCATCTTGGTTTTGATGTCACCCTCGAGCCTTGAATTTGTCTTTAACTCACAGCGCTCAGAGTTAATCTTACCCTCGACTCTGCCATAAAGTTTTACTTCGCCAGCATTGATGTCTCCTTTAATCTGAGCGTTTTCACCAATCGTGACACGCCCCTTATCAGAAGTGATTTCTCCCTCAATCTTACCATCAATAATCATATCATTGGAAAACTTGATGGAACCGACAATTTCTATACCACTCGCGAGAACATTCGTTGCATTAGCCATAACAGCGATAATCAAACACACTCGGACTCAGCGATCAAACTTAAAGTAGAGCAATTTAAGATCATTGAAGTACTCCCTCTGTGAGGATCGCTTTCTCATGCAGAAACGCAGTAGAGAGTGTACCCCTACTGCGTCCCACTTTATCGCTGTGATCGCCGCGATTTAGAGTATCTACGCCGTGTAGTTCATTATCAAAACTTAGTCTAAGGCGTTGATTCGCGCGCTAATGACAGAGCTATCTAAGTAATCTGTCGCATCAGCTCTACGGAGGGAGTTTCTCGGAAAATCATGGAATTGAACGGGCCCATTAATCGTGACATCCGCTGAGGGGTCTGTTGGTGTCAGAATTCCCGCAACTGTTGGACCTCTCAGGTTTTCAGCAAGATCCACTAGCTCTTGGGTGGTGCTATTGGTGATGGTTCCTGTATTCGTATACGCATCCCAAATCCGAAAACGATGTCTCTCAGCTCTCTTTCTTAAGCGCTCCTGACCTCCAGTATCGGAATAGGTCACGTCAATATCTGTGATTTCAGTCTCTGTGAATTTACCAACTCTTGAACCAAATCCATTAGGCGCTAATACTCCGTAGGCACACCCATCGGACACAACATTATCAATATTAACTCGAACCCCGTCTGCACTATGAGGAGATAGTGAGACTGCAGCGCGTCCATCAATTCCTGTGATATTATCCGCTCTTACGTCTGCATAGGCTTGGTTACCTAGGGCTTGCCCAGGCTCTAAGCGCAGTGTTATCCCTCCTCTGCCATTTAAGTTTGAGAATACAGCATCTCGTAATCTAGCAGGCTGTACAATTCCATAGCCCCCGTTACCATCAAACTGTCGTACATTAGAAACAGTCAGTCTTCTTGTAAAAAGATTTCCAGCTCTCTCCTGAGGAACAATAGAATTAATAAGAGTTAAATTATCTCTAATGGTACAATTCGCTATTTTGACATTATTCGCATTAAATGTCGCCACAAAAACAACACGCTCACCCTCATCCTTATTTCTAAAATCCACTAAAAATCGCCCACTCGTAGAAGTGATGGAAACATTTCTGGCTTCTTCTCTACGCCCAATAAAAAACATTGTGCGCTCTCCATCAGTGACACGAAGCCTAGCTGAAGACGGAATCCTTAAGTGAATATCTGAAGTAAGTTCTACATTTGAGAAGGTATAAGTCTGGTCTCCTGCAAGTCGAATGCGAGCCCCATTAGGATTCTGGTCTATCAGTTGTTGCAACGTCACTTGAGGATTACCTGGAACAGGAAAACTCCTAAACGGTTTGGAAGAGGCGTCCGCATCCCTTGCATTGTAGCCCATTGCAGAACTCGTATTAGTTAGAAGAGGCACGAGAAAGACTCCTAAGAGGATTCTTTTTTTAAGGTTTTTTAGTATCATGTTTTTCAGTTTTTATATGTTTATTTCGGGTTTCTGTCTCACAGAGTATGTTAGATTTTAGAATGATAGTGCCTGAATCACGCTCTCAGAGAGTGATTCTTGATTGGATTCGACCCAGGACAGATATCCTTCTTTATCTTGGAGAGCCCAATCCGTAAGAATGGAAATTTGCTGACGATTTCTCAGCTCTGATTGTACAATGACGCCAGACCAACCCAGCACTACCTCAAAGGGCGCAGAGCCTGAGAGCGTAGAAACGAAACCATGTACGACTGGATCAGTGAGTTCAGAAAATTGTTCCTGTCCATTGAGCCACTCAGCGATCACTTCTGGTTTTGAATCAGCCATGGCCGAGGCAGACTCAAATAGTGCATCTTGATAGACCAAGTCTCCCGCTGCTAGGCCTTGAGTGAAGGCTCCAAGAACCTTCTCTGGCGACTTGTCCCCAACTCCAGTTTTCCACATCAACGCAGCACCCACGAGAGCTTCCTTGCGCACGTCCTTATCTTGAATCTGCTGAGCCCACTCCACTACGGCATCCACTGTGGTTGTTTCAAAGAGGTTTCTAGCAATCGTTTCTGCAGCTTGGCCTAAATACTTCTGCTCCTCATTCTCAACTCCTTCAAGAAACCAAGCTGCCGTAAGCTCAGGATCAGACTCTGACCAAGACCTTAACACACCATCCATGAGAAGATTGCTCTCAAGAGGCGTTAAATCTGCAAGCTTCGCCTGCTCAAGAGCCTCTATGGGATTCACATTGGCCCAATATTCAGCGAGGTAAGTAAGAACTGGCCCTTCTCTATATTCTTTAGCCGTTGTGCGCAAAAATTGAAACGCATCCTTGGGTGCCTTGCGTGACCAGACATTCACAGCACTTGTTAGTACGTCACCGATTTGCTCCTTACGCTGACCATTCACCTCATACATGTGCTTAAGAAAGTCACTCGCTGAACTGGGCTCTTTCTCTGCCCAGATTCTAGCCACAAGATGGGCTTGGCTCTTAAATTCTAATTGCTCCTGATTTCCGAAATTCGCGATAAATGATAACGCCCCTTTGGGATCATTCTTCGCCCATCCTTCAAAAAACCCCGTTGCAAAAGAATCCATACGTCCGAAATCCACAGCTAGGAGCTCTAGTAGAATCATTCCTAATTCTCTGTCTGTTTGTCCCAGTGTCTCTCCGAGTTGTTTTAACTCTCGCCGAGAGAGTGTCGCTAGGTACTCCCTATCTCTGTAGCGTGAATGAGAGTGTCCTTGCTCTTGGCTCAAACGTTCTCCTCTGGAAACTTTAGCCACTTTATTTGGGTTTTGGTTCATTGCCCCCAGAGCTCGATCTTGCACCTCCGTGTTCTTCCTGAGCACCAGAGGTAGTGAACAAACCCCTACGAAGGTCACAGAACCTAGTATCAGCCACCGTTTTTTTGCGCAATCAGTTAACATAATGTCGTGGGGTTTTGAAAATACTTTGAAAATATAAATCCAGGTAAATTGGTGGCTAATAATTTAGTGAAACAGATAAAGATTAGTCATATTTAAGAAAATTCATTTGACGGAAATCAGACATTTCTTCACCAGAATAATTTACATTTGATGAAATGATCATTTCAAAAATCAAACAGCAAGATCTAAATGGCTGAAAACTGATTTTGGGGCAATTTTGAATTTTTTAATCAAATTTTTGCCATATTCAATCATAAATTGTAGGAATTCATCAGAATTTTAGCAAAACTATGAAACAATTACTGGTTATTCATGATTTATTTTCATGAATAACTCTCTAGAGCTTGTCAGTGTTACGCTGATTTTTAGAAAAACATTGGGGAAATCTGGGAAAAATTTGTTAGAATAATGACAGAAACTAACATAATTTATTATTCATGAATAAATTAAACCCATAAACCTAGGAGTATTTATTTAGCAAATAAATTGATAAATGTTTTTTAACAAAATAAAGCACAAAAAAACTTTGCAAGGCACGCTCAAACAATCAATTCAACCTTAGATAATACTTAACTAACAGTCTAACGATATGGTTCGATTTCACCACAGTAAACTCCCATACAATCTAATGACACATCACCCTACCCCCCTACAGAGGTAATGGTGCGCACGAGAGGAGTCGAACCTCCACGCCCGAAGGCACTGCCGCCTGAAGACAGCGCGTCTACCAATTCCGCCACGTGCGCTATAAACCCAGTCACTGGGAAGTGTGAGTACAGAAACACTCCCACCAAAAAAGCTCAACTCTTTTCACTTCTTTTTTCATGAAGTATTCCCTCGCGCTCTCTAGAGATTTCTGGCAAGAGCTCTTTCCAATTTTATGAACTTTCTAATCACAGCCGGCCCGACCAGAGAAGCTATTGATCCTGTGCGATATTTGACCAATAAATCATCTGGTAAAATGGGCTATGCGATCGCTCAAGCGGCCATTGAAGCTGGCCACAGTGTCACGCTAATCTCTGGCCCTACTAACCTCGATATCCCTGAGGGTCTGGACTTCTTACCTGTCGAGACAGCTCAGGAGATGTATGAGGCGGTCGAGCGCTGGATTGGTAAGGCAGATATCGCGATTTTCGCCGCTGCCGTGGCAGATTACCGACCTGTGGATATTGCCGAGCAGAAGCTTAAAAAACATGGTGACACGATGACTCTCGAACTCACCAAGACGCGTGACATTCTAGCTTCTTGCCGCCCTGAATTTGGCTTTAAAGGGACTCTTATTGGGTTTGCTGCGGAAACTCAAAAAGTCATTGAGCACGCAAGAATCAAGCTGGAGAAAAAGCAGTGCGATCTCATTGTTGCTAATGATGTGTCTCGTCCAGATATCGGCTTTGATAGTAATGAGAACGAGATATTCTTTGTCGAAGCTGAGTCTCAAGAGGCTATTGCCAAGGCTGACAAGCAACACCTCGCCCACCTCATTATTGAGAAATCCCTCTCTCTGAGAGCATAGAGCTACTAGCAAGTGGGCTTCACTCTGCGGGTAATATCGGGTGAAAAACACCTCGGCGAAACCTTACGTTGGCAAACATGCAGCGTGATTTCCAAGCTCCTAGTGCGAGCTGGCGCTTCTTTGGGAAATTCCACTTTCCAGCGAGATTCTCACGGTTCCTGCTGAGTTTCCAGCGACCGATTTCTTGGCTATTGATTTTCACCATCACTGAGTCCTCAGTCACTTGGGTGCTGAGGTGATAGAGGCGACCATTCTGGATTCTATATGAGGTTGCTTCTCCCCGCCCGCCATGAGTGGGTGCAAGTGCCTTTAGATGCCTAAACCCTGTGAAATGCACTTCATTCGCATCGATCTCTAGACTCAGCATGCCTACTGAAGTCGGTAAAAAGAGGGCCACGGCCCCCTCGCCTTCTTCTCGAATAAAGTCACATTCGAGGCAGTATTCATTCCCCGTGCGCTGTGGCAGTGCTATGCTCGCGATCTCATTGGCTTTGCACCAGAGCCTGTTGCCATCTTTATACCACTGCCCGTTTTGGCGATTTTCTAACACATCTATTTTACTTGAGAGCTCTATCCAGTTTGGAATCTCAAGCGGAAGTTTCTCTATAGCTGATATTTGAGCTTCGGCTTCTTCCTCCTTGACTGTGTCTGGCTGTTTTATGTGCTGTGGATGATTTCCTTTTTGTAAAGCTCTCTCGATAGTCAGCTGGGCTGGAGCTTGATCACTCGTTTGTTCTCCATTCTGGTGCTTTGAGGGGTGGCGCTGTGCGAGATAGAGAGCAATGGCGATCGCGCACACAGCACCACAGCCTGCTAGGTAGTAAGGCTGTTTGTTACTTTGTTTACGGAGCAGGTTCTCTCTGATTTTTCTTAGAGCCAGTGATAGGTTAGCTGCTGTTGCTGGTCTCTGATTCGGGTCTCTCTGTAGGCAGCGCATCACTATGCGATGAAGTTCTTTGGGAAATCCTAGTGTATCTAGTGGCATGAAGGCTCCACGAGGTGTCATGCCTGTTAACATTTCATAGATGAGAACTCCGATACTATAGAGGTCTGAGCGGGTATCGAGAGGCTTGCCTTCTGCCTGCTCCGGTGACATGTAGTCGACTGTTCCTAAGGTGATTCCTGTCAGTGTGAGTTGGGTGTGCTGGGGGTTTTCTAAATTCCCCTTAGAAATTCCAAAGTCACTTAATTTCACCTCCCCTTGCTTACCGAGTAGAACATTGGCGGGTTTAATATCCCTGTGAATCATCCCTAGCTCGTGCGCTCTATTGAGCCCTCGACAGACAGCTATGACGATACGCAGTGTCTCGATAGGTGTAATAGTTTTATCGATCTTTAGGCGCTTGGCGAGATCATGCCCATGGACATACTCAAGGATTATGTAGGGGGTGCCGTCTTCTAGTACATCAGCCTTTTCTATCCCTACGACATGGGTGTGCTTAATCTGCTCTAACAGCTTTCCCTCTCGCTGGAAACGCTCTAGGAATAAGTCAGCATCTCGCCCACTCAGAGTAAAGACCTTAATGGCCACTCTGCGCCCCGTGCTCTCGTGCTCTGCATGATACACGGCCCCCATGCCGCCTTCTCCTAGCTTTTGGGTGATTCTATAGCCTGGAATCTCTAAGTCATCTGTAACATCGGGAGTCTCTAACTTGTCGGTGAGAGCCCACTGCAACATCTGCTGGGCTTTCTGGGATTCGTGTCGCGTAATGCCTTCTTTCATACATCTGCTAGAATGCCAATGAGGTAGCGCAGTTCATGATCGGGGTCTTCATCTGGCCCCACCGTTTCCTGGATCTCCGCGCGTAATAATTCCCCAAACCGCTTTCTCATGCGGTGTACTCCTACTTTCACTGCCGCGAGAGAAATACCTAACTGCTCCGAGAGATCAGCGTAGCTACTTGTTAGCTCTCCGGTAAGGCAGCCCACAAGCGTATCGTGGAGAGCTAACTTGCCTTCTTTTCCGTATTTTTTACGAAGTTGTGTTCTCGCACTTTCTACAATAATCAACGCCCAGCGACGATCAAAGTGCAACGTAGGGTCTTGGGCATCATTGTCTTTCCACTGGGTTTCCTCAGCTTGGAGATCAACGAGATCTATCTTCCCTTCCCCTCTCTTTAGAGTCATCAACTTCGCGTGCTCATCCCTCAAGTAACGCTTAAAGGATGTCAGCAAGAAGGTTCTCATTTTCCCTTTTTCTTGATCAGCCGCTTTAAAAATCGCCTTCTCCACCCCTTTGGTTAGAAAGCCTTGTACGACATCCTCTGAATCCTGCGAACTCCGGCCATAGCTACGTGCATAGGCATAGAGAGGGCGCCAGTACAGACCACACAGCTCATTGAGAGCCTCTTGCGCTTCTGCACAAGGTGCCACCTTTAGCTTCTGAACGAGTGTCCAGCGTGTGGGCTGAAATACGCTATTACCTTCTACCATACTAGCTCAGTTATACGGCAGAAGCGTTCGACTCAAAGCAAAAAAGAAGATGACTTAATCACGATCAAACGTGTTTAGCAGCCAGAATCCAGAATGCACCATGGGTGGACTATAGCGCAACCTGCACCATTTGAGTACGAATACTTATCAGAATAAAAAAGTACAGAGCACTCAATAAGAATAAAGACAGCATGCCGGTAACAAACATCCATCTCCGTGTGAACCATCTAGAGTTAAGCCCTCCTAACTTGATGGAAAGAATGACCCACAGAACAGGTAAAATAAGAAGAAAATAACTCCAATGAATGAGGCTCGCGAAGAACCCTAGAGACCCTGCCAAACTCTCCGAATGACCTGATACTTTAGAAACAAGAGCGATCGCAAAACTTCCTAAAACAATGATAATTGTCTGCAACGCGGCGAAGTAAGTCTGGATTCGGTATTCTACAAACATAGTTTTTTTTGCTGGGTTTACTGATAGACTCTTACATTCAGTGATTCAATCGCCCCTGCTGCTCTATGAGTTCTTGTTCTAATAGCATTAGCTCTTTGCGCTTCTGCTCGATAAGTTTGTGTAGTTTCTCTGGCGACACTAGGCCCTCTGGGTCGACAAGTTGTGCGCGTTCAGGCTCTATTTCTGCCTTTGCAATAGGTAGGCCTTCTTCCTCGTTGAGTTCATTCGCAGCATCCGGCTCGACTTCTTCCGCGATACTCGGTGTTGTTTCTTGTGGAGTGAGGAGTTCAGCTAGCTCATCGGCAGGTATGATGTAGGACTTGGTGCGGCTGGCACGTGCGATGGCTATTCCTAGAAATTCACCTTCGAGATTGTAGACGGGCCCTCCACAGTCTTCGGGGTCAAGTGGCATGTCTGATTGCATCGCATTGGGGAAATCACTGCGCACTTTACTTAGAGTGGCTCCCATTTTCTGCATTTTCTGGATTCTTCCCTGAGCTTGATCCTGGAACTGGGGGCGCCCTCCTAAGGTGAGGTTGATTTCTTGCTCTTGCTGGAGGCGCTGATAGCGAATAGTGACTTCACTCCCGGCCTTCATCTGCTGGAGGATATTCCCCATTTCTAGAGCACCTTTCAGTGGCTCGCCATTGATTTCGAGAACGATATCATTGGCTCGCAGATCAGCTTTGGCGGCAGTTGTGCCTTCTTGCACCCCACGGATTCGCACGCCTTCTCCAGCATACTGCATATCCATGACGACTCCTAAGTAGGCCTTGTCAGACTCTCGCAGACTGCGTGGTGCCACGCTAACAACTCCTAGGCTATGCGCTTCACCTCCGGGCCCTGCGACAAAGAGAAATTCTCCAATCTGCGCGTCTCCCATTCCCTTGCTAGAACTGATGTCCAGTGACTTGAGCTCCTCTGGGGCGCTGAGTATCACTAGGTCAAACTCCTCTATCACACCAATAGGTCTGGTGCGCACGCGCTCGCCTGTGGGTAATCGGTAAGTGAGTGTGTCGCGGTAGCGCATCACTTCACTCCATTTAGAAACCACCCCGACACTGGTCACAGTCCCTAGGGCAAGGCGGCGCCCACGATGTTCGATACCCACTGAGGTGTGCTTAAGGGATTCAGCCAGTGGCTGGATAGCTTGGTAGAAACTCAGCGCTTGCTTATCGAGCTGTTCTGATTCGTGTTCACGAAGAAAGGGTAGCCCATCCACTGGCTGGAACTGAGCGTGCAGGCTGCCTACAAGGCTCAGCCCTAGGAATATCATTGGTAAAGTTCGTTTCATATTATGAGTTGTAACTATGGCTTATAAAAGTCACTACGTTTTAAGGAATTCACTGCGAGCTCTAGAAGGACATCTCCTCTCTTAATGACCATCTCGATAGGTTTCCCTGGCTGGTGACGACTCAGTTCCTTCAGTAAGGTGTGGTTACTCTCGATTCGCTCATTGCCCACCTCCCAGATAATGTCGCCGTTTTGTATGCCTGCTTGTTCTGCGGGTCCACCTTGGATCACGCGAACTACTATCACTTCCCCACTCTGAGTCGTGCTGATTTCAAATCCTACCACTGGTGACTCAGAATTTACAAAAGGGTGCATACTGAGACTTCCCCAGATTTTTCCAGATTTCAGCTCTTCCCAGTCTTCTTTAAATCCATCCACCCCTGCGTGGTTATTGGCCATAGCACTCCTACCAATCGAGGAGTGAATGGCAACGACTTCTCCTTTGAGATTAAACAACGGCCCGCCTGAGTCACCACCGATGAGGGCGCAGTCACTGCTGAGAAATCTCGTGGCATTCATAGAGACGATTCGGCCGAAGCGCACTGGTGGAGTGCGCACTGGATCAAATCCCTCTGAATGACCGAGAGCTATGACAAATTCCCCGATATTTAGGTCATCAGAGCTCCCCAGCGGGGCGTAGGGCCAGAGCTTCTCTGCATCTTCTGAGACAAGTTGAGCCATGGCGGCGTCTTTAGTGAAGTTTGCCCCCAGTATTTTTGCGGTTTGCTGCCGACCGTCAGGAAACAAGACTGTGACTTCTTCCTCCCCCTCAATCACATGTGAGGCTGTGAGGATAAGGCCTTTTGGGTCAACAATCACACCACTCCCTGAGGCCCCTGTACGCGGGCTAACAATACAGACTGTCGCAGGCATGACCTTTGGAATAATCTCTGTGACAGAATTCTGGAGCGTCTTTAGGGTGTCTGTATTGGATATCTTTGGTATCGTATCCTGTGCAGATTGTTGCGCAGATAGCGGGCTCGTGGAGAGAGTTGTCGCGATAGATAGACACCCAATCAATAAAGAAGTCTGTTTAAATTGAAGGTAAATTGGCAAATTCATACATTTGGGACATTTTTTCAACTAATCAGCTAGCGTGCTGAGCTAGCAAATTTGTCTTCCAGACCATACGCTAAAAGCTCTCTGAGTTCAACCCGCATCCTCCATTGACTTTTATAAAACCGCAAGGCATACCAAGGGTATGTCGACGGCATTACCAACCAAACCTAGAAGAGTCTCCAAACACTCTCAAATCACCTTGGTCGTATCTCGCTATAATGAAAAATTCACACAAGCCCTGGTAGACAATGCGCGCGAGGAGCTCAGCGACATCATGCCAAACACCCAAATCGAGGTACTCTATGTTCCTGGAGCCTTTGAAATTCCCGTGGCTGTCTCTGCGGTACTTCGCCAGGACAATGTCTCTGCTGTCATCGCTCTGGGTCTCATCATTCAGGGTGAGACCAAACACGGTGATTTGATCGCTGAATCTGTGACATCTGGCCTCCAGACTCTGGCCATTGAGCACACGAAACCTGTGATTCATGAAGTTCTTCTGGTCGAAAATGAAAAACAAGCGTATGCACGCTGTATTGGCAGTCAGCTCAACCGCGGGAAAGAAGCCGCACGCGCTGCCGCAGTCATGGTAGATCTTTTTGGCCAAATCGAGTCACAAGGACCCACTCTTACGAAACCAACTCAACGACAATATCCCAGTAATGTATAGCCGCCGCGAAATCCGAGAGACATCCATCCAGTTTCTCTACTGTTCTGATATCGAAGGAGGCGCCAATGCAGGGACACTGCTAGATGCATTCTGGGATCTGACTCAAGAATCAGATCAAGTCGCCCTGACCAAAGCCAAGGTCAAAGCCCTCCAACACCTCAATAAAGGCAGAGAGACTCGCTTTGCCCAACTCATCGACCGTCAGGATGCAGCAACCGCCCATCTCTCGGCCGAACCAGAGGCTAAGGCACTCAGCCAGTCACAGCAGACAATCATTCGACTAGAGAGTCAGTGGCAGGCTAAGCTCGACCGTGTACGTCGATTATTTAACCCCGAAGACCAAGAAATATCTAGTGAACTAGAGCAAGAACTCGCGGATTTCTTTGCCCTCAACCAAGGGCTCATTCAAGAGCGAATTCAGTATCATCACCACCTTAGTGACTATCCTTATTTACTCGAGAAACTCGCTCCATTCACGGCTACTGTCCGTTCTCTAGATCGCATCTCAGAGCGTGTTTCTATGGTAGAGAAACCTAGTAAATTCCCAGAGAAGAGCGAAGTCTCTCACCTAAGAAATGCCGAGGGTAAACTCACCGCATTTCGCGAGGAAGTGAACTCTCTCACCAAAAATATCCTCCAAAAGAAAAACACAATTGATAAGGTGATTGCCGAGACGGTTACAAACTACAAGCCAGAGCGCATTAACCCCATAGATCGGGCCATTCTCCGGCTCGCTACCTATGAGATTATGTTTGACCAGAGTATCCCCCCAGCAGTTAGTATGAATGAGGCTATAGAGCTTGCACGCCGCTATGGTACGCAGGATTCTTCAAAGTTCGTGAACGGTCTACTCCATTCTGTTCACAAGGCACACGCCACTGACTAACACAGTTCTAAAGGAAAATTACGTTCGATGCAAATTCTTGGTGAGACTCATATTGCTGAAACCTTCACCTTTATTCTTCCCAATCGGTTAGAATTTGAGCACCTCTTACACCTAGAGCGCTATTTTTCTCAAAGAAATATCCTCTGGCTCTGCACCGAGGATGTCGTCATAGATGATGCTCTAAAGATCCATCTCAGCCGAGAGGGTGTCCAGGCGGCAGCTATTTCTAAGGACGATCCTGATTTATCAAAAATCGGTCATCAACTCCGTAAACAAGCAGGAGAGAATGGTGTCATTATATTTATTCCTGACTTATGCTCAGCCAATAATGGCAGTGTACTGAGACTAACCAAAGAGGCTCTGCACACAGCATGTCAGCTCAAGCTTCCGACTACTCCCCTCAATATTTCGACTCCCAAGGAAGTCTCTCTACCCACCAACACACCTCGTCAGGCATCGTCTGTTCTCAGCTTTGGAGAGCTAATCAGCGCGGATGAGATCTCTGAAGCAACCTGGTTCCAGCGCATTCTCACCCTAGAGGAAGAAGCCTTTTCAGCACGGGAGTTTCTCAATGATTCTCTAGGCTATCACTTACTGGCTGGTTTAAAAAAGCATGGTTCGAGTTCTGTCTTTGATGGCTCAAAGGACTCGAGCCTAAACTACGATAGAGTCCTTGGTGTAGCCATTGCTCTTGGTAGACACATCGAGGAGAGTACCACCAAGCGCAGAGTCGGCATTATCCTACCATCTGGACACGCCGGCCTCATTGCCAACCTAGCTGTCATATTCGCCGGGAAAATTCCCGTGAATCTCAACTACACAGCAAGCCGCGAGGCTGTCCAGTCTGCGATCCGCCAAGCCGACATCGAGCGATTCATCACAGCAGATCCCTTTGTGCGCAAAATGGCTGATTTCCCCTGGCCACCCACTAGAGATATGATTTTCATAGAACGCTCCCTGCCGCATATGAAAAAGCAGATCAAACGCTGGACGATCCTAGCAAAGGTACTGCCACTGGAAGTCCTAACAAGAATACTACGCATTTCCAAGAAAGGCGGGGATCAAGAAGCCGTACTGCTCTTTACATCTGGCTCTTCTGGAGAACCAAAAGGTGTGCCCCTCACCCACAGAAATGTCCTAGCCAATGTCTGCCAGTTTGGCTCACGCCTACCGATGCCTGCAGGCTCCAGCATTATGGGGTGTCTCCCTCTTTTCCATTCCTTTGGTTGCACGGTCACGCTGTGGTATCCTGTGATCTTTGGAATCAATCTCGTCACCTACCCATCTCCGCTAGAGACCAAACGCCTCGCTGATTTGATCCACCAGCACAGTGTTGATCTACTCATATCCACGCCGACATTCCTGCGAGGCTATATGCGAAATATCGAACCTGAGAAACTCCACTCCCTTAGAGCACTTGTCACGGGAGCCGAGAAATTACCCTCCTCACTAGCCGATTCTTTTGAGAGGAAATTCGGCATTCGTCCACAGGAAGGCTATGGCCTCACAGAAACCTCCCCGGGAACCAACTCAAATATCCCCAATCCACCACCGATGGGTGAGGAGCCAATCATCCCCTCGAACAAACAAGGCTCTGTGGGAAACTTCTTCCCAGGCATTGCCGTAAAAATCACCGATGCCGCCAGTGGTGAGCCCCTCACCATCGACCAATCCGGTGTTATTTGGCTCAAAGGAGCGAACATTTTTCCAGGTTATCTGCACAATAAGGAAAAAACCGATGAGGTACTTGTTGATGGTTGGCTAAAGACAGGGGATGTCGGCCGTATCGATGCAGAGGGCTTCCTCTTTATTGAAGGGCGTATTTCTCGTTTCTCAAAAATCGGGGGCGAAATGGTTCCTCACGAAACCCTAGAGGCCACCATATCCACAGTACTTGGCCTTGATGAAGAAACAGAGCGCCACATCGCTGTTGTTGGTGTCCCAGATGAAAGAAAGGGTGAAAGCATCCTGCTGCTCTCTACCCTTCCCAGCACCTCACCCGAGCAAGAATGTATCGACTTACGCTACAAGTTACTCGACCACGGCATCCCCTCCCTCTGGTGCCCGAAGCGTATAGTCCCCGTGGAGGAAATCCCTGTACTCGCCTCAGGTAAGCTCGATATAAAGGGTTGTGAGACACTAGCCATATCATTCTAACTACTCGGGGCTTATCCAGCGGTTTGACCAGTTCATGCAGCGCGCGCTCTATCATCCAGAGCAGGGCTATTACACGAAACATATTCGCAGCGTCGGTGGAGCACGTGCCGACTTCTCCACCACAGCGACTCTATCTCCCATTCTGGCGCGCGCTCTTGTTCACGATATTCTCGCCTGGATTCACGAAGACCGTATCGCTCAAATCCATTTGATTGAAATCGGTGCTGGTGACGGATCTCTTGCGAAAGAGGTTTTTAAAACCCTTCCCCGTAAAATACAGTGCCAAGTCTCCTACCACATCGTAGATGCCTCACCACCACTTAAAAAAGTTCAGAAAGATAACTTAAAAAACCTGCAACCAACAAGTTTTCTAACAAAACTCTCCCTCACGCGCCAAAACCCCCAACCATTCACTTGGCACGATAGCATTCATGACGCCCTCACATTCTGCAAAGGTCAGGCATTTCTCTTTTCCAATGAGCTCGTGGACGCCTTTCCTGCCAGAGTCTTTCAGCACAATGGCCACAAACTCGAGGAATTACACATCGACGCTGGAGAAGAGAAATGGCTAGCGTGCGAAGCACCACCACAGAGCTCAGCTCTCGAGAGTATGCCAACCAAGCAGCGCCGAGAAGTCCACGAAAGCTACCATCAATGGCTCAAGAGCTGGGCTGATCTATGGCACTCTGGCCGTATGGTCACTATAGATTATGGAGACCACTACCCAGCACTCTATCATAGAAGACCTATGGGCAGCCTCAGAGCCTACCTCATGCACCACCTACAAACTGGCAGCGATGTCTACGCCAATCCAGGCCGCCAAGACATCACCTGTGATGTGAACTTCACCGACTTGATGGACTGGTCACAAGCACTAGGCATTTCCACGATAACTTGTAAGACACAAGAAGATTACCTAAAGCCCTTTTCAACAAATTCAGACACCGACCAGTTCTTGACCTCCCAAGACGGTGCAGGAAGCGCCTTTCGAGTGCTTAGCCAGAGGCGTTAATTTACACTATGTGAGTTTCCTGAAAATAAGTACAAGTTTATCCTTATTTCAAAACCTAACAAAACCTCTACGACTATTCTTCTAATGAGTTCGTTTAATAAGATTCACGTACCCACTTCGAGAACGAGCGTTTAAGAGTCGTAAGCCCTCCTTATTTAAAATAAGTGCAGTTGCAAGATCCTCTTCCTGATCTTCTTCTTTCTCACAAAGTAAAATCATTCCAGCCGAGAGATACCAATGTCCGACTAGCATATCTGGACGAAATTCTTCTGAGGTCCATGTTCCATCTGCATGTAGCTTCAGAAATATAAATAGTTTTTCACCCTCTTTTGCATTAACTGCAGCATATTCGCCCAACCACTCACCAAAGAAATTCTCAAGAGAGTCTTTTCCAATTGGCTGGTACTTTAATTCAGGTTTACCCATCCACTCTTTCCAAATGAGATGTATAGTCTCAGTCCATTCATCCAAGCGTCTTTTATCATTTTGATTTTCGGCATACAAAAACGAAAAAGTACTAGTAAACAATAGACATAGAATTAAACCCTTCATGTGCTTAAAAAACAGCACATAAGGGTATAAATAACAAGAATATTACAAATGCCTAATTCAGCATCTCTCAACTCGGCATCTTAAAAATTCGTGCGCCCGATGTCACTGCGGCTCTGGGCTCCGGGGAAGTCTATGTGGGCGAATTCGGCATAGGCCTTATCCACAGCTTCGAGGCGGTTTTCTCCACCAGCCACCACAGCGAGCACGCGCCCGCCATTAGTCACCCAGTCGCCATTAGCTTCCTTCTTTGTTCCTGCGTGATAGACTTTTCCTTTCTGTATGTTCTCAAAGCCAGAAATCACATCTCCTGAGCGAGATGTCTCTGGGTACCCTGCTGAGGCTTTAATCAGGCAGACACTCCAGCCTTCACTAAACTGGAGTAAATCTTTCTTCAGCTCACCCTTTGCCCCTGAGAGGCAATACTGGGCAAAATCTCCTGATACCAGCGGCATGACGGCTTGGCACTCGGGGTCACCAAAGCGGCAATTGTACTCAATGATCTTTGGGCCTGCAGCTGTCATCATGAGGCCGAAGTAGATAAATCCACGATATGGTAGCTCATCAGAGATCAGGCCATCCACTGTGGGTTTGACAATGGTTTCCTCGATCAAGGCTAACTCTTCAGCAGTGATGAGCTGGCGACTGGCCACTGCTCCCATGCCTCCTGTGTTAGGCCCTGCGTCTTGGTCTAGAGCGCGCTTGTAGTCGCGGGCAGGTGTGAATATCTGATAGCGATCATCACAGACTGCCGCAAAGATAGAGACCTCAGGCCCTACGAGGCATTCTTCCACCAGCAAGCGACCGGCACCGAACTTTCTCTCAACAAGGACTTCTTGGAGGAAGGCTTCTGCACTGGCTTCGTTCTCACACACCGCCACTCCCTTACCTGCGGCGAGTCCATCAAACTTCAACACTGTCGGGTACTTTCCGGCGATAGCGGCTCTCGCCTCTTCGATATTAGCACATCCAGTGGCGGCTCCCGTAGGAATCTGGTGGCGCTTCATGAATTCTTTGGCAAATTCTTTTGAGGCTTCTAGCTGGGCGGATTGCTTATGCGGCCCCCAGCATGGGATTCCTGCTTGTTCGCAGAGATTCGCGAGGCCTTCTTCTTTCACAAGATAGCTCTCTTCTCCCGCCACACAGAGGTCAATGTTATGCTCTAGCATCCATGCAATTAGCTCACTGAGTCCTGCGACTTCTACGTTTGTCGCTAGCTCAGCAATCGCATCACTACCGGGGAAGCAATAGAGCTCTGTAGCTGTCTTAGATTCATGCAGTGCTGTGATCAGAGCATGTTCACGTCCTCCCTTTCCTACGACCAGAATTTTCATGGCGCGAAGTGAACCCAAAAGCTCTGCTGCGGTCAACTCTCAAGAAGTCCCTGAGTGCTCAAATTCTACTATCCATTTCAGACTTGCCACTACCCTCTAAAGGGCACATCTGAAAACCTCATTTTTGAAAATACCACCAGATTGCTCCATCTCTGCGTTGTCCACAATCCTTATGAATACATTCAAAAGTGATTGTGTTTGCCTTGATCTGAAACAATCTGACGGCATTTTTTACCAAAAGCAGGTTTC
>CALFVF010000019.1 GCA_937928735.1 uncultured Verrucomicrobiales bacterium | reverse complement strand
AACCACCCGGTCCCGTTCCGAACCCGGAAGTGAAACACCTTAGCGCCGATGGTAGTTGGACGATAGGTCCCGTGAGAGTAGGTCGTCGCCAGTTTAATATGCCCACTATGAGTGAAGAACTCGTAGTGGGCTTTTTTGTGCTTAGATGTCTCATCTGAAGCTAGATTTTATTGCTGACTCAGACGAGCGGCACTTAGTGCCTGGTGTTATCGTAGATAAGAACCCTAGAGCTACCAGCTTAAGCTAGAGTGACTTTGGTAAAAAGGTTCTAGTAAAATAGAGGATATGCCTGTATCATTAGAAATGCCTCGCAAGTTAACAAAACTCGATGTTCTCGGTCAAGCTGACCAAGTGTATAAACGACTCAAAAATGAACCATCCGATTTGATTCGACAGAGACTTCTAGCTGTGAAATTAGGGCTCGAAGGGGAGCACTTACTTGATGAGATCGCTGAGAAGGTCGGGCGGAGCCGCTCCACGATACGGACCTGGTTTGGTTTATTTCGGAGTGAGGGAATTGAGGGGCTGTGCCGTCTTCGCTCGTATGAAGGTATGGGTCGTGTGTCTCAAATTCCGGAGGAAGCCAGGAAAGCAATTCGTAAGAAGGTTATGAAAGGCGATATACGTCGAATCGAGGATTTTCGCCAATCGTTGATTAAGAAATTCGGGGTCGAGATCTCATACGAAGCTGTGAAGTATTGGCTAAGAAAGTTCAGAGCTGAGTTGGGCTAGCAGTGACTTTACATGAAGATTGTTTGCGTGCTGTTAAGCTCGATGTGTCGAATATCTCTATTGGTTGATTTGTATTGCGACGAAGGATAGGGTGCTGCTGCTATACAGAGAAGGTATCGAGGCGATTATTGAGCCAGAGCCTGTTAGCGGAACTATAAAAATCGACGAAAGGGTATAGACTGTGGGGAGTCTTTGGGCTCGGTTTTTCCTCTAGAGTAAGATTTCGAGGTGTTTGATGAGATGTTCTATCTCATGCCTCTATTCAAAGAGAGAACTGTAATTTTAAAGGGGGAAATGAAAAGGGCCAAAAGGCATTTGCCCTTTGACCCTTTTGAGTGAAGATCGCTTAGAGGTGTGCCTTGAGGCGTGCGCAGACTTCTTTGACGTTGGCACGTGAGTTAAAGGCGGAGATGCGGAAGTAGCCTTCTCCTGCGGCGCCAAATCCTGATCCAGGTGTGATGACGACACTGGCTTCGTGGAGCATTTTATCAAACATGTCCCAGCTGGTTAGACCTTCTGGACAAGCGACCCAGACATAGGGGGCATTCTCGCCGCCGTAAACTTGGAGGCCGATCTCGGTACATGCTTCACGGAGTAATTTGGCATTCCCCATGTAGTGCTCGACGAGTGCGGCAACTTGGGCTTTTCCTGCATCACTAAAGATGGCTTCAGCGCCACGCTGTACAGGGTAGGAGGCGCCGTTGAATTTAGTAGAGGTGCGGCGTGACCAGAGCTGCTTGATAAGGACTGTATCGCCTGAGGCACTGGTGCCTACGAGAGTTTCTGGAATGGCGATGTAGCCACAGCGAACGCCTGTGAAACCACCATTTTTAGAGAATGAGCGGAATTCCATGGCGCATGTTTCTGCTCCAGGGATTTCATAAATGGAGCGTGGGACATCTGGGTCTTGGATAAAGGCTTCATAGGCGGCGTCATAGAGTATGATCGCGCTGTGCTTATTGGCATATTCGACCCATGCTTCGAGTTGTTGGCGAGTGGCTGAGGCTCCTGTGGGGTTGTTTGGGTAGCAGAGGTAGATGAGGTCGACTTTTTCCTCGGGTATTGCAGGTACAAAATTGTTTTCTGCATTGCATGGTAGGTAGACGAGGCCTTCGTAGCGGCCGTTTTCATCACCTTCGCCTGTGTTTCCGATCATCACATTGGTGTCCACGTAGACTGGGTAGACGGGGTCAGTGATTGCGATTTTATTCCCTGGGCCAAAGATATCGAGCACATTGCCGGTGTCACACTTTGAGCCATCAGAGATAAAGATGTCGTTGGCTGTGATGCAGGTGCCTTGGTAGGCATTTTTGGCAACGGCTTCGCGTAGGAATTCGTAGCCTTGTTCGGGGCCGTAGCCACGGAAGGTCTCGCGCTCTCCGAGTTCGTCGACTGCTTTGTGCATTGCTTCGCGCACGGCTTCGGGGAGTGGCTCTGTGACGTCACCGATACCACAGCGAATGAGGTTTGCTGCTTTCTCTGGATGAGACTCTGTAAACGCACTGACTCGGCGTCCGATTTCTGGAAATAAATATCCGGCTTTTAGCTTGAGGAAATGATCATTAATACGCGCCATAACGCGGCAGATGGTTCCTAAATCATGCCCAGAATGCAAGGCTTATCGGTGGCTATACTGCTTTAGCTCTGCGAGGGTGCTTTAGCTCTGCGAGCTAGTCTCTCCCAGGCAGGTGAGGATTTCTTTTGCGGCTCGGAGGTGGACGCCGGGTTCTCCGAGTTGGCTGGTGACCTCGAGTAAACGCTGGCTGACTTGGGCAGCGTGGTCGTGGTCTGTGAGGAAATGTTCCAGCGAGCGCTCAACGTGGCAGGGGTCTGCGTCACCTTGGATGAATTCTTCCACTATGGTTTCGTCTGCGAGGACATTGACGAGGCCAATGTGTTTGATTTTGACGAGGAGTTTGGCCGCGAGGTAGGTCGGCCAAGCTGTTTTGTAGACGAGGCAGTAGGGTAGGCCGAAGTAGGCGGCTTCGAGTGTGGCGGTACCACTAGCGATACAGCCACAGTGGGCTGTTTGCATGATCTGGTGACTGTCTCCCTCAGAAATGATGACGAGCTCGGTGAGACCAGACTTTTCGACCATTGTGTGCATGAGCTCTGCGAGCTTGGGAGAGGCGGCGGGTGCTTGGAACTTCCAGTCACGATTACGAGTGTGAAGTCTTCTCGCCGTTTCTAACATCATGGGGAAAAGGCGCGTGATTTCTCGCTCGCGACTTCCTGGGAAGAGGCCGATGAGTTGGGGGTCTTTGGTGACTGCTGCGGTTTTCTCCGCGAGCTCATCAACTAGGGGGTGGCCGACAAAGCTGGTGTCTAGGCCTGCCTTCTCGAAGAGTGCCTTCTCGAAGGGTAGAATACAGAGCATCTTGTCGAGAATGGATGCCATGTCATAAATTCTGCCTTTATTCCAAGCCCAGACTTGGGGGCTGATGTAGTAGATGATTTTCGTGTCTGGGAGTTGCTCAGACACTAGTCGAGCAAAGCGGAGATTATAGCCAGGATAGTCGATGAGAATGAGAGCTTCTGGCTGTATTTCATGGATCTCTTGGAGCATGCTTGTTTGCTGCTTCTTAAACCATTTGTACTGAAAAAGGACTTCCCATAGCCCCATGACGGCTGCACCTTCTAACCAATCTCTAACATTGCTGCTCGCGCTACGCATCAGTGGGCCACCAGCGCCGTGGAAGCTGAGCTCTGTACTGTGAGTCTGAAGCTCATGCATAAGCTCTGCACCGTGGGTGTCTCCACTAACTTCTCCAGCGATAATGTAGATTGATCGGCTCATTTAGGTAGGCGATATTAAAGCGAGAGGAGTGAGTTTTGCCAAACTCCAAATGTACTCCCTAGTTAGTGATACGTTGGTGATGTGGGCATGTTTGTCACAAACATTTGTATTGCAATGTGTTGGAGCGCGTGATTTTATTGTAAGTGAATGTTAAATAGATCTTATGAATCCTTCTGTTCTTCATGAAAAATGTGTCTTAGTATTGAATCGTAATTGGCAGGCGATTTCGATTGTATCGCCCGCTGAGGCTTTTGGTAATTTGGCTTCTGGGGGAGCAAGTGCTCTTGATATTCATGGCGCAGACTCGATGAATCCGGTAGAATGGGATCAGTGGCGACTCTTAGAGGTACGAGATCAGGATCATTCTGTGGGTACCGCGCAGGGTGCGGTGAGAATTCCCACCATTATTGTTCTCAAAACATTCGCCAGAGTTCCGATGTATCAACCGAAGTTTTCCCTCAAGAGTATTTGGATGAGAGACCAAGGGCATTGTCAGTATAGTGGGCGCAAGTTAAAGATGCATGAGGCGAGTATTGACCATGTGGTGCCGCGCTCGCGTGGAGGGGCGACTTCTTGGGAAAACTGCGTGCTCGCTGAGAGACGGCTTAACTCTGATAAGGGCGATCGCACGCCTGCGGAGGCTGGACTGAAGCTGACGCGCAAGCCTTGTGCTCCAAGAGCGGTGCCCATTACAGCGACGCTAAAGAACACGATGGGTATTCCACATTGGGATCTTTTCTTAATGGTGGCCTAGACTGAGCTAGCTCTGTCTTGTTATACCAGTTAGTATTTTGAGTTGGTATTAAGCGCCGAATTCCAGAGGAAAGAAGATGTTGAGTAGGAGTGTAAGAAAGAAGTTAGAGACAAGGACAGCGAGAGAAGAGTAGACCATCGCCTTAGTGGTGCCCTGTCCGACGCCAACTGCGCCATTGCGAGCGGCGAGTCCTTGGTGGCAAGAAATGAGAACAATAATAGCGCCAAAGACACTGACTTTGACCATTGCGATGAAAATATCCACGAGCTCTGTGCGGGCGACGAGATTGTGAAACCAGAGTGCTGATGAGACCTTAAAGGCGCCAATACCGACAATGGATGCTGCTATAATGCCAAAGGTTGCAGAGAGAGAAATTAAGATGGGGGCGGCGATCACCATGGCACCGAATCGGGGAGTGACGAGGTAATCAATGGGATTCACATCCATAGAGCGAAGAGCGTCGATTTGTTCTGTGACCTTCATGGTGCCGATTTCTGCGGCCATAGAGGCACCGACTCGACCTGCTAGCATGAGGCCTGTGAAAGCAGGGCCGAGCTCTCGCATCATCCCCACCCCGAGCATAGCACTAGCCATCGTCTCCATCTGTAAGTTGGTGAGAAGAAAGAGCGACTGAGCGGCGAGGACAGCTCCCGTGAATGCTCCTGTGATAATGATGACGGGTTGGGAGTGGAATCCAATTTCTCTGAGCTGTGCGATCCACTGGCCGCCGCGGAATTGGCCTTTTGTGAGAGACTCCAGAGTGCTTAGTAAGAGATTGGCAAGCTCTCCGAGATAGCTCAGCAGAGCGAGGAGGGGGCGGCCTAAGCTGGATAGAATAAACATAGATGCAGGTCTGAGTGGAGAAAGTGGAGTGTGAGAATGGAGAGCTAGTTTGGGTGAGTTCTCTTTGTTAGAGTCTTGTGGGGTGGCGCACGACGTACTTATTGACACTGCGTCTGTGGGGTTTCCAGCGTGGGCCTGTGGACTGCGAGCTACCTCCTGTGTCGAGGCGCAGCCCCGCAATCACCATGAAGACATGACCATCACGGGCGTAGATATCAACCCACTTGCCATAGCCTTTTTCGCCATACTCTAGGAAATTCTGAGAGACGAGAGGCCACTGGAGTAACCCACCCTTGTGCAGTACATAGGAGACGGCTCCTGAGCAATCATAGCCCGAGTCGATGAAGCTGCGGTGACCACCACCATATTTGTAGGGCTTATTCTGGAGTTCATTACCCGCAGCAATCATCGCCTTGACAGAAGGGGGAGCCTTAGGTGGGGCATGTGCTATGCCACGAGCATCTAGATAGGCAGACCTCCCATGCTCAAAGCTGTGCTGCACAGGGAACTGAGCGCGCACTTGGTGAGAACACGAGGTCGCAAAGTAGGTGAAGGTGCAAATGAGGCTGAGCCAGAGAAACTGCATATCCTTGAGGTAGCACAAGCGAGAAATTTAACAAGTAGGACAAGTTAAGCTCGGGGAAGATAATACCAATGAGGAAATAAAGGCCGCGCCGCGCAAGTTCGCACAAGCATTAGGAAAAAAGAGAAAGTGTCAGAGAACCGCGGCAATGATGGACTGGTTACCGTTGCTACCGTTAGGTCCTGGCGGAGTTCACTAGCCAACACTCCACGGCCTCTGACGCTTGCTGGCGTAATGTGAATCGTGTGCTAATGCAAGAGAAGAATCTCTTAGAGCGTCTTTTCTTTCTCTTCTTGTATAGCTGATATCTCTTGCTGGCGCACCCAGCCGCGACTGCCCTGCAGGAAGCTGACGTAGCACCAGTCTCCGCGCTGAGTGATGACTTCACACAGGCTCGCAGGGGGAGCTTGGATGACTGCTGCGCGCTCCTGCTCACTGTGGTTGAGAGGTTCTGTGTAGGCAGAGACCTCGTCTTCGAGGATCACACTGAGGTGGGCGTAGCTAGAGAGATGCTCAGGATACTGGCGAGAGCTATAAATGGCGAAGGGTAGAATGATAGCACTGAGAGTGGTTAGGAGAACAAGAGAGGCTAGGCGGCTCCCGCGCGGACGAAGTAACCAGAGACAGAGGGCAGAGAGAACTAGTAGCCATGCTGTGGCGTAGGTGGCCTGCGTGTAGAATGCTTTAGGAAGGCGGGAAATGAGTTCCTCGAGCGGTTCTTTCTCTGGGGGGGCTAAGCTACCGAGGCTGCGGTGGAGATAGCGGAGATTCTGGAGAGCCTCGGGGTGCTTAGGGTCGTGCAGTAGAGCTCGGTGGTAGTGGAGGGCGGCCTTGCCTGGCTGGTCGAGGCGGTACCAGCAGTTCCCCTGGTTAAATTCCGCGTCGGCAGAGGCTGGGAGTGAGGCATAGAGCTCGAGGGCGTCTTGATAGTCTTGCTGCTGCCATGCCTCAAAGGCTGAGGCTGAGGCTGAGGTTTCTTCCTGTGCTGGGGCGGCTTCTGCTTGTGGCGGAGCGGCTTCTACCTGTGGAGGGGTGAAGAGGTAGAAGCTCAGACAGAGCGCCAGTAGAGGCTTGAGGGATTTGATGATAGAGCGTTTCTCTTGGCTGCTAGGCTCCGGCATTTCACCTGCGGAGAAGCAGTGCTTATCGCGGAGCTCAAGGATGTGCTGTATCGCCTCATGGTCTTTTTGTCCGAGCCATTTTTCTACAAAAGCACCAGCGGCGCGGTAGAAGCCCTTATTGGTATTCTGGAGCTCTTTGTAGGCTTTCTTGAGCATGATATTGCGCGAATTCTTCAGCTTATGTTCTCTGAGTTTTCGTCTTATGGCGTGTAGAATCATTACCAGCGCGAGGAGAGCTGGAATGATTTGCCACCACCATGTGGGTAAAGAACTCCAGAAGGAGCTCTGGGACATAGAGCGGACAGGTTCGATGATGCCTAGGATGTCGCCCATGGCCTCTAGTGGGATGGCGGCTGCGGGAGTGGCAGCACTCGTCTGTGTGGTGAGAGTTTTGGTAATCGTGATGGGGATTTCTTGAGTGGATCGAACAACGTAATCTTCTAGCTCAGGGTCAAAGTAGACGAAGTGGAAGCTTGGGAGAGACTTCGTGCGGCCATTGGGCTGGAGTAGGTAGTCGAATTCGAGGGTACCTGTGTTTGACTTTCTCTCCTCACCGCGCTGAACTTCTGAGACATCTATACTATCCCATGGGCTCTCTGGATCCATGATCGGCTGGGTAATGCTGTCCATGTTTCCCTCACCGCTGATGCGCAGGCGCACGCTCACAGATTCTGAGTCTTTAATAGAAAGCTTAGCCGGGACAATGGCCTCTAAGCCATAGGAACCCACAGCCCCGGAGAAGCCTGCTGGAGCACCACTCGGGAAGGGCAGAACCTCAAACTCTGCCGTCCCTGAGGTGAGCGGGAAGCTACGCGTACGACTCGTGAAGATCCCAGGGCGTCTGGTGGTGACCTGAGCGCGAAATGTCGTGGTGATGTCTCCAAAGCTCGCTTTGCCAGGCTGGAGACCATTACAGTAGGTGGTGAAGGTGTAGACCTCGTGGTGATTCGTGCCAAAGGGCAGAGAGCCCAGAGAATAGGGCATGGAGGGAGGAGTGAAGCGCCATGCGGCGAGGTTCTGAGCTTGGGCGAGTTCAGGCACGTCTGGAGCCTTCAGACCAAACTGAGGAGGGAAGTAGAATTTGAGCTCAGCGCGCTGGGGTTGATTCGGGTAGAGGGTGTCTTCTTCGAGAAAAAGTTTTGTGAGATAGGGGTGTTTGCGGTCGCCGAATTCGAGGAATTCTTCCTCTAGTGAGCTTCTGGGGTGTACGGTGATCTTCTGCTCTGGAGAAATGAGGGCAGTGGTATTGGCCTCAAGTTTCAGAGAGGGAATGCGGTAGCTGCCTTCTTTGAGCGCTGTGATTTTAAAGACATAGCTGGCGACGCGCTGTCCCTTCTCAGCGAGGGTGACCTCTTGGCCGTTTTCGACCTGCTCAATGGTGAGTCCCTCAATAGGGCCAATGACTGGGTCTTGATTGAGGTAGTTCTCTGAGACGTAAATTCTTAAGTAAGTGGTCTCTCCTTTGACAAGGTGTGCGGAGGAGAGTCTAAGGGTGAGTTCTGGCGCTGCGGCGAGCGGTAAACTCAAAAGTGCGAATAGAATGAAAAAAAGATGTTTCATAATCAGTGGCGAAGCATAGAGGGGAGTTACCAATCAATTCCTGGAGTAGGATTGGCCGGGCGGTTAATTCGACGTGCTTGGGGAGCTTTCATAATGTCGGAGTACTCTTCGAGGATTCTAGCAGCTTGTTGCTCAGGTGTCTGGTTTTCGAGACTCTGCTGGAGTGCTTGGAGAGCTTTTTGATTGGCTGCCTCTCTAGCCGCTTGTCCAGCGGCTGACTGGGAAGCATTGGGATTTTGCTGCTGGGACTGAGATTCTTGGTCTTGGCCATCCTTTTGCTCATTCTTTTGTCCATTTTCTTGCCCATTTTCTTGCTCCCCTTCTTCTTCTCCTTGGGATTGTGAATCTTTAGAGTCTTGGTTTTTGGAATCTTGATCGGACTCTTCGGATGATTCGCCGTTTTCTGAGTCCTCGGATTCTTCAGAGTCTTTGTCTCCTTCTTTATCTTGTTTGTTTTGGGAGTCTTGGTCTTGCTGAGAGTCTTTATCGTCGTTTTCCTCAGAGTCCTCTCCCTTGTCGCTCTCATCTGATCCCTCATCTGAGTCTTCTTGCTCGTTTTCGGAGTCTTCGGAGTCTTCGGATTGATCCGACTCTTCGTCTTTCTTCTCGTCTTGCTGCTGCTCTTGGGGAGAGGCGGTTTCTTTTTCTTTGAGAATGATATCTAGCAGCTCTTGGGTGCGTTTTTGATTTTCAGCAGCCTTCGGATGGGAGCTGTGGCTGAAGTGCTCGATCGCATCACGCCACCAGCTGATTGTTTCTTCCACTGGTAGGGTGGCGAGAGTCTTTTGTTCCTCAGTCCAGTCGTCTTTGTTAGGAGATTGCTGGAGAGCATAGTAGGCTCCTATGTGCTCTTGGAATGTTTGGCTCTCTGGTGGCTTTAGTTGGCTCCAGCCTTGCTGAAAGAGGCTATTGGCCATGTTGTACTGGGCGTGGTCTGCGAGTTGCTCTGACGCACTGGCCATGACTAAGGCGTAGTTCTGGCGCGCTTGGGAAAACTGCTGGGTGCGAAAGAGAGCTTCTGCACGGTGGAAGCGCACTTGATCAAGAGTCTCGCCTTTGGCTGTTTCTGCGGCTTTTTCAAGTAGGTCGAGACATGCTTCATAGTCAGCACTCTCTAGAGCTTTTTGAGCGCCACGAAGGTGGAGTCCTTGGTCGATGTAGCGGGCTTTTTGCTGCTGAAACCACGAGCTGAAGTCTGCCTGTGAGTCTTCGGTTCCTAGGGCTGTTAGGGCGAGAATGAATGCAAGGGACTTGAGCATAGCAGGTGAACTGGAAGTGGCGCGCCAGCGGGTGCGCACAAGCAAGCTGAGAATGATACATAGAATCGCCGGGATGAGGAACCAAGCATAGAGCTCATTGGCGACTTCTCGTTCCTCTCCTTCTTGCTCGTGGCTCTCCATGCTCTCCAGAGTGGTCTTGATCATGGCTTCTGGACGATCATGAATGTGGCTGTACTGACCTTCTGTGAGTCGAGCGAGTTCTTTGAGGACTTCAGCTTGGAATCGTGTGTGCACGACATTGCCAGTGCTATCTCTGTATTTCCCATCTCTAGACTGCGCATCGGGAATGGTGCCACCCGCCTCATTGCCAACACCGATCGTGAAGACCTGAATCTCTGCTTTCTTGGCAAATTCTGCGGCCTCACTGAGGCTTTCCTCATGATGCTCGCCATCAGAGATGACAATAATCGCATTGGATGTTTGGCCAGTTTTCTTGAGTGCCTCCACAGCAGTTCGGATAGCACCTGTGACATCGGAACCACCGATGCCTATGGTGGTTTCATCGAGCTGGGAAATGGTGGTTTGGAGCCTGTTTCGATCAATGGTGAGTGGCGCGATTTGTAGATTCCCGCCAGCAAAGGCGACAATGCCTATGCGGTCATTTTCAAAGGCCTTGAGCAGGCGAAATGTGAGGGCGGAGCCGGCTTTCAGTCGGTTAGGCTGGACGTCTTCACAGAGCATGGAGCGTGAGACATCCAGCACGAGCATGAGGTTTCTGTGCTTGGTTCGCTCGACGGTTTTCTCCGTGCCGTAGTAGGGGCGCGCGGCGGCGAGTAGCAGCAGACAGAATGCGAGTAGGGAGAAGGCAAGCGAGACCCAGTGTCTAGTAGAAGACTGGGAGGTGACTAAGCGCTGCTTGAGCCTAGTGGCGACGAGTTGCTGCCAGACGGCTTTACGGCGCTGGCGTGCGATCACTGCCACGAGCAGGAGGAGTGGCGCGAGAGCGAGAGCGGGAAGCCATTCTGGTGCGAGGAAATCCATAGTACTATTCGGGCCCAGGTGTGGGTCTCAGTGCTTGGGCGAGGAGGGCGAAGAGACTACAAATCAGCGCGGCCCGACTAAACCAGTGGTGGTACTCGGTGGTTTCGACAGTACTGCGGATTTTGGTCTCAGTTTTTTCGAGTTGGTTGATGGTTTCAAAGGTTTTTTCGAATTCTTTGCGCGTATTTTTCACGTGGTAGAATTCACCTCCTGTTGTTTCTGCGATTTTCTGGAGGGTCTCTGGGTCGAATTCTTGTTTCGCGTTGCTAATGATTCGATCAGAGAGGCGCCCCTCAGCGGAGCCGATGGCGATGGTGTAGATCTTGATGCCGAGGTCTGAGGAGAGCTTAGCAGCCTCCAGTGGCTGGATGCGGCCAGAGTTATTAGCGCCATCTGTGACGAGAATAATGACTTTGCTCTTCGCTTCGCGCTCTTTGAGCCGGTTCGCCGCTGTCGCTATGGCGGAGCCAATGGCGGTACCTCCGGGGAGCTCGCGAGCTCTGGGGTCGAGATTATCAATTTCACTGCGCAGCCACTCGTGCTCAAGGGTAATAGGGCTGGAGACAAAGGGTCGCCCAGCAAAACCGACGAGCCCCATGCGGTCATTGGGGCGTGAGTGACTAAAGACCTTTGCGGTTTCTCGTGCGGCGGACATGCGGGTGATGCGATTGCGCTCGAAGTCGCGCGTTAGCATGGACTTGGAGACATCAATGGCGAGTACGATGTCGATGCCCGTAGACATCCTCTCTTGATAGACATCTTCTTGTACTGGGCGCGAGAGTGCGATGAGGCCAAAGATGTAGGCGAGGAGAATGGGAAAGAAGCTTAGTGCGCCAAAGAGATTTCTGGGTTTTTGACCTAGTGAGCCGAGGACATTGAGCGAGGAGAATTGGATATAGCTTGTCGTGCCGATCTTGCGACTGAGCCACAGCAGTGCTGGGACTAGGAGGAGTCCGAGTAGCCAGAGAGGTTCTTGTAAACTATATGGAGCGAGTAGGCGAATAGCTGGAATGGGTGATGATTTGCTACTGCAAGCGTCGCAGCGGCAAAAAATTGCCAGCTTTTTTTCTTTCTGTCAGGTCAGAAGTAAAGAAAAGACAGCGGGGGAGGCTGTCTTGTGTGCTTGGGAGGTGCCCTGAAGGGAGAGAGGAGTCGGAGTATTCTAGGAGTCTTTCCTCCAGCTCTGGGCTTGGAAGGGGGCGTCGAGCTCTGGCTGTGCGAGATTGTTGGTGAAATTGGTGATGACCTTAAAGGCGATATGCACGATGATTTCTAGCGCTTGCTCTTGGCTGTACCCTGCGGATAGGAATGCTTCTTGTTGAGCCTCATCGGCGTGGCCGCGCTGCTTGAGTAGAGCGAGGGTGAAGGTTCTTAGAGCATTATGCTTAGGATCACTGAGTGGCTGGCTCTGTCTGAGAGCTTCGAGATCGTCTTTAGTGAGTGACTCTGTCTGAGCGACCACGGTACTGTGAGCGGCCATACAGTAGGTGCAGTTATTTTCGATGTTATTGGTGATCTGGATGATTTCTTGCTCTGCTGGGCTGAAGGCGGATTGCTTCGCAAAGAGTGCGTGGAGCTGGCGGTAGCTCTCAATCAAGACAGGGGAGCCTGCAAAGGCGCCGAGGACATTGGGAGCCCAGCCGAATGTTTGGGTGAGAGATTGGAGCGCTGGCAGAGAGGCTTCTGGTGCCGTTTGTTCTGTGTGTATTGTCATAGTGATGATGAGTGTGATTCTTAGTGAGAGATGGGTAGGTGACCCGTTTTGACATAAATGAGGGCCCCATCTTCCTGTGTGTAGGGAGTGTGCTTGCTATAGGGCGCATTTCGCAGCCAGGTGCCTGTGGGATAGCTGCCTGTTTCGTCATGAAAGGTGCCTTCTAGCACGATGATTTCCTCACCACCTGGGTGAACGTGTGGGTGAAACTGCGTGTCTGGAGCCCAGCGCACGAGGGCAATATTCACATGCCCATGGGAGTGTAGGGGCATGACCTCAAGTCCTGGGACAGAGCCTTGGAGCCATGGAGACTGGGCTGTGTCATTATGTAGATCTTTATGGTCGCTTGTTTTCTGGTGCTGTATTTTGCAGAATACTAGAGTGTCACTGTCTCTGGTGTGGAGTGTCAGGGACTGGTCTGTGGATGGATTTGCGCCGAAGCGTAGATAGCTGTGGCGTGGGTAGGAGCACTGGTCGGTGTGGAGCTCTCCCTGCAGAACCATGAGCTCGTGGTGCTGGGTTTGAGAGAGATGGAGTGTCGCCCCTGCGGGTAGTTTTAGAAATGAGGTGCTCCAGCTGGCTTCTCCAGTGGAGACCTCATCGAGAATGCACTCTTGAGCGTCAGTGCCTGCAGTGTAGCCTGCGAGTTTTTGGCTGGCTGGTGCCCATTTCTGGTCACTGGGTGTGATGGCGATGTTTTCGCTATAGTCAGAGTGCATTCTGAAGGTAAGTTAGGTGTGGTGAAAATTAGTTTCTGCCAGCAATGACTCCACCGTCCACATCCCAGATAGCTCCTGTGACCCAGCTTGCTTCGTCACTGAGGAGGAAGCTGATGACAGCTCCGACATCTGCGGGCTGGCCGATGCGGCCGATAGGGTGGAAACCATTGAAGCCCTGCAGTGCTGTGTGGATTTCTGTAGGCTCAATGAAGGCTCCATAAATCGGAGTTTCGACCACAGCTGGTGAGACGGCATTAACACGGATACCGTGGTCAGCAAGTTCCATGGCGAGGTGTTGGGTCATGGCGTGAAGACCTGCTTTGGCCATCGAGTAGGCAGAAGAGGGAGTCGCCTTAATAGCCTGCTTGGCCCACATGGAGCCGATGTTGACAATAGATCCAGCTTTCTTTGTGACCATGTGCTTCGCCGCGGCCTGGGTGATGAAGAAGAAGGCTTCGTTGATCTTATGGTATTGGTGGTAGTTTTCTCTGCTGTGTTCCAAATAAGGTGTTGGTGAGAAGTAGCCTGCTGAGTTAACGAGGTAGTCGTAGCCGCCTTCGCTGCAGTTTGCTAATGATTCAATAAAGCCATCCACAGCACTTTGGTCGTATAGGTCTAGTGAAATTGTGGTGACAGAAGGGGCACCTGCGCTAGTGAGTTGGCCCTCTGCGGCATCGAGCTTGGCTTGGTCTCTGCCAACGAGAGTCACTGCAATATTTTGTTTTGCAAGGTGTTGTGCGGTACTGAGGCCGATGCCTGTGGAACCTCCGAGAATAAGTGCTTTTTTCATGATTGTAATAATTAAGTCGTGTCAATTAATGAATCTATCTACTGATAGGTAGATGAAAATCGCACGAAGGTTGACAATGTCAAATAAGAATTTACCTATGAGTAGGTAAACAAGTTATGAAGCAGCACACAGATCCCTATCAACAGCCCGATTTACAAGACCCAAAGGTGATCGAGGCTATGGCAAAACGCCTCGAGGACAGGGGTGAGCACAAGGGCTTTTTGAGTTTTATTGATGACTATATAGAGACCATTCGAGGACTTCCTGAGCTAGAGACTGTGCTTGATCTGGGCTGTGGCACTGGAGTGGTGACTAGGCGTCTACGAGCAGCTCTGGCGGAAGAGACTACGGTGATTGGCTCCGATATTAGTGAGAAGTTATTGCAGAAAGCCCGTGAGCTTCAGAGTGAGGGGATACTCTGGGAGCACGCCGAGGTGGGAGCTCTACGTTATGAAGATGGGAGTGTGGATGTGGTGGTGCTGCATACTGTGATGTCTCACCTTAAGGACCCTTTGGCCTTTCTTCAGGAGGTGAAGCGTATTTTAAGGCCTGGGGGCTTGTGTATTGTCTTTGATGCCGACTATGCGTCTACGGTCTATGGCATTGCGGATTTTAAGAAAGGTCGAGAGATCGAGACGGCTCTGTTGGGAGCGATTATTGAAAATCTTGATATTTGCCGTAGGCTGCCGGCATTCGCTCAGCAGACAGGATTAGCTTTAGAGAGGCACCAGAGCTATGTGATATCAGAGGCTGGACGAGGTGATTTCTGGCTCTCGAGTGTGCGTGGTTTTGAGACCTTGATTCCAGCTCTTGAGATTCTCCCAGAGTCAGAGGCAGAAGCGTGGGTGGGGGAAATGCTAGCGAGTCATGAGCAAGGGACTTTCTTTGCTTCTGGAAATTATTACACATACATACTGAGTCGATGAACCAGACCGCCCAGAAGATCCTAGATGTTGCGGAGAGAATGATGCGTGAGGGAGGGTATCATTCCTTTAGTTATCGGCAAATTGCGGATGAACTCGGCATAAAGAGTGCCAGTATTCACTATCATTTCCCAGCGAAAGAAGATCTTGGATTAGAAGTCACTCGGCGCTACATGGCACACTTTATGGATGGGCTGGGGCGCCCAGAAGACCTTGATGCTCCTCTGGATCATTATATGAGCGCCTTTGAGTCTTCTCTGGAGCAGAGCCAGTGTGCCTGCCTGTGTGGGGTGCTGGCTGCAGAGGCGGGGCGCCTTCCTGGTGTGATTGTTGGGGCTCTGAGTGGATTCGCCGCAGAAAATCAACAATGGCTGGAGAGCGCGCTAAGAAAGCAAAACCCAGAATGGGCGGCAAAGAGGCAGCGCTCGATGAGTCTGATTCTTTTCTCTGCTCTAGAAGGTGCGATGATTTTTGCGACCTTGGTTCATGATCCTGACCATTTGGCCAATGTAGTGGGTAGCTTACGTGAGCTTACGGAGAATGCAGTGTAGTGGGTAAGAATGAGAGAGGGTAAGGGGGCTCTCTGAGCCAATGTCTGGAGTTGGTCTATTACCAACTCAAAAAACTAACTGGTCGAATTCGCTAGATCTTTGACGAGATGCCATCGTTGTCACTCATCGGAGATGCTTGCATCACCGATGAGTTCCGCCTTGATCTCCCACCAAATCTCTTCGCGCTTTCTGCCAGTTAGTTTTCCTCATTGGTAGAAATAAAAATTGCTCAGAAGAGAATCTCCTCTGAGCAATAATAAAGTCTAAAAGGAAAGAAGAAATTACTTCTTCATTTTTTCCTTCTTCATCATTTCCTCTTTTTTCATCATCTCTTCCTTCTTCATCATTTCAGCCTTCATGATTGCAGGCCAGGCAGCGTCTGCCTTTGTGATGTGTGAAGCTGTTCCTTCTGCGAAGAGCTTAGCAATTTTAGCGTCTTTGTTGAGGTAGACCTTGCCGTCAACAACTGTGTAAACAGTAGGATCTGATTCAAAAGTCTTTCCGAGTGACATGCCATAAGCACAGTATCCATCGTACTGAGGTAAGAACTTCTCAGGTGACTCGTTAAATGCCTTCACTGCGTCAGCGCTAACGAGGTAGTAGAGTTTGCCGTCGTGCTTGGCTGGGAACTCAGCAGATCCCTTAAGAGCCTTGTCAACTGCAAGGTAAGCGACTGGGCAGTATCCCTGAAGTTGTGGAGCCATGTCAGCAATCGCAGCACCTGCTGTGAGGAGTGAAGTAGCCGCGACGGCAAAGAATGTTTTAATTAATTTCATAATAGTTAATTGTTTTGGTTGGAGCTTTTGCTCTTATTGAGGTTGAGAGTGGGGAACTAAGAGTATATTCCTCAAAAAATCAAAATGTTTATGAACAAAATAGTTAGAATTGCGTTCATGAACGGGCAGAAAGAATGAGTCTGGAGGGCGTGTTTGTCTTAAATCGCTATAAATGAACTTACTGTGTGTGGTGTTTGAGCGATGGTGTCTGAGGCGAAATGGATAAAAAACGACCTAGTAGAATTCACTAGTATCCATTATGGTTGGAAGAATGTTGAAGGAGATCGAGCTAAAGTGGCTATTGAAGGTGAATGCGATCAGTGCTCTTATGCTCTCTGTGATGTGTTCTTCTTGTCGAGGTGATAGTGTCAGGAGTGCCAAGAGCCGTGTTGTGATGAATCAGCAAGAATATGCAAATGGAGCCATAAGAGCCAAACGCATCAAAGAGGCTGTGAGACCGAGGCTCGAAGCGGAGTTGAAAGAGGCGGGCTTAGCGTGGGGTTCAGCGGTGTTTCTGCGGATCTTTAAAGAAGAGAGGGTTCTTGAGTTGTGGCTGGAGAAGGGTCAGAAGTTTGAGCTTTTCGCTACATATCCTATTGCTGGTATGTCTGGGCGTCTGGGAGCGAAGACAGCAGAGGGGGATCGACAGGCCCCGGAGGGATTCTATTACGTAACGGCACAGAGAATGAAGCCAGATAGCCGCTACCACCTAGCATTTAATATCGGTTACCCTAATAAATATGATCAATTTCACAAGCGCACAGGGAGCTTCATCATGGTGCATGGGGGGAGTCTTTCCATTGGATGTTTTGCGATGACAGATCAAGGGATAGAGGACATTTACACTCTATGTGATGCGGCTCTTAAGCATGGGCAGCCATTCTTTAGGGTGCACAGTTTTCCTTTCCGATGGAATCAACAGAGTGGTAGGCAGCGCATGCGGAGTGGCAGAGAGGCCCAGTGGCATGATTTCTGGAGTAATTTGGAGGAAGGCTTTGAGTGGTTTGAGAAATATAGAGTTCCACCGAATGTTGGACTGGAACAAGGGCGTTACGTGTTTTCTGCCCCTTGAGGTCGAGATTCTGAGATACATCCAAGCAGAGTTTTTACAAAACATAAGGTGATTTATGCTAGGCATAAAGAGCAGGGCTGGTGTATTGATACTTAATTATCATGAGACTTTCTATCCTATCTATTCTTAGCTTATTGGCCTCTGTCTGCCTACTGCCACTGAGTGCGCAAATCGTCTACGAGGGAGCAGAGGGGCCAGGGAAGGGGAAGCACATCGTCTTTATTGCCTCTGACCATGAGTATCGTGCGGAACAAACATGCCCGGCTCTCGCGCGTATTCTTGCGAAGCATCACGGTTTCCGCTGTACCGTACTCTTTGGTGTGGATGAAAAAGGTTTTATTGAAGCAGGAGCTTCCAATATTCAAGGTCTCGAGGCTCTAGAGACAGCTGATTCCATGGTGATATTTACCCGTTTCCTGGATCTGCCCGATGAGCAGATGAAGTACATTGTGAATTACCTAGACCAGGGTAAGCCAGTGCTTGGACTGCGCACTTCCTCCCATGCCTTTAAGATACCAGCAGGAAAAACCTACTCACGCTTCGACTTCAAATATGAAGGTGAAGACTATCTAAAGGGATTCGGGCATCAAGTGTTGGGAAATACATGGGTCGGCCATTATGGGAAAAACCACGTGCAAGGCACGCAGATACAGATCGTAGCTGAGAAGAAGGATCATCCTATTTTACGCGGTGTGGAGGACAATGCATTTTGTTATGCGGGAGCCTATGTGGGGGAGGCCGATGAGACATTTGAAGTTCTGACCAATTCCCAGCCTCTCATGGAGCTACGTGCGGAGTCCGCGAGAGATGAGAGTAAGCCTCCTTTTCCATCCACTTGGACAAGGCACTACACAGGGAAATCTGGCCAGAAGGGAAGAGTCTTTCACTCCACTCAGGGGGCTTCAGAGGACATACTCGATGCGAGCTACCGCCGCCTACTAATTAATGGAGCCTACTGGGTGAATGGGCTCGAGGATCAAATTGTAGCAGATAGTAACATCGACTTTGTTGGTGATTTCACCCCCACAGCATTCTATAATGGAGGGTATATACTTGGTGTGAAACCAGAGGATCTAGCGGGATTTGAGAGTCCCATTGTCCCTAAGGGCCTTGGCGTGAATCCTAAGGCGAAAGTGAGAAAGAGAGCCACTTTCTCAAAATAGAAAGCGGCAGAGCGAATACCGCCTGAAAAAAACTATCTAGTAGAATTATCTGGATTAGGCGGCTAGTCCCTAAGTAGCCTACGTGGACTATGGCTCGCTACCTCCATATTCTGTTCTGTATACTCTGTTTTCTCGGGGGGAGAAGCCACGCACAAGAAGCTATATTAGAAGAGAGCACTACTCCTAATGTCATTGTTATAGTGGCAGACGGTTTTGGTCTCTCTGAGTACGCGAGGCACAACCAACTTGCTGAGAGTGAAGGCGCAGTCCCATGGCTCAGCGTTGAGACACCGCATCTCGATGCTCTGAGAGAGCGTTCGCTAGTACTGAGGGACTTTTACGCCACACCCGAGAGTGCGCCAAGTCGAGCTGCAATACTAACTGGTCGCTATCCATATCGCACTGGAGTCATACATTCTCAAGGGGCTCATTCAATGATGGCAGGTGATGAGGTGACCATAGCTGAGATGCTCTCGGCCGCTGGTTACAGAACAGGTGCGTATGGCAGCTGGCAGTTGGGAGACCATTATCCGATGCGAGCCTCTGATCAGGGATTTCAAGATGCTATACTCCATGTCCCGGCCAGAAATAAAGCATCTGGGGATCATCGAGGTGTGATTCTCTACAGGAATAACCGTGAAGTGGAAATGAAAGGGAAGCGTGGAGGGATCTATACAGATGCAATGCTGCGTTTTTTAACGACTTCAAGAGATCATGAACTCCCGTTTTTCTGCTACATCGTGTATGATTCACTCGAAGTAGGAAAGGGGAGTCAAGACCTTGACTCTCAGTTAGTGAATGAGCACCTCACAGAGCTTGATGAAAATATCGGTAAGGTCATAGAGAGGTTAACAAACCTAGATGTGCTAGAGAAAACACTCGTTCTATGCACGAGTGATAAGGGCGCGGCCCCTCTAGTGGGTGATCAGAGAGAGCGGGCGCAGAGAGGCCAGGTGGGTGAGGCTGGCGTGCGTGCACCACTTTGGCTGACTTGGCCAGAAGAGCTCTCTTCTCGTGCCAGTGAGATAGAGCAACTTGCTAGTCATATCGACATAGTGCCGACTTTACTAGAAGCATGCCAAGTCGGATCAGTCAGTGCCCTTGAGCTGGATGGAGATAGTCTACTTCCACGGCTAAATAGCAGAGAAGAGCCGCCCGCCAACAACGAGAGCTTCCTAGTCACTCAGCTTAACCAAGAAAGCACCCCCGTGAAGTACAAAAACTTCATGATACGAAAAGGGCCTTGGAAATTGATGAGTCAGCATCACTCAGAAGCTCCTAACAGAAGAGTAAAGGAGGCGATCCAGCTCTATAACCTACAAAAAGACCCCAAAGAAAAAACGAATCTAGCGAACACCCAACCAGAGAAATTCGATGAATTACTCAATCACTATGAGACATGGTTTTTGAGTGTCACAAAAACTCGCGAAGACCAGGCTGGGCGGCCTCCTATATGGCTCAACCGCAAGAGTGAGAACCCAGTAGTGCTCACGAGGGATGATCGTGTGGAGGGAGGGAAGTACGAAGGTTCTCCTTATTACTGGAAACTGGACTTTCAGCACGGCAGTCGTGTGGATATCACAGTCCAGAGGTCAGGTGATGAAGACGTAGTGATTGAGACGTGTCGAGTGAGTCTACGAGAGAGTGTCTGGGAGCTGCCAGTGTCACTGGGAAAATCAGTACTGCACTTTGAGGCGCTTAACCTCACTCGTGGGAAGCAGGATTTGAGAGTCGAATTTATTGACCCGAATGGGCAGAGAGTGGACGTGGAATGTACAGTGCGGCTCGTGCACCGCTAGTTTTTGAAGTGGTCTTATCCATAGTGGTGTACGGAGTGCAGTGGGTATAAAAAAACCCTGGCTGATTAGGCCAGAGTTTAATGTGTTAATTCTGTAGAAAAGAATTATAGAGAACCTTTGAGAGTGGATGATGGTTTGAAGCCAACAGACTTGGAAGCCTTGATCTTCATAGGCTCACCAGTTTTAGGGTTACGGCCCATACGAGCAGAACGCTTTTTCACTTCAAATGTACCGAAACCGATCAATTGTACTTTTTTGTCTTTTTTCACTCCTTTAGCGATAGATGCGAGGACAGCTTCCACAGCGTCAGTGGCGTGGCGTTTGGTGGTTTCTTTTCCGAGGGCCTTTTGGACGGCTTCTACTAATTCAGCTTTATTCATAGCGTCCTAGTTTTCGCTAACTTGTGAGCCACTGTAAAGAGAAAAGGTGATAATTTTCCTTAGAACCACATGGGTTTGAGGGTTTTTCACGATGAAGGATCAAAGTGAGGCGTGAAAGATTTCCTCAAATTTTTGGTGGTTTGTGGGTGTTAGTTTTTGTTAGACGTTTAAAGTAGATTGTGGCAAGAAGTTTTCGCGTGTTCACCACTGAGGTGGTGATTGGGCTCTGATGCTGTTTACCGCTGGGAGGGAAAGGAAAAGATGAAAGATGGCCCAAACTGCTCGTTTCTTGGTGAGCGGGAAGATAGAGTCATAAAGCAACTAGCAGCAGAGGAGTCATCTTCTTTAGCTGGAGGCAAGGCTGTATAGGAGGCTTGTGATTGAGAATGAGGGCGTCGTGGAGGTGCTCATAGCCATGGAGGAGTTTTTTGCGCATGGTGAACTTTTGTGGTAAGTGTTTGATGATTATGCGAGAGAAGGTGTGAAGGCTCTCACTCTGGAAATTCTATGTCAGCGTGCTCGGTTCAATGAGAAGGCGAACTCAAAAAGATTGTGAAAAATTTCACAAATAGACTTGCTCGACATTGAGATTCGCGCTATCTCGCCGTTAACCGTTTGTAGGCGGAGTATCTATTCTATGAATAAGCGTCATACTTTTATCGCGTTTCTGGCATCGCTCTCTAGTGCAGGCTTCTCAATGGCAGCTGAGGGCGGGCATCATGCTTTGCCCAAAAACGCTGTGCAGCTCAGTGAGTCGCTTCCATTTATTACGAATTCCTACGTTGCTACGTGGTTGGCGGTTCTGGTCATTATCTTGTTTTGCCGTGCAGGTGCTGGTAAGCTTGCGATGGTGCCCAAGGGGTTTCAAAACTTCGCTGAGTGGGTTGTAGAATCTCTCTATTCTTTCTTTGCTGGTGTGTTGGGAGATCATCTCGCTAAGCGCACCTTCTGGTTCTTTGGTTCAGTCTTCTTGCTGATCATTATCAATAACTACTTAGGGTTGATACCCGGTGTTGGTACTGTCGGATGGGATGTGGGGCATGATGGTCATGTGTATAAGCCCATTCTGCGTGGTGGTAATGCGGATGTAAATATGACCTCAGCAATGGCGCTGACTTTCGCAATCTTGTGGTTTTATTGGGCGATCACTGAAAACGGGATCAAAGGATTTTTGGCGCACATATTCGCACCCAAAGGGAAGTTTAAAGGTCTTCTATTGCCGATGATGATCATGATATTTGCTATAGTGGGAGTTCTTGAGATTGTTTCTATTGCGATTCGTCCTTTGGCTCTTTCGTTCCGGCTTTTTGGTAACATCTATGGAGGTGAGCAGACCTTGGAGCTTCTCATGGGGCTGGGCGGTACTTGGTTCGCTTGGTTAAGTTCTCTACCATTTTATTTTATTGAGCTGCTCGTCGGGGGGGTTCAGGCACTTGTTTTCTCATTGTTATGCGCAGTGTTTCTCAAGCTCATATGTGAACATGATGAGCACGATGAAAGCGCTGAACACTAAGAATTTATATACGGATTTATACACTCTCGGGAGTCAGACCATAGCATAGTGACGGTGGGGGCTGCTGAATAAAACACAAAAAATACATACTATGTTTACTAAATCATTCGCAGTTGCATTAGCAGCGCTAGCAGGTGGAATTGGCATTGGCATCTTAGGCGGTAAAGCTACAGAAGCTACTGGGCGTAACCCAAGTGCAGCAGGTCCTATTCTTACTCTATCTATTATTCTTGCTGCTCTTATTGAGGGTCTTTTCATTCTGACTCTCTTTGTTTTACCTAATAGCTAAGCAAGGCTCTAGTTACTTTCACTAGCGTCTGCTGCTAAGTAGGAGGCGCTAGTTTATACCTAATCATTCACTCGATTATTTGCTTTGTACTTTTGCAGAGCTCAGTAAGAAGTGAAAGCGCATAGAAAAGCGCTGGCAGACACGAAGATAAACGTACACACGCAAACATAGATATTATGATGACCGTATTAGCAGCAGCTGCTGAAGGTGGGAATGTAGCCACGGAGTTAGCAAGAGAATTTGGCTGGAATAAGATTTTATTCATAGCGCAGGTCATTAACTTTATTCTCGTGATCTTCGTTCTCAAGACTTTTGCGTTTAAACCCATTCTTGCCATCTTGGAGCAACGCTCAAAGCGTATTGAGGAGGGAGAGGAAAAGCTCAAACGAATAGAGACGCAGCTCGCAGAAAGCGAAAAAGCAACTGCTGAGACAATTGAGAAGGCAAACGCTGATGCGAAGCGCCTTATTGAGGAAGCAAAAGCCAGTGCTGTGACTCTCTCAGAGGAGAAAGCGCAAGAAGCTATTTCTTCTGCGCAGGCGATTCTCGCGAAAGCTGAAGAAGCCGCGAAGGCTGAGCGTGCCACTATGGTGACTGAGCTGAAGAAAGATTTTGGTCGTCTTGTAGCGGCTACCACCACACAGGTCACAGGCAAGGTGCTTAGTGAGGCTGACCAGAAAACCATCAATGAAGATGCTCTGGCTGCTGTCGAAGGTTAAGCCTAAAAGATCTCTGTATTATGAAGGTATCTAAGGACGCAACTAACACCGCAAGGCGCATTTTTCGCCTTTGTCAGACAGATGGTGTACTCGATGAGGCGAAGTTTAGACTCGCTCTGCGTAAAATCGTCGAGCAAAAGCCGCGCGGATACCGTGGAACACTCCATGTGCTCCACCGCCTGATACGAAAAGATGTGGCAAGCCGACACGTGATTGTCGAGAGTGCCCAGCCTCTAGGTGCTCAGACTCGTGATGGTCTCATCGATAAACTCAAGGCGAAGCGCGGGGATTCACTCACTTTTGAATATATAGTCAATCCAGAGTTAATCGGCGGCATCCGTGTCAAACTCGCTGATGATGTCTGGGATGGTTCCATCAAGGCTCGTCTTGAGCGCATAGCGAACGCTTTCTAATGACGAACGCTTTCTAATCTCCTTCTATTCTTTAACATTTTAAAAAACGCCTTCGGGCACAACAGTTTATAATCACTCACCCAACTTAATATCATGAGCAGTATTCTTCAGGAACTCGAACAGGAAATTGCAAACGTTTCCTCCACTGTCGGCAAAGCCAATGTTGGTGTCGTCCGCGAGATTGGTGACGGCGTAGCGAAGGTGGAAGGTCTTTCAGACGTTCAACTCAATGAGATGATCGAATTCCCTGGTGGCCTCACTGGTTTGGCGATGAACTTAGAAGAGTCTGAAGTCGGTGTCGTTCTCATTGGTGATTATCTCCACATTAAAGAAGGTGATGAGTGCCGCACAACCGGTAAGCTCCTTTCTGTTCCAGTTGGTGAAGCTCTCCTAGGGCGTGTTGTCAATACTCTCGGCGCTCCGATTGATGGTAAAGGTGATATTGAAGCTTCTGCTCAGTATCCAGTTGAGAAAATCGCTCCTGGTATCATTAAGCGTAAGTCAGTCTCAGTTCCTGTGCAGACTGGTATCATGGCGATTGATGCGATGGTGCCAATCGGTCGTGGTCAGCGTGAGCTCATCATTGGTGACCGTGCCACAGGTAAGACAACAATTGCAGTTGATACCATTATTTCTCAAGCTCAGCAGAACAAAGCAGCAGAGCAGGGTAAACTAAAGAATCACAAGCCACTCTACTGTATCTACGTAGCGATTGGCCAGAAGGCTTCTAACGTGGCTCAGACTGTAGCGACTCTCGAAGAGGCAGGTGCTATGGAGTACACGACAATTGTAGCAGCGACTGCTTCTGACTCCGCAGCGAACCAGTACCTCGCACCTTACACAGGCTGTGCGATTGCTGAGTACCTCATGGATAAAGGCCAAGACTGCTTGATTGTATTTGATGACCTCTCAAAGCACGCTGTAGCCTATCGCCAAGTATCTCTGATTCTTCGTCGCCCATCTGGTCGTGAGGCTTACCCTGGTGACGTTTTCTATCTACACAGCAGACTTCTTGAGCGTTCAGCACGTCTCTCTGAGAATGCAGGTGGCGGCTCACTCACAGCACTTCCGATCATTGAGACTCAAGCTGGTGACGTGTCTGCCTACATTCCGACCAACGTGATTTCGATCACAGACGGTCAGATTTTCCTCGAAACAGACTTATTCTACCAAGGGATTCGCCCAGCGATCTCAGTGGGTCTCTCTGTCTCTCGTGTTGGTTCTGCCGCACAGACAAAGGCGATTAAGAAGGTTTCTGGTACAACGAAGCTCGACCTTGCTCAGTTCCGTGAACTTCAGGCCTTTGCTCAGTTTGGCTCAGATTTGGATGATGCGACTAAGGCGAAGATCGAGCGTGGTCAGCGTATTGTTGAGCTCTTCAAGCAAGACCAGTACTCCCCGGCAAGCATGCAGATCCAGACCGTGGTTCTCTTCTCTATGCAGAATGGATACTTCGATGATGTTGAGGTTGACCGCATTAAAGAATGTCAGGCAGCGCTTGAGGAATTCATCTCGACTCGTAAAGCAGATGTACTTCAGTTGATTGCCGACGAAAAAGCCATCACTGATGAAGTCAAGAGCGCTATCGAAGGTGCTGTAAAGGACTTCAAAGCATCATGGAAGTAAGCAGACGGAGGTGCTGATCAGAGACAGATTTCATTCTACGCAAGTCCGCACCTTCTCTTGTTTTCCAAATCCTTCTTAGTAAGAAATAGCGAATTACCACTAAACCACTTCTATGGCTAATCTGAGAGACATCCGCCGCCGTATCAAATCGGTAAAAAACACAGCACAGATCACTCGTGCGATGCAGCTTGTGGCTGCTGCAAAGATGAAGAAGGCTCAAGACCAGGCTCTCGCTGGCCGCGCCTACGCTGATCAGTTGAACCAAGTTTTGGTTAATTTGACAGCGACTTCTGAGGATGCAGCCCACCCTTTACTGGAAAAGCGTGAGGGCACAAAGACGCTGATGCTAGTGATCTCTACAGACAAGGGGCTGTGTGGTGGTTTAAATACCAATTTGATGAAGAAAGTGATCGCTGAATCAGGCGAGAATACAGACTTCATCACAGTAGGGCGCAAGCTCCGCATGCAGTTAGTGACTCTTGGCAAGGAGCTCAAAGCTGACTTTGAGGTGAAGGATCCAATACCATTTTCTGAAGCTCGCCCGATCGCTAAGTACCTCACGGATGTTTTCCTCTCTGGAGAGTATGATGTTATTCAAGTGGCATTTAACAACTTCGTGAGCACGATGGTGCAAGATCCGCACGTCGCTCAACTCCTACCTATCGACGCAGATACAGTGGGTGAGAAGCAAGACTATGAAGGTGTCGGTAATGACGAAATCGGAGAGACTGATAAGGCCGCGGCTCTTGCTAAAGACTATTTATTTGAGCCAAGTGCAGAGGGTGTGCTCGATACACTTCTACCACTCTATGTGAACTATCAGATTTACCAGATGCTCGTAGAATCTCGCGCTTCTGAGCACTCAGCACGCATGGTATCCATGAAATCGGCCACTGACAATGCCAAGAAGATGATTGATGAGCTCACTCTTCAGTACAACAAGGCGCGCCAGGCAGCGATTACTGCTGAACTCCTAGAGATCACCACTGCCATGAAGGCAATGGAGTAGTCATCCTTTATCCAGTGATACGTATGAATTTTTTCAAAACAATGAAGTGGACAGGGTTAGTAGCAGTATTTGCTATCCTTGTTTCGTGTTCGAGCCAAGGAAATCTTGTAGCGACCTCACAGGGTATCGAAAAATCCTTTGTTGTTGGTAAAACAAGTAAGAAGCAGGTGCATGCAGAACTCGGTCAACCTCATGATGTTAGGGTGGCTTCAAAAAGTAGTCGTTGGAGTTACTATCATACAAAAACACAGATGAATGGCCTTGGTTTTATCCCTATCTTCGGTTTGGTATTGCCTGATACGAATGTGCAAACGGCAGTTCGCCACGTGCAGTTTGACGCGAAGGAAAAATATAAGTCTTCAACACTTGAAACAGACTCTAGTAAGATGAACTCTCTAGTAGGTGTTGGAAATGGTATTGTTTCGTTCACTGCGGACAAGCAATCTGGTCGAGTTAAGGCAGAGATGGCAAAGCTAAAACTGCCATACGACAAGACTGAAGCCATAAAAGCCAAAGATATGGGTACTGTTCTGGGAGCAAATCCAGAACTTTAAATTTAATACAAACGTAACTAAGAGCGATGACGCATTTAGAAATAAGACTAAATCAGAAAGCTCTCAAAAAATTTTAAACAAACAAGAACCATGAGTAATACCGGAACCATCGTCCAAGTTATTGGTGCTGTTGTAGATGCTGACTTCTCCAACGCTGCTAAACTACCAGACATTTATAACGCCCTTGAGGTCTCCTATGATCTCTATGGAGAAACATCCACTCTTGTTCTCGAGGTGCAGCAGCACCTTGGTGATGGCTGGGTGCGTGCCGTGGCGATGAGTACCTCTGATGGTCTCAAGCGTGGCATGGCTCTTGTCGATACTGGTGCTCCTATCACTGTACCTGTAGGTGATCAGGTTCTTGGCCGTATCTTTAATGTAACAGGTGATTTGGTGGATGAGAATGTACCACTTCCAGACGCCTCGAAGCGCTCGAAGATTCACCGCAAGGCTCCAGAGTTTGTTGAACAGTCTTCTTCTGCGGATATTCTTGAGACAGGTATTAAGGTGATTGATTTGATCTGCCCATTCCTTAAGGGTGGTAAAGTTGGCGCCTTCGGTGGTGCTGGTGTGGGTAAGACTGTGGTGATCATGGAGCTCATTAATAACATCGCTCAGGGTCATGGTGGTTACTCTGTATTTGCTGGTGTGGGTGAGCGTACTCGTGAGGGGAATGACCTATACTGGGAAATGATCGAGTCCAATGTTATCCAGACGGAAAAGGATGCAAACGGACACCCTAAGCTCGATGAAAAAGGGAATCCGATTCTCGCTGCTGGCTCTAAGGTAGCTCTTGTTTACGGACAAATGAATGAGCCTCCGGGTGCTCGTCTCCGTGTCGCGCTATCAGCACTCACTATGGCGGAGCATTTCCGTGATGAAGAAGGCCAAGATGTTCTTCTCTTTGTGGATAATATTTTCCGATTCTCTCAAGCAGGTTCTGAGGTGTCAGCTCTACTTGGCCGTACACCTTCAGCTGTGGGTTATCAGCCGACTCTCTCTGAGGAGATGGCTGGACTTCAGGAGCGAATTACCTCAACGAAGAAAGGCTCTATCACCTCCCTTCAGGCGGTGTATGTCCCTGCGGATGACTTGACTGACCCAGCTCCTGCAAACACGTTTGCTCACCTTGATGCGACTGTGGTACTTGAGCGTGCTCTCGCTGAGCAGGCACTATTCCCAGCGGTGGATCCACTCGCTTCCACTTCAAAAGCACTTGCGCCAGCTATTGTTGGGGAAGAGCATTACCGAGTTGCTCGTGGAGTACAGACTGTGCTTCAGCGCTACAAGGATCTGCAGGACATCATCGCGATCTTGGGTATGGATGAACTCTCTGATGAGGATAAAATGTCTGTATTCCGTGCTCGTAAGATTCAGCGTTTCCTCACTCAGCCATTCCACGTTGCTGAGGTCTTCACAAACGTACCGGGTGTCTATGCATCCATTGATGATACAGTGAGAGGCTTTGCAGAGATTCTTGACGGTAAGTGGGATGATGTGCCAGAGAGTAACTTCTACATGAAGGCGGGTATTGATAGTGTTTCCCGTGATTAGTCTTCTTTGCTATGCTAAATGCTTCACTCTCTTATACAGAGGGTGAAAGCGCTTCGCAGAGTATTCTGGTTATTTCTTCAGTCCATAATACCTTTTGTGAACGGCTCCACTAACTCTAGTCTACAACACCATGCTTCATCTCGAAATCGTTACTCCTGAAAAGAAAATTTTTTCTGACACCGTAGAAGATGTCTATTTACCTGGTTCGGAGGGTGAGATGGGGATTCTTCAGCTCCACGCCGCACTAGTGACTTCCCTCGCTCCCGGGGAGCTTCGTTATCGTAAGGGTAGTGAGACTGTCGAACTCGCCATTGGTTCTGGATTTGCAGAGATCAGTGACAATAAATTGACTGTTCTCACAGACCAAGCACTGGGAGAAGATGAAATTGATGAAGACGCTGCTCAAAAGGCGATTGAGCGTGCAGAAAAAGCACTAGAAGGTGTCGAAGCTGGTGACAAAGACGAGCAAGCGCACCTCCAGAATGCAATCGCTGTGAACTTAGCAGCACTGAGACTACGACGTAAAAAGCGTGGTTAAGTTCGTTAGCAAGAAGCACGCCTTGTTAGTTTTCCAAAGCCCCTTGTCTTAGAGATGATGGGCTTTTTTTGTGGCCAAATAACTGCGCTAAGAGCCCACCGCCAAACAGTTATAGTCGTTATTTTTATGATTCTAGGTTTGCTCCCAGGAACTCAGTTTCTATAGTGCGGCGATCTTACTTACTGTCTATGAAAACTATCGTTTCCTTAAGCCTTCTTTTAACGTCTTCTCTCTGCTTTGGTCAATATGTGCCAACACCCTATTCCGAAGAGGAGAAGAATGCCTCTGAGCTAGTGGGGCACGGTGAACACCGCTATAAAGTGAACCGCCACTGGGCGAAGGTGGAGCGCGAGCAAGCTCCTGTGATTAATTCGCACGCCATGGTTGAGGGGAAAGACGGACTGTTTTACCTTGTCACAGATCACCCGAAGAATGCGATCTTGGTCTTCCAGCCAGATGGTACTTTTGTCCGCGCTCTCGGGGCAGGTCTAGAGGGTGGGCACGGGATTGATGTGATCGATATTGAAGGAGAGGAGCACTTGATTCATGTGAACTGCTCGTGGCACTTCTCCGCAGAAGGGGAGGCCTCTCGCCACGGAGGTGAAGTCACGATTCTCAAAAAGGACGGCACCATAGTAAAGACCCTACCGACTCCGGAAGAGTGTGGCTATGATCGAGGGGTTAAGACCCCTTTCTCACCTTGTGATGCTGCAGTATTGCCCAATGGCAATATCGTGGTGATAGATGGCTACTCATCTCAGTACGTCTTTGAGTACACCCTTGAGGGTGAAATCGTGCGCCAGTGGGGGGGTGTCAAAAAAAAGCAGGAAGACACGATTAATGGCGGTCACGGTATTAGTATCGACGACTCAGATCCAGAGAATCCCACTATCTGGGTGAGCTCACGCTCTGAGCAAAAGCTTAAGCAATTCTCACTCACAGGCGAATACCTCAGCCAGATCAAGGTGCCTGGAGCCATGGTCGGCCAGCCTGTCTTTCATGATGGTAAGATCTATGCGGGAGCATGCTGGAGCTTCGACACAGAGAAGAAAAAACGTCATAATGAATCAGGCTTTGTGGTGATTATTGATCAAAAGACCCGCCAGGTGATCTCCTGCCCAGGAGGAAACACACCACACTATCATGACGGAGAACTCACCACTCACCTCCACCAGCACGAGGAACACAGCTTTATCAAACACGCCCACGACCTCATGGTCGACAAGCAAGGCAATATCTACGTGATGGAGTGGAATGCCGGCTGCCGCTACCCGATTCAGCTCGAGGCTGTGGCTGCCAATACGGAGTAGGGTGCTGACTCTGGTGGGAAAGAACTTACAGGCTGACAGAATGATCAATACACCGCGACACAGGTGAGAATAGCAAAGAAAGTGCTGAGGACCATAGAAAGCAGAAAGCGTATGGCGAGATCCCTATAGTGACATAGGGAAACCTGAACCGTTGAAAACCAGCTTTCAGGCTGGTGGTCTCGGCGTATTGATGGAGAACTTCACTTAGTCTAGCGAATGCAAAATGGTTGTTGAGTGATTGCGCCGTGCAGAGGCCACTATGATGGCTAGTGAGAGCTTGCGCTGAGAGAGTTTCAGGGTTTCGCGGTTGCTTTCACGAGGTGCTCACCTAGCCGCGCCTTTATAGGCGTCATTGGTGAGCTAGATGCATGCAGTCATCGAATGCAGTCAACATAATGAAGTTTCTGAGAGAGGGAGGGAGTGGTCATTACTGACCAAAGATCCCCATCGAGATATCTCCCTGAGCTTGTTCAATAATCACCTTGCCCTTTAATCGTGTATGCCCGGCGACTATCAGTGCCTCACCTGTATTACCATGGCCATCATCGGCAGATTCTGTGAGTGGAGCGGATGAATTCCACTCTCTATTGATGAGATTGGTTTCACCGGAGTGTTTGGTGACGAGGGCATTGGATCTGGCGTTAATACCCCTGCCATTTCCAATGACAAAGAGGTGATTGGCTCTGTTTAATTGATCTGCCGAATCATTCGATAATGCGCCTTCTAAATCGTTTGCTATCCCTACTACCGTGGTATTTCTACCACTAGCTACAGTGTCACGCCCTAAAGCAATTGAGTCACTACCTAAGCTTTGAGTGTTTTGGCCAATGGCAGTTGAGTAGCGTCCGATACTTCGGCTACGAAAACCTAAAGCAATCGAAGTGTAACCTATCGCAGAGTTCAAGTAACCGGTGCTGAAGGAGTAGTCGCCAGATGCAGTAGTAGATTGTCCGCTGGCAAAAGAAGTACTACCAGAAGCAGTTGCAAAATAGCCCAAAGCAACCGAACTGTATCCTAATGCTCTAGCACCAGGACCGATGGCTAGGGAGTTGTTCCCCGTAGCTCGGGCATTGTACCCAACAGAGATACTTGGTTCACCAGGAGTAAACACAGAAATTGGAGAACCAACAATCAACCAATCATCAACTAGAGACGTCGTTTCTGTTGAAGCTGGATTATTAGACGGAGTTGAGGCTGACAGCAAAACAAGAGCTAGGCCTGTAGAGAGATAGAGAAACACTTTCTTTTTCATACCTATGACTTGATACAGAAGTTTCCCATGAAATCAATCTTAAACTCTATTTTCTGATTTTCTTTGGCATATCTCAGTTATGCATTTCAAAAACTATCTGGTAGAGTTTGCTGGATCTTTGTGGGAAGTTAGCGTTGTTGCCTTCACTGGTATGAGAAGAATCTGTTCTACGATTTCAGCATGATTCTGATATTTATTCAGAGCTCGGCGTAACTAGGTGCTGCGGGGTTACTCTGGCTTTGGCTCACGGCTGAGTAGCTCCTGCATGGCGAGAGTGGCTGGTTTGTCTTGATAGAGGATACTGTAGACAGCATCGATAATTGGGGTCTCTATCTGGCAGTGGCGCGCGGACTCGTAGATGGAGAGGGTGTTGGGTACGCCCTCTGCTATCATGCCGAGGCGTGCCGTCGCATGTTCTAGTGTCTCGCCTTGGCCGAGGGCTTTGCCGACTCGGTTATTTCTGGAGTGTGGTGAGTAGCAGGTGACCATGAGGTCACCGATGCCTGAGAGGCCGGCAAATGTCTCTGCTTGTCCACCGAGGGCAATACCTAGGCGTGTCATTTCAGCGAGGCCACGTGTGACGAGGGCAGCAGCGGCATTGTCTCCGAGGTTGAGACCTGTGAGTATGCCTGCGGCAATGGCGAAGACATTCTTTAGGGCGCCACCGAGCTCGACCCCTGCGAGGTCTGTACTAGTGTATGTTCTGAAGTAGGGGGCAGTGAAGGCTTGCTGTAAGTGCTGAGCGAGGCCTTTGTTCGGTGTGGCGACGACAGCACAGGTGGCCATCTGTCTGGCGACTTCCTCGGCGTGATTGGGGCCTGAGAGGGCGGCGACGGGATTGTTAGGAAATGATTCTTGGAGGATCTGGCTCATGCGGATGCCACTGCCGCGCTCAATGCCCTTTGAGCAGGAAAGCAGAGGGATGCCCTCGGGGAGAGCGAGCTGGGAGAGTGCCTGCGCACTCTCTCGAGTCACAGATGTGGGGAGGACAAAGAGGATGAGATCCGCACTGAGCGCTTCGCTAAACTCTGTGGAACCTGTGATGTTACTGGCTAGTGGGACATCAGGAAGGTACTGGGAGTTTGTTTGTGCCTCTGTGATTTCTTGGGCAGTACTAGGAGAGCGGCCGACGATGACGACTTGCTGGAAATGGTGGGCAAGAACTGTGGCGAGACTGGTTCCCCATGAGCCTGAGCCCAGGACAACGGCTTTTTGAAAAGACTCGAAGGGCTGGTTAGGCTGTGCGCTCATGATGTTGGTTGTTTCGATTTTTTCTCGAATTTGTGCTCGGTGCCGTTTCTGAGGTTTCGGATGTTAGAGCGGTGTTTCCAAATCGCAAGAATGCCAATCACGACAGAAAAGAGAAAGAGAGGCTTATTCCAAGTGCCATCAGCCAGCTTTCCATGGTAGTAGGAGCCATAGATAGTGAGTAGGGGCAGTACTGCGGCTGCACCCATGCTGGCGACAGAAACGTAGCGAGTGAGAAAGAACAGGGCGAGCCAGACGAGGAAGAGTAGGATGACTGCTGCTGGCATAAGGCCGAGTAACACGCCTGCGGAAGTTGCAATACCTTTGCCCCCCTTAAACCCGACCCAGGGTGAGTAGTTATGTCCCAGTATGGCGCAGAGGCCTGTGAGGACTTGGAGAGTCTGTGCGGTGAGTTGCTCGCTAGCAGGGAGAGCTGTGCTGTAGCTAGTGAGGGAGCTGATTGTCATCTGGTGGAGATTATCACCATAGCGAATCAGGCTGACTCCGATAATAGTGGGGATGAGGCCTTTAAGTAAGTCCAGAAAAAGGCAGGTGATGCCGTATTGTTTCCCGACGACACGAAGGACATTGGTCGCTCCAATATTGCCGGAGCCGTGCTGACGGATATCAATGCCCTTGAATCTGGCGATAATGAGGCCAAAGGGAATGGAGCCGAGAAGAAAGGCGATAACTAGGGGAGACCAAATGGGCATCGTGAGGTGAGTGTGTAGAAAAGGCTAAAATGAGGGATAAGAGGGATATGGGGATAAGAGAAAGGGAGGTGAGTGAGAAGCAATGAGCTAAGACTAAGCTGTGACTACTTCTTCGCTGGGTAGCGCTTATCAAGAATCTCTGTCCAGCTCTGGATATTGGCTTTCTGTGCGGCGAATAGAGCGTCTGTGGAGTCGATGATTTGAATGGTTTTGATCTCATCACCTTTACCATCACCACGCCAGCCTGGACGCGCGATTTTACCAACGAGTGAGTCGATGATGTCTTGTCCTGAAGTGACCTCACCAAAGATCGTGTAGCCGTCATCGAGTTGGGGGGCAGCACCGTAGGTGATGAAGAACTGGCAGCCATTGGTGTCTTTTCCACGATTCGCCATAGCGAGGAGGCCTTTTTTAGTAAATGTTAGGGAAGGGTGGCTTTCATTCTTAAAGGTGTAACCAGGCTCACCAGTGCCTGTGCTCAGTGGGCAGCCTCCTTGTGCCATGAAGCCTGGGATGACGCGGTGGAAGTGATTGCCATCGTAGAAACCACGCTGAGCGAGATTGAGGAAATTCGCGCAGGCGATCGGGGCCTTGCTAGCGAAGAGTGTGACATCGACATTCCCTTTCACCAGCTGGAGCTGCACTTTGATGTCTTTGAGATCTTTGCTGTCTTTATTGTCCTCCGCTTGAGCGCAGCTGAGTGAAAATAGAGTAAGGGTGACGAGGAGGCAGGTGTGAATGATAGATTTCATGGCAAAACTCTACCTAGGCTCTCTGTGGATGCAAGTTGAATGATCGAGGTATAAAGCAGGAGAGAGGAGGGTGGCGATTTTGGGTTTTGGATTTCTCTTGCTGAATGTTCTCTTGCTAACTATTGGATAGGGATACTAATTTATTTATTATGGAAAACTACTATGGAAGAAGACCCTCAGAGAGAATGTGACTCTATGAATAGGCCATCTGTCGATGCGAGAGGTGCGCGTTATTATCCAGCGACGATTCGTGTGGTTTTTTCTATTCTCGGGATATGGTTTTTGGTGAGCTTTGGCTGTGGGATCGTATTTCGTGAGTGGCTAGATTCGCATTTACCCTCGCTGGGTGGTGCTCCTTTTGGATTCTGGATGTCTCAGCAGGGTTCCATTGTGTGTTTTGTCGGGCTATTGATTCTCTATAAATTCTGGATGGATAGGCTGGATAGGAAATTTGGCTTTGCGGAGAAAATGACGAGGGATAAGAAAGTATAGACCATGAATCAGGATACTTGGAACTATCTCTTTATAAGTCTCTCTTTTGCGCTCTACATTGGCATTGCGGTGAAATCGCGGGCGAAGTCGACCTCTGAGTTTTACACCGCGGGAGGTGGGGTGTCGCCTTTCGCCAATGGCATGGCAACAGCCGCTGACTGGATGTCTGCGGCGACCTTTATCTCGATGGCGGGTCTGATCTCGATCAAGGGCTATGATGGTTCTGCTTACTTGATGGGTTGGACAGGGGGCTTTGTCCTGCTGACAGTCCTCATGGTGCCCTATCTGCGAAAATTTGGAAAATCGACAGTACCGGACTTCATAGGAGATCGTTTCTATTCGCGTACGGCGCGCCTGGTCGCTGTAGTTTGTGCGATCTTTATCTGTATGACCTATATCATGGGGCAGATGCGTGGTGTGGGAGTCGTATTCTCGCAGCTTTTCCCAGCTCTTGATATCACGGGCGGGGTGTTGGTGGGTGGGGCGATTGTGTTCTTTTATGCAGGACTAGGTGGGATGCGCGGGATCACCTACACGCAGGTGGCGCAGTACTGTGTGATGGCCTTCGCCTACACCTTACCCGCGATTTTTATCTCGATGGCGCTGACTGGTAATGTGATTCCACAGTTAGGCTTTGTCGGTTCTGCGGTAGCTGAAGGAGGTGGCGCACCAGTGCCATTGATAGAGAAACTCAATGTGATGAATCAAGAACTCGGCTTTGAGAAATACACGGATGGTTCTTTCTCGAAGCTCAATATGTTCTGTCTCACAGCAGTGCTCATGGCGGGGACAGCGGGATTACCTCACGTGATTGTGCGCTTCTTTACCGTGAAGGATGTGAAGTCTGTGCGAACTTCCGCCTGCTGGACTCTGGCCTTTATAGCGGTGATTTATCTCACAGCACCCACGATTGGTGCCTTTGCGAGAGTGAACTTGATTCAGAATTTGCACAATACCAGCTATGAGCAAGTACCGAGCTGGTTTAAGGACTTTGAGCAAAACCGCCAGATGGCCTGGGTGGATAAAAATGGCGATGGCAAGATCCAGTATTTCGGCCCGAAGCACGGTGAGAATGATGGCGCTGGAGGCGTGTTTGTGGGTAAACCAGTATTTCGTGAGTCAGGAGAAAAAGGGGAGTTTGGCCAGCCGCTGTACGCAAACGAAATCGCTGCGGGCAGTAATGAACTCTATTTTGGCAATGACATCATGGTGATGGCAAATCCTCATATGGGTGGGCTCCCACAGTGGGTCATCGCACTTCTGATGGCAGGCTGTATAGCCGCCGCTCTCTCTACGGCCGCAGGTCTACTCCTTGTGCTCTCGACCTCGATTTCTCATGACTTACTGAAGAATATCCTTAAGCCCGACCTCACTGACAAGCAGGAGGTGTCTGCGGCACGCATGGCTTCCTTTGTGGCTCTGGCAGTGGCCGTGTACTTCGGCATTAACCCTCCCTCAGAGTTTATTGCCAAGACCGTGGCCTTTGCCTTTGGGCTCGCAGCTTCTTCGTTTTTCCCGACCCTTCTGCTCGGTATCTTTATGAAGACGATGAGTGGGGTGGGAGCTATCTCAGGGATGATCGCAGGTATTGTCTTTACTCTGAGTTATATTATTTACTTCCAGTTTTTAGGGGGGAGAGCAGACGAATTACTGTTTGGGATCACTCCAGAAGGAATTGGTCTGTTAGGTATGCTGCTAAACTTCTTAGTCGCTATTGTTGTCAATAGGTTCACAGCGAAGCCTCCGCAGGAGGTGCAGGACATGGTCGAGCGGATTCGCCTACCGCATGATGCGGGAGAGGCGACAGAGCATTAACCCTTGGAGGAGAGTTCTAAGATGGGGTATGGAATGGGTGTTAGGCGATGAGGTTTTTGTTAGTTCGGTTCCTCTTCTCCTTTGATATGAATGAAATTAAATAGCCGACGGATTGAAAAATTCTTTATAAATGCAGCTAATACGATGATGACTGAGATGAGAAGAGCGTCAGATACAGGAATGGAAATACCAAAAAGAGGGTATATCCAGTATTGAATACACACAGTGATGACATATCCCGCTGCGACACTGAATGAACTTTCAATGAAGCTCATCTTCATAGATTGTCCTTTTCTGGGCATTATTTCACGGCTTATTTTTGTCGAGCAGTGAATGGATCAAAACTCTACTTCGACTGTTCGAGCATTCTGAGTAGAGGAAGCTCGGCTCTCTGGCGGGTGCTCTCGGGCATCTCGACTGTGGGGGAGAGGGCTGCGAGGCAGTCTCTGAGTTTCTCAAGAGTGTTCATCTTCATGTAGACGCAGTCATTGCAGGCGCACTTGTCTGTGGGGCCGGGGATGAGATTTTTCTCGGGAGCTTCCTTTTGTAGGCGGTGCAGCATGCCGGATTCAGTCACCACAATGATGTTGTCCACTGGAGCTTCCTTGCAGTAAGTGACCATTTTCTCTGTCGAGCAGACTTCATCAGCGAGTAGGCGCACAGCTGTGGTGCACTCTGGATGGGCGACAACGAGCGCGTCTGGGTACTCGTCTTTGATTCGCTGGATGGAGTTCTGGGTGAATTCGACATGCACGTAGCAGGAGCCTTTCCAGAGATCCATCTTGCGGCCAGTTTGCTCCATCACCCAGGCACCTAGGTTCGCATCTGGGACAAAGAGAATGGGTCGATCAGCGGGTGCTTGATTGACGATGTGAACGGCATTGCCAGAGGTGCAGATGACGTCACAGAGTGCTTTCACGCCTGCTGAGCAGTTTATGTAGGCGATGACGTAGTAGTTCTTTTCCTCATTGGCCTTTAAGAAAGCTTCTAGATCTTCTGCTGGGCATGCTTGCTCGAGTGAGCAGCCAGCGTCAGCATCTGGCAGGATGACAGTCTTTGTCGGATTCACAATTTTGGCGGTTTCTGCCATGAAGTGCACGCCGCAGAAGCAGATGACGTCAGCGTCTGTTTCTTGAGCTCGATAGGCTAGTCCTAGTGAGTCTCCGACATAGTCCGCCAAGTCTTGGATCTCGCCAACTTGGTAATTGTGGGCTAAGATGACGGCGTTTTTTTCTTGTTTCAGGCGCAGGATTTCCTCCTTTAGGTCAATCGAGGTGGCAGACATGGTGGAAGCCTAGCAGTCAGAGATGCTTTGCCAAATGTTTTTCATAGGGATTGGAGCTCTCTTTTTGTCGTTGTGGAAAAGTGGTTTTAAAAAAATACATTTGGAGAATAATACCAACTCAAAAAACTATCTGGTAGAATTCGCTAGATCTTTGACGGGATACCATCGTTGTCACCCACCCGCAGATGCTCGCATCACCGATGGGTTCCGCCTTGATCTCCCACCAAATCTCTTCGCCCTTTCTACCAGTTCGTTTTCCTCATTGGTATAAAAAACCCTCACTAGCTGGTGTAGTGAGGGTGAGATGTTTTGGGAGTTTGGGTGAGTCAGCGCTTAAGATTCAGATTCTTTACTGTCTTCGGCACTACTGAAGGTCACTTCTTCTGGCTGGGCAGCTGGTTGAGCTGTAGCACTTGCGCCTTTATTTTGATTTTCGTTGTCGTGGCGCTTCTTTCTGGGTGGGCGATCGGCATTGTCTTGGCGCTCTTTCGCTCCACTAACAACGAGGTTTCTGCCCATAAACGGCTGGTCGTGTAGAACTTCGACAGCGCGCTTGGCGTCATCAATGTTGTACATTTCGACAAATCCGTAGCCCTTTGAGCGATGCGTGGCGCGATTGTAGATGATTTCGACTTTCTTCACGTTACCAATACCTTTGAAGAGATCTTCGAGCTCATACTCTGTGGCCTCAAAGGATAAGTTACCTAAGTAGAGGCGACTGTTGAGCACAGAGGGCCTTGGCTTCGGCTTTGTGTCTGTGGAGGTCTTCGCATTTCTGACATTTGACTTCGGTGAGCGTTGTGGCTGTGTCGAAGAGGTTTGGTTCTCTCTTGGGGTTCCTGGCTTTTGGTTCGCGCGGCGCTTGGCATATTGCTTGGCGCGTTCTTTTTCTTCATCGAGGAGCCCAAAGAATTTTTTGACTTTGAGCCAGAAGGTCATTTCTAGAGGAGCGGGTTTTCTTGGGCCACGGCGTCCGTTGTTGGATCTGCGGTTGCGCTGCTGGCCTCCTTGGCGCTCACCCCCGTTTTGGTGGTTACGATTGCGATTGTTGCTGCGACGGCGCTTAGTTGGGCCGGAGCTGGTTTGCTTGCTTTGTTCAGACATTGCTTTGTCTAGGTATGTTTCTAAGTCACGGCGTGATTGCGCTATCGAGACAGAATGATCTTGGTGGCTACCGGAGCCGACCAATAGGGGATCTGCCGTGGAGTTGTCTGGATAGTTGCTGGTCTTCCCCTAAGATGCGGAAGCTTCCATAGCTGCAATGAGGCTGGAAGCTGCCTTGGCCAGCGAAGTTTAGCAAGAAGTTTGACACATTCGTATCATTTGGGAGTTGCGGGGCTGAATCATCTCGCTAATTTCTTCAGAGATTACGGTGATTGGATTTGTCATGAAAGCCTCGAAATTAAATTTACTAAGTTGTCTGTTAGCTTCAGTCATGCTGAGCGTATGTGCTTCCGCTCAAAGCTATATTGTTGTGGATGCGCATACGAGTCGGGTGCTTCTAGCCCAAGACACAGAACGTAGGAGACCTGTAGCGGGTATGGCTAAGATCGCAGCCTCTATGGTGGCCCTAGACTGGGCGAGTGTGGCAAAGGAGGATTTGAATCAACTGGTGACTGTCCCAGTCTCTTCTGTGAATTTTGGTGGGAAAAATCCACTGCAACTGCAAGTGGGAGAGCGCCTGAGTCTACGCGACGCGATTTATTCTGGGTTACTAGGAGATGATGATGTGTCCATGCATGCTCTTTCCTACCATGTTGGCAGTAAACTGCTCGCACATAGACAGAGGGCAGGAGAGCCCGTGGGTGAGTTTGTTCGTGAAATGGGGCAGTTTTTGAAGTTTCTTGGCCTAAAGAGGACTCAGTTTTATAGTGCTCACGGCATGGAGCTCGCCGGGGAGAGTGGGTATTCCACAGCGTCTGATCTTGCGATACTGAGTATTCACGCGATGAAGGATCCTGGCTTCACCTATTATGTGAAACAGAAAACTCGACCAGTCACTGTGTATAGACGCAGTGGTAAAAAAGAGTCTTACAGTGTGAAGACATCGAATCCGCTACTGGGGCAGTTAGGCGTGATTGGTGGGAAAACGGCACTGAGTTCAAGTGCTGGAAGCTGCTTAATGGTGGCTTCTGATAGAGATTCTATTGTCAAAAAATACGAGGGCGGGAAGACAACGGTGATACCGAGGCGCTTGATTTCTGTTCTCCTTCGGTCAGCGGATAGCCACGGGGAAACCCGCGTTTTACTCAGAGAGGGAGAGAGGGCCTATGATCTCTGGGCGAGCCAAGGCTATGTGAGTTCTCCATCTAGAAAAGAGTATTTAAAGTGAGCACTTGTTGGCGCTAAGAGATGATTTTTTGTAGGACGAGGTCCGCGATTCTCTCCGCACCTTCTGGCTTCCGATGTTCTGAGAGGTTCTGCTTCATTTGGCGCCACTGAGCGGCGTTATTCTCTAGGAGTCGATCTATAGCGAAGGTGAGATCTGTGTTTGATTCAGCGAGCGCGCCTCCCTTTAGTTGTTTGAGCAAATGGAGATTCCCTTCTTCCTGACCTGGGACGAGATGGTGAATGAGCATGGGGCAGCTCGAAGCCATAGCCTCATGCACTGTGGCGCCTCCCGCTTTGCCAATAGCGATGTGGTGGGAGTTGAGGAGTTCAGGGACTTTCTTGGTCCAGCCGACGATACGAACCTTGCCGGGGTAAGTCTGCTGGACTTCCTTGGCGCGGCGATAGAGTTTGCGAAAATTCCGACCCAGCACAATGGTGAGCTCAATGTGCTGGTGGGCAGATGCGAATATCGCTCTGGAGGTTCTACGAACGTGAGGTTTCTTGGAAGTCGGGAAGTAAAGGACTCTAAAGGGCGAGCAGGGATCATCAGCCATGATGGGTGTGAGCTGCTGAAAGTGAGGATGCACGGCAAAACCGGGGGTCATGATCTTATCTGTAGCGAGGCCTTGGTGGGTGAGGTTTTGTTTCGTTTGTGAGTCAGTGACTAGCCAGTAGTCTGAGGGCGCTTTTCGCCATGCGGCATTGATCTCGATGGAGTCTGTCACTACGGTGAATACTGGGACTCGGGGGTGTCCTTCTTGGAAGTGCCGCTCTATAAAATAAGGGTAGAGTGGGTAGGTGCTAATGATGGCATGTGGCGCGAACTCCAGCACTTCTCTAGAAAGAAGGTTTTCGGGTGGCCGCATGAAGGGGAGTTGTTGTTTGGAGAAGTCTTGTTGATCCGTTGAGCAGTAGACCTTGTGCCAGAGTCTTGGGCAGTGAGTGGTCATGGTTCTGTAGCTTTTTTGCAGAAAGCGATTCAGAGTCGGTGAGGCCATTTGGCAGGGATCAATGACCTTAGTTATGGCTCGGCCTTGGAGCGCTGTGGCGATGTTTCTTGCCGCACTGTTGTGCCCATCACCGAAGCCGGCGGTAGTGATGAGAATGCGTGGTGAATAAGCGTGGCTCACTGAGTTAATCTGTAGATGGTTTCCTGTATTGCGTCCATCGTGTTTTTATGGAAGTGTCACCAAAACCTACTATGGAAAAGAAGAACCAGAAGCCAGAGAAAGCATTAAAACTTGTGGAAGAAGGCGAGGTTTGTGAGGCGCTAGCAGCGAAGGTCAAGCCAGTGGAGGGAGAGAGGAATGAGGGGCAAGAGAACGAGAATAAGAAACTCGAGGGCCATAGAGATGAGGGGGATGAAGTCGCAGTTCTTAAAGAGGGGGAGAAAACATTCCCAAAAATTCGCTCAGATGACTCCCTCGCAAAAGTGGTGGCGAGAGATGATCTTGAATTGGAAGAGTTTGAAGACGGGTGGGGTAGAAGTACTGCACATAAAAAGCCTTCATGGATATGGCTCAGTGGGCTATTTGTTGGTGTTGTCTTGATTGGAGGGCTTGTGATCTGGGCTGTGTTTTTCCTCTCTCGAGGGGCAGATAATTTCAGACAAACTGAGGAGAAAGCGATTGCTGTGGAGCTGGAGCGAGAGCAATTGCGCGAGGACTCTCAGGAGGCTATTGCAGAGATTAAGGCAGTCACTCGCAAATTCTTAGCAGCGAAGAATATAGAAGAACTAAAAAGCTACATTGATATGCCAGAGAGAGTCTCACTACTGGTGGATAAGTACTATCAAAAGCATGAGTGGCGAAGCCAAGAGGTGACCGTGAAGCAGCTACAGCCCATCACAGTTGGTTTATCACCGTATTGGATGGTTCATTTCTCAGGAGGTTTAGAAAATAGATTATTATTAATGGCTGAGAAAGAGGATGGCTATAAGGTCGATTGGGAATCTTTTGTATGTTATAATCCAATGACTCTGAAAGAACTTATTGAGTATCAATCTGAGATTGTAGAGCCGTTTCGAGTGTATGCTCGTATTGATAATTTATATAGCTATGATCTCACAGAGGAGGAGTATCAGTGCTTTCGCCTAACAACCATAGGAGAGGAGACTCACGTGTGGGGGTACTTAAAGAAAGGCACAGATGTATGGGCGAAGCTTCACCGTGCAGCGAGTAGAGATCCGGGTTTGTTCTCCGAACTAGGGCGGCCAATGATGCTGAAAGTGGCGCGCCCAGTACATAAATCGCGTGATAATTACTTTATTATTAAAGACTTCATTTCCTCAAACTGGGTGCATCCCCGTGACAGGGCATTCTAGTACCAGTTCGTTTTTTGGATTGGTATAAGACAATAAGTCGACTTGATCATTCTATGGTCTATTGGGGGCTGAATCAGCCTCGCCTCTCGAGATTGCTAGCGCATATCTTTTGGGATATTTTCAATTAATTTTTTAATATCATCTGCTTGATGTCGATTGGCGACAAGTAGGGCGTCGTCTGTCTGGACAATGATGAGATCATTCACGCCGAGGAGGGCGACTCTGGTGTCTTTGTTAGATGTGAAGACAATATTATGTGTGCTTTCAAGAGAAGAGAGAGGGGTGTTTGTTTGGTTTCCGTCTGCTAGAGTCTCTAGGTACTTGGCGACAGAGATCCAAGAGCCGACATCATCCCAGTCAAATGTGGCTTCGAGGTTTAATACCTCAGAGGCGTGCTCCATGAGGGCGTAGTCGATGGAGGTCGCAGTGAGTGAGGGGAAGACTTCACGAATCGTGGCATCGTGATTTGTGGAGGCGAGAATCTTATCCACAAACTGGGATAATTCTGGGGCATGTGTGGAGAGTTCTTTTATGACTGTGGGAATTGTCCAGATAAACATCCCAGCATTCCAGGCGAAGTTACCGCGTTTTAGGAAGGTTTCAGCGAGCTCTGAATTCGGCTTCTCACGGAAGCAAACTACCTTATAGGGAGCCGTGGAAGCTGAGCTATTCTCAGAAATAATCTCTCCGCGCTCGATATACCCGTAGGAGGGGCACGCCCATGTCGGCTTAATGCCCACAGTCACAAGAGCGCTGTGCGTCTGTGCTGCGCGAAGAGCCTCTGACATGATTTGCTGGTAGGAGCTGATGTCCTGTATAAGCTGATCAGCAGGCAGTACCATCATGGTGGCGAGGGGGTCGCGAGCCGCGATCAGGCCTATGCCAAGGGCGACAGCAGGGGCGGTGTCTCTCTTGGCGGGTTCAGCGATGATATTATGAGAAGGGATTTCGTGCGCTATATCGCGGACTCCCTTTTCTTGGAGCTCATTGGTAAGAATGAGGATATTTTCTGCGGGCACTAGACCGCTGAGGCGGTCAATAGTGAGCCTCAGTAGAGTATCATTACCGAATAAATTAAGGAGTTGTTTTGGCTTTGTATTTCTAGAAAGTGGCCAAAATCGAGTGCCACTGCCTCCTGCTAGAATAAGAGCGTAAATATCTGCCATAGAGCGCAGCATATGAGCTGCTCCTATGATGGGAAGAAAAAGTAGTGGATTTGACTTTTTATTTTGGAGAGAATTTATAGTGTCTTAGACATGGATTACGGAAATACCTCTCAAGGCAATCAATGGATTGAAAAAGGCAGTTCTGTGGCTCCCGGCTTAATCGGAGCTGCGGTTGGTATGGTGTTAGGCGATATGATGCACCGGAGTGCGCGTCGTCCATTGGCCTTCGCTCTGCTCTGTCTTGGTGTGGCGGCGGTGACGCCCTCAGTTGTTGGGGTGGTGAAGGATAAAGTCGCCGGTCCTCAGACCAAGCGAGGTAGCAGAAGAACACTCGAGGGTATTCGCAGCGCAGGGGCGGTCGAAGGTCTGGACTTCGCGGGAGATGATCTGCTGGAAGAAGAGCTTTATGTATAGAGGTGACAATGAGAATTGCGTTGGTTTGTCCGAATGCATAGTTGTCTGCTTGTTCGCTCACTTGGGTCAATAAGTCGTGAATCTTTCGAGTTAGTACAGACAGCGAAACTGGTATGTAGTCACACAGTCTTATTGAATACAAAAAAACACCCTCCAAAATACTACCTCACAGAGAATGCTAACATAGTGTTCTGACTATATTCTTATGAGATCAAGATATCTAATTTCTCTCGCCACAATAGCTGTGCTACTCACTAGCTGTGGCTCTGGTTCTCTCACCTCTTCCCTCGGGCGCTTAAACGCTCCCTTGGAGGGAGGGTTTAATCCTTTAGATCCACCTGGTTTGCGCCGACTAAAGGCACAGCGCGTGGAGACAGATGCTTTATTTGCCGAAGGAACAGTCCTTGAGACACTCCAGCCAAGCTCACCATTGTTTCGAGAAGTGCCAAAGGGAGCCGATCAACCATTTGCGATCTTGGCCCAAGGTATTGTACTACAGGCACTAGGAGGTGATGGATCTTATGTGAAAGTGCAGACAGAAAGTGGCCAAGTCGGCTACATTCCAGATGCCATGGTCGCTCCGCAGGTACTGCTCACGGGCTCTGAGCAAGAGCTTTTAGCGGCTGATTTGACTTTAAACCCAGATGGAGTACCCCTCGTGGCGCCTGAGCCTGAGATTCCATCCATTGAGCCACCAGTTTCTGTTGATGTGCTGCAGGGTTCTTCTGCTGGCGCGCCTCAAGATGCTGCGCTCAATAGTGCTCCTTCATCGATTGAAGCACCGACTCCTGAGCTGACACCACCCTCTGGGGCGAACTCGTCTGGGGGAATTCCCTCTATCGCTCCTGAGCCAGAGATTCCTTCTATCGAGTAATCTCGATTTAGAGCGGGAAACATTAGCTACTATTCTAGCTACTCTAAGAGGCAAAGCTGTCGATGAGGTTCTCGAAGTAGCTCACGCCTTCGAGTAGATCACGAATGGCGATAAACTCATTTTTGGTGTGCGCTTGATCAATCGAGCCAGGCCCTATGCAGACACTCGGGCAGCCTGCGTCATTGAGGTGGGCAGCATCAGAGAACCAAGGAGCGCCCACTAGTTGGCTTGTAGGATTAGCCAAGAGTAAATGCTTGAGCATTGGGTGCGCGTTATCGACTTCCATGGGAGGGTTTGTGTGGCATTCGGAGATTTTGAGGGGAAGTTGGTTCTCTTTGATGAAAGACTGGGTGAGATCAAGGGCGCCGCCACATTCATGAAGAGTGGGCGTGTAGCGAATATCGATCTCTGCACTGGCAAAATCTGGGACAATATTTGGCCGTGTGCCTCCCTGGATCGTACCAATATTAAGAGTACTGTGCCCGAGAACGGGATGGGTGAATGTGGCGAGTTTACCCGCGAGCTTGCGGTTCATGAGATCGAGGCTACGAGTCAGTGAGAGAATAGCATTTTGGCCGCGCTCTGGCTGAGAGGCGTGAGCAGCCTTGCCACTAGTTTCGACAGTGATCCAAGTAGAGCCTTTCGTCGTGTAGACGATGTCCAGAGAGGTCGGCTCGCCAGCGATACCGAGGACATAATCTTTCGCGTATTTAGAGCCAAAGTCCTTTGACCCCCATTGGCTTGATTCTTCTGCCATAAAGGCGACGAAGTCGATAGCCACGGGAAGTTCACTGAGTAAATGGGCTCGATTTTTGAGCGCTGTGATCATCGCAGCCATTGGGCCCTTTGTGTCAGAAGCACCCCGTCCCCAGATTCGATCGTCACGAATTTCACCACCAAAGGGATCAATACTCATCCCAGCTACTCCGACAGTGTCTAGGTGAGGGCCTAAGAATATACGAGGTCGCAAGTCACTACCTGGGCTACGACAGATCAGGTTAGGCCGTCCGGGCTTCACTTCTTCGAGAGTACAGTGAAATCCTAAATCACTCATGTAGGTGTCGAGCCACTTGGCGAGTCGCAGCTCCCCGACCTGAGTTGTGCCCGGTGTGGAATCTGGATTGACGCTAGGAATCGCAATGAGTGTTTGTAAGAGCTCCTGAACCATAAATAGAGATTAAATAAGAAAGAAAAAATGTCGACCTTCTCTAGGAATAATCCATCATTCGCACCCTCTAAGCAATGAATGCAAGAACAGATATGAAGGTAGAATCATCAGTAAAAAATCGCTATGCAGATGCAGCAGCAGTACAAGAAGCGGCTCTGTGCTGCCCGGTGGATTATGATCCCCAGTTTTTGAAGGTGATCCCCCAAGAGGTGATTGAGAAAGATTACGGCTGTGGTGATCCTTCACGCTGGGTGGAGAAGGGAGATGTGGTACTGGATCTAGGAAGTGGAACCGGCAAGATCTGTTTCATCGCCTCCCAAGTTGTTGGAGAGAGTGGTAAGGTGATTGGCGTGGATATGACAGACGACATGCTAGAAGTCGCTGAGCGTAATGCACCGATAGTTGCCGATGCGATTGGCTTTAGTAATGTCGAATTTAGAAAAGGCAGAATACAAGATCTCGCACTGGATTTACGGATTTTAGAGAAACATCTCGCAGAATCGCCAGTGGGCGAAGTCAATGACTGGATGGCTCTGGATGAGACGATTTCTACCTTTAAGCAGCAGAAACCTCTCGTGGAGACAGGTAGTGTGGATGTTGTCGTCTCTAACTGCGTGCTCAATCTAGTGAGTTCAGCTGAGAAACCGCAGCTATTTGAAGAAATTTACAGAGTTCTAAAGCGTGGAGGTCGCGCTGTGATCTCAGACATTGTCGCTGATGAAGAAGTGCCAGAGCACTTGCAAAATGACGCGCATCTCTGGAGTGGCTGTATTTCGGGAGCAATGACTGAGCAGGCCTTCTTGCAGGCCTTTGAGGATGCTGGCTTTTACGGAGTCGAGTATGTGAAATTTGAGACAGAGCCGTGGCAGACAGTCGAGGGCATTGAGTTTCGCAGTGTGACGGTGCGCGCCTGGAAGGGGAAGGAAGGAGAGTGTCTCGAGAGAAATCAAGCCGTGATTTATAAAGGGCCATTTAAAAAGGTTCTCGATGATGACGGGCATGCCATGGAGCGCGGTAAGCGCTATGCTGTGTGTGAGAAAACCTATGAAATCTACAAGAAGTCACCCTACGCTGGTAGCTTTGAGTTCATTGATCCACTCACAGAGATTCCTCAGAGCCAAGCTGAGAGCTACGAGTGCTGTGATGGCGCGCGCGAGCGCTCACCCAGAGAGACCAAAGGGATGGACTATGCCAAGACCACGGAACAATCTTCTTGTGCTGAGGGCACAGATTGTTGTTAACTCTTAGTGAATTATAAGTAATTAGCTTGGAAGGTGTTAGAGTGTTGATTTGCGCACAGGAATTTGCACAGGCCACTTGATAAAGCTCGCTTAAAAGAGTTCGTTCTCAAAGAAATGCCCTGCGTTCTCATCTTCCTGAGTGTCTGTGTGGGCAGGCTGACTCGGAGCTTTCGCCAGATTGGATGGTGACGCAGACGTTGGTGCCGCAGACGTGTCAGGAGCAGGTGCGGGGTGCTCTTGGGTCTTCTGGATTGGAGGGGTGATGCTTTGAGAGCTTTGAGAGCTTTGTGGGTTCTTCGGGCTAACTGAGACTGGAGTTGAGATTGGAGCTATCTCTTCTTTCGTAGCTGTCACTATTTGCTGTTCTTGGGGTGTATGTTTATCAGTCATAGCCGTCTCCTGAAAAGAAGTGAGAGGGCGAATCAGATTAGCGGGTAGGGGAAATTGGCGCTCAACAATATTGGGTGCGAGTTCTTGGCCACGGCGATAGCCCTGCTCATACATCTCGTATTTGGCATCTAAGTTATCAATGTGGTGCAGAGCTTGAGCCTCTGGAGTGCGTGGCAGAGTCGGTGAGCCGAATTCATAGCTGCCATGGTGGCTGGCGATCAGGTGGAGAAGGTGGAGGCGAACATCTTCATTACTCGGCTGGAGGGTGCTCCATGAGCTCGCCGTTTCTGAGTCGAGGAGTTTTTGCCAGAGTTTATTGGTGAGTTCTATGCCTAAGGGAATGTGACCTAACATCTCTCCATGTATCTGATAGCTCTGTGTAAAGCCCGTCTCAGGGTAGGTATTCTCCCAGAGTTTCCCGCAGTCGTGGAAGAGTACTCCAGCAGTGAGAAGGTCTTTATTGAGCTTAGGGTAGACGCTACATATTGCGTGTGCGCAGCGCATCATTTGTGCCACATGCTCGATGATGCCACCTCGCCTTGCGTGGTGATTCTTTCTCGCAGCAGCTGTTCTGCGGAATTTATCGCCATATTCCTGAATGAAAACTTGGCAGATAGCATGTAGCCTCGGGTCGAGAATCTGGGATGTCATCTGGAGAATATCTGACCAGTCCTTAGCCTGGCGTTGTGCTGTCTGAGAGTCACCGGTAAGAAACTCTGCTAATTCCTCCGCAGAGAGCTCACGAAAATCCCAGCGAACACCCTCAATGCCGTATTGGTTTTGGGTCCAGTCACCATGGAGTCTAAGAGAAGCGTGCTCAGGGAGCGTATCCACAGTGTTAAACTGAGGTGTATTCTCCCAGAGTTTCAGAGTGAACTGATCACTGCTGTCCGTGAGGATCAGCTCTTTGTAGGGCTTGCCACTCTTAGTGGTCTTCTGGATAATGTGCTGCACTTGCACATCGAGCTCAGAGCTCAGAGGTGTCTCGCAAGCATCTGCTTTGAGTTGAGTGATCGTTCGCTTAGTCATGAAAAGTAATGAAAGGTCGTGGAAGAAAAGTCGCGCGAAAACAGCTGATTAAGAAGGCTGCTCGTCCACTAGGCTTGTCGAATGAAGTAGAGCCTCTTTGAGTAATCTAGCCGGCCACTGACCAGGAGCTGTCGCTTGAGTGCCAATATAGCCGTAGTTGAGAACAGAACCGAGCTGGGCGTATAGCACTCGTGAGACAGGGGCAAGGTCTCCCATACCCATCACAGAAACGGGGAGAGGGAAGCAATCTTGCATAAGATGGGCTGTCGAGTGGAGATCAGCTAGCGAATTGTGAAAGACCGCAAACTTCGCAATATCAGCCTTATTGAGCTCAGCTTTACCAATGAGCTCACGGATCACGCTGGGAGCTGGCGTTTGTTGGAAATTATGAGCAGAGAGCACAGAAAGAAGGCCTTGGGACTTTAGTTCGTCTTGGATAGCACGCATTGTAGTCATTGAGGCGATTTCGATATCAAAGAGACTAGCGTGTGTGGCGAACTTTCTTAGTAAAGCACTGCGTTGGTCAGTAGAGAGCTCCTGAGCTCCACCCTCTGAGATAGCGCGTGCGGTGATGAGAACTGGTAGGTGCTGGGCAATGTCCTCCATACAGCGATTGAGTTCGCTGGATGTTTCTTGAAGGAGAGCATCGAGGCGAAATTCGACAATATCGCATTCTTCAGAAAGGAGCTCCGCTGGAGGTAATTGCTCCAGAGAGCTGATAGAACCAACAATCTGCGGGCGAGAAAAGGTGCCAAACACTGGGTGAGAGCTGCTCATGAGGGCTTCAAAACTCTAGAAAGTGAGAGGATTTGTCAATGAACCTACCAGAATTGAGTAAAAAAAGTGCATGTAGGTTTGACAGAGGGGGGTAGAACTGGGTTACAACTAGGCTAACGCACGTGAATGAATATGATTCACGACTCAGTTTTATTTTTAAATTAGTCCGTATAATTAGTCCTTATGAGTGATAACGATCCAGACACCCCAAAGACCCAGCCTTTAAAGACTCAGCCTCTCAAAAAGACGTCTGCCGTACCTCTACGTAAGGAAACTGTTCGTGTGACACTCAAGGCAACACCAGGAGGTGTGAAAAACGATGTGCCAGCGCCCGCACCAGCCCCTCCGAGTGCAGCGCCCGCACCAGCCCCAGCACCGAGTGCAGCACCGGCACCGGCACCAGCGCCGGCACCGAGTGCAGCACCAGCGCCCGCTCCCGCACCTACGCCAAGTGCCGCAGCACCAGCGCCCGCCCCATCTTCAAAGCCAAGAACAGCACCTCTCGAGCCAAGTGAAAAAACAACGAGAATTCCGCTTTCTAATGTCAACGTCGACCTTCCCGATGTGACCTCAGCAGTGCCTCTGAAGGCCGAGACCATGCGAGTGACTCTGAAAGCCGAGAGTGCGCCACCTTCGACAGTGCCACTCGGTGCGCCACCATCTTCACCTCGCCCAGCGACTGCCGCCCCAACGATACCACTTGGTGGTAGTACAGGGGCTCCAGCGACAGTGCCACTGGCGACTCAGCCGCTCAATCAACCTGGCTCTTCAAGCCAGCCACTGCCACAAGCTACAGTCCAACTACAGCAGACCCAGCAGCTCACACAGCCACTGGGAGGCGGACAGGCCGCAACCATTCAGACAGTTCACGATGACAGTACACGCGGCGAAGAGAAGTTTGCAGGCGTGCTAGCTGTCGCAGCTTTCTTTGTGGCGTTGATTGTCCTTGGTGTTCAATTCAGCCATTTGAGTGACTGGGTTGAGGAAAAAGGACTCGATTTGATGGGGGAGCTCTTTTAAAGACTCCCGAGAAGTGATGACTCCACACCTTCCCCCGATTACGCCTCCGAAAGGTACTTTTTAACTTTAGCAACACACGATCACTATGGTATTACCCATTCTCTTATTTATAGTCGCAGGTATCGTTCTCGCATACACGATCATGATTGGTAATATTGACTCAGGGAGCTAACTCCCTAGGTTGGTAGAACCAAGACAATGTAAATGCGGATTTTTATTCAAATTCAGATTCGTACAACAGAGCTGCTTTGAGGTTTTCTTCGAGCAGCTCTTGACGTTTTATGAATAAAAGGCATAGTTCTGGCATGGCATTAGTTTTAAATGAAGAAAATTTTGAATCTGAAGTGATTAACGCAGACAAGCCAGTACTTGTTGATTTCTGGGCTGAGTGGTGCGGACCTTGCAAGATGATTTCGCCGATGATTGATGAGCTCGCCACTGAGATGGCTGACTCTGCAAAAGTAGGCAAAGTCGAAATCGATGGAGCGCAAGCACTAGCCGTAAAATACGGAGTGCGCTCTATACCGTGCTTACTTTTCTTTAAAGACGGAGAAGTAAAAGATCAAATTGTAGGAGCCAATGTTTCTAAGGAGCAGCTCAAAGAAAAGCTCTCTGCTCTATAGTAAGAGTTCTACAAAAGATAAATAATAGCTCTCAGTTGGTCTCAGCTGAGAGTTTTTTTGTGTACTCAACAAGGTGTTAAATGGATGAGACATGTGACTAGTTTCTTGAATGGAGATTAGGTTTTACTCCGCTAGAAAGATTCGTGTTAGATCTTAGACTCATGCCATCTTAAAAACCAATCTGGTATAACTCAGTAAAAAGCACGGGAAAGTGTTGCAATTTTTCAGACTGCTTCCCATGCTCGCAGCATGCATCCTGACGTTGCGAAACTTGTAGAAGCCGGCCGAATTAATGAAGCAGTGGGAGAGAGATTGACCCAGATTTCTCCTGGAAATTTTTGTCTGCACAAAAATTGGGGGGCTGGTAAGATCCTTAGTTGGGATTTAGCAGGTGGTAAAATCGTAATCGACTTTGAAAAAAGCCGTAACCAAGAAATGGGGCTGAAGTTTGCGATTCAGAAAACAGAAGTTCTCAGTCCAGATCACTTTAGTGCTCAGAAGCTTCAGGCGATGGATGAACTAGAGCGTCTCGCAACAGAAGATCCAGTGGAGCTGGTGAAGCGCACTCTCACGAGTCATGGTGGCAGCATGAAATTAGACGCTCTTGAGCGTGAGCTTTCGGGTTCTGTTATTGCCGCTGAAAAATACAAAAAATGGTGGGAAGGCGCGAAGCGTGAGCTACGTGCCACTCGAGTTGCCGTTGTCCCCACAAAGCGCACAGACCCACTCGTGCTGCGCGACCAAGATCTTTCTCCCACCGAGTCGCTTGTTTTGGATTTTGAAAATGCACGCGATTTCCGCTCGAAGTCAAAAGCTCTCGAAGCCATCCTCAAGGATGTAGGCCACTTTGAAGGGAAGCAGGATCAGCTAGAGAAATTAGTTGCCGAAATCGAGACAGATTGCCGAAAGGCCATGAAGCTTAACCTTGGACACGCGCTCGACTTCTTAGTCAGCCGAGATGAAATCATCGCCAATGTAGAGGGCATGGAACTTGCTCCTTCAGCAACGCGCCTCTCTGACATTGTGACCAAAGAGAGCAAGCGCTTAGGTTCTGAACTCAGTGGCCTGTCAGCGAGTCGCCAACGCTTTATCTTTGAGGTGTTTCCAGAAGCCTTTGGTGATAGCTGGGTGGAGGAACTACTCGATATCTTTGATGAAGTCGGCCCTCGAGGCTTAGCTGAAATCGCAAAATTGTTCTGCGAGAAAAAAGAGAGTGAAAAACTTCTAGAATTTCTCAACCACCGTATTGCAGGGCGCACTCTGGGAGCAGATTCGCTCTTGTGGGTTTGTAGAGAACGCAAGAAACTCGCAGCACCAGTCTTTAGCAGTGAAGTGGGTATCGCGATTTTAAATCTCCTCGAAAGAGATGCTATGGATGATGGGCCTCGCAAGAGCTCTCGTTTGCAGTCCTACTTTATGGAGGATAAGGAATTGATCGCTGATATGTTGCGTGATGCGGATCCGGGGGATGCACGTAGCTTTGGCCGCCGCCTCATGCAGGGGCAAGTCTTTCCTGAATTAGACAGGAAATCTTTGATGGCAAGAGTGATTAAAATAGCGCCAAATACACAAGATCTCGTAGAGGGAGAAGCAGAGGACAAGGAGGAAACTTATGTGTCTTCTTGGCAGAGTATTGAGCGCCTTAAAGAAGAACTCAAAGTCCTCTCTCTGGAGAAAATACCTCAAAACAGAGAAGATATTAAAATCGCGAAGTCATATGGTGATTTGAGAGAAAACTTTGAATACCATGCGGCGAAAGATCAGCAGAAAGTACTGATGCGCCAGAAAGCCGATCTAGAGAAAAAGATCTCACGCACTCAGGGCACAGACTTTAAGGAAGCAGACACAGCAGTGGCGAGTATGGGGACTGTAGTGACTCTCGAAGGTGCCTCTGGAGAGACGAAAGTGACGCTACTTGGAGCTTGGGATTCAGATGCTGAGAAAGCGATTCTTTCTTATCTATCTGAATTTGGTCAGACTCTGACAGGAGCTGCCATCGGAGACACAGTCACCTACTTAGGAGAAGAAGTGACGGTAAAGGCAATTGAGAGTTATCCATCCACAGTGTCTTAAATTCTCACAAAAATCTTTGAGAGATACAATAAGCAGCGAACAGCCATAAACAGAGCCAAAGAGCTCGGTGAGGCTACATTTTAATAAACAATCTAAATACTAAACTACATAATTATGGCATCTACAACTATCGTTGACGTGCGCGGACGTGAAATCATTGATTCACGTGGTAATCCTACAGTCGAAGTCGACGTGACTCTAGAAGGTGGCGCGTTTGGACGTGCAGCAGTTCCCAGTGGAGCATCTACAGGCGAGCATGAAGCTTGCGAACTCAGAGACGGTGATAAGAGCCGCTACCTTGGGAAGGGTGTTCTCACAGCTGTTGGGAATGTGAACGAGAAGATCAGACCTGCAGTGATTGGCCAAGACGCCTCTGCTCAAGCTCTGATTGATCAAATTATGATCGATCTCGATGGCACAAAGAACAAGAAGAACCTAGGAGCGAATGCGATTCTTGGTGTTTCTCTTGCAGTGGCTCGCGCGGCTTCCGCAGCGGCAGGTCTGCCACTTTACCGCTACCTTGGTGGCCCAAATGCGAAGGTGCTCCCTGTGCCGATGATGAATATCATCAATGGAGGTTCTCACTCTGACGCTCCTATCGCTTTCCAAGAATTCATGATTCGTCCTATTGGGGCGCCAACATTTAGCGAGGCGATTCGCATGGGAGCAGAAGTCTTCCATAGCCTGAAGAAAGTCCTCCATGACCGTGGTCTGAGCACGGCTGTTGGTGATGAGGGTGGCTTTGCGCCAGCGTTTGAGGGTACGACAGATGCTTTAGACACAGTCACACTTGCCGTTGAAAAAGCAGGTTACAAGGTTGGTGAAGACATCACCTACGCTCTTGACTGTGCCGCATCGGAGTTCTTTGAAAACGGAGTCTATGACTACACAAAATTTGAGGGTGAAGGCGGCCAGAAGCTTAGCTCTGAGGAGCAGGCAGCTTTCTTAGCTGAACTCACAGAGAAATACCCGATTGACTCCATCGAGGATGGCTGTGATGAGAATGACTGGGATGGTTGGAAAGCCCTCACTGACAAAGTCGGTGATAAGGTGCAACTTGTCGGTGATGATCTCTTTGTGACCAATGTCGAATTCCTTCAGAAAGGAATCGATCTCGGTGTGGCGAACTCGATTCTCATTAAGGTGAACCAAATTGGTACACTCACGGAGACATTAGACGCGATTGAGCTCGGTAAGATCCATGGCTACAACTCAGTGATTTCACACCGCTCTGGCGAGACTGAGGACAGTACGATTGCCCACATTGCTGTGGCGACAAATGCCGGTCAGATTAAGACAGGTTCCATGAGTCGCTCAGACCGTATCGCGAAGTACAATCAGCTTCTACGTATCGAAGAAGCACTCGGTGCGAATGCAGTGTTTGCAGGCGGCAAAAAATAATGCTATAAGGTGTTTGTATCAAACACACCACCATGGCTCGCCAGAGAAACCAAAAGGGCGCTAGACGCCGACACAGAGATTCTTATAACCATCGGAGAGTGCAAGCTCGCACTCAGAAGATGGTTAGCATGAATCGCTTTGCTTTCTTTTGTTTTGTCTTGGCGAGTTGCGGTGCTGTCATAGTTACGGTTTTACCGCAAAAACAAAAACTTGCGGCCATGCAGGAGGAACTCAGTATTGTGCAAGTCCAGGAGCGTGAAGCGCGAGATCAGCGAGACTTCCAGCGGCGCAAGTATAGAGCTATCCAAGAGGGTATTGGATACAAAGAGATCGAAGCACGAGACCGCTTGGATCTTCATAAGCCAGGAGAGACGGTATTTCGTTTCCCTAGTTCTAACTAGAGTTTTTAAGAACCAAGGGAGGCATCATCCATCTATCGCTACCGAAGCTGATTAGAAATGCGAACAAAGAGATAGTATGGCAAGAACACGCAGGGGGCAGGAGAAAAACGGGTTTGAGAAGAGAAGTGATGCAGCAGATAGTGCAGCAGGCTCTCAACACGAAGCCCGAGATAACCGACACGTTCGGGGAAAAGGAGGGGGTGGACTCGCCAGAGGGGAAGAAGCTCTTGATGAAATCTTAAGCTCGCAGCAGACACCACTACTGGTGATTCTAGACTGTGTTCAGGATCCGCATAATCTAGGAGCGATTCTGCGCACAGCAGATGGTGCGGGAGTGCATGCGGTGATTGCCCCTAAGGATAAGTCTGTGGGACTTACAGAAACTGTGCAGCGAGTCGCCGTGGGGGCTGCGGAGACGGTACCCTTTATCCGCGTGACAAACCTTTCGCGCACCATGAAGCGCCTGAAAAAAGAAGGTGTTTGGTTAATCGGAACTTCTGATGCGGCAACGCAGAATTTGTATCAGAGCGACCTTACCGCTCCATGCGCTATCGTGATGGGAGCAGAGGGAGATGGCATGCGCAGGCTGACAGAAGAAAACTGTGATTTGCTCATCACTCTTCCCATGGCGGGAGAGGTTCCTTGCCTCAATGTCAGTGTCGCGACAGCTGTCTGTCTGTACGAAGCCGTTCGCCAGCGTATGGCTTGATCGACGGTTTTTGGAGAACTCTCTCGCTAAGCGCGTGCTCCATGAGAGAGATTTTTACTTATACCAACTCAAAAAACGAACTGGTCGAATTCACTAGATCTTTGAGGTGATGCCATCGTTGTCACTCATCGGAGATGCTCGCATCACCGATGGGTTCCGCCTTGATCTCCCATCAAATCTCTTCGCGCTTTCTACTAGTTAGTTTTCCTCATTGGTATTATCAGTTTTCTTTGGATTCTACTTTCAAACAGTAAAAAGACATCTCGTCCTTGCTATTTGTACCATTTCAGAGTGTAGATGCCGCTGTAAGGCCACTGTCTGGAGAAATTCTTCTCTCTTCAAGGAGGTCTACGACCTCAATATTATGACATTCGATGAACTTGGCCTGGATCCTCAAATCCTCAAAGCCATCAAAGACAAAGGCTATACCACTCCATCCCCGATTCAAGCTCAAGCCGTTCCAGCTGTGATGACGGGGCGTGATGTGATGGCTGCGGCTCAGACAGGAACTGGTAAAACAGCAGGCTTTACTCTCCCTCTTCTCCACCAACTAGCTACGGGGAAACGTGCTCGCGACAAGCAGGTGCGCGCCTTGATCCTCACACCTACGCGCGAACTTGCAGCGCAAGTGGCTGAGAATGTCACCACCTACGGGAAGTATCTCAATCTGAGTTCTCAGGTGATATTTGGCGGTGTATCCGCGAATCCTCAGATCAGCAAACTCCGCCATGGCGTGGATATTCTAATCGCTACACCAGGGCGCCTTCTCGATCTAGCGAACCAAGGAGCTCTCAAGTTTGATACTCTAGAGGTTCTCATTCTTGATGAAGCAGACCGCATGCTGCACATGGGATTCATCCATGATATTAAAAAAATCATCGCGAGACTACCCAAGCGCCGCCAAAATCTCATGTTTTCGGCGACATTTTCTGACGATATTCGCAAATTAGCCAAAGAGCTCATCAACGACCCTTTAGAAATTTCTGTTAGCCCGAAGAACTCAACAGCTGAACTTGTCGAGCAGTATCTTATTCCTCTGGATAAAGGGCGTAAAGCAGAGGCTCTCGTGGAGCTCATCGAGTCCAATAACTGGTCTCAGACACTGGTGTTTTGTAGAACCAAGCACGGGTCTAACAGGCTCTCAGATTTCATCAGTAACAAGGGAATTCAGTCTGCGGCGATTCATGGAAACAAGAGTCAAAATGCACGAACTAGAGCACTGAATGGATTTAAGGACGGCAGTGTCAAGGTGCTTGTCGCTACAGATATCGCCGCTCGAGGAATCGATATTGACCAGCTCCCACAGGTGGTGAACTACGATTTGCCAGAGCAAGCTGAGGACTATGTTCACCGTATTGGTCGTACGGGCCGAGCTGGATCAGAGGGACAGGCCGTCTCGCTTGTCTCTGCTGAGGAACTGCACCTTCTCGTGGATATCGAGAGCCTGACTCAAAAGCGGATCGAGCGCCGTGAGATGGAAGGTTTTGAAGCCCAGACACCACTTCCAGAAGCCGCACTTGGAGCACGAGTACCACGCCCTAAGAAGGCAGCGCGCGGAGGAGGCGGAGGTGGACAGCGCCGTGGTGGTGGAAATCGCTCTCGCAATCAATCTGGTGGAGGCTCAAGAAATCACTCAGGCGGTGGTGCAGGTGGTGCAAAACGTGATGGCAATGGGTCTAAACCAAGCTCTACGGCTAGGCGTCGTACTCGCCGCCCTCGCTAGGTAATACCACTGCAAAAACGATCTAGCAGAATTCACCGAATAAGACGAACCAAGGTCTATTGTTGAGTTTTCGCGCTTTATTGTTCGCGCTTTCTACCAGTTAGTTTTCCTCATTGGTATTACTCTTCTTCTTGTACAATCGTGTGGCCACAGCTGCCGACTCCACACGCAGAGATACGGGAGCGGAGAGAGTCAATACTGGGTTGAACTATCGAATTGATTGGTGCCACTGAGGTGATAGTACTTGGAGGCGTCCGAGTGACGGCGAGTCGAATGAAGCCCTGGGTTTGATCTCGAATTGTCGTGACTCCTGCCACTTCGTTATTGTCATCGACAATGGTGGATGAGTTCCTATCCAGGGCGCCCGCTTGCGGCCAAGCATTGAGGTCATCGCTCACTTGGATCTGATAGTTGACTCCATCCTCTACTGCGGACTCTTGTTTATCAATGCGTAAGATAAGTGCACGATTGTTGATATTCATAGGTTGGGGTGCTCTTGTTACATCATCTAGGGTGGGATCCATGCCTAGGGCGTATTCTAGAAGATTATTGAAGCCATCATTGTCATCATCACCAGTCTCAGGCTCCGTGAGGGAAAAAAGATTACTCCAGCCATTGTAAGTGGTTTCTGCAAGAGGCTTAGCAAATGGGGTGTTATTTAAAATAGCGTTAATTTGCGGTTGTGTGAGGCGGCCTGTTGAGCCTCCAGGACTCATTAGGTTTTCTATTCTGTTGGCACTGTGTGCGATGCCGAGGTTATGGGCGATTTCGTGGGCCAGTGTTCTAGCAAGAGCATCCCTTCCTGCCACAAATTCTAGTAAATCCTCTCCGAAATGGATGGCGATTCCATTACCCGGGACAAAGGCGAGGCCATTAGTGGCATTCTCGACTTGTTGGTTAAACGAGGGAACGATTTCAACAAAGAAACAATTAATAACTTCTCTATCAGAAAATGTTGGGATGTCCACCAAGTTCACAATACGCAAGAGATCCTCTTGGGGTCTCACTGCTGTAGTATAGTCAATGGGGCTACCGTCATAGGCGAAGTCACTGACAAAGTCTATGACAGGTGCAAATTGTACATCGACACCAGATTGGCTCAGAATGCGATCAACTTGCTGTTTTATGTAGAATTCTACAGTACGATTTGTTCCCCAGACAGTGGCTGTTGTGCCATCTGTTTTTACAGTGCGAATTGGATTAACAAGAATGCGTCGCGTAATGGGCTGCGCTGAATTTATGGCAACTTGTGCCAAGATGTGATTGGTGGGTAGAAGGGTGATGGCTGCGAGAGTAAGAAAAAAATACTTCATTGATGTCGATTAGCTACGGTTAATTATTTGATAGATAATCGCTGACTATAGCAGGTTAGATGTAGCATGAGAAGTTTTTTTGGGTCTTTTATTCTCAATATTCATAGTGAGAAGTTATAAGGGTATCGACATTTTTTTCGATGGGTTTTGAGAATTTGTTAGGATAATCAAGTGTAACCAGGTTTTCTGGGAGGTTATGCCAGTTAGTTTTTTGAGTTGGTATTATTTTAGGGAGATGTTGGGATTTGAAAAAACTCTTCCACGGTTGCCTCTGTGTGTGCGGCTAGTTCTTGGAGGGTTTCAGACCTCACGTTAGCAATATGCTGGGCGATATGGCTGGTGTAACCTGGTTCGTTACATTTACCACGATGGGGCACAGGGGCGAGGTATGGGGCGTCTGTTTCTAGCATGAATTTTCCTGCTGGCGCCTGTATAACAGCATCATGGCAGTCCTTAGCGGATTTAAACGTGCTAATACCTGTGAATGAAACAAGACCTCCTAGTTCGAGGATGGGAAGAGCGTTTTGCCAAGGGCCTAGGAAGCAATGAAAAACGGCCTTCACTTCTTTGTGATACTCCTGATAGATAGCGAGAGCGTCTTTCAGAGAGTCTGTGCCAGACTTATCTCTAGTGTGGATGACGATATTTTTCCCATGCTCGCGAGCTAGTTGGAAATGTTGGTGGAGGAAGTTTCTCTGGCGCTCTCTGTATTCGCTCTCTGTAGAACCTTCTGGAGCTGGGTGGTAGTAGTCGAGGCCAGTTTCTCCTATGGCGACACATTTTGGGTGTTTGAGAAGGGAGCTGAGTTCTGTGAGATAGGTGTCAGGAGTCTCCATAACATCACAGGGATGTATACCTAAGCAGGCGTAGACGGAGGGGTATTTCTGCGCTATATCGAGGTTCGCTTGGAGATCGTGAAGACTTGTGGCTAATGTGATACTGCGGTGAACCCCCTGATCGCGGGCTCGCTGGAGCAGTTCTGTGAGTTCATCTGGGTTAAACTTGGAAGAAGCGAGGTGGCAGTGAGAGTCTGTGATCATGAAGAGAGTTTGGTTGGCTTATAGCGTAGAGAGACTGGGATGAAGAGCAGAGCGGTGATGGTCATGAGTGCGGTGAAAAACCAGAAGTAATTCGCCCCTTCGAGACGCGTTAGGCCTCCGACTTGAAATGTCTGCTCAAAGGGATCTGCCGTGTCTTCGGTAGAGGTGTTGCCATCATTGAGATTTGATTCTGTTAGTCCTAGTTCTGCTTTACGTTTGTCGAGCCAAGTCTTTCTGCGCGATGTTTCTTGCGTAGAAGCTGCCTCGGTTGTTTTAGCGATCAGGCTCATATCCCATTTTGTGTAGGCTTTGAGGTCTGGGCCATTTGAGGTGATGCGGAAGCTTTGGCCATTGAGTAGGCGGTAGGTGAAGGGCTTATTCCAGAGATCTCGCTGTGACTCGATCAGGCTCTGACCTGTGGTTGTGTCGGGGAGGGTATTGTGATCTGCATAGTAGTGCTCGATCATGGCAGCGGCTTCTTTGAGTCGATTAGCAGAGGGAATCTCGCGCTGCTCAATGATACCGTCTTTGGTGAAATGCGTCTGCATGTCATCTTTGGTGTTTGATTGACCATCCATACCGGGGTAGCGGTAGCTATACCATGCCTCATTCTTATCAGAAGGCAACGCATTGCCAGACTCTAGAGCAGCTCTGGCTTCTTTGGTTTCTTTGGCCAGAGGATTGGGTATTTGAATGGCTGTGTTCACCAGAGCGGCAATGCCATTACCAAGGGCCACAGAAGCGAGAAAGAGTGCCATGACGATTGATTTCATGCTCTTTGGGGCCTGAGTGTAGGCGAACTCTAGGCAAACAATAGAAACCATGATTTCACCAGAGGTAAGGACGAGGTAGGCGAGGAGCTGCCAGGCGATACTTGGAGCCTGCCCCGCATCGATCCAGGTCTGAATAAGGGCAGAGAGGCAGAAGGAAAATGCGGTGAGAAAGAGTCCAAAGCCTATTTTGCGCAGAGGAGTGAGAGGGATAACTTTTTCCACCAGAGGATAGATCACATAGGTGAAGAGAGGAATGAGGATGAGAATGAGAAAAGGGTTTGCCGCCTGTACTTGGGAGGGAAGAATCTCGATTCCGAAAAGCTCTCTATCCATGTCAATGGCTTGGTAGACCCAGCTCGAGGCTGTCTGGTCAAAGAGTGTCCAGAAGATAGGGATGAAAAGAAAGATAGAGCACAGTCTTAAGATAGTGCGTGCTCCTTCTTTGGAAAACAGCTGCTCAGTGAAGGTCGGTCCTGCCGCTGGAATATGCACATAGTGATAGCGGCCTAGCCAGAAGACGACTGTGGCGAGTATCATGAGAATACCTGGTATGCCAAATGCCCAGTGAGGGCCATACCAGAGAAGAATCCAGGGAATCAGAAGATTTGAAAGAGCAGCTCCTAGATTAATGGAGAAGTAGAACCAGTTAAAAATCTTGGGAATAAGGTGCTGATTGTTAGGCCCGAATTGATCCCCCACGTGTGCGGAGACACAGGGCTTAATCCCTCCACTACCGATGGCTATGAGCCCAAGACCTGCGATAAACCACCACTGCGGCGGGCCACTGATTCCCATGTAGGCAAGGGCGAGGTGACCGGCACAGTACACCAGAGAGAGCCAAATAATGGTCGTGTACTTTCCCCAGTAGCGATCAGAGATAAAGGCACCAAGCAGAGGTGTTAGATAAACGGCAGTGACAAACCAGTGCTGGTTCGCACTTGCTTGAGCAGGAGTGAGCGCATCGGTGGCTCGAGTGCCCATGAGGTGCAGGTACTGCGTCATGAAGACAAACATAGCAGCCTTCATCCCGTAGAAGGAGAAGCGCTCGGCAGCCTCATTGCCGATGATGTAGGGAATTCCTTTTGGGAATCCTTTCGTTGTGGAAGCTTCGCTTTGGTAGGGCACAGTGTGTTAGTAGTTAAATTTGTTCGCCTTGAATCAGACCCTCTATGAGACTTCTTAATTGGGGAATAGTCTCGCAGGTGTGGCATGCTCCTTCTAGGGCAGAGCTATCCTCATAGCCCCATGTGACAGCGATAGAGCGGATATTGGCTCGCTGGGCTGTGGCAAGATCGACAGAAGAATCTCCCACGAGATAAATGGTGCTCGATGCGGGGAAGTCTTTCTTGATTTCATAAACACCAGCGGGATCGGGCTTTTTGGCAATCAGTGGTGTCTGTCCCATCACTGAGGTGAAAGTGATGAAGGGGAAGAGAGTCGCGACGATTTCTTTTGTGAAAGCATCAGGTTTGTTAGATAAAATAGCAATAGGTATATTCTCTTGCTGTAGCCGCTGGAGTAAGTCGGGAATTCCCTCAAAGGGGCTTGTTCCGTCTCTCCAGAATCTCGTGTAGTGCGTTTTAAAGCTCGCCTCGATGGAGCGAATTTGCTCAGCGGGCTGCTGTGGCGCGGCCTTTTGGCAGAGTGCGTATGAGCCGTCACCAATAAAAGGGACGACTTCTTGCTGCGTGTATCCAGGGAGTTGGTGCTCTGCGAGAGCTGTGTTGAGAGCTTTAGCAATACCGGGCAGAGACTCCACGAGTGTGCCGTCGAGGTCGAAAATAAATGCGTGCATAGATCAGAGGTGGGAAGCGAATTCGCTGCCCTAGAGTAGAGTGGTGATTTGTAGAAGACGAATGACAGCGCACTGTAAACCAAACCCAATAGGAGGCAAACCTCAGAATGACTTTTCAAAAGTATCGCCCAAATTCCTCGATGAGGTTATAGAGAGAAACATTATTTGAGTGTTTATTAATTTGTTCCATTTCGTCAACGTGTTGTTGAATGATGCATACCAGATTGCTTTGCAAAGTTCCTTCGTATATGAATCAGAGGCGAGAATAGAGGCCTAAGAAGACAAAGATATGATGAAAGCGAAGAAACACATTTTACGACTCATAGGCATATTGATCGCCATGCCACTATGGGCAGATGCGAAGCCAGGCGAGCAGGAGTATCAAGCCTATTGTCTAGCTTGTCACGGTGATAAAGGGCAAGGGGGGGTGAACTTCAGCGCGCCACCCTTAGCGGAGAGTGCCTGGGTGCAAGGAGAGGCAGAGCGTGCCATTAAAGTGGTTCTTAATGGTCTGAAAGGAAATATCGAAGTCGATGGTCACGTCTACACCGCACTCATGATGCCACCTCAGGGAGCTGTTCTCAGTGACAAGCAGATCGCTGATATCCTCAGCTATGTTCGCACGAGCTGGGGAAATAAGAGCGGAAAGGTGAAGCCTGCCGCAGTGGCGAAGGTGAGAAAGGAAATTGATGGCATAGAGCCCTTTTATGAAGCTTCAGAACTACTCAAGCAGCATCCACTACCAAAGGTGGAAACAGCACTTCGAGGCCTACTTGTCGAAACCTATCTCGGAGAATGGAATAAGCTTCCCGATTTCTCCAAGCTAAAATCTGAGGGACTCGAAGAAGAGCACTCAAATATCATCTCGTTTCGTAATATATCTCACAGGAAGAACTTCGGCCTCGTCTGGACTGGGCAGTTTGAAAACCGCAAGCGAGGAGGGCATAAATTTATCCTTCAGGCTGATGATGGGGCGAAATTAATCATCAATGGCAAAGAAGTCGCAAAGATCGACGGCATAGGTGATATGAAGCGAGTTGCGAGAGCTGAACACTGGCTCAAAAAGGGACTGCACGACATTCGTGTCGAATACTTCCAGAAAGGTGGAGACCGCGGCATATCACTCTACTGGGAAGGGCCGAATAACTCGAAGGGTGGATTCCTAACAGATAAAGTGAAAGACATCGCCCCCGTACATGAGCCAATTGTGCTCAAGCCACCAGGGTCAGAAGCATTTATTTACCGAAACTTCATAGAAGGAGTGAGCCCGCGCGCCATTGCCGTGGGTTACCCAGGAGGCAAGAGTATCGCCTTTAGTCAGGATGACTGCACGATGGTGCTCATGTGGAAATCAGGCTTTATTGATGCCGGCCTGCACTGGACTGGTCGAGGAAAAGGATTCACAAAGCCAGTGGGAGAAGGTCTTGTTAGCCTAAGTTCGGGGAGTGCCTTTGGTCTTGATGTGAACTTCCTTCGCATGGAGCACGACGAGCATAGATACCCAACATTTGTGTACCAAGCAGGTGATTACACCATCGAAGATAAACCCTTACCAAGTGAGAATGGCATCAAGCGCGTACTAAAGATCCATGCGCAGAAAGCAGGTAAGTTAATCTATCCACTGAATGCTGCGGCACTAGAAACCATCGCCATCGAGTGTGAAGGAAAAGCCAAGCTAAAGGAGAGTGCCATCGAGATGACACTGAAGTCAGGAGTGAATACGTACACAATCAATTACATCTACAAATGAAATTTCTAAGAACGACCTTATCGTTATTGGCTCTGAGTACCTATGCCGCTGTAGCGCAGACAGATGTCGGTGTTGATCCACTCATGGCAGAGTACTATGACAGGCAAGAAATCCCACTTCCCAAGGGAGAAGTCATGGAAATAGGCTCCATTGCCCTCATGCCAGAGCAGCGAGTGGCAGTATCAACTCGCAGGGGAGACATCTGGATTTGTGATGGCGCCTACGGAGATGATTTGAGCCAGGTCAGCTGGACACTCTACTACAGAGGCCTGCATGAGCCACTAGGGATGTTTTGGCAGGCAGGCTCATTGTTTGTTTCTGATAGAGAGCAATTTTGTAAACTCACCGATAAGAATGGCGATGACCGTGCTGATGTTGTTGAAACAATAACAGATGACTGGGGACTCAATGGCAACTATCACGAATACGCCTTTGGCTCGACACCGGATAAAGACGGCAATGTCTGGGTGGTACTCTGTCTAACAGGATCGTCCAAAGCAGAGACGCAGTGGCGCGGTTGGTGCATGAAGATCACCCCCGAAGGAGACGCCATCCCGACAGTCTCAGGCATTCGCTCACCCGGAGGCATTGGCTATGATGCAGAAGGACACATCTACTACACCGATAACCAAGGCTTGTGGAATGGAACATCCTGCCTAAAGCCCCTCGTACCCGGTAAATTCACAGGTAATCCCTCAGGAAATAAATTCTATAAAGACGCCCCCCACATGGGCGAGAGACCACTCAGGCCGAATGATAAATCACGTATAGTGACCGAGCGAGAGCGAATTCCCGAGCTCGTACCACCAGCCGTGCACTTGCCACACTCGAAGCTAGGCCAGTCACCCACAGCCATAGCACCTGATCTCACAGGAGGGAAGTTTGGCCCATTTCAAAACCAAGTCCTCGTGGGTGAGCAGACTCACTCAGAGGTGCAGCGCGTCTACTTTGAGTCTGTCAACGGCGTGCGCCAAGGGGCTGTGTGGAAGCTGCTCTCAGGCTTTCGCTGTGGGATCATACCCATGAGACTCTCGCAGGATGGCTCACTCTTTGTCGGAGGCAGTAATCGCGGCTGGGCCTCAAAAGGAGGAAAACCATTTACCTTTGAGCGAGTTCGCTGGACGGGGGAAACACCCTTCGAGATGAAAACGATGGAAGCGCGTAAAGAAGGCTTTCACCTCAGCTTCACAGAACCAGTTGATAAGAAGCTAGCCGCAGACCCAGCAAACTACTCCATGGAGGCATGGTGCTACATCTATCAGGCGGGATACGGAAGCCCCGAGGTCGACCAAGTCACCCCAGTGATCGAGAGCGCCAAGGTCGCCAAAGACGGCTTATCTGTCGAACTCACCATCACAGGACTGACCAAAGGCCACGTCCACCACCTAGACGCCCACGGAGTAAAGTCCAAATCAGGAAAGGCCCTCTGGCATAAAGACGCATACTACACGCTCAACGAAATTCCAGCAGAGTAGAGTGTAGACGAGAATGAACGAGAGGCCTTAGAAAGAATCTATGGCCTCTCTCTATTCCCACACAGCTAGCTCTATGGATTAGTTGGTGTTTCACTAAAATCGCGTGTACGAAAGGAAACGAGGATAGTGTTTTAGATTTGTTAGTAAAAATGGAGAATAATTTCTCTAGTTTGTTAAACGCTTATGATCAGTGACTTCTGATAAATGTTATTGTTATAAAGTAGGTGCTGGAGTCGATTTGTATGATAAAATTCTTGTTTGGATACTTATTTCGATTTATAGGGAGCTATCAAAGTGTTTGAGTGGCTGATATCATAGAGATAAGAGTCATTCATGCTGCGCCCGTGCTGTTCAAAGAGACCGCAAGAGCGTTTTAAATGATTATTCCTCAATGAAAAATTCATCAGTGATCCTCCGTTGTGTTGTCGGCTATTTTTTCTTATTAAGCGCCTTGGGTGCGCAAGTGTCTGATTGTGCCGCTGTCGTTAATCATGCGCCTAACATTAACCAAGGTATAGTCGAGGGTTCGATTCAGCAGCAGCTGCCTCGCTCTATTAATCTGAATTCAGGGGCAGTCATCACAGGGGACTTATTGGTTCCAGGAACCCCTAGTGTTAGGGTGAATGGAGCGGGAGAAGGGTTCGGTGGTATTGTAGAGAGCGATGGCGCGATAGAACCTCAGAATTACCACATCCATGTGAATCGTCCTGTGCAGCTGCGCAGTATTATTCGCCGTACAGGTCCCATTGGTATGCCTACGGCACAGGCTGTAGAGCCAGTGCAGGGGCGGCAGTGGATTAACCTAAATCGCCCGGGAGAAGAGCCTGATAGCTTCTCTGATGTCCGCGGGATCAATGTGAATGCAGGCTATGGTGATCTCATTCTTCCTACAGGGTCTTATCAGAATGTGAATGTGAGCGGAGGTCATGACCTCGTGCTTGGGCGAGAAGGTGATTTAGAGCCTGCTGTCTATAGTATACAAAATCTTGCGCTCAATAGTGAGAGTGACCTCATTGTGAGAGGCCCCGTGGAGCTGCGATTAGGCAATAGTTTTAACATTCATGGTGTGATCGGCAGTGTTACTCATCCAGAGTGGCTCAGTGTTCACCTTGTCCGTGGTGGGATGAATTTAAACGCAGGTAGTCAGTTTAGTGGAACGCTAATCGCCCCTCAAGGAGACGTGCATATTAACCGAGATTCTATCTTGAGAGGGCGTGTGTTTGTTAATCGTCTAACAGTGAATGCAGGTGGTAAGTTGATTTGCGCTGTGGGTGAGCCAGCGAATCAGCCTCCAGTGGCGGAAAGCATGAGTCTAGAAACGCCAGAAGATGTAGCTCTTTCTGTAAATTTAGAGGCTTTTGACCCAGAAGGTCAGGCATTGAGCTACATAGTGCTTAGTGCACCACAATTTGGCACACTGAGTGGAGAAGTTCCAAATATGATCTACACGCCAAATGCGAACTACCATGGAGCAGATCAGTTCACGTTTCAGGTGAATGATGGGGAGCTAGATTCAGAAATCGCCACAGTGGATATTCGAGTTTTACCAGTCAATGATGCTCCACTAGCTAAGAATCTAAGTTTGGAAACAAATGAAGACGAAGCAGTGGGCTTCGAGCTGCTGGGAGCAGATACTGATGGTGATCCGTTGAGCTATCAAGTGATCACAGCTCCGCTCAATGGGGTGATCACGGGCTCAGGCTCTAGCCTCGTCTACACGCCAAATAGTGACTTTTATGGAGTTGATAGTGTGAGCTATGTCGTCAATGACGGGTTTGTGGATTCAGAGGAAGCAGTTGTCCAGATTACGGTGCTAGCCGTGAATGATGCGCCTGTGGCCGAGGATGTAGAGGTCGTGATTGATAGTGGCGATTCTGTAGCTTTGATCTTGCGAGGGACTGACAAAGAAACTCCTGTAGCTGATCTTCGCTATGAACTCCTCTCAGACCCAGCTTCCGTATCCGTGATAGGAGAAGCCCCAGAGCTGAGCCTTCAGCGCCTCAGTCCCACTGCAAACACAGAGGTGGTGTTTTACCGTGTGTTTGATGGAGAGGATTTTTCTGAACCTGCGAGCATCACGATTCGAGTGGTGGAGCAGAGTTATCTGAGCGTGGACGCAGGGAGAGACAAGAATCTTGTCTTTGAAGAAGTGTATCAAGGTGGAGACTTTGCACTACCCTCAGGTGGGGTGTCGCGGACTTTGGGAAGAGACTTCTGGCTGTGTTTTCCGAGTTCCTATGTGGGCCAAAATGAGGAACATAAAATTCTGATTTCTTCAGATCAGAATACAACTGTGACTGTGAGTACACGTGATGAAGTTCTGGAAACTGTTGAGGTGCAAGCAGGGGAAATCAGAGAGGTGATTGTGCCTGCAGAGCTTGAGCTAGCAGCTGTGGATTCTGGGATCGAGGACAAAGGAATTCGTGTGGAAAGCGAACACGATGTTTCAGTGTATGCGGTGAACTTAATACAGTTTGCCTCTGAGGGTTATCTTGCATTGCCAAATGACATTGCAGGGAGGGAGTATTATGTAGTCACCTACTCTAATACCTCTGGTAGGCCTTCTAGCTTTGCTGTCGTGGCGATTGAAGACGATACGACAGTATCGATCACTCCAAGTGCTAGAGTGAGACTGGTCGACGGTCGGATTATAGACGTTGGAGAAACTTATGAAGTGACGTTGCAGAAAGGTCAGGTGTATCAGGCGCAATCTAGTGTGGATTTATCTTCAGATTTGACAGGCACTTTTGTGTCCTCAGATAAGGCTGTACACGTTTTTGGAGCTCATAATTGTGCTAATGTGCCTACATTTCTAGCAGCTTGTGATCACCTTGTAGAGCAGATGCCTCCTCTGGCTCATTGGGGAAAAGAATTTCTCACCTCACCTTTTGCGACGAGATCGGCAGATATTTTCCGTATTCTTTCATCACAGGATAATAACAGAATTTATGTGAATGGAAGGCTTAGAACTGTTCTTGAGAAAGGGCAGCTTTCCGAATTTACTCTTTCGGAGAGTGTACAGGTTGTCACCTCAGAGCCTGTTTTGGTTGTACAATATAGCCGGGGACAGAATAGCGATGGTGTCATGGCAGACCCTTCGATGATGATTGTTCCTTCCATAGAGCAGTATGCGAATCAATACATAGTTCAGAACGAAGAGTTTAATTTCACAACAAATTTCATTAATGTCACAGGGAGTCAGAGAGCTCTAGAGGTGCTCTATCTTGATGGAGAATTACTAGACCAGTCTTTGGTCCAAGAAGTTGGTACTAGTGGTTTCTTCCATGCACAGATCCCGGTGAATCCAGGGAGTCACCGAGTGGAGAGTGAGTTTCCCTTTGGTTGTTTTGTCTATGGTTTTGGTAATTTTGATGCCTACTCCTATCCTGCTGGGCTAGTGGTTCCTCGTCCTGACGATGGCACCTCTGAGGCTGAGGTGCGCTTTGTGAGTGTGGCTATGAACGCGGAAGAGTTCACGCAGTTTGAGTCCGCAGCACTAGAGATCACGATCACTGATGTTGATGGTGAACCAATAGCGAATGCAGAGGCACAAGTCGCGATTTCTGGGGCACAGGAACTCACGCGAAGTGTGGTGTCCGATACAGAAGGTCGTGCTTACTATTCTTTCCAAGGTCTTAGCCAGGGGGTGACAGAGATTGTTGTGACCTCTGGAGCGGCCTCTACAGAAACATCGATCGAGTGGTTACCAAGATGGTTCGAGCTGCAGGGGCAGGTAGGAGCTTCTGCGGATACAGTCATACAGTGGAGTGTTTTGGGCGATGATATAGGAGTAGTGATTGAAGACTCCAATTCTCTGCAAACAAGATTTTCGATCCAGGAGCCTGGAACGTACACCTTCGAGCTAACTGGTGTGTCCCAGAGTCTCTCAGAGAGTGACCAAGTGCGTTATGTCATAGGGGCAGAGCCAGAGATTATTGTCGATGCTGGCCTCGGCAGAAGAGTGACGTTAGGAGATGAGGTCAACTTAGTAGGTCAGGTGATAGCCAATCAGGATCTCCCTGAAGACTTAGTTTCTCCACAGTGGAGATTACAGACAGGTGACTCTTCAGCAGTGACCATTGAGAATCCACAGAGTCTGAGTACCGGTATTATCTTTCGCGAACCTGGAGACTATGTGTTTGAGTTTTCTTCTGCTCTGAGCCGGGAGACGGATACGGTGGAAGTCACCGTACTTGATCCCGATCTATTCTACACAGAGCCACAGGCCTTTGATCGTAGTTATAGTGTTCGATCTGGAAATAGTATTTCGATTCCTTTAGTGTTTTCTGTGGATGAGTCTTATGAAGATTCTCTCGAGATAGTGATCACTCAGCAGCCAAGAGCTGGAGTACTGACTGGGACACCACCGTTTATGACCTACACAGCGGGGCGTTTTTTAGATAAGGATTCGTTCCGTTTTCAGGTCTATGATGGTCGTAGCTATTCGAGAGAGGCGACAATTGATATTGGGGTTGATAGAGGTTTGGTAGTGCCCTTTTTTGAGAATCAGCCTGAGCGTGAGTTTCTTGTAGCAGAGCACTCTCTGACGCATAATACATCCGCTCAGTATAGCTTTCAGTTTTTAGCTCGAGATCAGTTTGGTGAGGTTCTGACATTTTCTCTAGAGAATGCTCCCGAGGGGGCACAGATTGATGAGAGTACAGGGCTTTTCCAGTGGGATACCACAGAATTTGCAGAAGGAACTTACACCTACACTGTGCGAGCAGATGACCCGGGTGGACTCTTTGCTGTGCAAGACGTGGAGCTTGATCTGCGCCGAGATCAATCACCTATCATCACGCAGACGAGTTTCTCCACGAGGAAGGATGAAGCATTTACTGTGAGCGATCTGGTAGAGGACGATCATCAGGAAAATCTCACCTACACGCTGAACTCTACGACGAATCATGGATTGTTAGAATGGCTGGAGAATGGATTCCGCTATACACCAGCTAGTGGGTTTGTCGGTACCGATACATTTACTCTCACTGTGTCTGATGGCATCAATATCCCAGTGACTCAGCCGTTGAGTATCCATGTTCTAGGTGAGACGAATCAGCCGCCTCAGATTCATTTTCCAGAGAGCAGTGTACGCATAGACCTAGGAGTACAGGGGGCGATCACTCAGCTGCCGACTGTGAGCGATGATACGCTTTCCCCAGCAGAGCTGTCCTATCAGTGGGCTGTTGTGTCTGATGGAGAAGGTGTTGTCTTTAGCGATAGTGAAGCGATTCAAACTGATTTCACAGTACCTCTACTAGGAGGTTACACACTAGAGCTGACAGTCTCAGATGGATTACTTTCTAGTTCCGCACAGTATCATCTCGAAATCGTAGCTAGTGGCAACACTGCACCTCAGGTCACCTTAGAGCCTCTCTATCTGCTTAATCTCTCTGAGAGTAACACCTTAAGGATCGAACCAGTCATTACAGATGATGGTCGCCCTATAGGAACAGCTTTAGGGACAGAATGGGAGCAAGTCTCAGGCCCTGAGGCTTTGATCGCCTCTCCAGAGAGCGAGGTGCTTGATGTGAGATTCGCCCGTGTTGGCGAGTACCAATTCACATGTTCTGTCAATGACGGCCAGTTTGTCACCTCAGGCACCACCAATGTCGTGGTGACCAGAGAAGCGAGCGTGGCACCTAGAGTCTTTGCAGGGCCTGATCAGATTCTATCTACTCTAGGAACCGTTGAGTTAAGCGGTACTGCAGCGGATGATGGTTTTCCTTCACCTCTTCAGACAGAGTGGGTCTTATTGAGTGGCCCAGCTGATGTAGAGATCGAGTCTGTGGATAGCCTACAGACTTCAGTGGAACTCACAGAATACGGTGTGTATCGCTTTGCGTTGAGTGCCAATGACGGCGAGTTCATAGTATCAGATGAGCTGATTGTGAATGTTCGTGACACGTCTGTGCCGCCGACACTCTCTGCTGGAGACGATTTCACCTACCAGATCGGCTCTGGTGAGCCTTTGATTCTAAACGGCTCTTCCACAGGCAGAGTATCATCGACAGAATGGATCATGTTAGAAGGTTATGTTGGCACCCAAATTGTCGATGCTAGCAGCCTCGTCACAGAAGTTTTACCCAGTGTCGCAGGCATCTATGTATTCGGCGTTCAGGCTCCTAATAATCCCTTTGTGACGAGTGATACGGTGACAGTCACAGTGACATCTGCCCCGACTGTGAGCGTACGCGCCCCCCGCAATAACACGACATTATTAGAAAATAGCGGATTCACCCTACTCATCACGGCGAGTGATCTCGGCGGCAATATCGAGTCTCTAGAAGTCTATGAGGGAACCCAGCTACTAGGTGAGGCCACGTTTGTCGGTAATACGACATACCTCTATAGCCTTGATGCAGGCTTGCCAGCTGGTGAGTATAGCTTCTCGGCCGTAGCGACCAATAGCCTAGGAGTGAGCACGACATCAGACTCTGTTAGGATTGTTAGCTTTGAAAACGGAGACCCTCCACTGCCACTACTCGTCTCAGACTTTGTAGTGCCAGAGGTCGTCAGCGCGCCGACTGATATTATCGGAGATGCCTACGGATCAGCGTTTGTGCGCTACGCCTTATCGTACCGCTTGTTTGGGGAAGATCTACCTTGGGTAGAGATTGGTAGTGGTGACGCACAGGTGTTTGAGTCAGCACTCGCTCAGTTTGATCCGACTCTCTTGGAGAATGGACTCTATGAAATGCAGTTAGAGGCTTTTGCTGAAGGAGGTTTTCTTGAAGTGACTAATGAGACCTTTGTGATCGATTCTAACATTAAGCTTGGCCAGTTCACCCTCGCCTTTGAGGATCTCAGCGTGCCGGTCACAGGGATTCCGATCACGGTCACTCGCACTTACGATAGTAGAGACACACAGCCGGGAGATTTTGGCATTGGCTGGAACTTGAGCTATGATGATATCAAGCTGCGCAAGACTCGTGACTTCGGGGATGACTGGAGTCAGAGTATTTCTCTCTCTACGGGCATATTGCCAGTCTTTAGGAGCTGCATTAACCCTGTGGGGAATCGCCAGGTGGTTCTCACCTTTGGAGATGGGCGCACAGAGATTTTTGAGGTCTCAGCTATTGCCCACGGTGGCCCCAGAGGCATATTAGGCAGAGAAGCACCTGCAAACTGCGTCTTCTTTAGTGCTGTGAGTGGCGCACAGCTCGCCTTCACGCCAGTGGCATCACGCAATGGTAAGGAAACCAGAGGTAGCCTAGAGCTCGTGAATAACGATATTTTCCCAGTGTTCCCAGCAGAGGGTATTTTTGATTTCCCATTCTTTAGTGAGCCTCGCCTCTTCCGCTACACAGATGAGAGTGGAGTCGTCTATCTGATAGACTCAGAAGAAGGCTTACAGTCGATCACAGATACGAATGGAAACACGATCGACATTAATGAAGACGGCATTATCCACAGTGCCGGGGAAGATGTGCAGTTTGTTCGCAATGAAAAAGGCTTTATCACAGAGATCATTGACCCGATGGGCAAGCGCCTCTCCTACACCTATGATGCAGAAGACCGCCTAGTCTCTTTCACTAATAGAGTGGGAGACACCACCACCTTCTTCTATGAGAATGAGACCTTCACTCACTACCTCACTTGTATCAAAGACCCTCGTGGAGTAGCAGCGATTCGCACAGAGTATGATGATGAGGGCAGAATGGTGCGCCAGATAGATGCCGATGGCAATGATCTAAATTTAGAATACGCTATGGCGGATAATATCCAGGTGATGGTGAATCGCCTTGGCCACCGCACTGTCTATCAGTATGATGACAATGGCAATGTCGCCATGATGGAGGATGCTCTCGGTGGTGTGACACGCTACACCCATGATGAGAATGATAATGAAACATCCACGATCACCCCGCTAGGCTTCGAGACCCGCAGAGAGTTTGACCGAGTCAATAACCAGCTCAGTGAGACAGACCCACTCGGCAATATCACGAGCTACAGCTACATCGTCCCACCAGCGAGAAGCACCGCACCACGCTCGAATCCTCTCACCATCACAGACGCACTCGGACATACCACGAACTTCGCCTATGATGGCCGTGGGGTGAATCTCACTGTGATGACAGATGCGGTAGATGCTAGCACAAGCTTCAGCTATGATGGCCGTGGAAATCTCTCCACCCTCGTGGATGCTGTAGGCACTGTCACCGCCTACCGCCACGATAGCAGGGGGCGTGAGTTAGAAATGATAGTCACAGATGCAGACGGCCAGCTCATGCGCGGAGAGTCCTACAGCTATGATGAGAATGGTAACCGGATCACCAGTACGACGACTCGTACTCTAGCAGATGGCACTCAGCAGTCACTGACTACCAGTTTCCTCTACGATGCAGAGAACCGTGTCATCCAGACCACCTTCCCAGATGGCTCGACCACAAGTACGGTCTATAATTCCATTGGTAAAACAGCCTCTAGCACAGATCAGCTAGGGCGTGTGACCACCATTAATTATGATAGCCGTGGCAATCAGGTGCTCATGACCTACCCGGATAGCTCCACGAGTTCCATGACCTATGATGTGGAGAACCGCCAGACCTCCACGACCAATCAGCTCGGCGAGACCACCTACATGCTCTATGATGCCCTAGATCGCCAGACAGTCACCATCTACCCAGATGACACCATGCCAGCAGTGACTCTCGTAGAAGTGGTCGATATCGCCGCCGCCACTGAGCTCGCTGATAATCCACGCAGCATCACCGAGTATGATGCCGATAGCCGGGTCATCGCCACCATCGATGCTCTCGGGAATCGCACAGAGTTCGAGTATGATGCCGCAGGCCGCCGCACCCTCGTGCGTGATGCCCTCGGTCAGGAGACTCTCACCGAGTATGATGCCGCAGGCCGCCAGATCGCCACAGTGGATGCCAGAGGGAACCGCAGCGAATTCGAGTACGATGACGCGAACCGTCTCGTCAGAACTATCTTTGCGGATGCCACCAGTACCACAGTGGACTATGATGCCCTCGGCCGCCGCACTAGTGTCACGGATCAAGAAGGTTATACCACCCGCTTTGAGTACGATGCCCTCGGCAGAATGATCGCGGTGATTGATGCACTAGATCAGCGCACAGAGTACGAGTATGATGAGCAGGGCAGTCGCCTCATCCAGCGAGATGCCCTTGGGCGTGAGACAGCATACAGCTATGATACTCTCGGCCGTCGCACAGCACGCACATTACCAGAAGGGCAGAGTGAGAGTATTCGCTATGATGCCATAGGAAATATGACCAGTCGCACAGACTTTAATGGTCACACCACCACATATCTCTATGACATCATGAACCGTGTCACCTCCATGAATGCGGATACGAATCATCCCTCACTCACCCTCGCACATGCACCCAGCACCTTCCGCTATACCTATGATCTCCTCGGTCGCCGCACTTCTGCCGAGAGCCTGAATCATGCAGCCAGCAGCCTCTACACAGACAACTGGCAGTATGATCCACGTGGCCGCCTCATAGAGCACGGCGGCACCCACGGCAGCCTCAGTTATAGCTATGATGCGAATAATAATCTCCTAACAGCCCAGAGTGACATCACCAGTGGTTACAAGCAAGGCTACCAGTATGATGTGTTAAATCGCCTCACAGGCCTCCTCGAAGAACACCCCACCGACCCCACAGCATGGCAGAACCTCAGCAGCTACCGCTATGACCCGAATGGTAATCTCGCAGGAGTCAGCTACCAGAATGGCATTCAGCATAACTATGACTACAGCGTGCTCAATCGCCTCCAGACACTGAACCTCAGCCACCAGACGAGCAGTAGCACAACCACCCCACGACAAGGCTACACCTACACGCTGAATCGAGCAGGTCACCGCACCCGCATAGAAGAACGAAGTGGCCGCACAGTCATCAATCGTTTTGATGCCCTCTACCGCCTCACCAGTGAGCAGATCACAGAGCCAGTAAGTCTCAGCCCAATCACCAGCAGCTACATCTACGATGCCGTAGGGAACAGGAGAAACCGCACAAGCACCCACAGTTCCATAGCCACCATAGACTACACCTACAGTGCCAATGATTGGCTCAGCAGTGACAGCTATGATGCGAACGGAAATACCACCGAATCAGCAGACCCACGTCAGTTCAGCGGACAAACAACAGCGAATGTCACAGACATCTATGACTTCCGCAATAAACTCATCCGCCGCCTGCGCAATGACCAGACAGAGATCGACCTCAGCTATGACATAGATGGGAACCGAGTACGTAAGACAGTCTACGGCGCCCTAGGTCAGGTAGAGAAAGACAGCCTCTACCTCGTAGATCGCAATAACCACACAGGCTACGCCCAAGTGGTAGAGGAAATGAACGAAGAAGGCGTACTCGTCAGCCGCTACCACTACGGACACGACCTCGTAGCTGCGGATAAAGCAGGTCTGACCTCAGTAACAGACCCCGTGCTTAATCCTCGTGCAGAGTACAGGCGCTACTACTACCACTATGATGGCCTAGGTAGCGTGCGCGCTATTTCAGAGGAAAACGGAGACACCACAGAAAAATACGACTATGATGCCTACGGCATCCTGATAGACATCAGAAAGCGAGACAGCACAAGTGGACAGCTCACCTCCCTCCCCATAGAGAACTTCGCCCAAGAATCGAGTAACCGCTACCTCTTCACTGGCGAGCAGTTTGACACAGACCTCGGCATGTACTACCTACGCGCTCGATACCTCAACACCCAAACAGGCCGCTTCCACAACATGGACACCTACGAGGGAAGAACAGGCGAGCCACAAACACTACATAAGTACCTGTACGCGCATAGTAATCCTGTGAGTAACATTGATCCTAGCGGGAATGTGAGTTTGGGAAGTATAACAGCATCAATTGGATCGAGATTGAGGCTTATTGGCATTGGTGCTCGAGGGGTGACTAGAGGATTTATTAAAGGGGTAAGAAGAGTCAAGTTTACTAGTGTTAGATTTGGTGTAGCGACTGGTTTAGGCTCCCCTGGTTCTGCTGGGGCTTTATTTGGACACGCTTTTATCTTCGCTGAATCATTGCGTAAGTTGGGAAGTGGTTTTTATATGGATGCTAATCCCAATTTAGCTAATAGAAATGATGCTAGGAGATTTTCGAGGAGTAGGAGATCAAATGTTCCTGGTATTTTGGGTATAGATTTTATAAGAAAATCTCAGCTAAGCAAACCTCCTTTAAATGGACGTCTTGTTGGACCCGGTATTCGACTGTCGATTGTTCAGTCAATTGTATGGATGGGTTTTGTTAGGGGTTTAGAATCAGACTTAACTTATCAATTTTATTCGATACCTGGGGGTGAGACAGTTAGCTGTTATACTTGGGCTATAGAAGCCTATGCTAAGGCAATTATAATTAAAGCAACTATACCGTTATGATATATCCCATTTTATTTATAGAAGGTTTGTCCGATTTTGAAGATATAGAGATTGTGTTGAATTGTATAAAATTCAAATTGCACGTGGAGGGAATTATTATAGGAGAACATTTAAATGTCATCAAAGATACTAATATAGACTTGCAACAAGAATTTAGATTGCAAATAAAAAAAGATGGTAACGTTTTAACGGAAAAATGGTTAATTAGCCGATTGAATGGAAAAATTTCATTAAGTTTACAAAAAATCTTCTCATCAGCGAATGCTTATGAAAATTATAGAAATATAGTGTATTTTTCTACAGAAGTAGTCAAACTGAACGATTCTTATAAAGTTTTTGTGCAAAAAAAAGGGGTGAAATTTTTGGTTGAAAACCTGATAGAACTGGAGACAAATCTTAAAAGTAGCGCTTATTATAGAAAACAAATATTCTGGGATGTATAAATAAACTGAAATGGACTTCAGTGTGCAAGGTATAGCGGAGCAGACAGAGATCGACCTCAGCTATGACACAGATGGGAATCGCGTGCGCAAGACAGTCTACGGTGCCCAAGGTCAGGTAGAGAAAGACAGCCTCTACCTCGTAGATCGCAATAACCACACAGGCTACGCCCAAGTGGTAGAGGAAATGAACGAAGAAGGCGTACTCGTCAGCCGCTACCACTACGGACACGACCTAGTAGCTGCCGACAAGACAGATCTGACCACTCTATCAGACCCCGTGCTTAATCCCCGTGCAGAGTACAGACGTCACTACTACCACTATGATGGCTTAGGTAGCGTGCGCGCTATTTCTGAGGAAAACGGAGACACCACAGAAGAATACGACTATGATGCCTACGGCATCCTGATAGACTTCAGAAAGCGAGACAGCACCAGTGGACAGCTCACCTCCCTCCCCATAGAGAACTTCGCCCAAGAATCAACTAACCGCTACCTCTTCACCGGCGAGCAGTTTGACACAGACCTCGGCATGTACTACCTGCGTGCTCGATACCTCAACACCCAAACAGGCCGCTTCCACAACATGGACACCTACGAGGGCAGAACAGGCGAACCACAGACACTACACAAGTACCTGTACGCGCATAGTAACCCTGTGAGTAACATTGACCCTAGTGGGAACTTTAGTTTGGGTGAGGTTTCTGCAGCTATAGGAACAAGCCTTCGACTAGCGAGTGTTGGGATTCGAGCGGTTGGGATTCGTGTGATTGGATCAACTGTTAGAGGCCTGATTACAGGTTTTCGATCATTGCAAATCACTACGTCAAGAATTGGTTCTATGCTCCTTCAAGGAGGACGTTTTCTTGGAACTGCAGCGAGGTACACTAGAGGAATTATATCAGCAGGCTTCAGAGGTCTTAATTTGGCCCGTGTAGCATTTATTAAATTCCTCAGATCTGCAGGATACAAAAAGGCGTTAAAGAAGTTGGGGAAAGCAAATCACAACTTAGAATTATCGCTTTCTAGCAGCCTAGTAAAGACTCCCGAAAGTAGTCTCTTTGGTCCTAAAAAAATTGGGAGAAAGTTAAAACTTACAGTGACGAGAGGCGGGAGACCTGGAAGGATATTTGAAATCCGTTACAGAATTGGTAAGAATTCAAAACCTGGACTTGGGGACTTTATGTTTCGAGTAGATTATTGGGATTATAGACCTACACCGCCTGAGTTCGGTCCTCATTTCCATTTTGGTTGGGAGCCGCATCACAATAGAAGGAGACACAATGCATTTAGATAATAAAAATAGTAATATAAACAATCTCTTAAAAAAGCGATCTTATGATCTTTTGGAGCTTAGCTTTACGAAAAAAGAAAGTTTAGCAGAGATAAATTTTTCTTGTGAAAGAGGAGGGCAATATGAAGATGCTTCTATAAAACTTATTTGTGAAAATTGTGTACTCATAAGTGGATTGACTCGCTTTTCTACTTCGGGTGGTTTTGAAGTGAAAATATCTTCTGATTTTCCGGAGCAATTTAAAGGTCAACTTGATGAAGGTTATTTAACTACAAAAATCATCAGTGGAACTGAGCATATCTTAACCCTTGTTTGTCTTGAAATCGATGTGGAATAGCATTCGTATTGAGATCAACTTAAATAAGTAGACAAAAAGGACAAAAAAGGGACAGTCCTTTTAAGACAGTCCTTTTAAGACAAGGTACTTAGATTCTAATTTTTTGATATGGATAATAATATAGCATTTGAAAGCATAATCAAATTCCTTGCGATGCCTGCAAGAGATCAAATAAAGTGGCTTGTTAATTTACCAAATGATCTAGGAAAGTTGAATTCTGAGATTACGCCAAAAACTAATGAAATGTTTGCGCTAGTTTATGGCAGTAGATTACTTTTTGCTAGTTATTCTACTTGGGGAAATTTGAGTGACAATGAACAAGAATTAGCTGATGAGTTAAATTGGTTGCTAATTACTATTTGTGATCAACCAGATGAGAATTTGTGGACTGCTCATGGACTCAAAAAAAGTATTTCATGGAGCTTGGTCAGAAGGCTCTCAAGTGAGTTGTGCCGCACTCAAAATTGGGGGTTGAAAGAACCTAATATACATATCAAAGAATTGCTTCAGTGTTGCGATATAGAAGATGTTTATGGATAAGTGTTAATAGCCGAATTGTCATTGAGTCGGATTTACAATGTTCCATAGGGGATAGACACTTTAATAGAAAAGAACCACTGCAATTATGGAGAATGGATTACCATCCTATGCATCAAGGACGCAACCCATCAAGAGACGCTCATTATATAGTAGATTTCCCAGAATTTCACTACCATATTAGAAAGGCATCAAAATAATGAATTCTAATTTTATAGATTTATTAAGAGTATTTACCCTTAATCAGGAAGAATTAAAAAATTATATTTCGAGTTGAGCTTCCCCAAATTTCTAACCTAGCCGTGTCCTAATTTACTAAGTTAAATTACGACAAAACAATGAAAAGAAAACACCGCAGACACAGCGAAGAATTTAAAAAAGAAGTCATCGAGTATTCTCTACGTACTAATAAA
>CALFVF010000018.1 GCA_937928735.1 uncultured Verrucomicrobiales bacterium | reverse complement strand
CATGATTTCGTTTCTTGGAGTTTGCTTTTGAATTGGTAGTAAATTTTTTCGATATCCCAGCGCTGCTTGTAAAAGCTAACAAGGAGGTAAGAAGGTAACTTGGTTTCGTTGGTTAAGTAGCGGTAGATTTTACCGTCCTGTAAAGTATAAAAAAGGGACAGTCCTTTTATGAGAAAAAGATCTTGAAATAAACGAAAACCTATTCCAACTTCCATCCATGCCACGACTCAAACGTATGCTAAATCCCTTCCAAGACGAACACGGTGGGGTCTATCACTGTATTTCACGTGTGGTGAATCGTGATTTTGTGTTGAAGCGTGAGGAGAAGGAGAAGTTTGTGCAGTTGATGCGACTGTATGAGAAGTTCTGTGGGGTGAAGGTGCTGACATTCTGTGTGATGAGTAATCACTTCCATATTCTCGTGGAAGTTCCTGCTCAGCCTGTACTTGAGGAGCTGAGTGACGAGTGGCTATTGGAGAAATTGGCCTTGGTGTACTCTGAAGAAACAGTGGAAGAGTATAGGAAGTTATTAGAGCAGTATGCAGCTCTTATAGATCCTCATGGTGTGAATAAAGAGAGTTCGGAGGCACTAGAGAAGGCACAAGAAATCTATACGAGTCTGCGAGAAAAGTACTTCGCTAGAATGTGGGATCTCGGTCAGTTTATGAAAGTGCTTAAGCAGCGCTTCACTCAGTGGTTTAATGGGAAACATAGACGGAAAGGCACTCTCTGGGAGCAGCGCTATAAGAGTGTGATTGTCGAGGGAGGTGAAGCTGCTAGAGTGATGGCTGCCTATATCGATCTAAATCCTGTGCGTGCAGGCATGGTGAAAGATCCCAAAGACTATCGCTGGTGTGGTTATGCCCAAGCAGTGGCAGGAGTGAAGATTGCTAGAGTGGGGTTGGTGGAATTAATGAAGCGTGTGAGCCATGTAGAGGCAGGAGTAGTGCTAGCGAGTGATCTGAAAACATATGGCTGGCGCACGATCGCTGGTCGCTACCGCGTGATGCTCTTTGAGCAAGGAAGAGAAGTGAGAAAACATGAGGCGTCGGTGGATTCTGGGAAAGTCATGAAACGTGGTTACAGTGAGGCCGAGGTGGAGTGTGAACAAGAGGCAGCTGGTCAGCTCTCTGTCGCGACAAAGCTACGTAGCCGTATTCGGCACTTTAGTGAGGGAGTGGTGATAGGCTCAGGTAGCTACGTGGAGGACGTGTTTGAGAACTGCCGACCTTGGTTTGGTGAAAACAGGAAACGGGGGCGACGAAGATTAAGGCAGTGCAGAGACTGTCCAGAGCTCTTGAATCTACATGCTCTGCGTGAGCTTCGTGGTTGAGAGTTGGTGCGTTGATTTGAAGCGGTCCCCGCAAATGTAGCGAAAAGTAGGACAACTTGCACTAGAGAAAGATTTTTTGCTAAAAAGTGCGAAGAGCTGGGGATTGATGTGAGTGAAAAGCATTCAAGAGGTGTTAACTGCCGAATTATTATCGAGTCGCATTACCAACATGATGTCGTAGTTTGAGGGGTGTTTAAGAGGTGGGTTTTCACATTGTCGTCGAGTTTTGCTGTGGAACAATGTGGGTAATTTTATGACCGTATCCTCAGGCACGAGATGGGTACCTGGGAATTTGTATTTTACCATGTCTCCACGAGTTTCTGAAGTGGTGATTCCGTATTATTTTCGAGCAGTGAGGAAATGGATTGGCTTTGCCTAGGAAGAATCAAGTCAGGGCGGATCCAGGCGAGTGGTTCTAGCACAAAACGGCGCTGAGTAATTCTGGGGTGGGGGGTTTCTAACTGAGGTGTAGATATCTCCTGATCTGAGTAGTAGAGAATGTCGATATCGATTAATCGCGGGAGATTCCCAATACCTTTTTTCTCCCTACCTAAAGTGCGCTCGATTTGTTGGGTGAGTTTGAGAAGTTCTTGGGCAGTTTGGGGAAAGGTGCCCTCAATCACTGTGTTGTAGAAATCAGGATCACCAGCTTGGCAGTCAATGGGCGCTGTCTGGTAGATGGGGGCTGAGAGGAGGGGTGTTTCTGGTGCTATGAGCTCGGCGATAGCTTTGCGGGCTGCAGAGAGGTTGTGGAGTTTATCTCCTAAGTTACTTCCTAGTGCTAGTCCGACTCTGTGCATGCATTGATGTGGCTAGTGTGAGAATAGATAATATGGGAAGTGAAATTTGGGGGAGTACAATTCGTGATAACGAATGAGGAGAGGAAATTATGGGGGGTTGAGAAAAATTTAGTCGCGTAGGCCTAGGACGTCCTGCATGTCGTAGAGGCCTGCGGGCTTGTCTTGGAGCCAGGTTGCGGCACGCACTGCTCCTGCTGCGAATGTCATGCGGCTAGAGGCCTTGTGGCTGAGCTCTACGCGCTCACCATCTGCGGCAAACATGACGGTGTGATCCCCAACGACATCCCCACCACGTAGCGTGTGCATGCCGATTTCCTTAGCAGGGCGGGCACCGATATTACCCACTCTGCCATGGGTGACATCGTTTTCGTAGCTGGTGTTCGTTTCCTCATTGAGGATTTCGAGTAATCGCCTAGCCGTACCTGATGGGGAGTCGATCTTGTGCTTGTGGTGCATTTCAGTCACTTCGATATCAAAGTCATCATTCCCTAGAATCTGAGCGGCTTTGCTGGTCAGCCAAAAGAGTGTGTTGACGCCCACGGAGTAATTTGCGGCGAAGACTATGGGGATTTTCTTTGAGGCTTCAATAATGACTTGGCGCTCCTCGGCACTGTGGCCAGTTGTGCCTATCACGAGAGGTGTCTGGGTCGCGAGTGCTTCCTGTATGACGCTTTCGGTGAAGTTATGTACCGTGAAGTCAATGGCTGCATCGACATTCTTAAAGGCATTGAGGAGGTTTTCGCCTTTTTCATGCGTGCTAGTGCATTCAGCGTCAGCGGCAAGCTCTGCGGCATCCATGAGAGCTTGCCCCATGCGGCCGGCGCGACCTGTGATTAAAAGTTGAGTCATATTAGAAGGCAGTGGAGAATATGGTGGAAAGATAAGAAATGAGCTCTCTTAGAGGAGGTTATAATTCTTGAGAACGTCATTGAGTTGGCTGGAATGCTGAGCATTCAGCTCGACGAGAGGGAGTCGAATTTCTGGCTGGCAGAGTCCGAGTTGGGCAGCAGCTGCCTTAATAGGGACAGGGTTTGTATCCAGTCCCATGAGGGCCTCAAAGAGAGGTTCATAGCGATCATGTATTTGCTGTGCTTCTTCTGTTTTCCCTTCAAGCATCGCGTTTACGAGCCCGACCATCACGGAAGGCACGATATTGGTCGCTACAGAAACCAGACCACAGGCGCCACGATTCATAAAGTCGATGGTGAGGGGGTCATCTCCAGAGAGGATGCTGAAGCCTTCTGGTAGGGCGGCTTGAAGCTGATCGACCCTTTCTGGATCACCGCCGGCCTCTTTAATCGAGACGATATTCTCACACTCAGCAGCAAGTCTTGCGGCAGTTTCGGGGGCGATAGATACAATAGAGCGACCAGGTACGCTGTAGAGCATAATGGGTAGGCGCGTACTCAGGGCTATGGCCTTGTAGTGTTGATAGAGTCCTTCTTGGGAAGGTTTGTTATAATAGGGTGTGACTTGTAGAGAGCCGTCGATGCCGAGTTTTTCAGCTTCTTCGGTGAGGTAAATGGCCTCAGAGGTGGAGTTGGCTCCTGTGCCTGCAATCACTTGGAGGCGGCCAGCGGCCGCTTCCACCGCAATTCGGATGACATTGAGGTGTTCCTCTGTGTCGAGTGTCGGTGACTCACCAGTGGTGCCCACGGGCACAATACCTGTGATACCTGCCTTGATCTGGAGGTCGATGAGCTTGCGAAATGCTTCTTCATCAAGACGACCATCACGAAAGGGAGTGATAAGAGCTGTGTATGTGCCACGGAACATGGTGGAGTGATAAGGCTGGGATTGATGCGAGTCAACGTCGATCTGAGAGGAGAAATTACGAAGTAGATGTTAAAAGGGTACCTCTGAAAACCTCATTTTTGAAAATACCACCAGATTGCTCCATCTCTGCGTTGTCCTCAATCCTTATGAATACATTCAAAAGTGATTGTGTTTGCCTTGATCTGAAACAATCTGACGGCATTTTTTACCAAAAGCAGGTTTCCAGAAGTGCCCTAAAAGAACGAGGAGGGAGTGCTTAGATGAAGAGTAGAGGCTACGCGATTTGAGAAAAATCCTAAAAAATTATCCCCTTAGACTTGCTTCTCTCTCGCTGTCATGTTTAATCACCCGCCCTTGAGAAAGGAAGTTTGACATAGAAAAAAGAAACGAGGTTATGGAAAAGTCGAACATTGTGCCATTTGAGCAACCAGAACCCGGTCCAAGATACCAAGGAACACCGATGAAAAGCGATTTAGTAGATGAAGCATCTAAGACAGTGAAGGATCCCCAGATTCTTATCAACGTAGTATCTCAGCGTGTTCGTCAATTAAATGAAGGCAGTTCTCCACTCGTGAATGTATTACCGAGTATGGGATCTGCAGACGTCGCCCTTCTTGAGATTATTGAGGGTAAAATCAAAGTGACATCAGACCCACTGTAAGTCTTTGGGCTGAGGCTATACTGTCTAATAATACAAGACAGAGAGGTGTAGAGAGTTATGAGTGAGATCATTGCGAATAATAAGAAAGCTCGCCATGATTTTCATATTATTGAAAAGCACGAAGCTGGTATAGAACTCAAGGGGACAGAGGTGAAATCTGTCCGCGGGGGGAAAGTCAATATCGCCGAATCTTTTGCTCGTGTGGATCGAGGGCAGCTTTTTCTCTATGGTTGCCACATTCAGCCTTGGGAAACGGCTGGTTCTTATTTTCAACACGAAGCGAAGCGTCCACGTCGACTTCTCGTGCATAAGAATGAGATTCTAAAGCTCGAGCAGATGACCAATGTGAAAGGATGCACACTGGTTTGCTTGCGGATGTATTGGAAAGGCAGACGCGTGAAGGTCGAAATAGGTGTGGCGAAGGGCAAAACGCACGGAGACCAGCGCCATGACCTTAAGAATCGTGTAGAAATGCGCGAAGCGCAGCGAGAGATGGCAAGGTTTAATCGGCGCTAACGGTTTGTTGTGGGTGCCTCTGGTAATCTCACTGCTAAATATACCATTATACCAACTCAAAAAACTAACTGGTATTAGGTTTCACGAAAGTGTTCTAGAGAGCGCCGAGATTCTAGAAAGAAAAACGCTTCTAGAGTGTCACTAAGTGAGTACTCTAGAAGCGATGTTCGGAGGTCTGGGGGTTGTTTTCTCGGGGGTATTTTTTGGGCGGTTTTTTTTGGGAGTATTTGCCTGGGGGTTATTCAGGGGTTTAGTTGCCTTTTGGGAAGGCTATGTGGGTGGTTTTTTATGGGTGGTTTTTTGTGGGTGGGGGTTTGTAATGCAGCTGGAAATAAACCTTTAGATCATCATGGTCGCTAATTGGCTATTTTCTGGGGATTAAGCTGCATTACGTACATATAGACAGAGCCATTGAAGAAAAGGTCACAAGAATTTGAAATTTCATCATATTTTTCTAAATCGGTTTGAGTCTTAAGCGATAGCTCGCTCAGGAATGGTTCCCGCGGGTTGGCGCCTCCATGTGAGGAAGGCCTCTGTGATCATCCAGATTTCGAGGATAATAGTGACGGACCCAATTCCCACGAGTAGCCAGCGCTCTTGCTGGATCCAGCTCTGATCAGAACCAATGGCGGCAACAAAGATCTGATAAACCATCGCCCACACTGGGAGAACCAGCATAAAGAAGGTGGGAATGGCAACAAACCAACGAGAGAGATCGCGCTGACGCATCCAGAAGAGAATCACAAGGAAGGCCAGTCCACCTAAGAGTTGATTAATGGCTCCAAATAGTGGCCAGAGAATCATGCCGCCAGTTCCTGGGGCTTTTCCGGGAGCCGCAGGCAGAGATGCCATCCACCATGCTACAATGCAGGCAGCAATCGTGCAAACATGCTTGTTGGTGAGCCAGGATTTACCTCTGAGGGTACTTTTTTCCTCTTCAGTTTTACCTCTATGGCGAAAATCCAGTATGGAGCCAACGAGCTCCTGCACCACATAGCGCTGCAGTCGGCAGGCACTATCGAGTGTTGTGGCCGCAAAGGAGGCCACAAAGACACCCATAAGAGCTGTGGCAAAAACCGCAGAAATACCGAGAGATTTCAGAAAGTTTGCAGAACCCACCACAAAGGCACCGACCTTAGCGGTCAGACCCTTAGAGCTCGCCCAGCTAGTGTATTGGCTGTTCCAAGCATCCATTCCCGTGAAGAGAGTATCGCCTTTCTGCAAGCCTAAGCCTAAGCCCGCGACACAGGATAAGATGACAAGGACTGCAAGAAATCCCTCTGTCAGCATAGAGCCATAGCCCACGAAGCGAGCATCTGTCTCACATTTTAGCTGTTTGGAAGAGGTGCCAGAGGAAACTAGACAGTGAAAGCCTGAGACCGCACCACAGGCAATAGTGACGAAGAGAAAGGGGAAGACAAGGGGGAGTTGTTTCGCGCTCATATTGGGCTCAAGAGCGGGGGCTACAATTTCGAGACTAGGTCGCACTCCCTCGATAGGAGCTCCACCGAAGAGACCAGCAACAAGCAGGCCCATAACAACCAGAGCGAGCGTGGCAATGAGTTGGATAGAATTAATATAATCACGCGGCTGAAGTAGTAGCCAGACAGGGAGAACAGAGGCCACGTAGGAGTAGACGAGTAATACACTCACCCACCACATGAGATCTCTGGCAGCTAGCCATTGATTGAGCTCACCAAGGAAGCCCACATCGCCATAAATGACAGACAAATACATGAGGACCAGTGAGATGAGAGAGGGGACGAGAATATTGATCCCCTTCTTATGGACAAAGCTACCGATGAGAACCGCCAGAGGAATCTGGATCAAACAAGGAGTGATGGCTGCTGGATACATCTGGAAGACCACGGCAATGACGAGGCCAAATATCGCCAAAACCATCGTCAGGGCTATTACGAGAATCAGTAGAAAAAGCACGCGAACCCGGGGAGAGATGACACTCCCTGCGATGTCACCGACCGTTTTCCCCTGATTTCTCATAGAGACAATGAGAGCGCCGAAGTCATGCACAGCGCCAATAAAAATCGAGCCAAAGATCACCCACAGCAGGGCAGGCACCCAGCCCCACATGACCGCTAAGGCAGGGCCAACAATCGGGCCCGTACCAGCAATCGAGGTGAAATGGTGGCCAAAGACCACGCTCTTATCGGTAGGAACGTAGTCATTACCGTCTTCCAGCTCAATGGAAGGCACCTGAGTGCCAGCTTGCAGACGAAAGATTTTACTCCCTAGCCATTTGCCGTATGTATTGTAAGCAATCAGGTAAAGAACGATCGATCCCAGAGCGATACAGAGTGTCATCATGTGAAGACCATAACTCACAAATAAAATAGGTTAATGGAAAAATGCAGAAGTTTTCATTATTTTTAAATTGCACCCTACCATCAATGGCTAAATGACTTAGAAAAGAGTTCATAAGGCAGCTTGGCCACCTTAATCTAGGGCCACCGAAAGCCATTTTTCTCAACAATGATCTGGGAACATTCGCTCAATATGAAAGGAGATAGCACCGTAGCTGCTCACCCCCAAATACTGGTATCACCAGTATTCAACCCAGATTATACAATTAGATTTCGAGAAATGCTGCCATCTCTGTAAACACAAGTCCGTGCGCTGGTTGTTCCATTTACCGATGGGGTGGCTTCACTTTTATCGGAAAAGAAACGTTGAGACCTTGTGTTTTTGACCTGACAATATTTCTTTCAAAATCCAATGCATAATCTGAGTTCAAATGAATCTTAAGATTCTCAGTGTTCAAACGAAGAATATGTGTTAGCAATGAAACTATGCGAACATTGATCAAACATGCCCTAAACAGTGATTCTGCACTGCCAGAAATTAGCATAAAAGGCTGGGTGCGTACACGCCGTGACTCTAAGGAATTTTCATTTCTAGAGGTCAATGACGGTACCTGCTTGGCTAATATTCAGTGTATCGCTGATACGAATGTTGCGGGCTACCAGGACATTACGAAAATGACCACAGGAGCAGCGCTTGGCGTATCTGGTCGCCTAGTAGAGTCACCGGGAGCTGGCCAAGCATGGGAGATTCAAGTGACCTCTCTAGAGCTCATAGGGGAAGCACCGAGTGACTACCCACTACAAAAGAAGGGGCATAGCGCGGAGTTTCTGCGCGAGATCTCCCATCTTCGGCCACGGGCGAATCTCTATGGTGCTGTATTTCGTATGCGCTCGCGCCTAGCAGGGGCAGTGCATCGATTTTTTGAAGAACATGACTTCACCTACGTACACACACCCATTCTCACATCCTCTGACTGCGAAGGTGCTGGTGAAATGTTTCGAGTCACAACTCACGATGCCTCTGAGACGAAGGCAGCCTCATATGGAGAAGATTTCTTTGGAAAAGCCACATACCTAACAGTCAGTGGGCAGCTGGAGGGAGAAGCCTTTGCGACAGCACTCTCCAACATCTACACCTTTGGGCCAACCTTTCGTGCGGAGAACTCCCACACCACCAGGCACGCCTCAGAATTCTGGATGATCGAACCAGAGATGGCATTTTGTGATCTAGAAGAGAATATGAATCTGGCAGAAACCTTCGTGAAATACCTCGTGAAAGACGCCCTAGAGAATCATCAAGGAGATCTTAATATATTCACAAAATTCATAGATAAAGGCCTTCTTGAGCGCTTACGCTTTGTCGTAGAGCGTCCCTTTGTGCGCGTCAGTTACACCGAGGCCGTGGATATCCTGCTAGCGAGTGGGCAGAACTTTGAATACCCCGTAGAGTGGGGGGCAAATTTACAGTCCGAACATGAGCGCTATCTTACCGAAGAGCACTTTAAGAGCCCGACAACGGTCTATAATTATCCCAAAAGCGTGAAACCCTTCTACATGCGCACGAATGAAGACGGGAAAACAGTGACCGCCATGGATGTGCTCGTACCAGGAATTGGAGAAATTATCGGAGGAGCTCAGAGGGAGGAACGCCTAGAAGTGCTCGAAGAGAATATGAAAGCGCACGATCTCAGTGAAAAGGACTATTGGTGGTACCTAGACCTTCGTAAATACGGAACCTGCCCGCACGCAGGCTTTGGTATGGGCTTTGAGCGAATGCTGATGTTTATCACAGGAATGAAAAACATTCGAGACGTCATCCCCTTTGCACGCACCCCGGGGAGCTGTGAGTTTTAAGAATCGGTATTATACCAATGAGGAAAACTAACTGGTATTAGTCAAATTGTTCAATCCCTCAATCCCTACGGCGTCACAAGTTCCTTAGCTGTTAGCATGGGTTGTCCTGCTTCTTTTTGGCGGACAGCGGCGACTTCTTCGGCGGTGATTTCATCTTGTTTGTCAGCGAAGGTGGCGCGGACGTAGTTGAGGACATCAGCAATTTGTTGGTCGTTGAGTGTGGAGGGTGGCATGACGTTATTGTACTCTTTGCCTGCGACCTCAATTGGCCCCATGAGGCCGCGGATCTGGATGCGGATGAGGTTTTCTTTCGGGCCTGAGACCCACTCTGAACCAGCTAGTGGCGGGAAGACCGGTGCAAGAGGTTTTCCTTCTGGCCCGTGACATGCGGCACATGTGGCGTAGAGGGCTTTGCCTCTGTCATGAGAAGAGACTTCAGTCACTTGGGCACTGAGGGTTTCTGGATCGAGGAGCTCGGGTTCGCGGCCTGTTTCACTGTGCTCTACGTCTTGCGTCTGGTTCGCGAGGAAGGCGACGACATCACGCAGTTGTGCTTTATTGAGAATCGGCTTCATGTCAGGCATGGCAGAGGGAGAGAGCTCTAGTTTGCTGATGTCCTTGCGTAGCACGCGCTTGACGCCACTAGGGAGCTTCACATCGAGATGTTCGTCTGTGGAACTGAGCACGGTTCCCTGTGTTGTTCTCTCATTATGAAATGTGATGGTGGCGACTCCAAAGCCGTCGGCTATGGCTTTGCTGGGCAGGATCATGGATTCTAACAAATGCTTGCGGTCGCCACGGTGGAAGACTCCTGCGAGATTAGGCCCAGCATTGCCACCAGCACCATGGCCTTGGCCAACGGCGTGGCAGCGCATGCACTGGGCAGCTCCATTGGACTGGAAGATCTTCGCGCCTGCTTGGGCATTACCACCGTGGAGTGCGACTTCCCATTCTTTATCAAAATTACCTTTTATAGCTTTGTTATAAGCTTTGTAGGCTTTCTTGATACTTGGTTCTTTGCGCTTTTTCGCACTTTTGAGTATTTCTAGGGCGCATTGGAGATCGGCATCAGAGGTGAGTAGACTCTCTATGGCCTTGGCGATGGAGGCTGCTGAACTCTCGGACTTGAGGTTTCCGAGGTAGGTCCAGGCTTTCTGGCGGATTTTGGCATCTGTGGCTTTGGTGGCTTTCACGAGAGCTGCTTCTGCCTCTGGCCCTTCTGAGCGGCTAATGATATTGAGGGCGGCATTCACGGGTTCGACTTCGATGTCGTTCACCATATCTGCTGCGAGGGCAATGGCTTCTTTCTCATTGGTGGCTGCTAGGGTGAGTAGTGCCTGTGCGCGTACCTTCGGAGACTTTGCTGTTCTGGCGATATCTGCGGTGTTCTCAATGGTGATATTGAGCTCAAGTGCGAGTTTGAGTGAGGCGACGGTGGTAGCTTCGTCGAGTTCTAACAAAGTTGGTAGCTTGGCCTCGACTTGTGAGAGGAGATAGGAGTCGTCTCTCTCTGGGAGCGGTGAGTGGCGGCCAAGACTCTGGTCAACCTGATGGGGCTGCTTCCAGAGAGTGAGTAGGCGCAGTACCTCGAGGCGCTGGTGTTCATCGAGATTTGAGTTCGTGGCGATGTTAAGTAGAAGTGCGAGATTGTGCTCACCACCGACTCTGTAGGCACAGTGGATGAGGCGACGCAGAAGCATAGGTGTGAGGGAGTCTGCGTGCTCTGTGGTGATTCTCTCAATATGCTCGCAGAGTATGGCCTGGGCAGGTTTGATCTCTTGGTCGTGAATGGCACGTATGGCGGCATTGCGAATGATGTCTTCTTTGTCATTGAGGAACTCTGTGAGGAGCGGGCTCACATGACGGCGTAGACTGAGGACTGCTGCGAGTCGGGTGGCTGTGGAGGGATGTGTTGTATAAGTGGCAAGTTCCTCAGAGCTGAGGGCGACCTGGAGTGCCATGACTCCTGCGTGGCGTAGGTAGGCGTCTTGATTGCTATTCTCTTCTAACAATTCTATAATTTTCTCTGTGGCTTCTCTTGGTGTTTCTAGTGGCTTTCTGGCAAGAGCGAGTGCGGCGAAGGCGCGTACCCTTGGAGATGGGTCTTTGAGCAGTGGTAGTAGAGCTGTGCCGTAGGGCATAGGAGATTCTCCGAGGGCTTCTGCACTACGCATCCGCACTTGATGGTCAGAGTGCTCTAGTAGGCTAAGAAGTGCCTCTGTGGCTTGGGTGGTGACCTCTGCATTCTGACCACGGCGAGCTTGTATGCCGAGTGCCCACGTGCAGTGGAGGCGCACGAGCTGGTCATCTGAGGTGGAGGCGAGTTGGAGTAGCTGGGGCGTGGTGTCTGGCTTTGCGGCGAGTTCGATGTGGGCATGCAAGCGCACGCGCATGTCCTTGTGCTTGAGGAGCTCAAAGAGGGACTCTGAACTTAAGTCTTCAAACCCAGCTTTGAAGAGATCACTGGTTTCTGTACCGAGAGCCTTGAGCTCTGGGCTCTTAGGGCTGAGGCTACAGATGCGGCCCTGCTCTGATGAGACCCAGCCTTCACCGAAGTCTGTGATGAAGCAGTTTCCTTTATAATCGAATTCGATATCTGTGGCAGCAATACCCCAGGTGAATGTGCGAGAATTGCTGACCTGCATCGCGGCTCCTTGTTCTTGGACGCTGAAGGCCTGAATACCAGAGTAGGTGGCACCACCACGGAAGTCACAGATGAGGAAGTGGTTTTGGAAGTCTTCAAAATATCCACCCGGTTCGTAGGTGAGGCCAGAAGGGCCTGAAGTGAGATTAATGACAGGAGGGACGATGTAGTGTGGCTGTTGGGGATTAGCAGGTTCCCACATTCTTTCTTGGAGCCAGCGGTTAATCGGGCGGTCTTCGAGGCCGATGACTGTGTGGAAACTATTGAGGACTTGGTGACCCATTCTCCAGCCTGAGTCGCCACCATCGACGACGTAGACGACACGTGCTTGGTCTCCTTGGTCTGAGTTATTATCCACGCTAAAGGCATTACCATGGATGTCGAAGGCGATTTCTTTTGGGTTTCTGAGTCCAATATGAATGGCCTCCATGTTAGAGCCGTCTGGGTCAAAGCGCAGGATAGCTCCTTGGCCTGGATAGGGGTAGTGGATTCCTTCTTTTGTCTCGATATTAAAGCCACGATCTCCCATAGTAGCGTAGATTCTGCCATCAGGGCCGAGGGCAAAACCATTAAGATCGTGCCCCGAGAAGGAGACGCGCACGCCAAAGCCTTCTTGGATGGACTTGCGCTCTTCTCTGGTGACCTTGTCGTCTCCGTTAGAGTCTTTGAGTGCCCAAATGTGTGGGATGTTCGCAGCAAAGACTGTGTCCTTGTAGGCGAAGACGCCTGCTAGAGTGCCATCGAGTGGGTCATTAAAATCATCGACAAAGAGGCTCTGTGAGTCCGCTTTGAGGTCGCCGTCATTGTCGTGGAAGAGGCGGATTCGATCCGTGTTCTCGGTGTAGAAGGAGGCAGGGTGTTTCTCATACCAGTTCTCGTACATCGCCATGCGATCCTCGGTCTTCTGGTTCGAGATATCTTCGAGAATCCAGTATTGGCGGCGACGATTATCGTCAATGCCATTACCGGGGCCAAAGCGCCATGTTTCAGCAAGGTAGGTGCGACCTTTTGCGTCAAATGTGATCGCTGTGGGGGAGCGAATACCGTGCTCCTCGTGAGTAGCGAAGATGCTAAGGTCTGAGCTCTCTGGGTGCTGTAAGCCTGGGATGAGAGTTTCAGAAGTCTGCATACCGGGGATAAAGGGCTTGCCATTGCGAGTGGCAGAGGGGAAGCGCGCATTGGCGAAGTTTTTCATCAAGATCTCATCGACAAAGGTCGCTGCTGTTTCACTGTTATCGATGATGCGAATTTGCGCTTTCTTACCGACGTGTTCGCGTACAGTCCAGATACAGCGTCGTAGTGCGAGGTCATCATTCCCTGCGATTTCGCGTACTAGTTCGCCTTCGACATAGAGTTGTACGCCATTCTGACCAAGGAGCTTACCACCGCCAACTAGGAAGGTGATGAATTTCGTCTTGATGGTGAACTCGGGAGAGATGAGAGCTCCCGTGCCCTCGTTACCATGTTCGTAGGAAGAGGCGAAGCTCTCGTTGGCGTAGCCAAAGACCTTCCAAGCGATGTCACCCTGCCCCCCTGCGCTAGGAGCTAGGCCAAAGGCGTCACCTTCTGTCGTCCAGAGTTCATAGCCGTCACCCTCGAAGGACTGAAAAATCTCGTGAGGCTTATTCTGTGCATTGAGTCCGAGTGCCGAGAGTAAGAGTAGGGGGAGAGAAGCTTTGAATGTAGAGCGAAACGTTTGGTAATTCATCTTGAAGGTGAGTCGGGTGAATAGGCAGAAAAGAGGAAAAATAAAATGTGGCGAACTGAGTGATTTCTTTCAGAAAGGATAAGGTAATGAACCTTTCTGGCTAGTAGGATTGCGCTGGAGTTTAGTCTGATTTCGGATTTGAGAATCAGTATAATCAGCTAGAGGGATGATATTGTTAGTTACGCTGTTTGATGGGTGCGGAGATGATGCCTTCTTTGGTCTCTTCTTTGAGGCGGAGCTGGCCACAGGCGGCATCGATATCGTGTCCTTTTTCTATACGCAGGGTGGTGGTGATACCTTGCTGAATTAATTTATCGCGGAAGGCCTTACACTGGCCATCTGAGGGGCGCACCCAGTCGAGACCTTCGACTTTATTATAGGGGATCAAGTTGACTTTGGCCTGTAGGGACTTGGCGAGTTTGGCGAGGGCATTGGCCTGCTGGAAGGAATCGTTGATGCCCTGAATGAGAATGAACTCAAAGGTGATCTTTTGTTTTTTGTGTGTTTTCCAGTACTCAAGTGCCTCCACGAGAGCTTCGATATTCCATTTTTTATTCACCGGCATGATTTGGCTGCGCACCTCATCCGTGGCGCCGTGGAGTGAAATCGCTAAGCGGATTTGCTGAGGACGTCTGGCTAGTTCTTTGATTTTAGGGGCGACTCCAGAGGTCGAAATCGTGATGTGGCGCGCCCCTATGCCGATACCCCAGGGAGCCGTGATGATATCGAGCGCCTTCATGAGATTTGGGAGGTTCGCCAGTGGCTCACCCATGCCCATGAAGACAATATTATTAATGCGCAGGCCAGAGGCTCGCTCCACCGCGAGGAGCTGACCTACGATCTCATCTGTACGGAGATTTCGCGCGAGGCCATTGAGACCCGAGGCGCAGAACTTGCAGCCAAATGCACAGCCGACCTGAGAAGACACACAGGCTGTATAGCGGTCTGAGCGTTCTCCATAGAGAGCGGGAGAGGCAGGGATCAGTACGGTCTCGACATAGCGGCCGTCTTCTAAACGAAAGAGGTACTTACGAGTGGTGTCCGTGGAGCCCTCCGTGTGTGTGGGGGTGAGTGGCTGTAGCGCGAAATGCTTCTCTAAAATATCGCGCAGTGCCGCTGGGAGATTACTCATATCCTGGATGTCGGTGGCGCGCTTATTGTAGAGCCAGTCGAGGATCTGGTCAGCACGGTAGGCGGGCTCCCCGACTTCTTTGAGGTAGTCTGAGAGTTCTTGCTGTGTGAGGCTAAAAAGGCTGGGACGTGGAGTATCTGGCACAAGGAGAGTTTGAGATTCCGGCCACTCCTTGGCTAGTCTTAATTAGAGAGCCCCTAAAATCTCTGTGGGAAATCTCTCCGCGCTTTTTTGGATTTCTAAAATAGTGAGAAAATGGAGAGGTGAAATGGTGAAATGGCGGGCGGCATAGCTAAAAGTTAAGATTGCAAGGTCGAGGTATTTAACTATTCTTAATGTCTTAGCTTACGACAGCTCCCACACGATGGCAAAATACACCGAAGACGATATCAAGAGTTTAGACTGGAAGGAGCACATCAGGCTCCGCCCGGGTATGTATATTGGCAAACTCGGAGACGGATCGAGCCCGGATGACGGGATTTATATTTTGCTCAAAGAAGCCGTGGATAACTCCATTGATGAGCACGTGATGGGCTACGGTAAGGAAATCCACATCCAGATCGAAGACCAGAAGCGCGTGGAAGTGCGAGACTTCGGACGCGGTATTCCACTGGGAAAACTCATGGACTGTGCCGCCAAAATCAACACAGGGGCGAAGTATGATAGTGAGGCCTTTAAGAAATCAGTGGGTCTCAATGGTGTCGGTATCAAAGCGGTGAATGCACTGGCAGGGTTCTTTGAGATTCAGGCCTGGCGCGAAGGCCAGACCAAGGCCATAGAGTTCTCTAAGGGCAATGTGGTGAGTGAAATGAAGCGCTCGCGTAAGGATGCCGGCGAGAATGGCACCAGACTCTGCTACGAGGTCGATACCACAGTATTCCCCGAGCGCACGAGCTACCGCGATCAGTACGTGGAGAAAATGTGCCGCTACTACTCGTATCTGAATCCTGGGCTCACGATGGTCTTTAATGGGAAGAAATTTAAGTCCAAGCACGGACTTCTAGACCTTCTCAAGGAAGAGATGAGCGAGCAGCCGCTCTATGCTCCAGTGCATCTAACAGGTAATGATATCGAAATCTCATTCACCCACACACAGTCTGGTGGGGAAGAATATTATTCCTTTGTCAATGGTCAGAATACGACACAGGGAGGGACTCACTTAGCGGCATTTCGTGAGACGATTGTGAAAGTACTGCGCGAGCACTTTAAGAAACAATACGACCCATCAGACATTCGTGCCGGCCTAACAGCAGCAATTGTTGTGCGTATTGAGGAGCCAGTGTTTGAGAGCCAGACTAAGACCAAGCTCGGTAGTGCCACTGTGTCGCCCGATGGGGAAACCGTGCGTACCTTTATTCTTAATTTCCTCAAAGATCAGTTAGATAATTATCTCCATAAGCACAAAGATGTCGCAGAAGCGATTCAGAAGCGCATCCTCCAAGCGGAGCGCGAGCGCAAGGATCTCAAAGGTGTTCAGAAGCTCGCTCGCGAGCGGGCTCGTAAGGCGAAGGTGCATAATAAAAAGCTCCGTGACTGCCGCGCGCACTTAGACACGAAGCACAAGCGCCGTGCAGAGACGACAGTCTTTATCACAGAGGGTGATTCTGCGAGTGGCTCGATCACCAAGAGTCGTGATGTAGAGACTCAGGCTGTCTTTTCCCTACGTGGAAAACCTCTCAACTCCTACGGGATGAAGCGTAAAGTCGTCTATGAGAACGAGGAGTTTAATCTACTCCAGCATGCTCTCAATATCGAAGATGGTCTCGAGGGACTACGTTATCAGAATGTCGTCATCGCCACAGATGCCGACGTGGATGGCATGCACATTCGTCTGCTGCTACTTACCTTCTTCTTACAGTTCTTCCCGGAGCTGATTCGTAACGGTCATCTATTTATTCTACAGACTCCACTGTTTCGAGTGAGAAATAAGAAGAAGACCTTCTACTGCTATGATGACGAAGAGCGTGAAGCCGCTCTCAAAGAATGCGGGAAGGCCGCAGAGATTACTCGATTTAAGGGACTGGGTGAAATCTCACCTGATGAATTTAAGTTTATGATCGGCGAGGACATGCGCCTTGACCCCGTGATTATTGAAGAAGGTAGTGGCATTCGAGAGATGCTTACCTTCTACATGGGAAAGAATACGCCAGATCGCCAAGGCTATATCATTGATAATCTGCGTGAAGATGTCGATACAGCTGAGGTATAAGGTGGCCTCCTTGTTCTATTCAGCTTTATATTAACGAATAGTGATGTTGAGTAGGCCATTCTCAATATATGATTCTGTTATAGTAGAGCTGTTTAGTTTCTTAGTAGTTAGACTTTCGATTGATGAAAATCGTGGACGACAAAGATATAAGTTCAGATTATATCGTGAATTCGGTGCTCCTTTTCCTCCTGTAAGAAACCAAATCTCTCCGTGAATCTCTATACCACGTTTAGTTGATTCGATCTCGTGTGGGATAAGTCCGTCAATGGCAGATCCAGTGGGCAGACAAGTTAGTTTTTGTCTCCAGAAAATCATTTCGATTTCTTGCCAAATGTCTTTGCTTAATGTGTTGGGCGGGTGTTTTTTCAAATTTGAGATGAAAGTGTATGTATATTTCCTAGAGCTGAGGGTGATAAGCTTTGGGTGTGAGAAAGGCATATCTCAAAGATAAAAATAGAGTCACATAGAGCAATCTGTTTTCTCTTGTTAAACCACTGAATGGACTGTCGGAAAATTATTGTTAGATTGTGAAATTCTGCTTCACCCAGTGGAGTGCCTGTTGAGAATCCACGAGTCTGCCTTCTAGCTGCTCGGTTTGTACGGCAGTGAGAATTTGTTTAAACTCAGGGCCAGGAGCGTAGCCTAGCTGAATCAGGTCAGCTCCTTTGATTAAGGGTGGGGGAATGATGGGCTCGTGCTGGAACTTCGCGGCTTTTTCTTGGAGAAAATCATAGTTTTCTGTGATGCCATTACTACTGGCACAGTCGACACGGTGAAGCTCCATTTCATCCTCGATATGAGGTCTGGCCAGAAAGCGCTTCACCTTTGCGGTACGCATCTGGCGCACATGCATGAAGTTCATGTGATTGGCCACCATAGCCTCTACGGCCTCAATGGTCTGGTTTGGGTAGCGCATTCGAGTGAGAATGGATCTGGCCATTTCAGCTCCTACAGCATCATGGCCGTTAAAGCGGATACGGTCTTCTTTCTCACAATATGTGTAGGTCGCGGGCTTTCCAATATCATGGAAAAGCACACTAAGAACCAGTGGGAGGGAAGCGTCCTGTTTGAGCATGCCTAGCATGATTTTGGTATGCTCATAGACATCTCCCTCTGGGTGCCATTGAGGAGGCTGCTCACAACCTATAAGATCTAACACCTCCGGTAAAAAGACCTTAATGAGATCTGTATCGACAAGTAGCTGAAGCCCTCTGGCTCTGTGTGGGGAGAGCAGTATTTTATTGAACTCATCGCGTGTGCGCTCGATACTGATGTGCTGAAGCTTAGTGGCATTGCTGCGTATGGCGGCACATGTCTTGGGCTCTATTTTAAAATCTAGTACACAGGCGAAGCGGATCGCGCGCATGAGACGCAGGGCATCTTCTGCAAATCGCTCATTAGGGTCGCCAATAGCGCGGAGAGATCGATTTGTTAGATCTGATTGGCCTTCTATGTAGTCGATAATTTCTGAGCTTATGGGGTGCTCAAAGAGTCCGTTGACGGTGAAGTCCCGCCTCATTGCATCTTCTTTGGGAGTTGAGTAGGTCACAGAGCTTGGGCGGCGGTGATCCTCATAGCTGCCGTCATTACGGAAGGTGGCGATTTCAAAGTGGTGACCATTGCGCTTCACCAGCATCACCCCGAAGTGCGCGCCGATAGAGTCAGCCTTTGGGAAGAGGGTTTTGACTTGCTCTGGTGTGGCAGAGGTGGCGATGTCATAGTCTTTTGGTTGTTGATCCCGCAGGCGGTCTCTGACACAGCCACCAGCGAAGTACGTCGTGTAGCCAGCATCTATGAGAACTTTAGCAATAGACTGTGCGGTGGATTTGAGGTCACGCATAAGAATGAAATTTGTTAGATGGGTTAATCTATCGGTTGTGGGGCCTTGCGAAGCTTTATGTTAGATTTTTAATAACAAAGAGCTTAGCCGTGAGTGATGCTGAGAGTCACATCTGCTCTGCTGCAAATGGCTAGCGCCGCTTCTTGTAGCTTTTGGGAGAGCGCTTAGTTGAGCGCAGTCCTTGTGAGCTCTTTGAGGAGGAAGAGTGCTTGGAACTAGACCGCTGTGTCTGTGCTCTCTTTTTGGTGCCTTTTCGAGCTGCTGGCTTGCGGCGAGTGCTCGGTAGTGTTCGCCCTTGGGTCTTGGCGGGATTTGTCTTTAGGGCGAGAATATCTTCTTCGTCCAGGTGGCGGTAGCGACCTTGTTCGAGACCTCTCGCTGTGAATGTCCCTATACGAATACGGACTAGTTTGGTGACTTGTAGGTGGCAGGCACGGCACATCATGCGAATCTGGCGCTTTAGACCAGTTTCTAGTGTGATGGTGAAGCGCCTTGCAGAGAGTCTTTGAGTGGCCTTAGCGACAGCTTTTCCCTCAGGCGTGTAGATACCTTTGAGGAAGCGATCGAGCACTTCATTATCAAAGGACTGGTTCACCGTAACTAGGTATTCTTTCTCCGTCTTCTTCTTAGGGTGGCTGAGTTCTTGGGAGAAATCTCCGTCGTTAGTGAGAATAATAATCCCCTCAGACTCGCGGTCGAGGCGGCCGACGTGATTAAGATGGCGCAGCTTAGGGGGGAGTAAGTTGTAGATGGTCTCGCGCTGGTGCTCATCTTCTTTTGAGCAGACGTAGCCACGGGGTTTATTGAGGACAATGGCGGCGATGTCTCTAGGGAGTACGCGGCGGCCGTCGATCTTAACGTGATCTTCCTCCGTGACTCTGGTTGCTGGAGTTTGGCAGACCTTGCCGTTGACAATGACTTGGCCTGACTGGATGAGTTCATCGCAGGCTCTGCGCGCTCCCATACCGCAAGAGGCTAAGTATTTATTCAGGCGTGTTCCTTGTTCTGTGCCTGATTCTGTATTTGAGTCCATAATAAGTCTTGGCGTAGATTCTACGCGAGATGGTGGTTAAAATAAGGGGGAGTGTTGATTCAATAGCTTTTTTGGAAAGTGCCTCAGGAGCCTAAGATTAAAACCTGAGAGTGAGAATCTAAGAATAAAAAACCCGCTTGCTAGCCGATACGGCGCCAAACGGGTGTCATTGGTGAGCAGATTTGAGAATCGGCTCACTTGTCGAGAATGCTTAGTCTAAGCTCGCTTAGAGTCTGTTAAAAGCTTACTTAGCGACTTTGGTCTTTGGAAGGCCGATAGGACTTTGTCCTTCCTTCCAAGTACCGCTTTCTTTCATGGCTTTGACGCGCTCGAAACGCTTCATGACAGAACGTTTTCCACCTGCGGAGCCAGCTGCTTTGAGTGATGAATGCTTAGACATAATAAAATCTTCTTAGGTTCGGGGCGCGGAAGCTAGTCAGGAATTATGGGTTTTGCAATATCAAATTTCATATTTCCATTCTGGGAGCTTCTCTGGCCGTCTCTAGATTCAGCCGTTCTCTTCTTCTAGGAGGTTTTTGATTTGGACAAATCCCCCTAGAAGGCTGAGATTACAGCCCATGAAGTCACTCGAGCCCATGGCGTGTATGCAGTCCTATGATGGTCATCTCATTCTGGGGCACGGGGGTTTCGAGTCTCATCCAGAGGCTCCTAGCACAGGCGTGGCTTTTTATGTGAATGACTTTGCCCTGAGTGACCCAGCTCCATGGAAGATACCAGCGACTGTGCTGAAGGGTAAAGAAGCTGAGGCGTGGCTAAATCAATGTAAATCGAATCAGCAGCTAAAGATGGATTGGCAGACACTAAGTCCCGGGGAGTTCCCAGCTGTGTTTGGCGAGATCTTAAACGCGATTCGGCATGGGAAAATACAAAAGTCCGTACCGGTCGCTGTAGAGCGCGGGCAGGTGAAGCAGGGAGAACTTACTGAGCTATTGGGTCATTTAGCCGGGCGACCCAGAGAGTTCTGCCCATACGGCTGGGTGAGTGAGAAGGAGAGTTTCTGTGGATTAACTCCTGAGGTGCTCTTCTCATTGCGGAAAGGGCGACTGCATACGATGGCGCTGGCAGGAACGGCACGTGCTGAGGATGCCGAGGTCTTCGCCTGGGATGAGAAGGAAATCTGTGAGCACGAATTTGTCGCCGAGACTCTGGTGTCTAAGCTTAGTGATCTCGGAATGGTGAAGCGCGGAGAGCGTGAGGTGCTCCACCTTGGCAGTCTAGTGCATTTCCATACACCCATCGAGGTCGGTATGTATAATGACTACTCACTAGAGATGCTCATAGCAAAACTCCACCCCACTCCAGCACTCGGGCCATTGCCCAGAAGTGAATCCACTCTCCAGCAGCTCTATGACTGGCGAGAGAGAGCGCAGTGCCCGCCTTACTTTGGCGCGCCCTTTGGCGTGTTAGAAGAGGGGGTGTTTCACTCCGTGGTGGCGATTCGTGGCCTGCATTGGCAAGGGAGAGAGATCATGGTACCCTCTGGCTGCGGAGTGATCGAGGCATCTCGCCTGACTAATGAGTGGCAAGAACTCGCTCTAAAACGCCGTGCCGTGAAGCGGATGTTTGGACTCGGAGAGGGGTGAGAAGTTGTGTGATTTTTTTTGGTTAAATTGCTAACAGACTGTAGAAGGATATCAGAAGAGAGAAGATCCCAGAGTGGTAGCTTGTCTTTGAGAAGAAAATAGAAATAGAACCATATAGATTTTCTTTAGATTTGACGCTAAAGGATTTATTCTGTTTCTATGTTAGTTATATCTATAACGTGTATTTGTGATCTATGATATTTGGTTATCATGTCGTTCTAAAAATACACGTATAGATTCGACTTTAGATCACTACTTCACCTGCTTACATGTTACCTTCACATACCTCGCCGCAGAATACACCTCAGAATTTACCCAAAGTACCCAAAGCACGGTGGCAGATCGCCTCAGCCACAGCATTTTGCTCCATACTACTGAGCTCTACACTACTCTATGCCTCTCCCCCAGCATGGTGGAATACACGAGGAGTGATAGACGAGAATGCCCAAGAGGAAAATTACGCAGTGGTCAATGTCGGACAGGCGAAGTGGATGGCTACACAGGCCTATGCGGAGCTCAGCGCGCGGCTAGCACCCTTCGGAGGAGTTGGTTTTCAGCTCAGTGATATCATACCTGATATACCAGAGAATCCAGACGCCCTCTGGTATGAGCAGCAGAAAGCTGTACTCAATCTCGGCCAGCTCAAGGCCATGGCGCTGCCATTTTATGATTCATTAAATCTTAGATTACCCGGTTTTCTAGACTATCAAGCTCAGATCAATGGTATCCCATGGGAGACTGGACAATCTTACCCATGGAATCCAGACACCCCTGTAGAGCAGAACTTCGGCCCCGTGAATATCGGCCAGCTTAAGTCCACTTTCGCCTTCCAGTTTGATGCCGATCTGGATGGAAATGGAGTTCCCGATTTCAGCAGCTTTGGAGCGCCCCCACAACCACCGGGAGGAGGCACAGGTGGTGATGAGAATACAGAGGGAGGTGGAAACAATTTCCCGCCGGAGGATAGTCCATTTCCTGACTTTGAAGAGAATGAAGTGCCTGATGAAGATGGTAGTACAGGGCGTGAGCGCATATTTTTGGACTATGAGCTCAAAACCGCACGTATGACTGCAAGATCTTATGCATGCCTTAATCCCATAAGGGATCATGCTATAGAAGCTTGTAGAGAAGAAGGACATACAGGCACAGTGAGGTATGGACTTGAAAGTAGCTTTGGGAACTCCAGAGAAGAACGTGGGCCACACACTCAAGCCTATATAGAAGCAACAGTTCAAGAGCTCGCTAATAGTGCGGAATGGTACATTCAACGAGGAAGTGTTTGGGTGCCTTCAGCCATCTCCGCATTCTACTCCTCTCTTAATACTAGTGACAGAGGAGGTATTAGATCATTCAAAAGTATCTCTGAACTGCGTCTTTCCAGAGACGCCCCCTCAGATGCACCTGCCATAGGTACGTTTTTACAAACTCAAACACAAATACCTGAGGGCAGTAACACCATTTTTAGTACCACCTATTCTATCGTTAAGCTGCGTATCCCACCGAGGGCGGTGAAATCCCCTTCACATGTATTTGATCTACCCCTAGTCGATGGCGAAAGTAATCGACTAGATGTACGGCAACTCAACACACGTATTCTCATGGATATCGATAATGACGGTGAAATCGATAATAGAGATCTACGTCTCGTGGATCTAGCTACAGAGCCTAATACGACAGAAGAGCAGAAAGAAAAAGCCAACGAATACCTCTTTGTCAACGATGACATCTCCAATGGTCTTTGGGACAGGGAAGATAGTAGCCCTGATAAACCGCAGGGAGTGAGCGAAGATGATGATGCCCAGGAGATTACGATAAGAGATGGGTTAAGAATACGCAATGGAGAAGTCTGGTTTGACCATCCAGCGATTTTTGGACTCCTGTTCTATGAAACTCGCGAGTGTCGTAACCGCATTCATATGTCCCCAGCGAGGCCCTTCAAGCTAGAAGCATTAACCGACAAACTACCCCAGAAACTATACGTTCGGGCTGATCTCTCACGCATGGACTTCGCCGCGAACAATCCACAAATTGAAGGTGATTTAGTTCTCAAGTGGAGACCCGAAGGCATGGATGAGAACGAAGATGGCCTAGAGCTTAGTCGAATAAAGCTTGTTGTTGTTAAGGAACTAGGGGCTAAAAGCTATTTTCATGCAGCGAGAGGTTATATTGAGGAGAATAATACTAAAAACTACGTGGCAGATTGGACTAATCAAGATCATACTTATAGAATTATTTCCATGATTGAGTCTAATACAACTATGAGTACTTTGGATAGTTTTTCTGAGACAAGAGGTATTAATGCTGTTGTGCAAGCTAATAGAGCACAAGATGTAATTATAAATGGAAATCAATGTTTTGATGTTAAAAATTCATTATTTCCTCCATATAGAATGACGAGGCGTTGCCATGGGCGACTCGTTTCGAGAGGACGCATTTTACGCCCCCCCATCTGATGATAGAACTGTTGGAGAAGGTAGTCCTCTAGCTGGTCCAGATGGGGCATATATATCGCAAACTAATGGAAATTTTACGCTGAAAGGTGGTGTAGTTCCTGAAGGAGCTACTAGTGCGATGGGTGGACTCTCTACCAACTATCAAGCTAGGAAGAACGAACGAAGTCAACTTGTTGGTATTGCAAGAAATATATTTTCTGACGACATTATATTTACTGCTACTCAAATTGATGATAATGGCGGAGGAGGTGTTCCTAGGTTTAAGGTAAGTGCAGTTAATTCAGGTGTTCGAAATTCGTTGGACGGAACAACGAATCCCATAGTGACAGCGAGAAGCGCAGAATTACTAGCTTTAGATGGATCAATATCTGTAGGGGTTGCTTATAAGCGACCTTCAGGAGTTTTAACCGTTGGTCCGAATCCTGGTTTAAGGCAGTCCAGAGGTCTACCACAGTACGTAAACACTTACCTTATGTTTAAAAGTAGAAGACCACGTTAATTTATGAAGTTATTGATATTATTTTTTATGATAGCCTTATTGGCATCAAAGTTAGTTGCAGATGATTTTTTTGTCGAAAACGAAAATGATCTTACTTTTGAAAATCGATTAGAATTTTTTGTTCAAAAAGAATTAGGGACCAGAGAGAATCCAACAACGAAGGAACTGATTCATCTTTCAAATGTTCTTTGGGAAAAGTCTCAAAGACCAGAGTTTTCTCAACATTTAGAGATTCAGTCAGATGAATCTTTAAATGTTTTTTTAGAACAACTTTATAATAATGCTTTTAGTCATAATGTGGAAAGATTATTAGGTATAGATGAATTTCCTTTGCAGAATATAAACATAATTAGTACAGCAGTTTATTTAAAAACGACGGCTTTTTCTTTTGTTAGCGAACTTGATGAAAGAAATGTTTTTTACGAATATACTCAAACTAGGGTGAAAGATGCTAACCTTGTGACTGAAGACATATTGCATGCGCATGTTTTAGGTGTCTTCGCTGGTACAGGTAGACCTGTAATTGACCCCAAGCAAGGTGACTGGATGCTTTTTTATAGCTCTCCAAACCCTATATATCGTTTGGTCGCTTTAAGGAATATATTAAAAAGCTGGAATGATGATTATAATTCGGACAATAGCGAAGCAGAAAATGAGTATTTGAAAGCTCTAGTTGGCAGGAAATATTATTTAGAAAAAATGCTTAATGATCCTATACAGTTTATTTCAATGAAAGCTCATGAAGAGCTAAAAAATACAGATTCCGAGATAGAAAATTTTGAAAATGTGACAGGATTTTTGGTCAAAGATATAAAGATAAATTACAGATCGTATGTTGATCAAACTAAAGTTTTACGAGCGGATAGATATCAAAAAGAGGTTGATTCTCAAAATTATGAACACAAGCAAGTTTTTGGTGATGAGTCTATAAAGAATCTTAAGCAGGACGTGCGTGGGGGAAAAACTAATAAGGATAATTATTTACGGGTAGCTGTTGCAGCTTTTTTTGTAATTTTTTTTGTTTGTTTCTTTAAATTCAAACAGTGGAAATGATATTTTTGTTAGATTCGACCTCTGGGAACGGAGTTAAGAGTGTATTGAACTATCTGGCTGTTTCTTGGCGAGTAAAACACCGAAAAACGGATAAATACGAAACGAAAGAAAAGACATCTTAGAACCGAATTTAAAGAGTGCATCTATAGCGAAGTTCTTAAAGCAATTCGCGTGCTCAAGCAAATTGTCCAAGACATAGAGTGTCGTTACCTTGCAAGTTAGTCAGTGGAAAAATGAAGTGTTTTCTCAGCCCTCCAGAAAATCACTCTCCCTTTTGAGGGTTGCTCCTCGTGGGGTTCTTCTTTACACGGGGGGAGGATGATTAGCGTGGAGCCAGGTTATGGTGCGGGAGATGCACTAGAGAATGAGATCGAGGGGGTGTTTTCGACTTCTGGGGTTCTCTCGAAGTCTCCTGACTTCGAATACCGTGCGGAGCAGCAGGAGATGGCTGTGGCTGTGGCGCGCGCGCTTGAGCAGAAGTCCGTCCTTGTGGTGGAGGCGGGGACTGGTGTGGGTAAGTCACTCGCCTATATGATCCCGGCGATTCAGCATGCGCTGGAGAAGGGGAGGAAGGCGATTATTTCCACACATACGATTAACCTCCAAGAGCAGCTGATGGGCAAAGACATTCCTCTGGTGAAGAAGCTGGTCGGTCAGGACTTCGATGCCATTCTTATGAAGGGGCGGGGGAATTATCTCTGCCCGGCGCGTCTGCGTAGAGCCCAGGATCAGAAGAAAGATCTCTTTACGAGTAGTGAGGTGGAGGAGCTCGAGGCAATTGCGGACTGGGCAGAGGGTACGGTGGATGGGACACTAAGTGATCTGGATTTCCAGCCTTCGCCTAAAGTCTGGTCTCAGGTTTGTAGTGAGCCCCATGTGTGTACGCAGCGCTATTGTGGGACGCGTGGAAATTGTTTCTATCAGAAGGTGCGCAAGCTTGTGGATAAGGCGCAAGTGGTGGTGGTGAATCACACTTTGTTCTTTGCGCTCTTAGCCGCTTCTGAGGAGGTGGAGGGTGAGGGCTCTAATGGGTATATTTATCCCAATGACTTTGTGATCTTTGATGAGGCGCACACACTTGAGCAGGTGGCGGCGACTCAGCTAGGAGTGCGGATCAGTCAGGCTGGGTTGAAGTTTGATGTGCAGCGTCTTTATAATGTGCGCACCAAAAAAGGGCTGCTGAAGACTCTGCGCAATGCCAAGGGAATCGAGGTGGCAGCAGAGATGATGGATCGTGTGGATGAGTTTTTTGATGAGGTGGCGGAGCAGGCGGAATTCGGGGAATGGGGAAAGGAGTGCCGCGTGCGTGAGCCAGACTTTGTGGAGAATACTCTCGCGCAGCCTCTGCGAGAGCTCTGGACTGCTGTGGAGCGCTCAGCGGAAGCTCTGGAGAAAGACTCCCCTGTGCGTGCAGAATTGATGGATGGTGCGCGCAGGCTGCGCGAAACACATGGTTCTCTGAATTTATTTCTCAATCAAGAAGATGAAGAGAGTGTGTACTGGGCTCAGAAAGGTGGACAGGATGGGACTTTACTCAGTCTGCATTCTGCTCCCATTAATATCGCAGATAGGCTGCGTGATTTTATGTTTGGGGAGGGGCGGACTTGTGTCTTGACCAGTGCGACACTAGGAGCTGGAGAAGAGGATCTGAGTTACTTTAGAAATCGTATCGGGGCTGAGCGCTGCCGTGCCCTAAAGATAGGCAGTCCATTTGACTACGCCGCGCAGATGAAGGTCTATGTCATGCAGGCGATGCCTAATCCGGGGTCAGATGGTTATGTGGAAGCTCTGATTCACTGGATCGGGCGCGTGGTGAAGTACACGGAGGGAAAGGCCTTTGTGCTATTCACCAGCTACAGGACGATGCGTGATGTGGCAGAGGGGATGGAGGAGTTTTTTGAAGAACAGGGCTGGAGACTCTTTGTGCAGGGTAGTGGCATGCCGCGCCACAAGATGGTGGAGGAGTTTCGCGAGGATGTGCACAGTGTGCTCTTTGGTCTAGATAGCTTCTGGGCGGGGGTGGATGTGCCGGGGGAGTCGCTCTCCAATGTCGTGGTGACGCGTTTACCCTTTGCGGTGCCTGATCACCCGCTAGTGGCCTCGAAGCTAGAGGCGATAGAGGCGGAGGGCGGGAATCCCTTTATGGAGTACTCGGTACCAGAGGCTGTGCTGAAGCTACGCCAAGGGGTGGGGCGTTTGATTCGCTCTCAGAAAGACTCTGGGGTCGTGGTGATTCTAGATAATAGAGTAGTGACTAAGCCCTATGGGAAAACTTTTCTGAAGGCTCTACCACCAGCTCCCGTGAAGATCGTGAAGCAATAGCAATAATGAGAAAATCAGGCGAGGCAGATTCGAGGGTGTCGTGAGGTTCTGTGGTGTGGCTCTGTGGTGCATTCTATGGGTCGCGGCGACTTTGTGTGACTAAGTGGTGAGTTTTCTTGTCTAAAGGGCACCTCCGATGATCTCATTTCTGAAAATACCATCAGATTTCTCCATCTCTGTGTTTGCCTTGAGTGGAAACAATCTGAAGGCATTTTTTATCGAAAGCAGGTTACCGGAGGTGCCCTAAATAAGTGATGGCAGATGAAATAAAAAACTTGGTCATCGTGGTGGCATTCACCTTTAATGAATAATGAAACTATGAAATATTCTCTATCTGCTGGTCTGATGTTAAGCTGCCTACTCGCGAGCTGTGGGCATGTGATTACTAGGGGTGACACGTATCAAGGTGCAAGCTCTGTGGGGATCAATGGGGCGGCAGTGTCGAGCTCTGTGAAACCGAATGGAGGAAAGGGAGGGGCCTCATTCTCCGCAATGATTTACTTCGCGGGTGTCGGTAAGGTAGATGGGCCATTTCTCTGGAGAATCCAGGCAGAGGGGAAACCAGGAGTGCATGAGAGTATGACTGTGCACCGCGCGAAGGTACTGACTAGTCTCACAAAGCGCGAGGAGTGGTTCCCGACACAATGGTTAGGCAAGCCAGTCGAATTTGAACACTACAAGAAAGAACCAGAGAAGTCCTATGCTTCCTTCCAGTTTCCGGGTGAGCTAGAGGTGTATCCCGAAAAGGACGGCGAGATCACTGTCCTTGCCGAAGTCTCTGTGTTAGCCAATGGGCGCTCAGAAAAGAAAATTGCTAAATTCCAGCTCGCTCCCGCAAAGGCCAATGACTCTGAGTTTATCTTTATCCCCGCAGAGATCTTTCAGCCTAAAGATCCTCGCGGCTGGAAGTGGTAAAGTACAAATTTTGTTAGAAATGGTCCTCATCCAAGTTTTATGTTAGGCTAATATCTACTTGCGACTTCTTAATGTCTTTTTTTCAGAAGGTAGTTCCACGATGGCGGCTGAAGAATGCCTTTCCATGAGGCGTAAGTGGCGATGCTATTGAAAATGGCGATCATCGCCAGCAGGACGTGGTGGAGAACAAGCAAGATGATGATGACCCGGTGAGACTGGACATCGAGATGGAGATTGGTTTCTAAGAAAATGTTGGCTCCCAGAATAATAAAGAACAGCGACATGCAAGCAGTCAGTGCGGCAAATAGTTTTGGGAAACAGTAGGAGATGGTGCCAAGCGAGATCCATAGTAAGACAATCTGCCATTCGATAAAACCGACACGAAAGTACATGAGGACGAGTAGAAGACAAATACTCACCAAGGCGAGAAGGTGGGCTTTGCGCAGTAGGTAAGGGGTTCTTAGGGGGCTTTGTTGGGAGGTGTTTGGGCTTTGGTAGGGATTCACGAGAAACGTTTTCTGAGGTTACTCGGTAAGATGCCTAGTTGCTCACGATATTTCGCGATGGTTCTGCGCGCAATGGCGATGCCTTGCTCCTTGAGGAGTTTCTCCATAGCGGAATCACTGAGAGGTTTTGCGGTGTTTTCCTCCGCGATAAGTTGCTGGATGGTTTCTTTCACCCCTGTGTTGGCAATCTGGCCGCCATCAGAAGCCTGGTAGCCGCTCGTGAAGAGCAGTCTGAGTTCAATGAGTCCCTGCGGGCACTGCATGTACTTCGCGTTGACGGCTCGAGAAATAGTCGCTGGGTGAACACCGATATTTACTGCGAGGTCATTCATAGTGAGAGGTTTGAGTGCCTTAAAGCCTTTGTGAAAAAATTCAGTTTGTTTCTCGATGAGTTCGTCAGCGATCGCGAGGAGTGTCTCTTGGCGCTGGGAGATGGAGCGTATTAGAGTCTTCCCATCACGGATGCGGTCTCGTAAATAGTGACGAGTGGTCGAGTCTTTGGAGGAAGCCATGAGTTCTTTGTAAGTCGCATTGATGGAGACCTCAGGAATATGCTGGCCACTCAGCGAGGTGGTGAGATTACCCTCACTATTGAGAGAAATATAGATATCTGGGGTGATATGAGGGTTAGAGGTGGGGTCAAACTGAGCACCTGGATCGGGGGTGAGTTTAGAAATCAGTTCTGCCGCTTTATTGGTCGCCTCAATAGGGACTCCCAGAGAGCGGCTGATTTCAGGGATTTTGCGGCGCGCGAGATCGCCGAGATGATTCTCTACCATTCGCACAACAATGCCTGAGTGGTGCCCGAGGTGGTGGAGTTGGATGAGTAGAGACTCCTCTAGGCTCGCTGCGCCGACACCATGTGGGGTGCAGTTTTGGAGTAGAGCCTTGGCAGACTCTAGAGTTCTGAGGTCAGATTCGGAGCGAATCGCAATACTCTCTAGGGTGTCATTGTAGAAACCTCGATCATCGAGCTCGCCGATGAGCTCTTGAGCGGCTATTTTGACTTGTGGAGGTGCGGCAGACTCACTGACTTGGTTCAGCAGGTGCTGTTGTAGTGTTAGGGAGCCGACAATCGAGTTATAGTAGTGATCTCGATTGGCCTCGCTTTCTGCGGAGACAGAGTTGTTTTGTCTCTCCAGTATCTGGAGCTCTCGCCAGTCATCATCGAGTTCGGAGAGAGTCTCCATGTCATGCTCTGCCTCCTCAGGGCTATTAGACTCTAGGCTGGTTTCATCCGCAGTGAGTTCCAAAACGGGATTGGTCTCAATTGCCTGCTGCAAGAGCTGACTTAGCTCAAGTGAATTTGCCTGCAAAATATCAAGACTCTGACGCATCTGAGGCGAGAGAACTTGCTGCTGTGATAGATTTTGGTCAAAGCTGACTTCGGGCATGAGTAGAGGCCGCAGAGTGACAGAATCAAACCAAATAGTGAAGCAGATATTGTGCCATAATAGAATTAAACGCAGAAGGGAGAAACATCTCATCTGTAGAGGATTTTTAGGAAGAATGAGAATACTTGTTGAGGTGGAAAAAAGAGAGCTCAGGCAAGGAGAAGAAAATTTGAGTCACGTTTGCTTGCCATGGCGTCTGAATTCGGCATGTTAAGTCTTATCCCTAAAAACTGGATATTTGTTTTTGGGAAAGGATTTCCAACCTCTTTAACTCGAATCTGTATGAGCGATACTACCACGACGACTGAAATTACCGAAAAAGAACTCCCTGCATCCATTAAAGCTCTCTGGCTACGTGCTCTCAGTGCGTATGAGATGAAGAACTACAACTACACGATCAGTCTCTGTGCGGCTGTACTCAATGATGTGCCAGGCTTTGTGGATAGCCGGAAAGTGGCGCGCCGAGCCGCAGTGGAGGCGACCTCTGGAGCGAAAAAGAAAGGAAACGCAGTGACTAGTTTCCTAGGAGGTGGGTTTTCAAAAAGTAAGACGGAGGGTCTGATCAAGAAAGATCCGATTAATGCGATGGTCGAAATAGAGAAAGCTCTCGCAAAAGAACCATACAATGATGACGCCAATGACTGCCTACACGAAGCAGCGCTGAAAGCCGGGATGCTCAAAACCGCAGCTTTTGCTCTAGAGACAGTCAGAAAGGGATCTCCAGAAAACGCAGCCTTACTCCACAAGCTGGGTGAATTCTACATGAGCCAAGATGACCCCGCAACAGCAGCGGAAGTGTATTCAGACATTCTCAAGCATAATCCCACAGACATGTCCGCAGCCAAGCTCTCAAAAGACGCCACAGCTAGAGCGTCCATGAAAGCGCAGAATCTCTCTGAGGACTCATCCTTTGATGATATCAAGAAAGACAAGGCGGAGTCCGAAGAAATGGAAAAGAGCGAGAAGCGCGCAATGACCCGCGACCAGTACAAAGAGCGCCTCGAAGGGCTCATGGAGAAGTACCGTGAGGATCAAAATGACCTTAAAGTGGTCAAAGAAATCGGCAATATCTACGAGCAGTTAGAGTACTGGTCAGACGCCTACGTCTTCTACAACTGGGGCTACCAGCTCAGCAATAATGACGTCACACTACAGACGAAATCCATCGAACTCAAACAGCGTGCCACAGATGAAGAAATCAAAGGACTTGAGGCGCAGTTAGCCGCAGACCCAGGAAATCCAGAGCTCCAGCAACAAATCACCGAGCTGAAATCAGCAGGTGTCGCAGAAGCCCTAGCGATCGCCACAGAGCGCGTGGAGCAGAACCCGACAGATCCAAAAGCACGCTACGAGCTAGGACTGGCGCACTTCAATAACAATGACTTTGATGCGGCGATTCCTAATCTTCAGCAAGCGAAGAAGAATCCAGCGATTCGCACCAGTGTACTACTGCTGCTGGCGCGTTCTTTTGATGCCAAAGGCATGCTAGATATTGCAGTGAGTCAGATCGATGATGCCCTCGCAGACTTACATCAGATGGATGCGATCAAGAAAGACGCACTCTATGAGAAAGGACTTATCCTCTCTAAGCTAGGTCAGAATGAAGCCGCACTAGAGAGCTTTAAGGAGATTTACGAGGTAGACTACGGATATCGCGATGTCGCCCAGAAGGTCGAAGCTGCCTATGGGGGCTAAATGTGATAGGAGATATTTATCCGCTATTTTCTAAAAAAGACCTCGCGGGAAGAGCCGTGGGGTCTTTTTTTGTGCTTTCTTCTCCCAGACGCTCAGCCTAGCTTCGCGCGAATAGAGAGACCCGAGGATGAGCTAAATCATAGCGAGGGCGAGCGATCATGACTGCGAATTATCAGCAACAGCTAGAGGAGAAAGAGCAAACACTGAAATCATTGTTTGAGGGAATCGAGATGCCAGAGATGGAAGTCTACACCTCAGAGCCTATCCACTACCGCATGCGTGCAGAATTCCGCGTCTGGCATGAAGGGGATGATCTCAACTACGTGATGTATGATCAGCAGACAAAGGAGCGCTATCATGTCCATGAGCTTCCAGCGGCAGCGCGCTGCATCAATGAGCTTATGCCGGAGTTGTTAGGTCGAATTAAGGTGCAACCAGAGCTCAGGCGGCGCTTGTTCCAAGTCGACTTCCTCTCCTCTCTCTCTGGTGAGCTAGTGGTGTCACTGCTCTATCACAGAAAACTCGATGAAGCGTGGATAGCGGCCATAGAAGTCCTGCGTAGAGAGTTAGAGGAAGCAGGTCATAGTTGTCATATCGTTGGCCGTGCTCGGAAGCAAAAGATCGTGATCGAGCGGGACTATGTCACCGAGAGATTCCAGCTTCGAGGTCGTGAACTCATCTATCAGCAAGTCGAAAATAGCTTCACCCAGCCCAATGGAATCGTGGCTCAGAAGATGCTCGACTGGGCCTATGATTGTACAGAGGGTAGTAGTGGGGACTTGTTAGAACTCTATTGTGGCAATGGTAATTTCTCCATCGCTCTAGCGCCTCATTTTCACAATGTGCTGGCGACAGAAGTATCCAAGAGCTCTGTGCAGTCCGCCCAGATCAATATTGCGCAGAATCAGGCACAGAATGTGAAGGTTCTACGCCTATCAGCCGAGGAACTCACCCAAGCGCTTAGAGGGGAAAGAACCTTCCGCCGCCTAGAGAATGCAGAAGTAGACCTAGAGAGCTATGACTGCCGCACAGTACTCGTGGATCCACCGCGAGCAGGTATGGATGAGAAAACCACAAAGATCGTGCAAGCGTATGACACCATTCTCTATATTAGCTGTAATCCCCACACACTGCTAGAGAATCTCACAGTACTCAAAGACACACACGAAGTGAAGCGCTTCGCCCTCTTTGACCAATTCCCCTACACGGATCACATAGAGACTGGGTTATTACTTGTTAGAAAATGAATGCCCAGGGAGGCTTAAATTTCTGTGTGCTGACGGAGGTTTTGCCTGTTTGTTCTCCGCTCAGAGCGGTGCTGAATTTGTCTTTTTTGTTTAGGGCTCAAGGTTTCAGCGCGGAGTTCTTTCCATGATTTCTGTCTGCCTGCCATGATGCATCCAAGGGGGTGTATTTCTGCCACGATCGTTGCGAGGTCAAAAGATTCGATTTGCGCTCGAACTTCTTTTGCGAATTTATAGGCAATAGGTGTCTCTGTTAGATCTGGTTTTCCTGAATACCATCGAACATCAATATCTTTTGTGTGCTCTTGAATGGTGTTTTGAATCGAGTCGCTGTCGATTCTACCAGATTTATGACTAAATTTCCGCAGGAGTTTGGTTCGTGAGATATTGCGACCAGCACCATGTGGAGCAAACGAGAGGTAGTCTTGATTATCACGACCTAGTACGAGTAGAATCGGCTCAGCCATATTGAGAGGGATGAGTCCAAGGAGGGGCTTGCTTTCTGAATCTTTCCAGGCTGGGGTGGCACCTTTGGCGTGATAGTAGTATTGGTCTTTTTTCCACACGAAGTTATGTTCATTGCCAAGAGAATAGAGCTCTGTGCTCTGGATGGATTTGAGGAAACGTGAGTGGATGAGTTCATGGTTGGCTTTTGTCCAACGCCGAATGTATTGAAGTGCCTCCCAGTATTGTTGACCCTCATCGCTATCTGTATCTAACCATGCGGCAGCTCTAGGAATGTCTTCTGCTATTTTTGCGGTTTGTTTCTCAGCTGCTACTTGGCCGCGTTTATAGACATGTGCGCCTAAGCTACGGGAGCCGTGGTGGGTTACCAAGACATAGATCTCAGAGGAGGTGCTATCTAGAGACTGTACCAAAGACTCGTAGCCAGCATTTTTGAGGGTCGTACGCTGTGCATCACTAAGAGATAACTTCCCAATAGAGGCGAAGTGGTTACCATCACCTTGGTCTGCTAGGTGCATGCTGGCCTTGTCTCGTAATCCTTTGAGAAATACGTTAGACCAGATGTCTTCGTGCAAAACAGGGTGATCAATCCATTGCTCGCGTGGGCGCCCACCCGGGCCGAAGCGAGTGATTTTTTCGAGGGCGTCGAGCTGCTGTGAGGGTGTTTTTTCGCTATAGAAAAAACTCGCGTGCATTGAGCAGCAAATATCAGAACTATGAGCAGAAGGAATAATAGCTCTATCTGTGGCAATAATACCGCCGACAGTGAGCGTCGCCAGCTCTTTACTAGTAGGGCAGGTGTCAGGCATAATGGCTGCGTCTTTGACAACAGGGATGCGCAGTAGCTCATGGAGCTGCTGGCGGACTTTAGTGAGATTCTCAACTTCTTCTGTGTTTTTGCTGCGGATAGTGATCGCTTCTCTCAGAGGGAGAGGGTTTTTTCGGAGTGCTATGTTTGGTGGTGTCTTCCCGAAGCGCCGCTTTAGCTGTTTGATGATGTAGCGGTGATCTTTGATTCCTCTTTGTTGTAGTTTGATGGTCTCTGCGAGCATTAGCTCTAGAGGGTGGCTTGTTGTGTAGCCTTCTTGGATGAGATCCTCTTTTGTGAATATCTTCATTAGGTGTGAGTTGGTTAGGCCTGCATTCTAAAAAACTGTAAGGCGTTGGCTCTGCGTTCGGTTCTTCTCCAGTGCTTCTCTCTGGCTAAAAACTCAGGAACGTCTCGAGTGAATTCGAAGCAGAATTTTTTTGGTAATGAGGTGTAGAGTGAGCGTGGAGGGTGGGCACCTTCTAGGCGTTTTAAGAAGATGCCTGATTCATGTGTATGATAATAAATAGTATGGATACCTAGTTCTTGGGAGATGAATTTTAAGGCGGCTGTTAATGTGGCTTCGTGCCATATTTTCTCATGGTGAGAGAACTCCTCATTCCAGAAATGAAGAAATTTGTTTGTGTGGAATAGGAATCTGCCAAATTGGAATGTGGATTTATTTTCTTTATGCGCTTTCTTTGCTCGTTGGTGAGCGTAGAGAGTGTCGCGGATGAGGTCAGTTTGGATTTCTTCTATTAAGGCTTCTCCTGTCTGAAAATCTAGATCGAGACGGCACCAACTTAAGGTGGGAAATGCACCATTACGGGCGGGGTGCCCCCAGTTATCAAATGGATCATGTTCGCTTTCTTGGTAACATTGATCCAGTTTCATTTTATGTGTTTGATTGAGGTTAAGTTGTAAAACGAGGCTGACTCCCTTTCGTGTGACTTGGTTCATTCGCCAGTAGTCTAGATTATCACCCCAAGTATCTAGAGTGAGTCGGTAAGTGTGAGTATTTCTTAGGTACTGCCTCTCAGGGAGGGAGTCTGAGGTGACGCACCCTTGGCCGTATTGAGCGATGCATTGTTTTATAATTGGTTTGTCTAACAATTTTCTTGCGCGACTTGATTTTAAATTGTGAATATCTTGTTCATTCTGGCTCCATTGTTTGAGTAGCCAGAATGCGTAATCGTCTTTTGAATAATGAAAGAGTGTGCGGCCTTGCGGTAGGCAAGCCATGATCTCTTTCGCTTGTTCCAGTTTCATGGATAGAGATAGGAAGGAATCGCTGCTACCTTCGGAGCAGTGTTTCTGGGGAGTAGAGGGCACGAGTCTGCGCTTCGAGAGCAGAGTGAATCTCGTGAAAGATCAAAACATTAGCATACACGGAACAACGAGTTCAGCGCGGGGGAGCTATAATCATTTAATAATAAAAACCAACATAAGCCTAAATGGGTGAGTTGTGTTAGGGTTGATATCAGCTGTGTAGGGTCTGGCAAGTTTTTTTATGAAAAAAGAAGGTGTTTCTCTATTGTGATATGTCTCTAATAGAGGTGTTCTATGTTTGTGTTGTATTTTGGCGGCGAAATAGATACTGGAGTGACTTTTGTGCGAGGGTGGATCGCTGAGCTGTGGCCGGGCTTTGCGTGAAATTCTATTGATTCATTAGTTAAGTTTGCTTAATTAGTGGTGGTCCTTTTGTGGACATTAGCGTTATGAGTGAAAATGAGAGCATTGAGGTGACTTTGCGGGACATGTATTCCGATTACTTTCTGGATTATGCGAGTTACGTGATTCTAGAGCGTGCGGTGCCGCATGTGGGAGATGGGCTGAAGCCTGTGCAAAGGCGTATTCTGCACTCGATGAATGAGCTCGATGATGGTCGCTACAATAAGGTGGCTAATGTGGTCGGCAATACGATGAAGTACCACCCGCATGGTGATCAGGCGATTGCAGATGCGATGGTGGGGCTGGGTCAGAAGGATCTACTGATCGATACTCAGGGGAACTGGGGCAATGTGCTGACGGGTGACCGTGCTGCGGCTTCGCGCTACATTGAGGCGCGCTTAACTCCCTTTGCCAAGGAGGTGTCCTTTAACCCTAAGACTACTGATTGGACGCCGAGCTATGATGGCCGCAATAAGGAACCTGTGGCTCTCCCTATGAAGTTTCCTCTGCTGCTTGCTCAGGGGGTGGAGGGCATTGCTGTGGGGCTGGCCTGCAAGATGCTGCCGCATAATTTCATAGAACTCATTGATGCCGCTATCGCTGCTCTGAGGAAGCAACCTGTGGTGATTATACCAGATTTCATCACTGGTGGTGTGATGGATGCTTCGGACTACAGGGATGGTCTGCGTGGTGGTAAGCTTCGTGTGCGTGCGAAAGTCGAGGTAGTCAATAAGCGTCTTCTTAGGCTCTCAGAGGTGCCCTATGGGGTGACGACGGGTACCCTGATGGACAGTGTGGTGAATGCCAATGAAAAGGCGAAGATTAAGATTTCAAAAATCGAGGATAATACGGCGGCTGAGGCGGATATTCTAGTGCACTTGCCGGTGGGATCAGACCCTGAGATCGTGCGAGATGCTCTCTACGCCTTTACGGACTGTGAGGTCAGTATTTCGCCGAATGCTTGCGTGATTATTGAGGGTAAGCCGAAGTTCATGGGGGTGAGTGAGATTCTCAAGCAGAGTGCCTTCCAGACGAAGGATCTGCTGGAGCTAGAGCTGCAAATTCGCCTAGGGGAGTTACGTGAAAAATGGCACTTTAGCTCTCTGGAGCGTATCTTTATTGAGAATCGAATTTACCGAGATATTGAGGAGTGTGAGACTTGGGAGGCAGTGATTGCAGCCATTGATAAGGGGTTGAAGCCCTTCAAAAAACGCTTGCATCGTGAGGTGACTGAGGAGGATATCACCAAGCTCACGGAAATACGCATTAAGAGGATCTCGAAGTACGATAGCTTTAAGGCGGAGGACTTGATTAAGGGGCTAGAGAACGATATCGATGAGGTGGAGAAGAATCTACGAAATCTCACGCGCTATACGATTCGCTATTTTGAGTCTCTGAAGAAGAAATACGGTGCGGGTAAGGAGAGAAGGACGGAACTCGCGACCTTTGAGAAGGTGGATAGAACTCAGGTGGTGATTGCCAATGAGACGCTCTTTATTGACCGAAAGAATGGCTTTGCGGGTTATTCTCTAAAAAAAGAAGAGGCGCTTGAGAAGTGTTCGACAATGGATGACATTGTGGTCTTCTCGGTGGATGGGACTCTGAAGGTCAGCAAAGTCGCAGAGAAGGCATTTGTGGGCAAGCGGCCGACTCATATCGCTGTCTTTCGTAAAGATGAGTCGAAGGTGTATTCGATGATTTACCGAGACGGGCGGGATGGTGCGATTTATGGGAAGCGCTTCCAGATCGGTGGGGTGACTCGCGATAAGGAGTATGATTTAACTAAGGGGACGAAGGGCTCCCGTATTTTGTATTTTGCGGTACATGATTCTCTGAAGGAGAGTGATCAGAATGTCGTGATGGTGCACCTCAAGGCAGCATTGAGACTAAAGAACTTAGCGAGGCCGTTTTATTTCTCTGATATCGCGGTGAAAGGACGTGCGGCCAATGGGAACATTGTGTCGAAGCATGCGATTGATCGCGTGGTGAGAGCCTCGAAGGATGTGATGGAGCGCGGGAAGCCCAATGACGAGCTATTTTAGGTGCGAGTTCTTCTAAGGTTTTCGTGAGCTGTTGAGTGGATCAAGGTGGCAGTTTCTTGATGGCGGGTTGTGAAATCGGGTGATTTCGGGAATTTTCCTGATTTTGCGCTTACTCTGCTACTGGGATATGTGTATAAGCCACAAACATTTTCATGGAAACATTTCGCGTAGACGTTCAAAAAGGACAGTGGCTCAGAGTGGCTATCACAGCAGTTGTGAGTAGCTTGATGCTTTGCGAGGCTTATTCTCAATCTGCCAAGAGCTTGGAGATGGATGAAGTGGCACGCCGCTCAGAGAATGCTCTCTTGGCGAGTGAACTCGTGAAGAAGGCGGACAGTGAGTACAATATGGGCGATTTTGCGGCGGCACACGAGAGCTATCAGTCCGCTCTCGCGCTCCTATCGCGAGCACCTTCTGTCGGTACTTATCGAGACGCGATTGCAGAACGCTACGGGAATGCTGCTACAGAACTTGCCCGTAACTATATGCGTGTGGGTAAGGGTGAGGAAGCACGCCAGATTCTCAAAGCTGTCTTGGCGCCAGAAGTTGCTGAGGGGCATATCGGAGCGAAGACGATGCTGGCGAGGCTGGATGATCCGATTCGCAATAATCCAGCAGCTAGTCTAGCGCATACTCAGGCGATTGATAAGGTCGCAAAGGGGCTGCGTAGAGCTGAGGGATACATGGAGCTCGCTGTCTATGATAAGGCGCTTGTCGAATACGAAGAAGTCTTACGTCTAGACTCCTACAATGTCGCAGCTCGGCGTGGTATGGAGCAAATCCATAGACTCAAGTCCCAGTATTATAACGCAGCCTATGATGAGGCGCGAGCCCGCGCCCTCATGGAGGTGGATCAATCTTGGGAGCTGGCAGTCCTCCCGAAGGCTGAGAGCTTAAATGGATCAGCAACAGGGCGCTTCCAGGAGGGACTTGTTCTTAGTCGTGAAGAAGAAATCCGCCAGAAGATGAAGCGCATCATCATTCCTGTAGTGGATCTTGAGCAGGTCACACTCGATGAGGTAGGAGGACTCCTAGAAGGATGGAGCCGTGAGTATGATACTCTAGAGAATGATCCGAATAAAAAGGGTCTGAATGTCATAATGGATCTCGGTGACCCTTCATCCGATGAAGGCCAGTTACTGCGAGCGCGCAGTTTTAACTTAAAGCTAAGTAACATTCCTTTTGAGGGGGTGGTTGGCTACATTGCCGACCAAGCGGGGCTTTCATGGAGAGCGGGTGAATACGCCGTTGAGATCCGCCCTGTCGGCACATTTGGAAGTGATCTCATCACTCGTAGCTTTAAAGTACCTCCGAGCTTCTTACTTGATGTGGCGAAGGATGGTGACAGTGGTGGAGGAGACCCATTTCAGCTCCAGAGTGAAGACTCAGGAATTCGTCTCTCACGCCTAAGTCCCCAAGAATACCTAGAGCAACACGGAGTAACATTCCCGGATGGAGCGAGGGTGAACTATATTTCGGCCTCGAACACGGTGACGATGACCAACACCGCGGACAATCTCGATGTGCTCGAACAGCTCGTGGATAGTCTCACTTCTGTAGAGGATATTTCTGTTGTTGTGAAGATGACAGTGATTGATGTGAGACAGTCAGATTTAGAGGAAATCGGATTTGATTGGTTATTGACTCCAGCTCCAGGAGGAGGGACGCGCGTCATTGGAGGAACAGTGGGCAATGGGACACCTCCACCACAGATAGCGGGAGCTGCAGGAGCTCCTTTGACATCTGGCTTGAGAACTGGGACAGGTATCAATGGAGGAGATCCTATTGATGCAGTGATTAATACATCACTGTTAGCGCGAGAAGCCTCCTTTGGGGAGCAGCGTGCACCTAGTATCTTAGGTTTGAACGATGAGATTAATGACGCGACAGTCCAAGCTGTGCTCTCTGGTTTAAGTCAAAAAACAGCAGATGATACCATCTGGCAGCCCTCTGTTGTGACACGTTCAGGGGAGACTGCCGTGGTGCTCTCAGCTCGTGAATTCCCTTATCCTGAGGAATACGAACCGCCCGAGCTGCCCAATAGTGTAGGCTCAAACTTTGGCCAGTCTACCACACCAGTTGTGCCAGCTACGCCAACTTCCTTTGCGACGCGCAATCTCGGAGTGCGCATGGAGGTGGAGCCTACGGTTTCGGCTGATAAGAAGCATATCAGTTTGAGAGTGAATCCCCAAATTAGTGAGTTTGATGGCTTTGTGAACTATGGTTCACCGATTCGAGGAGACAATGGAGTCGGTGGGATAGATACAATTACAGAGAACGCTATTTTGATGCCTGTCTTTAGTAGTATTGGTACGAATACCGCAGTCACTATCTATGATGGATCCACCATTGCTATTGGTGGATTGATGCGCCAGACATCCACTTTGGTAGAAGACAAGGTGCCGGTTCTTGGTAGCTTGCCGGTAGTGGGACGGTTTTTTCAAAGAACAGGGAAGGTGCCAGAGACTCGAGCTCTCGTGATCTTTGTCAAAGCAGAATTGGTTGATCCTACAGGAGCGAAAATTAATCCATAGAGCGAGTACTACAGAGATTATTAGTGAGATTATTAGTGAGATAGAGAGTGGACTATGCTCTTTTGTGTTATCCAAATTCTACAAATATTTATCAACCCTCACTCGCATCTTCTTCCTTGAGCGATATAGAACAAACAGACACAGATGAGGTGCTGCGCCGACTCAAGCGCCAGCCTAGTAGCGAAGGCTCTACAGAGAGTGAGAATGCTGCTATTTTACCAGCAGGAGCCCAAGTGGTGGAGCGTGCTGATGGAACACAAGTGATACGTGTAAAAAAACGCAAACGGCGCAGTAAACAGCCTAAAAAAGAGGCGGATCAGCGATCAAAAAAACGCAAGGCCCTCGTCGTGCTTGGGACAGTGGTTTCACTCTTTGTGATGGCGCTTGTCGTTGCTTTTCTACTGGCGTATCGGAATAGCTCGAAATTTAACACGAAAGTCGCGGAAGCCATATTGGCGACTTCTGGAGCAAAGGCAGAGATTGGAACCCTTGGGGTCACACCTCAGAAAGTGTCGGTGAAAAAAGTGGAGCTTCAGTGGGATAGGAGTTTCATGGAGAGCTTAGAATTACGAGATGTCTACGTGAAGACCCATCCGCTAGGTTTTTTTGGAGGAACGTGGCGGCTCGAAGATTTTGAAGCTCAGAAGGCGATATTAAAACTTCGTGAAGGCCAGCGCCCAGTCGGAGAAGGAGACGTTCCTTTTGAGTTTGAAGGGGGGATATTTGATGCCGTTGAGCTGGACTGCCAGTTTGGTGAGAGTGGTGTCTTTTTAAGAGATAGTAGTGTGAGGCTGCGTACCGATAAAGGTGTTTCTGTGGATGTAGAGGGCGGGGCATTAGAACTGCTGCAGTGGGGGAAGCTCAATGTTGGCTCAGGTTTCATCAAAGAGTCAGGTCAAGGTGCGGAGTTGAACCTTCGGCTCCAGAGTAAGGATGATTATAACGAATGGTTAGAAATAAAGGGGTCTGTTAGTAATGACTATAGTGTGAAAAACGAACTAAAAGTAACGGCGAGCTCATATCCCTTGGAGAATCTACTTGGCTCACACTTAGGGAAGTACTTGCATGGGCCATTCCAGGCAAGTGAAGGGAAAGCTGTATTGTCTCCTACTGATATAAAGACACTCTCATTAGAGGTGCTACTTATTGGAGAAGGTCTAAGAATGTCGAAGTGGCCATTCTTAGTGAGACTGGGTCAAATTCTCGAAGATTCTGAACTCCAGGGCTATGAGTTTAAAGATGAGTCCCAAGCGAGATTTGTGTACGACCAGTCTGTCATGAAGCTCTCAGAAATTAGTATGGCGACTCATAATGAGTTTCTGCTCAGAGGTGATATTGAGGTCGCCGCGAATGGAGAGCTTCAAGGAAAACTGCGGATGGGAATTAGTGAAGACAAGGAAGGTTATTTTGAGAAAAAAAATGCTCTACATGTCACAAGAAATGGAGGAGACGGCTACTTATGGATTACAGTGAATCTCTCTGGAAGCGTGTCTGCACCCAAAGATGACTTTGGGCAGCAAGTCTCTGCACGACCCAGCCAAATATCTCCTAGCTCAGGCTCAAGACAACGCGGCGGATTTCTTGAAATTCAACCATCTCGTGAGCAGCAACTAGAAGATGCCTTTGAGAGCTTACTCGAAAATTAAAAGCTCTCTGAGTACTTATGGCTCTCTTTACTCGTGCAAAATCAACGAAAGAAGTGAAAAGTATTGCTTCTTGAATTTCTCAAGGGCAGTCTGCGCGTGCTCTAGCTCACGCTGGGGTGAAGTTAGGAAGCCCGTGGCACGGGCAGGAAATAGATGGGGAATCCGGTGTAACTCCGGAGCGGTCCCGCCACTGTATCTCTTCGGGCGTATAAAAGTCTGAGAGGAGCCAGATCGCCAGCCTAACGGAATGTACATAAATTTCTGCGGATTTCAGAAATACATAGAATTAGAGAAGAATGATAACACAGAAAGCTCTGCAGAGAGCTTCCCTAGCTGGACTGTCCTTGCTAAGTGCGACGACAGTGTATGGGCATGAGCCTGAAGACGAACTTGAGTTGACGATTGTCTCAGCGACACGTCTTAGCTCTGATCCTGAAGATACGACCTCGGATGTAGAGCGTATTGATCGTGAAGAAATAGAGCGCTCGCAGCGCTATTTATTGCGCGATGTTCTCGACAGTCAACCAGGTGTATTTAGCTTCTCGAGTGCTGGACAAGAAGGCGCGACAGGGAGTGTGGCTATCAATGGTCTGACGACAGCGTTTAATAGTGTTTCTATTGATGGTGTACAGCTCTCGGGTACTTCCTTTGCGCTGGGAAACTTTTTAGCCAATACAAATACCTTTGGCTATAGCTCTGTAGAGATTCTCAAAGGTGGCCAGGCGACGAACTTTGGTAACTCAGCGGCTGGCGGTGTGGTCTATTTACAGAATGATTTTGGTGATGGTGAGTTCGGCCTCAGATTACATGGAGAAGTGGGATCCTTTGATTCGTATCTCTCAGAAATTTCCACAACTGGCTCTCTGGGGAACCTTCGCTACCACTTAGGTGTTGCTCGACGTGTTACGGAGAATGATCAGAACTCCGTAGAACCAGAACAAGATTTTGAGAATGAAACATTTTTTGGAAACTTTGCTTATCGCATTCATGATGACGCTGAGTTGAAGGTTTCTATTAGAACGCAAAATAGTGAGCTAGATGTTGACCCTGATGCTGCTAATTCATTTGGAAGTGAAGAGTTTGATACAGATGCTGTTCAATTAACTGGTTCACTAGAATTCGCCGTGAATCCTTTTTGGGATGTGAAAATTCATGCAGGAAGAGTCGAGGAAGAGTTCTTTAATACGAGTAGTGGCTTCTTTGGTGACTTCAGTGCGCTGAGTCGAGTGACCACTATAGGGTTTGATACTTCTTACGATATTACAGATGACAGTACATTGTTTCTAGGTGGACAGTATTCGAACTTTGATCGGAGAACTTCTAGTGGAGGTTTTTCTCAAAATACAACGTTTCGAGAAAATTCAATTTATGCAAACTACCAGCATCACCTCACTGATCATATCTTTCTAGAAGGAGGAGTGCGCTACGAGGATAACACTGCATTTACGGATGATACGGGATTTCATCTAGGGGCGAAGGCACAGCTGAATTCGTTTCTTTCAGCACGAGTTCGTTACTCAGATACTTTTGTGACGCCCACACCACTGCAGACAGAGAGTTTTGTGACTGCCTTTGGGACACAACTTGCCAGCCCTGGCTTGAATCCTTCGACATTTAAGTCTTGGGAAGGTGGACTTGAGATAGATTTCAGTGAAAATCACACACTGGAGCTATCGGGTTATTATCATCGTTTGGATGATGCGATAGCGACTGATTTTAACTTTGACCCTGTTACCTTTGCTTCGACTTCACAGAATTTTAACGTGTCTGGTGTATCCGAAGTCGCTGGGTTTTCTACAGCGTTTCGAGGGAATTTTTTGGAGGGGAGACTTGGCTACAGTGTGATTTGGGACTATTTACTCAAAACTGATCTGCCGCAGAGCTTTCCACGGAATCAAGTGAAGTTAGATGTATTTTATCAGACTGACCAGTGGACGCTTGGAGCAGGAATGCGCTCTCAGAGTACGGGACGCTTTGCTGGTGAAACAGACGCTCACTTTATTGCGAGAGTTTATGGGGATTATAAGGTGAATGAATACCTCACTCTCAATGCTCGGATAGAGAATCTGTTTGATGAAGACTTTGTTGTGGCGGACTTTGGAACTGCTATTCCCGGAGCTGGGACAGCAGCCTTCTTTGGAGCGACTCTAGAGTTCTAAGTGCTACTTTTGCTTTGTTGCCATAGTTGTGCGCCGCATAGTTTTACCGACTCCATGAGGGGTTTGTCATTATGTGGCGCATTTTTTATGTCTGCTGGATGGATTGATAGAATTCGCAGAGAGCGCGCGCTTCTTGTTGGATCGTGAAGTGGCTTTGTATTCTTTTTACTCCTTGTTCCCCCATGGTGAGCATTGTGTTTGGTTCTTTTAGAAAATGCTCAAGAGCGCTGCGAGTGGCTGGGATGTCTGCTGTGGGAACGGTGACTCCCTGAATGCCTTCTTCAATTATGTCTTCCCAGGCACCTTCTTTACTGGCGAGCACTGCTGTGCCGCAGGCCATGGCCTCGGGAACAGTGAGGCCATAGCCTTCATTGCGACTAAGGGCGCAGACCAGTGACATGGAGGCCATGAGTTCGGGAATTCGTGAGAAAGGTTGCTTACCGAGAACCTGGATACGCTCTCGGTGGCCAGCCTCAGTCATTTTAGTGAGTAGATTCTCGAGAAAAGTTTGATCCGAGGCTTTCGTCTCACCGATGAAGACAAGGGTGGCGTCTTTTTGGGTGCTAAGGAGAGGGAGAATCGCCTCAATAAGGATATCATGTCCTTTTTGAGCACGAATACGGCCAAAGATGCCTATACCGTAGCGTCCGGGGAGTCCTAGCTTTGCCCAGGCTTCTTCTTTATGAGTCACTGGTTTGTAGCGCTCTGTGTCTATGCCATGGGGAATGATGACGTCTGCGGGGGTATTTAGATAGGAATTGGCAGCGGCGCAGGTGGTGATGATACCATCCATTTTTGCCATGAGCATTCGGGTGAAGGTGCTGTGATGGCGCTGGGCGGTCGAAGTAAAGAGGATGCGCAGTTTGGCTCCAAGGGCTCTCAGCGCAAGTGCTTGGAGCATTTCGTCATTGCGTCGTGCATGGAATAGGCGAAGCTTTCCTGACGGCAGTGGGGTTTTGCAGAGACGAAGGGTGTTAGAAAAGTTGATTGTGGGGTAGGAATCTGGGACATTATGCTCACCCATGATGGCTATGGGCATATGCTTTTGCTGATGGGGGAAGGCTTGTAGCATGGTGGAGGTGACACCCGAGAATCGCTTGTTGGAGTTTCCCAGAATCACTTCTAAGTTGGCGAATTGGGCTAACTTGGCGTGGTCGCGCATATCTAAGCAATGAAGCGAGGGCTGAGGGGAGTAAAGCCTTGTTTTTTTCACCCATTCTCGAGTAGCATGGCTTTGTGGATGAAGATTCAAAACAGAAATCTTTTCGGCGTGCTTTTGGTGCCGGAGCAGAGGCATGGAAGCGTAAAGAGAATGAAGGGCTAGAAGAGTCAGAGCTAAGCAGGGCGGAGCGAGACTGGAATAGTGAAGGCAATGAGGGGGAGCGGAGAGAGGTCGGAGGTGAGGATGGGGTGTTAAAAAAAGGGATTCTATGGGGTATTCTATGTGGTGCTTTATTTGTGTTAGGTCTCGTGTGGATGGTGCTCTCGCAGGGGCAAGGTCCCGCAGAGCGGCCAGAGAAAGAAGCACAAGTACCATCCAGTGAAGTGGCGCCACGTCTCGAGGCAGGGGGTATTGTCATTGGCCTTGTCGAGGAAGAGAGCGAGCGAGCACACTACGCGCACATTAAGAAGAATCTAAAAGAACTTGTAGAGGGCTTTCTGAGTGCCACTTCTCACGAGGAGCGACTCAGCTATATTGTGCGTCCCTCAGAGCACGGTGAGGCCATGAAGGCCTTTTTTGAACAAAAGCAAAGAGTCCATGAGAAAGAGTATACCGTCCATACTGGTAATTCGGTGAGCTCCAATGGAGTGCAGTACACAAGAATGGCTGTGCAGTTCAAGAATGGAAGCAGGCGATTGGCCCCGGTGGTGAATACACAGGCAGGGAGATTTATTGACTTTGAGGCGTATAGTCGGGCTTGTTCTGTTCCTCTGGAGGAGTTACTTAGAAATGGGGGAGAGTGTGAGTATGCCAGAGTCTTTGTGGAGCCAGTGTCATACTATAATGGGGTGTTTGGTGATGACACGCGCTATCGATCCTATTTGATTACATCTCCAGATCTAGCGGACGCACAGATCTATGGCTATGTGAAGCATGGTGACCCTACTTACTATGCTTTAGAGCAGTTTCTTAAAGGAGGCGCAAAGGCTAGATTCATTGTGCGCTTAGAGAGTCTAGAGGAGAGTCACAGGCTTAAGCAATTCCATATAGAACGTGTGTATTGCTATGGTTGGGTCAAAGCGGGGCTCGATATGGAAGTGATGATACAGAGGCGTATCCATGAGATTTTGAGAGCTGCCCAGTAAGGCGAAGTAGGCTTGACCATAGGCCTCGGAGAGAATAGGACAGAAGGCATGCAACCACTCTACGAAGGGAAGGCCAAACGTCTCTATACTACTGATGATCCCAATGTTCTCCGTATGGAATATAAGGATGAAGCCACAGCCTTTAATGCAGAGAAGAAAGCAGAATTTGATAATAAAGGTAAGTTAAATAAAGCAATCACCCTAGCGATTTACAATATGCTAGAAGCCAAGGGAGTGAAGACTCACCTAGTGAGTGATGTGGATGAGATTAATCTGAATGTGAAAATTGTGGACATCCTCCAGGTGGAGGTGATTGTGCGCAATATCGCAGCAGGTTCTTTCTGTAAGCGAGTGGGAGTGGAGGAAGGAATTTGCTTTCAGCAGCCGATCGTGGAATTCTCCTACAAGAGTGATGCACTCGGAGACCCTCTAATTAACGCAGACTATGCTCGTGAAATGGGACTAGCCACTGAGGAAGAATCCGCCGAGCTCAAGGAGAAAGCCCTCGTCGTGAATGATGTCTTAATCGAGTTCTTTCAGCAATGCGGCATGAAGCTCGTGGACTTTAAAATCGAATTTGGCCGCACGCGTGACACAGGAGAGATTGTACTAGCGGATGAGGTGAGTCCAGATACCTGCCGTCTCTGGGATCTAGAAACAGGAAAGAAGATGGATAAAGACCGCTTTCGCCAAGATCTAGGAGGAGTTATGGAAAGTTACGCTGAAGTACTTGAGCGCATTAACAAGCACGTTTAGCTGTGATATTTTGAAAGAGCAAATTTGAGAACACAGTAGACCGATAACATCATGAGCGCGACACAGTTTCCATGCAGCCCCTACGATCAGATAGAGGGAATGTATTATTTCCAGAGAATGTGCGATAAGATTCGCTTGCACCAAAATGGGCTCCTGCCGAGTGATTACCATGCGAACATGGGTATCGCCATGGACTTATGGTGTTGTGAGTTACTAGAGGTCGAATACACAGAGTTAGCACAACAAGTAAAGTCAGGCTCTAGCGATCAGGAAGTGATAGAATGGGCCTGGAAAGAAGGGAATCAACCCTCAGAGACCACAGTGAAATGGTGGAATAGCTATATGCGAAACTTTGGTTTTCAAGATGACTTTTCCGCACTTCTTGGAGAGCGCAAAGCCGAATCGGGCCTTGCAGAGAGAAGCGATATTATGACCTTTTTCCAATTTATGGTTGCCGAAGAAGGGCACGAGGCACTACCAGCCCTCTAAGATATGACGATTTCTCTACAGTCCCCCCTAGATATGCATCTTCATTTTCGTGATGAAGAGATGCTCCAGCTCGTCGCCCCTCTCAGTGGCGAGAGCTTTGCGGGAGGCTTAATCATGCCCAATCTCGTGCCACCCGTAGATCATCTTGAGCGTCTACTAGCCTATCGAGAGAGAATCACAGCCGCTCTCAAAGGTGCAGAGTTTGAGCCATACATGGCGCTATTCTTTCGCCAGTACAGTGAGCAAGAGCTCGCAGAAGCTCGCGAGCATACACTGGGCATAAAGCTCTATCCAGCAGGAGCTACGACAAATAGTGAAGCAGGAGTTAAGGCAATGGATGCCGTAGAGCCGACCTTCAAACTCATGGAGGAAATGGGCATACCACTCTTTGTCCACGGAGAGAGTGACGGCTTTGTCATGGACAGGGAAAAAGAATTTCTAGGAATGTATGACTACCTAGCTCGTAAGTTCCCTAAGCTCCAAATCACCATGGAGCACATCACCACCGCAGATGCCCTGGAAATGCTAGAACAGCACGAAAACTTACGTGCCACAGTCACACTACAGCACTTAGTCATCACGCTTGATGATGTCGCAGGAGGCATGCTAAACCCTCACTTATTCTGTAAACCTATAGCAAAGCGCCCAGAAGACAGAGAAGCGCTCCTAGCGGCCGCATTAGCAGCCCATCCGAAACTTATGCTAGGGAGTGACTCAGCCCCACACCCCGTGAGCCAAAAAGAATGTTGTGGATGTGCGGCAGGAGTATTCACCGCCCCGCTGCTATTGCCACGCCTTGCACAGCTATTTGACAAGCACGCAGCATTGGATAACCTTCAAGCATTCACCTCGCAGAATGCGCAAAGACTCTACAATATCACCCCTCGCAAAAAAACAATTGTGCTTGAGAAAGCAGACTTTGTAGTGCCAGAATCATACGAAGGTTTCGGACAGAAAGTCGTACCCATGCATGCAGGGGAAACACTCACTTGGAGAATACATAAGGTTCTTTAGGTCAGACGAATAGTATGAAAATTTTAAATAAATAACCTTTCCCAAATCCCCCAATTAGAGCTATACTTAGAATTCATTAATAAAAAAACCCAAGTTTCAGAGGACATGGTCACCCAAAATTCAAAAAAATTCCTACAAGCCATTGAACGTCTATTGTGTTCAGAATGGGAATCTACCCTAAAGAGAATCGAATCAGGAGAGCTAAGAAATGCCACCCTGAACCACCTACTAGATCCCGATGGATCTCTTGAAGGCTGGGAAGCTAGAGACGAAGCTATTGCAGCGTATCTCATGCTCAAAGGGGAAATAGCGCTCAGCGAAACCGCACCGAGTCAGCCAAAAACAGAAAACAAAGAGACCTCCTCAAAGTCGAACACCACAGCACCCACCAGTGCACCATCGGCAAGTTCAACAAACGAGGTATCCCCCAGAACGATGCCTCTCACCAATCGCTCTGAGGGCAGCAGCATGCAGACCCATGTTGTGCCATTTCCAGCACAGCCTAAAATTGCAGCTTCAGCGCAGCCCAAGCCAGTATCTCTGACAATGGCACAGCACGGAGCAGCTGCACGAGCTATGTCAATTGACGAGCGCAACCAGCCACTGAATGTACCAGTAGAGCAGAGTGTTATACGCAAAGCGAGTGATAGAGTGCCAGCCCAGCCAGCCCAGCCAGCCCAACCCGCAGAGGACGAGCGCAACCGCCCAATGGAGGCCAACAAGCAGGCATCCACCATTACCTCTGATGTCACACAAAAGCAGAGTTTAAAGTCAGAGCCAGCGAAGAGAGAAGCAGCAGAAAAGCCTGCTTTTAAGCTCAAAGAAGTCACATCGATAGCGCCTACTGTAAAAACTCCGGCTCAAGCAGCAACGCCTGAAACTGCGGATCAAGGAGTCCCTGTCTTACAGAATTTAAAAACGGAGTTACCTGTCCCATCTCCAGCCCCTGCGATTCCCAGAAAACCCAGAATGTCACTACCATCAAGTCTACCAAGTGCTGTAGGCTCGACAAAAATCGCAGCGAAAGATGAACCAGCTTCTAAGCAGCCACTCAGAGCGAAGAAGCAAGGATTCTCGACAGACCCATCCTCAAAGTCAAAAGACTCAGAAGAGGATTTAGAAGCCAAGACAGAGAGCGAGCGCATCAAATACCGCTGTGAGGTGAAAGCCATCACAGACGAAGAGATACTAGAGAAACACTCAGCACTCCTCACAGGAGTAAAGTATCAGAGGTACCGCGACTTCGTTCTCGCAGAGGGAACCAAGAGTGGCACTAGTGCACCGACACTAATTATCTGTACTTTGACAGATGATTGGCTCGAATTCCAGTTCCCATATGAAGAAGGTCAGCGACTCCTGCAAAAATACCCTCAGCGAGATCAGGAGCTAGCACAGCTCATCGTCTCCAAATCCAGAGTCAACCGACCTGTCGAATAGACAGGGTGCTTGCTAGAATGTTGCGGAAGTGTTGGATAGTTATCGTGCTACCAACACTCTGCATTCCAGCTGTAGCCGATGAGGAAGTCGATTTCACTCGCCCTAGCCCAAAGTTCATGGGAGAGCTTCTTCAAATTGAACAGACGTATCGTGATGAAATGCGGCGTGTTGTGACTCAAGCTGCTTCGTTTCTTATTTATCGTATAGCTGGGAAGCCTCTGGATGCACTAGATCCATTCAAAGAGTCTCCCAAAGGCGCGTTCTTTGAGTCACACACTTACCAAGAAGGTAGGTACTACACTATTTCAAAGGCAATTCCCGGCATTGGAGATAGAAAAGTGATTGCTGAGTGGGCTCAGATTCTTTTCCCTAATGGCTATTACACTCCCGTGTCTTATATGTCTGAACCACAATTTGGGGTTCAATTCCTCGATGTCAAAGGGAGGGTTATTTATTCAACAATCATCAATATCGACTTCGACGATAATATCGCGACGATGGAACTTAAATACCCTCGATATGTCGATTTTGTTTCTCTCGATGCAGATAGTGTGAAGAACTTGATAAAAGCGGCAGGTTTCTCTTTAGAGAAAGTAAAAGCGGACAAAAAAATTGAGAAATAATCGTCACCTGCGGAGTGATCCGTAGTGAGGGTAAGCCCTGTGCAGTTCTCTTCTCTTTATCATGGAAGAAGTAGAATCTACTCAGTCAAGTCAGGAACTACACTAGGAATAAATCGAGAAAATGGGGGAGGAGAAAATGGGGGAGGAAAGGGAGGTAGTGAGCCAGAGAGGCGGGCCTAAAATGGAATGTCATCATCCTCGTCTTCAAAGGCAGGTGCTGGTGACCCGCCGATAGGAGGAGATGCTTGCTGAGGTGGAGCAGCGTGTTGCTGTGGCGCATTATTGTAGGATTGGCGTGCTGGAGCGCTATTTTGCTGAGGAGCACCACCGCCATTTTGCTGACCACTGCCGAGGAATTGCATGTTTTCTGCAACGACTTTGAGTTTGCTGCGGTTTTGGCCAGTTGTTTTATCCTGCCATGTGTCCATCTGCAGGCGACCTTCGAGGTAGATCGGGCGACCTTTGGATAAATATTGTTGGGCAAGCTCAGCCTGGCGTCCCCAGAGTGTCACGTCGATGTAGGTGACCTCCTCAATACGGTTGCCACTGTCATCGGTGCGAACGCGATTACAGGCCAGGGCGATGTCGCCAACAGCAGTCCCTTTGGGCGTGTAGCGAACTTCAGGGTCACGAGTGAGATTTCCGATTAGAATTACTTTGTTAACGCTTGCCATGGTGAAGAGGATGTTATGCAGAAATGGGCTCTAGAAAAGAGGAAAGTGATTTTTGAGACACAAAAAAACTAGAAACAGAGGGGACTCCATTTCTAGTTTGAAGATGAGATATAGTGCCTTTATGCAATCATAAAGCGCTCAAAAAGCCATTAGGTCACAACGTGGGTCGAGCCAAAGCTGAGCTTAGGCTAGGCGTGTGTAATTCTGCAAGTAGACGTCTTCATTGAGGCGAAGAATGTCTTTAATGCCATTGATGGCTTCTGGTGCAGCCTCAAAGATGTAGTTCACGTAGTGACCTGCTTCGATTTGGCGTGCATTGTAGGCGAATGTTTTGCGTCCGATGTTAATGACTTCATCGAGTTTTCCTCCTGCGCCTTCGATTTGCTTGCCGATTGTGCTGACTAAGTCGTCAACAGATGCTTCTTTACCTTTTGTATCGATAACAATTAAGCCTTCGTATTTTCTGCTCATGAGATTTGGATATTAATTTGTTTTTACGTTGTGGATATTAGCTGCTGCCTCAACTCCTTGGCTGAGGGCAAGCTGCACAGCTTTGGCTGCTGTGTCGAGCGTGTTTTCCACATCTTCACGCTCATCTGGTTTAAACTTTCCTAAAACATGACCCACCATTTCACCTGGTTTTGGCCCTCCAATTCCTATTTTTAATCGTGGGAATTGAGAACTGCCAAAGTGATTTATGAGTGATTTGATTCCATTGTGTCCTCCTGCGGACCCTGACATGCGGAACTTGAGCGCTCCTAGGGGCAGGGATGTGTCATCATAAACGACGAGCACCTCTGCGGGATCCCATTTGTAGAAGTTCAGCGCAGCGCTAGCTGAGATGCCGCTGTCATTCATAAATGTTTGTGGCTTTAGCAGTAGGGCTGAAGGGTGTTTGCAGACCAAAGCTCTCCAGCGGAGGTGTTTAGCAAAGTCTGCGCTGGCTTCAGCCGCTAGTTTGTCGAGAACAACAAAGCCTACATTGTGGCGGGTGCCGTCATACTTTTGGCCCGGATTACCTAGTCCTATGACAAGTTTGAGAGCCATGAGTGAGTGTGGCGGCAGTCATGCCGTGCGTGCGTATCGAGAGTTCGAGTGGGCTCACACGGCATGGTTTGAAATCATGTTTAAGGAGGTGATTATTATGCGCCGGCTTCTTCTCCACCAGAGGCCGCAGATTGAGCCGCACGTGTTTTCGCAACTACGGCAATCAAGACACCAGCTTGTAGAATAGGAGTGACTCCCGCAGGGAAGTTCACATCACCGACCTTGAGCGCTTCACCCACTTGGAGAGGTGTCACGTCAGCGGTAATAGATTCTGGTAGATCCTTAGCCGCGCATTTGACCTGGATGCTGTAGATAGTCTGTTCGAGGAGACCACCAATTTTAACACCTTCTGCCTCACCTTTGAGCTCCATTGGGAGGCGCGCAGTGATGACAGTGTCTTCATTAACTGCTAAGAAATCAGCGTGAAGAATGGTGTTGGAGAGTGTGTGATGCTGGATGTCTTGGATAAAAGCGAGCTGCTTTTTGCCTTCGATGTCCAGATCGATCAAAATGTTTGAGGAAGGAGCTTCCTTGAGCATATCGCCGAATGCCTTGGCATTGACTTTGATATTCTTATTCTCATCGGAATTTCCGTAGACGACAGAAGGGATGAAGCCTTCTCGGCGCATTGCATTGAGTGCACCAGTGCCTGTGCGCTGGCGTGTTTCTGCTGTTAGTGAGTGCGTCTTAGCCATGACGTGATATTGTAATACTGTAGTAGTGTGGTTGTGGATGGCGCCAAAAGTTACTTGATTTGACGAGTCCTGGGTGACTTGCTTTTTGTGAGTTGGCTGGTAGAATGAGAGTTCCTCACAAGTCGTGGAGTGGTGGGCGTATCTTCTTTATCCTTAAATGTCAAATAAAGAAGTGACGCTTTCACCGTGGTGGATGCGGTGCATGGCCTCTCCGATCATATTGGCAACGGAGATCGTTTCAACCTTTGGGCCGTAGGCTTGGGGAGTGGTGTCTGTGCAGAAGAGGGCTTCAATGTTTGAGTTTTGGATTCTCTCTCTCGCTAAGTCATTGAGAATGGCGTGGGTCACACCGGCGTAGATTTTCTTGGCACCATGTTCCTGGAGCATGGTGGCTGCTGCACAGAGTGTGCCGCCAGTTTCTGTCATGTCATCGACAATGAGACAGTGTTTGTCCTTCACGACTCCTACGATATTTGTCGCTTCCACCTTGGTAGCACTAACTCTGTGTTTTGCGACAATGGCGAAGTCCACACCAAGCGCGTAGGCGATGGCGCGTGCGTTTTTCACGCCACCGACATCGGGAGAGACGATGACGAGGTTCTCGAGTTCGTCAGCCAGTCTGACTCGGAGGTGCTTAATGACCTCTGGCCGCGCATAGAGATGATCCACTGGGATGTCGAAGAAACCCTGGATCTGGGCGGCGTGAAGATCGATGGTGAGCACGCGATTTACTCCTGAGGCAGAGAGTAGATTGGCCACTAATTTAGCGGTGATCGGGACTCTTGGGCGGTCTTTTCTATCTTGTCTGGCGTAGCCAAAGAATGGGATCACAGCGGTGATGCGCTCCGCACTTGCTCGGCGTAGTGCGTCTACAATAATCAAGAGTTCCATGATATTGTGGTTCGTCGGCGGACAGCTCGGCTGGATGATAAAGACGTCTTCGCCTCGGACATTGTCTTTAATTTGAACGAAAGTTTCTCCATCTGGAAACGCGGAAACTTCGGCGTTAACAAGCTCTGTCTTCAGTGACTTGGCGACGGATCGGGCGAGGTCTGTGTGTGCTGTGCCTGCAATGATTTTCATGTGACGAGCGATTCTTGACAGAATGCCATTATCATTCAACCCTTAAGACTGTTGAATTCATCGAACCATTCACCAAGCCATTCACCCAGCTATTCGCCGAGTCACCAATGAACGATTTCACCCAACAATCTTTCTGGCCAAAAGAAATGTCTTCCCGTATCGGGTTGCTTGTTTCATTGGGCGTGATTGTTTATTTCTTTGGGTTCTTTGAGGTGTCTCGCGGTATCCAATATAATCGCTCGACAATGGAGTGGGCGCTCGATGCTTGGAATAAAGAGACAGACATGGAGCATGGCATTCTCTTTCCATTTCTCATTGCAGGGATGTTATTTCTAAAGCGTGTGGAGATTCTTAAGGTCTTTTGCGCCTCAGAGACTACATCGAGTGGTCATGGAGGCCGAGTGATTGGACTCATTGTCATTTTGCTGGGGTGTGTGGGTTTTATGATCGCGTACCGGACGATTCAGCCGCGTATTTCGATGGCTGCATTACCTGTTCTGCTCTCTGGATGTGTCTGTTATTTGTGGGGACTGCGTGTGGCGGTGGCTACGGCATTTCCGCTGTTTTTCTTTTGGCTAGCGATTCCGCTGCCCTCGTTTCAGCAGGCGACAGTGGGGCTCCAGCATATTTCGACGGCCCTAGCGCAGGATGTGGCCTCACTCATTGGGGTGCAGACTGTGGTGAAAGGGACTGAGATTTCCGCCGCAGATGGATCGTGGGAGAATCTCAGCGTGGCTGGTGGCTGCAGTGGCATACGCTCGCTGATGGCATTGCTGATGATTGCAGGAGCCTACGCCTACCTCGCAAAGATGGTAATTTGGAAAAAAGGACTGCTGGTGGTAGCCGCCATTCCTATTGCAGTACTCGCGAACTCTCTGCGAATCGGCAGTATATGTGCGATGGCAGGCTATGTGGATACAGATTTTGCGACAGGCACATGGCACGACTGGTCGGGATTGTTTTTATTCTTCCCCGTGAGTTTGTGCCTCTTGATGCTGCTGCATAGCGTGCTGGAATCCAAGACCTCTCCCTTTGCGTTTCTACTAAGGAAGACTCGTAAGAAAACCGTAACCAAGCGAGTTGCTCGATGAATCATTTTTTATTACTCCCACTGATTTTAACGGGCCTTCTGAGTGTGACGTTTTTTTTACCTGGCCAGGGTCATTTAAAAGAGTCCGCCATTTCCACGGAACTACCTAAGCGCTTAAATGGATGGAAAGGGACTGCTCGCCAAGCAGGCCTCAAAGAAAAAAATACACTCTCAAAAGACACCTTATTTCGTAAGATGGACTACTGGCGACTCGGTGATCCTCGAGACCACTATAGTCTTGTGCCTAATAACCAGCGAGTTCACCTCTCTGTGGTGTTTTCGGGGCATGATGTGAACAATAGTATTCACCGACCAGAGCGCTGCTTGCCAGCTCAGGGGCATTTTAATATGACCAGCAGGGATATCTTCTTACCCTTGCCTGAACTTGATGTGAAAGTGCCCATCAAGCGACTTAGCTCGAAGCAAAAAATCAGCCTTGGCCAAACTCTCGAAGGAGAGAAAGAGGCGAGTTATGAGCTAGACTCAGTGACGTACTATGTCTTTGTCGGGCATGCTGCAATGACTCAAAACCATATCGATCGGACTGCCATTGACATTAAAGATCGCCTGCTCGGAGGCTATGACCAGCGCTGGGCATTTATCTCAATGAGTTTACCTTTTGGGGATCAGCCGTTTCCTAATATTGGTACTATCACCGAAGAGGAAGCAGATAGAATCCTCTCTGAGATGATGACAAAACTCATTGAAGAAAGTGTGAATCTAGGCCGTATCAAACATGGGTTCCTGCCTCTCTAGGCTGCTGTTAAAAAGAATCCTTAAAAATCAGATTCAGATCCAGATTGAGTGAAGCGAATGCGCACGCCACGGGATCGCCATGCTTTGGCAAAGTCTTCTTGAACTTCTTGATATGTCTTATGCCCAAAGAGAATAGGGTGGGCTTCTGTCGCCTTGGTGCCAGATTTGATGGCTTTGAGGTAGTTTTTGAGGTTCGTTGCTTCTTTATCACCTTCAAAATGAGCGAAATAGGTGAATAGCAGCGCTGCGACTCCGTAGTTGAGTCGAATGTTTTCGCCAGTAAACTCATCGTAACCCATATTCATATAAGTCTCAAGGTCTGGCATCTCAAAGGACTCGCCGATATTGCGTCCTCTACGCACTCTGTTACTAAAGCCGGTGACGTAGTTTTTGAGTTCGTTTCTGACCTTAGCGACTGTGAAAGTAGAACCATTGTATGGGGTCACTGCGAGGTATTCGGCCAGTCCCTCTGTGTACCAGCCACGATTCCCGGCTTGGTAAAATTCTCGATCCGTGATTTGGTGACAGATCTCGTGGGAGAGTGTTTTGTTAGATGAACCGAAGTCATAGCGATATCCCGCTGAGGTTTTCCTGAGGCCAATACTTTCAAATGGGACGAGAATCTTACTGGGTTCGCCATTCCTAGCGCTGTAAAAAACACCAGCAAATTGAGGCGAGCCGCCAGCTTTCACGAAGTTTTCTTTGTGCTCAAAGAGATATATCTTGTGCTTCACGTCTGTCTTGCTGGCTAAGCTGTTACCCAGAGGGAGCTCCTGGAGGTACTGGCGAGAAGCCTCGAAGAGTGCGGCAAATTTAGCTACTGGGACTTTAGTTAGCTTAGCATCTGATATGAATTCGTAGTGATTACTTTGATAGATGTAGCCCTCGGGGCCTTCACTAATAGTTTTGATTTCCAAGGGTGGAGCTTTTACATGAGCGGGCCATTCTTTTTCAAAGAGGAGATCGAAGTGTTGGGTTTCTTTCCACTGGGCTATGAATTCTCTGTCTTCTTGGATGAGTGAGGAAATAGGAATCGTGAAGTTTTTGTTTTGTTTGGCGAATGCAATTTCGACATGACTCTCTGTCGCCGAAACAATGTCTCCCTCAAGAGCTTTACCCTCTGTGTTTGTCCAGGTTCTGGCAGAGCAGAGTGAGCTCATGAATAGAGGGAGAAGAAAGTGAGAGTATTTCATAAACTTAAAGGTGTAATATGCTTGATAGTATGACTAACCATAGACGCACTTTGCATTTCTAAAAAGACGAATATTTCATATAGTGCGCTTTTGTGTAGGGGAGTTTTACTCAATAGGCTGGAGCCTGGGTGTTGTCATGAAAGTCGTAATTTAAATTTTCTCCAAAAATTTCTTGAAGATTAGACTGACTGGTCTACTCTCTGTGGTCAATGGAAGAGAATCCCACAGCAATAAAGATTATCGAGGCCGCAGAGGAGCTCATGCTATCAAAGAGCTTTCATGCGGTTGGTTTGAATGAAATTTTGAAAACAGTGGGTGTGCCTAAGGGGTCGTTTTATCATCATTTTAAGTCAAAAGAAGACTTTGGTGCTAGGATGATGAAGTACTATATCGATGAGGACACGAAGGCGCGTCGAGATGGATTTGCGGATCCTGCCTATGGTTCTAATGCGATTGAGAGAATTTTTGGTTTTTGGGAAGTGAAGATGAACGAGTTTGTACGAAATGGCTGTGAGTGCCCGTGTTTACTATTAAAACTCACTGCTGAGGTGAGTGGCTCCAGTGATGTGATGCGGCGTGTGATGGAGGCGGGACTGAGGACTTGGCAAGATATCTATGAGGTGATCTTGAGTCAGGCGGTCGCAGATGGGCATCTGGCGCAGGATGTGGATGTGGAGGAAGAATCACTCTATTTAATGAATTATTGGTATGGGGCTGTGCAGCATGCGATGACTCTCCGCCAGGCTCGTCCTATAGAGGTGGCTTTTGCTCACTTGAAGCAGCACTTCATGGTGTCGTTAGTGCCTTCCTCTCGTTAAAGGGCTTAATTGCGAATGAGACATATGAGCGAATGAAAACGATTCGATATAAACCGACTGGTCTAATTGTAAATTCTTGGGTTCTCTATAGTATGAAACACTACCATAGTTTTTATCTCTTCTGTACTGTTGTTCTCACTTTACTTCTCTCTGGCTGTCATTTTGTTAGTAAGGTCTCTACACCCGATCTTGGTGTCGAGCTGCCACAGCGCTATCGTTACCAAAAGCAATATGCAGGGAGTGTGGCGAAAGAATGGTGGAGAGAATTTGGTGATGCGAAGCTAAATGCTCTACAGCGGGATCTGTTAGCTACGAATACAGACCTTAAGATCGCTCTTGCGAATTATGATGCATCACTGGGAGCTCTGGGAGTAACACGGGCTGATTTATTACCGCGAATTGATGCTTCAGGGAGTGTGACTAGAAATAGAGATTCAGAGAGTAACCGATTCCCTCTAACTCTTAATCCAAGTACAAATTACACAGTTACTGCGCAGCTTGGCTATGAGGTGGATCTGTGGGGGCGGGTTCGTGCATTGATTCGTGCGGGAGAGGCTGATGTGGAGGTGAATCGCTTACTTCTAGCAGATACTCAAACTGCACTTCAGGTTCAGCTTGCGCAGCAGTATTTTGCGCTTCGTTTTCTCGATGCGGAGAGGGCGCTACTCAGTGATGTGGTGAGTTCGCGTGAGGAAGCACTTCGTCTGGGGGAAAACCGTCTTGCTGGGGGAGTGGGAGCGGCTCTGGATGTTAGTCGTGCTAAAAGCATACTGGCCGCAGCGAAGTCAGATGTGATTGGTATTGATCGTCAGCGGGTGGAGTTAGAGGTGGCGATTGCGGTATTGCTGGGGAAGCCTGCTTCTGGGTTTTCTATCCCGAGGAACCATTCGGCTCCGAGGCGTGTGCCACATGTCCCTGTGGGAGTCCCTGCGAATTTGTTAGTTCGTAGAGCTGATATAGGTGCTGCGTATGCTCAGCTAGAGGCGAGCTCCGCCCGCTTAGGCGTGGCGAAAACGGCACCTTATCCAAGACTTAGCTTGACGGCGAATGGTGGACTCTTTTCGCTGAGTGATGCTCTCTTTCTTGATTCTTCTAGTCGAACATTCAGCATTGGCCCGAGTATAGAGGCGCCGCTATTTGCGGGTGGTAGGGTGAAAAAAAATCTGAGGCAGGTGAGAGCGCGTCAGCAGTCGGATTTGGCGCGCTTCCAGCAAGTGACCTTATCGGCACTAGGGGAGGTGGAATCTGCGCTGTCTTCTGTGCGGCTATTAAAACAAGAGATCAGTCAGCGTGAAATAGCGCTACAGGCCTATAGTGAAACGCTGCGCTTAGCGAAAATCCAGTACGAAGAAGGCCGTGGTGACTATCTTGCCGTGATCGATGCAGACCGTGAGCGCCTGTTAGCACAGAGAGTGCACCTACAAGCTCGCTCTGAGCTCCACGCACAAACTGTCCAGCTTATCCGAGCTCTCGGAGGGGGCTTTACCCGTTAATTATTTATCTTATCAAATATTATGAAATCTATCTTACTGATTAGTTTAGCTATCTTTCTTCATAGCTGTAAACCGCAGCCAGAGCCCGGGCAAATGGGTGAAGCCCCTCCACCGATGCCAGTGAAGGTGGAGAATCCTAAGCGATTAGACTTAGAGATAACTCGTGCCTACAGTGGCCGATTTGCCCCTGTAGAGCGCGCGGAAGTCCGTGCTCGTGTGAGTGGTTTTATTGCTGAGATTCATTATAGAGAAGGGCAGCAAGTAGAAGCAGGGGATCTCTTAGTGACTCTAGATCCCGCGCTATTTGATGCTGCTGTGAGTGCCGCGAGGGCTCGAATCGGGCAGGCAGAAGCGGCTCTGTCTCTAGCGACTCTCAATGAAGAGCGTGCGGATAGATTATTGCAGAGTCGAAGCATCTCGCAGGAAGAGTTTGATTCTCGTAAAGCTGAGTTAGCTCGGACAAAGGCGGACTATGCCTTTGCAGAGGCGATGCTCAGAGAGGCAGAGTTAGAGCGTTCTTACACAGAGGTGACAGCCCCTATTTCGGGGAAGATAGGGCGCCGTGAAGTCACGGTGGGGAACTATGCTTCTGGTGGCACGAGTACTGCACCTGTGCTCACGACAATTGTTCCTCAGAGCCCTCTTTATTTTGAGTTTGAGGTGGATGAGCGCCAGGCCTCGGCACTCCCAGAAGAAATCGACACGGTAGAGATCCAAATGCCTGATGAGAAGAGCTATTCGGGAGAGCTAGTGTTTCGAGATAATACTCTGAGTCGCTCATCAGCGACATTGATGATGAGGGTGCTAGTGGCCAATGAAGATGGTGATCTTCAGCCAGGTGTCTTTGGCCGGGTGATTTTACCAGTGGATGTTAGAGGGCAGAAGTTAGTTGTGCCTGAGACAGCTCTTGGCTTTGAGCAGCAGCGCCGATACGCTTGGGTGATTGGCATTGAGGGGATGCCTGAGAAGCGCTACTTAGAGGTAGGTGAATTAATCAAGGGAGAGCGTATTGTTCTCTCTGGTCTGGTGGCAGAGGAGAGAATTGCTGTGAGTGCGGTACAGATGATTCGGCCGGGATTTCCAGTAGAACCAGTTTCAGCAGAGTCGATTTCAGTAGAGCCGACTTCAGCAGAGTCGATCCCTGAGCAGGAGGAGTCTGCGCACTGAGAGTAAACTTACATATGTGATGAAACAGTTTTCTTATTTCTTTATTGATCGGCCACGCTTTGCGGCAGTGATTTCCTTAGTGATTGTTCTGATAGGGGCGATTTCTTATTTTGCACTGCCTGTTTCCCAGTTTCCTGAAGTCGCGCCACCCACTGTGGTGGTGAGAACGGCCTACCCGGGCGCGACACCAGATATTATTTCTAATACTGTGGGAGCTCCCATCGAGCAGGAGGTGAATGGTGTGGAGGGAATGCTCTATATGAACTCCCAGAGTACCACAGATGGTGCGTATCAGCTCACCATCGCCTTTGAGCTAGGGACAGACTTAGACACCGCGCAAGTACTTGTTCAGAACCGCCTCTCGGTAGCTGAGGCGCGCCTGCCTGAGACTGTGCGGCGTATCGGAGTGACCGTGGAGAAGGCGTCTCCTGATTTATTAATGGTCGTGCAGATGTTTAGTGAGAATGAGTCACTAGATATGCTACACATTTCTAACTACGCCTTGCTTAATGTGCGAGACCCTCTCAAACGTATTGATGGCCTCGGGGATGTGAGGCTATTTGGTGGTCGGGAATATAGCATGCGAGTTTGGCTAGATCCTGATCGCCTCGCATTTTATGATCTAACATCTTCTGATGTCGTTGCCGCTCTAAGGGCACAGAACCAGCAAGTCGCCGCTGGGGTGATAGGTCAAACTCCCGTAGAGAATGGTGCTGCCTTCCAGCTCAATGTCACGACTCAGGGGCGCCTAGAAAGTACAGAAGAGTTCGAGAATATTATTGTGAAACGCGGCGACACTGGCCAGCGCGTGTACTTGCGCGACATAGGCCGTATCGAGCTAGGAGCACTGGATTATAATGTGAATACGTATCTGAATGATACACGCACTCTTGCTATTCCACTGTTCCAGCGGCCAGGGAGTAATGCTCTAGCGACTGCGGCAGAAGTGAGAGCGACTATGGCAGAACTCGCCGAAGAGTTTCCCGAAGGGATGACCTATGATATCGTCTATGATCCGACTCGATTTATCGATGCCTCTATCGAGGCAGTCTTTGAGACACTGGTGCAGGCGATTATACTTGTGGTACTTGTCATGTTGGTTTTCTTGCAGTCCTGGCGGGCTGCGATCATTCCTGTGCTGGCGATTCCTGTGTCTTTGATCGGCACCTTTAGTGTGATGTTAGTGCTGGGCTACTCGGTGAATAATCTCACTCTCTTTGGTCTAGTGCTTGCGATTGGTATTGTCGTGGATGATGCAATTGTAGTGGTAGAAAATATCGAGCGTAACTTAGCCCGTGGTCTAAGTCGCCGAGAAGCGGCGCGTGTCTCGATGAAAGAGGTGAGTGGCGCTCTAGTGGCGACCACTCTTGTGCTCTTAGCGGTGTTTGTGCCAACCGTGCTCATTGATGGGATATCAGGTCAGTTCTACCAGCAGTTTGCAATCACACTGTCTGTATCCACTGTGATATCGACTTTAGTCTCTCTAACACTAAGTCCTGCGCTTGGCGTGATTCTTTTAAGAAAAAAGGGGACGAGTACGGATATCTTGTCACGCTTGATTCGCGTTTGTTTTGGCTGGTTTTTTAAGGTGTTTAACCGCTTCTTTGAGTGGGTGACAGGGGTGTATGGTTGGCTGGTTGCGCGTGTGCTGAAGCTAAGCTTTATCATGCTGATTCTCTATGCGGGGCTTGGTGTGCTAGCGTGGAGGGGCTTTCAGCAGGTGCCACTGGGGTTTATCCCTGAGCAAGACCAAGGCTATGCGATCGTGGCTGGGCAGCTACCCACAGGGGCCTCACTGGAGCGCACCGATGAGGCTGTGCAGGAGTTGATCGAGGAGATTCTCACAATTGATGGTGTGCGTGGAGCTGTCGGCTTTGCTGGATTTAATGGTGCCACATTCTCTAATGCGACGAACTCCTATGTGATATTCCCAGTGTTTGATCCCTTTGAAAATAGGAGAGAGGCTGAGAAGAGCAAGCAGGGCCTGATGGATCAGCTAAGGCAGGCCACAAGGAGTATTGATGCCTTTTCTGTCGTACTGCCACCTCCACCAGTGCGTGGACTCGGTGTGGGTGGTGGCTTTAAAATGGAGATTCAGGACAGAGGGCAGTTAGGGTATCAGGCACTCGAGCAGGCGACTTGGAATCTCGCTTTTGCGGCGATGGCAGACCCTATGGTAGCACAAGCCTTCACTCCCTACACAGCAGCCTCACCACAGGTGTATGCAGATATAGATAGAGATAAGGCAGTGACTCTAGGAGTGCCGCTTAATGAAGCCTTTGCGACATTGGAGACCTACCTAGGGTCAACCTTCGTGAATGAATTAAATCTCTATGGGAGAACGTTCCGAGTCACAGCACAAGCCGATAGTGCATTCCGTGATGAGACAAGTGATATCGCAGGACTAAAGGTGCGAAATACAGATGGCGAGATGGTGCCCTTGGGCTCTTTTGTTGAGCTTGCTCAGAGCACAGGGCCAGACCGAGTAGTTCGACATAATTTGTTTTCTACAGCAGATTTGCTGGGCACACCTGCACCAGGGATTAGTACAGGACAGGTGTTAGAGCGAATGGAAGAGCTGGCTCAGCAGGTACTGCCTCCGGGCATTGACTATGAATGGACAGAAATGGCCTATCAGGAAACTAATGTCTCGAGCTCTCCGATGCTTATCTTCTGCTTCGCGATACTGCTCGTGTTTCTTGTGCTCAGCGCACAGTATGAGAGCTGGAAGCTTCCCTTAGCCATTGTTCTCACAGTTCCTCTCTGTCTTGCTGGTGCTATCTGGGGAGTACATCTACGAGGTTTAGATAATAATGTCCTTACTCAGATCGGGCTTGTTGTACTAGTGGCCTTAGCCAGTAAGAATGCGATCTTGATTGTAGAATTCGCCAATCAGCTACAGAACGAAGGCCTCAGCTCGAAGGAGGCTGCTCTAGAAGCTGCGAAGCTTCGCCTACGCCCGATCATCATGACAGCATTCTCCTTTGTGCTCGGAGTGATCCCACTCGTACTGGCGACAGGCCCCGGAGCCGAAATGCGCCAAGCCCTAGGAACCGTCGTGTTCTTTGGAATGTTAGCCGTGACTTTCTTTGGACTATTCTTTGCACCCTTGTTTTACTATCTCGTTCGAGGTAGAGGGAAGAAAGTGGTGGCAGAAAGTTAGGTGAAGAGTGTTAACTTAAGATATTATTTGTTCCAGTCAGGGTAATGCTGTTTTAAAAACTGAATGTACTTCTTATCTAATTTGATGGTGGTTTTCCATGCTTTTTTGGCTTCTACCGTGTCACCTGTGTGGTAATGGGCAGCTGCGTAGAGGTGCCATGTAGAAGCATGATCGTCGTAGAGACTGATCGCTTCGCGACTTAGTTCAATGACCCTCTGGTACTCACTTCTCTCAAAAGCAGCATGTGCAACATAACCTAGGCATTTTTCTCTATAAAATTTAGACTTCGAAGAGTAACCTTTAAGAGCTTGTAGTGCGTAGGGTTCGGCTTGTTGAAATTGCTTCACTCGACCATAGTACCAAGAAATATGGTAATTAAAGAGGGTTGAAGTAGGATTGAGTTTGTGAGCTTCGAGATAGTTTTCTAGTGCTTCTTCTTTTCGGTCTAGTTTTCTGAGGGCGGTGCCTCGTGAGTGGTAGAGTGTCAAGTTCTCTGGGTTTTTCTTTAGGTAGATATCACAGAACTCTAGTGCTTCTTGATAGAGCTCTGCATCGAGGTAGAGCGCAACTACTCTCCATGTTATGTCTGTACCCTCTGGCCAAGCCGCTCTGTAACGAGCAATCATTTTTGAAAAGATCTTTCGAGTCTTTGGTTTTTTAAGAACCTCTTGTTGACCATAAGTATCAATTTCTTTGTCGAGTCCATAGAGCATAGCGCGGAATTTACCCGCGCCATCAGGCCATGTATTTAGGTCTTCTTTGAAGAAGTTAGCCATATCTTGGGTGGACCCATGCCAGCGTGATGTTAGATAAGAAGTTAATTTATAAGGAACCATTGGGTCGAGCACGCGATTCTGCTGTGTGTGCTCCATATAACTCCGCCAGTCTTTCTCAGACCACCCTTGGCCTAGAATGACACTTGTGCCAAAGTATAGCGCAGCCGAATTATCTGGGTCTTCATCTAAGATATTGATTAGGCTCGTGCGCGCATTTGCTAAATGCTCAGTGAACTTTTGCCAGCCTTCTTCAGTGACCTTAGAGGCGTAGCCTGAGCCTCTAGCGTCCCATGCCATGTTGACTTCTCGTCGAATATGGATCGCTCTTGCGTGTGTGGAGTCAGAGTGTTCTAGCCACCCTTGCACGTTTTCAGCGACAGTAAGGCCTGCCATGACTTTTGTGTATATGTGATACCCATCTTGAGAAAAAGCGGGGTGATGAACTAATTGGTCGAGTTCTTTTTCGAGTATAGTGTATTGGCCTGATTTTAGAGCGTTCTTACAAGCTGTGCGTATTGGTTCGATATCAGTGATAGCAAACTCTGGGCTGATCGGGTCTGATGGTTCATCCAGAACAGTGTCAATTGTAGCTAGAAGGTCTTCGACAGAGTTAGCTGGGAGCATGTTTTGAAGTTCTGCTTGAATTTCAGCGTCAATTTCGGCTTCGATCTCTGCTTGCAATTCTTGAAGGCTCTCAGTGATTCTGCGACATGAGGCTAACTCTAGTAATGTTATGCCTGCTATACAACTGAGCAATAAGCGTGATGCCACTTTGTAGAATGAGTGTTTCATAAGTAGTTAGATAACAAATGAGCTCAATGGGGCAATACATCTTCGTGGTGTAATACCAACTCAAAAAACTAACTGGTATAATTCGCTAGATCTTTGACGAGATGCCATCGTTGTCACTCATCGGAGATGCTCGCATCACCGATGGGTTTCGCCTTGATCTCCCACCAAATCTCTTCGCACTTTCTACCAGGCAGTTTTCCTCATTGGTATAAGACCAGGGGAGAGTTTTGATTAAGAGAAGCGATCTTAAGGGGAATCGTAAAAATAGGCTGAAATGAGTCTTACGCCTAGAAATGAGCATCGACTATAAATAATTTTCATTGAAAATATGAATATGATTCTTACAAATCGGGACGTTATGAATCTGTTTTATAGAATGATACTGACGATGGGGAGCTTTCTGGCTCTGGCGTGCGTGGGTCTGGCGGAAGAGTCCGCAGTAGTGGTGGAAGAGGTTGCTAGCCTTGATTCGGGAGATACGGCCTGGATGCTGACTTCCACTGTTTTGGTGCTGCTGATGTGTATTCCGGGTTTGATCTTTTTCTACGGTGGTCTGGTGCGCTCGAAGAATGTGCTCAGTGTTATGGTGCAGTGTTTTGCGATGTGTGGTATCATGACGATTCTTTGGGTGGGCTTCGGGTATGCTGTGGCGTCTGGGGATTCTCTGGGTGGGGGTACCTTTGGCTGGGATAGTGCTAAGGTGCTGCTTGGTCATATCGAGAAGGATGATGCGCTGCTGGCTGGGACGATTCCTGAGAGTGTGTTTGTGACCTTCCAGATGACTTTTATTATTATTTCTCCAGCACTGATTGTGGGGGCGTTTGCTGAGAGGATGAAGTTCTCAGCGATGCTGGTGTTTACCATTGTTTGGACTGTACTTTCTTATTTGCCGATGTGGCATATGGCCTGGGGTGGTGGTTTGTTCCATGCATGGGAGGCGATTGATTTTGCAGGTGGCAATGTGGTGCATATTAATGCGGGTATCGCGGGTCTTGTCGCCTGTATTGCGGTGGGTAAGCGCAAGGGTTTCCCGGGGCCGAGTCTTGTGCCACATAATGTGCCTTTTGTTTTACTCGGAGCGGCTCTGCTCTGGGTGGGCTGGTTTGGCTTTAATGCAGGCTCTGCCTGTGCGGCGGACACTTCTGCGGGAATGGCTATGCTGACGACTCAAATTGCCGCTGGTGTGGCGGTGGTTGTCTGGATGGTGTTAGAGATGATGATTCATAAGAAGCCGACAGCTGTCGGCGTGGCGACGGGTGCTGTAGCGGGACTTGTGGCGATTACTCCGGCAGCGGGGACTTCTACGATCGCGGGGGCGATGATCATAGGGGCTATCTCTTCTGTGGTCTGCTTTATTTTTGCGACGAAGGTGAAGAATAAGCTGAAGTATGATGATAGCTTAGATGTCTTTGGGGTGCATGGTATGGGCGGTATTGTCGGAGCGTTGCTGACAGGTGTTTTCATTCGCGAGAGTGCGGGTGTAGAGGGCGGCATCGGGCAGTTTGGCATTCAGCTTAAGAGTGTGATTGTGACTGTTGTCTGGTCAGGTATTGTCTCTGTGATTGCCATTGTTTTGGCCAAGGTGCTCTGCGGTGGGATTCGTGTGAGCGAGGACGTGGAGGATGCGGGTCTGGATTTGAAAGAACACGGAGAAGAAGCTTACAATACGGAGAGCTAAGTCCGTAAGGTCTCTGAATATTGTGATCAATGGGGTGCTTTTTAGCACCTCATTTTGTTTTATGGGAGAGGATCGATTTTTCCCTGTGAGAATGGAAGGGGAGTCTTGACAATGGGGGGGTGTAGGTGAGCACACTTTGCGCGCACTAGTGGCGAGTTCGTCGCTCGGTGGGAGTATTTATAATCTCGTACATTTTCATCATGAAGGTATCACTTAATTGGCTCTCAGAGCATTTGGATTTCTCAGATCATTCTATCGAAGAACTCGATGATTTATTGACCTTTGCGGGTGTCGAGGTGGAGGGTATAGAGCCGAAGGGAGTTCCTAGTGAGAAGGTTGTTGTCGCACAGATTAAAGAGGCTGTGCAGCACCCAGATGCAGAGAAGCTTAAGGTTTGCCAAGTGGATGCTGGAGAAGAATCTCTGCGCCAGATTGTCTGTGGGGCGAAGAACTATAAGGTGGGGGATAAGGTGCCTTGTGCGCTACCGGGAGCAGATCTTGGTGGTGGCTTTGTGATTCAAGAAGGTAAACTACGGGGTGTGGCTTCTCGGGGAATGCTCTGCGGTGCCAGTGAGATTGGTTTTATCGATGAGGAAGATGGTCTGATGATTCTTGATGCTTCTGCGGAAATTGGTAAGCCACTTGTGGAGATGTTTGATTCTGACACGATTATCGAGGTGGAGGTGACGCCAAACCGCCCAGATCTCCTCAGTCACAGAGGTATGGCTCGCGAGCTCGCAGCACTGACTGGAAAGGCACGCAAGGCCATTGAGATTCCAGCGATGGAGAAAGCAGAAGCTGGTGACTTTATCCAGGTGCAGCAGCCTGAGCGCTGCCCGCTGTATTCGGCGATTAAGATTTCGGGAGTCAAAGTAGTGGAGAGCCCAGCGTGGCTGAAAACAAAGTTAGAGGCCATTGGGCTAAAGCCACAAAACTGCGTGGTGGATGCGACGAACTATGTGCTGCATGAACTCGGGCACCCGCTGCATGCCTTTGACGCGGCGAAAGTAAGTGGGAATTTGGAAATTCGTCTAGCGGGAGAGCAAGAAGCATTTGTCGCTCTCGATGAGGAAGAATACACCCTGAGTGCCGATGATCTTGTGATCTCAGATGAGTCAGGAACTGTCTTGGCTCTCGCGGGTATCATGGGGGGAAAGCAGAGTGGCGTGAGTGAGCAGACTGTGGATGTGATTCTTGAGGCTGCTTACTTCACACCGGCGGAGATTCGCCGTAGTTCTCGCCAGTTAATTCTGAGCTCAGATTCATCTTATCGATTCGAGCGTGGTACAGATGCTCAAGCAGTGCTCGACTCAGCGGCATTTTGCGCGAATTTGATTGTCCAGCTAGCAGGAGGAGAGATTTCCTCTGATATTCTGACGGCTGGAGAGGCTCCCGTTCTGACCAAGGCTGTGGAGCTGGATGTCAAAAAGCTAGAGCAATTGATGGGAGAAAATATTTCTCTATCAGAAGCAGAAGGTATTCTGACAAAGCTCGGGCTGGAGAAAGATGAACAACAGCATAAGGAGAAAGATCAGAACCAGATTTGGCAGGTGCCAAGTTATCGACTGGATCTAGAGCGCCACATCGATCTGGTGGAAGAAATTGCTCGAGTGCATGGACTCGATAAGGTGCAGCCGACATTCCGCGGGACATTCGTGGAGGCGAGCTCAGAAGATGCGACTTATGACTACCAGCTCGCTCTGAAGCGCCAGCTCGCAGCTCTGGGTTTCTATGAAACTCAAACTATGAAGCTGATTGCGAAGCAGGCCAATGACACTCTGATCGCTCAGATGAAAGACGCCCTGCCACAGCGACCACTGATGGAGGGAGATCTGATCGAAGTGGCACTACCTCTCTCTGAGGATCATTCTGTGATGCGACCAAGTTTAGTGCCAGGACTTGTTGCTGTGGCGGCGAGAAATGTGAGACAGGGAGCGAAGGGCTTGAGGTTCTTTGAAATTGGAAAGCAGTTTCGCAATGCTGGTGGCGGTAAGGCCAAAGACCTAGAGGCAGAATCTCTAGCACTTCTCATGGCGGGACAAACAGCACCACTGAACTGGGCGAATAAAGAACCGAGACTAGCAGACCTCTATGATCTCAAGGCAGTGTTGGCGAGCCTCGTGCCGAATGCTGCGGTTCAGATTCATCCGCGTGATCGAGAAGGCTTCATTCTAGCAGGAGATGTGTTAGCTAATGGAAAGCCGATCGGCGTACTCGCTCAGCTCTCTCCTACACGCTGCCGTGAGCTTGATATCGACGCCCCCGTGTACGTAGCCGAACTGGATGTGAAGAAGCTGCAGCAGCTCAGCGGGCAGATGAAGCAAGTGGATGCTCTGCCGAGTTTCCCAGGTTCTAGCAGAGATGCTGCTATGGAGGCACCTCTGAGTCTATCGAACGCGGATATTCAAAAGGCGATCACTAAGCACAATGAATCACTACTCGTGGATTACCACTGCTTTGATGTGTTCACAGATCCGACTGGAGAGAAACTGGCAAAGGATAAGAAGTCTGTCGCCTATAGCTTTACCTATCGCTCAGCGGATAAGACCCTGAAGGCGAAGGAAGTGGATAGCGCGCACCAGAAGCTACTGGCGCATTTGGAGAAAGCCTTGAAGGTCAGCTTCCGTTAATGAGGGAGATTGTTTCCTAGAGATGATAGTACTAACTCGATAACATCATGGCAGCTTACGTATCAGAGTTTCAGTATAGCACGAGTGGGAAAGGCACCTATGAGGTGACTGATCTCGTGCAGAAGGCGGTGGCTGACTCGGGGATTCAGAATGGGACAGTGACTGTCTTTGTGAAGCATACCAGTGCGAGTCTAGTGATTATGGAGAATGCGGATCCTTCTGCGCGTACGGATTTAGAGGCGTTCTTTGATCATCTAGTGCCAGAGGATACACCGTATTTCATCCACACTTATGAAGGGCCAGATGACATGCCCTCGCATATTCGTATGGCGCTCACGCGCACCAGTGAAGTCGTTCCTGTACTCCATGGGCATATGACTCTGGGAACATGGCAGGGGATCTTTCTCTTCGAGCACCGCCGCGCCGCGCACACACGGCAGGTCGTGATTAGTGTGGTGGGGGATTAGTTCTGTTCTGCTAAGAGGAGAGAGGGTGCGATCAACTAGTCGTGTCCAAGTAAGATATGGAGAGCTCTGTGGTCGGAGCCATTGTCCTGAGTTTTTAGTGGGAGGAGTGAGGGGGTGGGTAGAGAGATGTGAGCTTTGGCATTTGGATTCGCTAGAATGAAGTCGATGCGTGAGTAGCTGTCTTCGTGCGCCCAGTAGTGGGTCCATTTGCTGCCATCACTTGCTTCGAGTGTGATGGGTTCGAGGTGTTTGTTAGATCGGCTTGAGCCTCGGATGGCTTTGACACTCGGAGATTGTTTGCTGTCATTAAGGTCACCGTAGAGAATGAGTTCGGTCTGTGGGTCAGATTCTAGAATGGATTCGATATGTTGGCGAACCAGTCGTGCCTCGTGTCTGCGAATTTGATTGTGATCGGCATGGGGTGAGGGGCGTTTTGACTTTAGATGGAGACCTAACAGGCGAATTTGGTGGCCTGGTAGTGAGAGAGTGACGTCGAGAATACCTCGGCGAACGGTTCTCTCTCGGCCTTCTAAAGTATAGATTGGGGAATGATAGGGGTGAGCTGTTATGGGGAATCTGGAGAGAATCGCTGAGTGGCGTAGTGGATCTGAGGCGTCCGCTAAATGGAGGTGGGGTAACCAGATTCCGATTTGTTTCAGGCGCTGCTGAAGGTCTGTTAGATCTTCGAGGGTGCCGATTTCACAAACAGTGAGTACTGCGGGGTTGGCTTGCCTGAGGACTTCGAGCAGGCGTGTGATTTCTGCTTCACTTTTGGAAGTGCTTGCTAGGCCAGGCCGGCGAGGTGGCTGCTCAAGGTAGTTTTTTAGATTGTAGAAGACAAAGGAGGAGTACTTGGAGAATTCTCTGTAAGGCTTCTGGGGTGGGGAAGTTTGGTGAGCTGATGCTGCCTGAGTCGCGGGTTCTGTGTCGACGGATGTTTCCCAGAGGGGTGTCTTTTTGGCGGGGGTTGCGGCTTGGGTGGCAAAGAAGTATGCCAGTGAAGCGACAATGAGTAGAAAACCGTAGATGAACCAAGTTCGCGGCTTGGTTGGCTGATGATGTTTCTTTCCCCTAGTATCTGTGCTCAAAAGACGAGTGTGAGACTTTTAAGATATATAAATGGGGGGTGCTCTGGAGAGAGAATAGTCTATACAGAGGCTGTGAGGGGAGACGAGGAGGGCGTGAGAATGAAGAGGGGGAGTGCACCGGCAGGCTTAGTGGTGCTCGTCCTTGGATGCCTCGGTAGTTTTTGATTGAGCTGGGGTCTCTTTGGCACTTTCTGTGCGTGCTTCATCTTCTCCGCGGGCGATTTCATTTTCAAAATCTTCGCGTGCGCGTTTGAATTCTCCCATGCTTTTTCCGACTCCTCGGGCGAGTTGGGGGAGTTTCTTAGCGCCAAAGAGCAATAGGACGATGAGAAAGATGAAAATCATCTCTTGACCGCCAAGTCCCTGAATAAAGGCAAATGTGTTCATAAAGTAAGTGTAAGTGTTCTTTGAAAATTAGGCAAATGCATTTAGCGCTCTTTTTTGCCGTATTTTGAGGGGTTGTAAGTAGTTACGCTCCCAGTGTCCTTGATTTTTCAGCGGCTCTACGGACGGCATTGATGGTGGCTGTGCGAAATCCGTCTTCTTCGAGACTGGTGAGTGCCTCAATAGTGGTGCCGCCTGGGGAGGTGACTTGGTCTCTGAGAACAGCAGGGTGCAGGCCAGTCTGGACGACCATTTTGGCGGAGCCTTGGACAGTCTGGAGTGCGAGTTGGAGTGCGATGTCTCTGGGGAGGCCTTCGGCGACTCCTGCATCTGTGAGGGCTTCTATAAAGGTATAGACGTAGGCGGGGCCACTGCCTGAGAGTCCGGTGACGGCATCAAGGAGAGATTCGGTGACTTCAGAGGCAGTACCTGTGGCACGCATGAATTCGAGTACGAGAGCGGCGTCTTTCTCTGTGGCGTGCCTGCCACGGCAGAATGCGGAGGCGCCCTCGCCTATGAGGGCGGGGGTATTTGGCATGCAGCGAATCACTCGCGCTCCCTCTGGGAGAGCAGATTCGAGCTGGGTGGTGGAGAGTCCTGCGGCAATGGAGAGGAAGAGTGGATGGTTAGAGGTCTGGATCCCTGCGAGCATGGTGAGCATGTCTGCGGGCTTTGTGCAGAGTAGCACGATGTCGGCATTCGCGACTGTGTCACTTGGTGAATCGGCACTCTGGGTGCCTAGTTCACTGGCAAGGGTGGTTTGTGCGGCCTTGTAGCGATCATGCACTATGCAGTCCTGTGCGGCTATTTGGCCTGCTTTGAGAGCGCCTTCGAGGAGGGCTCTGCCCATTTTTCCACAGCCAATGAGTCCTAGTTTCATGGAGAAAGAATGGGGGAATCTAGTGGGGAGACAAGGCTAAAGGGCACCTCTGAAAACCTCATTTCTGAAAATACCACCAGATTGCTTTATCTCTGGATTGTGTTTACCCTGATCTGAAATAATCTGGCGGCATTTTTTACCAAAAGCAGGTTTCCAGAGGTGCCCTAAATGACGCCGTCCTTTATCACGAGTGTGCGATCCCCTAGATAGGAGAGAGATTGGTCATGAGTGACGACAATTAGGGTGGTTTGATCCTGTTTGGTGAGTTCGAGTAGGGTGTCCATGACTGCAGAGCCATTAACAGAATCGAGATTACCAGTCGGCTCATCGGCGAAGACGATGGCTGGGCGGTTAATGAGAGCGCGCGCGATGGCGACTCGCTGCTGCTCACCGCCAGAGAGCTCTGCGGGTAGGTGCTCCGCGCGGTGCTCAAGTCCTACGCGCTCCAGGCACTCTAGCGCGTCTGTTTGCTTGGCCTTACCACCAATCAGGGCTGGCACCATGACATTCTCGAGGGCAGTGAGTTCGGGGAGAAGGAAGTAATTTTGAAAAATATAGGACATGCGGGCATTTCGCAGAGCAGCTTGTTTGCGGCGCGATAGCTCGAAGAGATTCTGCCCCTCGATATGCACTTCACCACGCTCTGGGCGCTCGAGCCCTGCGAGGGTGTACATAAGGGTGGTTTTACCAGCACCACTAGGGCCACAGAGAAAGACGCGCTCACCCTGCTCAATACAGAGGTCAATACCTCGAAGAACTTCGACGCGCTTCTCTCCCACAGTGTAGCTGTGATGGAGACTCTTCGCGGTGATGGCAGGATGATTCATGGCGAAAGCTTCACTCTCAGTGCTGTGAGATTCAAGGTGGAAAGTGTCTTTCTTCTGGTGAGGGGAGAATGGGGGTGTTACATATTTGGAACTTATGGGTCTGACGAGAACCAACACCTCGATTAATGTAGCTAGGGCACTTTATGTATTGATTTGTCTACTCTCTGGTTTGACTGTGGCATTTTATGCTGGTGGGAGTGATTACTTGTGGGTGGGGGCTGTGTGCGGGATGCTTCTGGCTAGTTTTTTTATTCTGGTGGAGAATTTAATGAAGCAGTTTACTCTGAGAGGGTTTTCTACCGCGACATTTGGGCTACTTGTGGGGTTGTTTTGTGCTTGGTTGGTGAGTTTGGTGAATATTCCGGATTTGATCATTATTTTATTTGATGACTTGATTCGGCAACCTGAGGCTGTGGTGCTGGGGTTTAATGTCGCTCTCTTTGCGAGCTTGGGGTTTCTTGGGATCATACTGGCTCTGCGTGGTAGTAAAGATGAGTTTGCTCTGATTATTCCCTATGTTCGCTTTCGCCAGGATGCTCCTGCTGGACGCCCTGTGTTAGTGGATGTGGATATTGTTGTAGATGGTCGCCTAGAGGAGCTTTTGGCCACTGGGTTTCTTGAGAAAACAGTCGTTGTTCCTAGATTTGTTCTCACAGAAATCGAAGAAATGGCGCGCTCGAACTCAGTGGCTATCAGGGCGAGGGGGCAGCGTGGCATCGACTGTCTGGATCATTTAAAGCAATCCTCAGAAATTCGATTAACCATTCATGATTCTGATGGCTTGGCGAGTGAGGAGGAGCGTGCAGCTAAGCTACTCGCAGCAGCTACGGTAGCTGGGGCGAAGCTACTAACAAGTAGTGAAGCTGTCGCTAAATTAGCGAGAATACAAGGAGTGGATGTGCTCAATGTGGCAGATCTCGCACGTGCCATGAAGCAGGAGATATTGATTGGCCAGAGTATGGAGCTTGAGATTGTTAAGGAGGGTAAAGAGGAGCATCAGGGCGTGGGCTACACTGAGGATGGAGTCATGATTGTCGTCAATCAGGGGAGTCGATTGATAGGGACGACCCAGCAGGTGATCGTGATGAGTACAATTGAGACGAGTAATGGACTGATTATCTTTTCGGAAATCTCTCAGGATGAGGGAGTCTGAGAATGTTTTTTCTTGTCAAAGGAGGTAGGAAAAACTGGTAATACACAAACCTGAAATACACCGTTCTCTTTCATTGTAATAGTTATGCCCACGAAAAATCCAGCCGATGATTTTGACGCCCCTAATATCTATAGCCTGTCTTGCATGTTAGATGGCTATGAGGTGGAGAGCTTGATTGCTGTGGGTGGTATGGGGGCAGTGTATAAGGCGCGTCAGCTTTCTCTCAATCGCACAGTAGCGATCAAAGTATTGCCCAGAGTGATGGGAGATAATGCTGTGTTTCGAGAAAGCTTCCAAGAAGAGGCGAAGATGATGGCGAAGCTCAATCATCCCAATCTCATAGCGATTTATGATTTTGGCCACAAGAATGGCTTACTCTATATCATTATGGAGTACTCTAAGGGAAAGACTCTGTATCACTCGGCCCACGGCAAGGCAATCGAGTCGAGTACAGCCGCGAAGCTCATGCAGGATATTTTAGAGGGAATTGAGCATGCGCATAAAGTTGGACTGCTGCATCGAGATCTGAAGCCTGCTAATATTTTATTACTCCCAGGGACGATTCCAAAAATAGGGGACTTTGGCTTGGCGAGGCCAATGGCAGAGATAGAAACTGGCCAGATCTATGGATCACCAGGTTATGTTGCTCCTGAAGTGCTAGCAAAGCCAGAAGCAGTGGACGAGAGAGCAGATATCTACGCACTTGGAGTGATCTTTTATGAGCTTCTAACAGGCCGCTTGCCAGACAAAGACCAATGTCGACCAGTTTCGAGTCTAGTGGATGTGGATCCCAGGATCGATGCAGTCATAGAGCGGGCTATTCATGCTGATATGCAGCAGCGCTACCGTGGAGCGGAGGAGATGCGAGAGGCGATCGCTGAGGTTTTCACAACAGAAGAGTCCAGAAAGGATAGGGCTAAAGCTCAGCAAAGAGCAGTGACTCAGCTATTGACGCCGGATTCTTATCAATACCCCACTGTCGTAGGTGCTGGGGAATCGATACCTACGGGAGTTCAGCGAGAAGGAGAGGCTCCTGACTCAGCGAGGTCTACAGAGAAGCGTTTTGAGAAAAACTCTCAACCAGCAAGCTTGTGGTGGTTAGGGCTCGCTATTGGTATTGTGATACTCTGTGTCTGCTTATCTATTTTTGTGCTTAAGTAGCCCCGAAAAATCGTGTCTTAGAAGGTCTTAAAAAGAATCTGATAGAATTCGCCGAATCTTTAAGGAGATACTATCGTAGCCACTCATCTGTAGATGCAGGCCCCATTGGGTAATACCAACTCAAAAAACTAACTGGTATAAGTTACTGGAGGTAGTTCTAAAATATATGGAATGAAGCTTGATGAAAACCTACGGGCAAAGGCTTGATTTCTAAAAAAGCTAAGCTAGTTTTTCATCTCAATCCCATAAATACCTATGAAATTATTATTTATTCTACTCAGTTCTGTTTCTGTTCTTGCTCTTTCAAGTTGTGCAACAGTGTCTTCACACTGTGCTGATAAGTGCCACAAGAACAAGAAATGCGCTACAGACAAAAGCTGCTCATGTGATTCGCATTGTCACACTGAATCAGGCAAGTAAGTCTAGCTTGAAACAATGAGTCATGGAACAATGACTATACGAACGCTTGAAGGTAAAATTCTTCGAGCGTTTTTTGTGCTCTGAGTTTGTGTCCAAAAGCAGAGTTACTCTGGTATTTCCCCTGAATCTAGGAAGGTCTCTCAGAGAGAATGCAATGGACTTTTTTTTAAAATTGTGTCACTCAACCGCAGTTCTATGAAACAGCAACTCGATACGATTCAAGTCAACGCACTCGCAGCAATAGCTGGAGCTGAAGATGAACGGTCTCTAGAAGAGGTGCGAATTACCTTCCTAGGAAAGAAGGGCAGCCTGACGACTGCGAGTGCAGGCATGAAGGATCTCCCCAAGGAGGAGAAGCCAGCTATGGGGCAAGCTCTCAATGAGGTGCGCCAAGCCATCCAGGCTTCACTAGAGCAAAAGAGAACTGAGCTGCAGGCTGCACGAGATGCCGCTTCCGTGGAAGGCCTCGATATGACTCTAGAGGGACGCGATCTAGCGAGAGGCGGGCTGCATCCACTCACCGAGATTAAGGAGAAAGCTGTCTCTATCTTGAGGCGCATGGGCTTTGCCCTTGCTGAAGGGCCAGAGATAGAAACAGAGTTCCATTGTTTCGATGCGCTCAATACACCGCAGGATCACCCTGCGAGAAATGAGAAAGACACATTTTACTTTGATAGTGGGAAGCTACTGAGAACACACACATCGTCCGTGCAGATCCGCACCATGGAAGCCGCCAAGCCTCCTGTGAGAATCATTGCCCCGGGTTCTGCCTATCGTCGTGATGAGATCGATGCCACACACCTCTCTGTCTTCCATCAGTTAGAGGGGCTCTATGTGGATGAGAATGTAACACTGGGTGATCTCAAAGGAACATTAGAGTACTTCCTTAAGGCCATGTTTGGTGACTCAACAGAGGTAAGATTTCGCCCGCATTTCTTCCCATTCACAGAGCCGAGCTTTGAGATTGATGTGAAGTTGCAGGCGAAGGGCGAGGAGCCCAAGTGGATCGAGGTAGCAGGCTGTGGCATGGTAGACCCAGCAGTCTTTTCGGCAGTCTCGACTTCACGGGGTGATCAAGTGTTTGAGTCGATGACAGGCTTCGCTTTTGGGATGGGACTAGACCGCCTCGCTATGATCCAGTGGGGCATTAAGGACATACGCCTACTGATCGAGAATGACGTTCGCTTCCTGAGCCAGTTTGGCTAGAAACTTGTTTAGAGAAGAGACACGAGGAGTGTCTCTTCTTTCTAGAATACAGGAATGGTAATCGGTGAGACTAGAGGAGCTGATCTTTCCAGCGCTGGATTTCACTTTTGATATTCTCAATATTAGGAGCACCAGGGTTTGTGCGTGCCGCGAGGGCTGTCTGTAGCGAGAAGACATCTTTGGCGTCTGCACCGTAGTGTTCTGAGATTTTAGAAAGGTCGAGTTGATCGAGAGGTGTCTTCTCCTGAATACTGAGCGCGACAGCCTGCCCCACTAGGTCATGAGCTTGGCGGAAGGGGACGGAGTTTTTTACGAGGTAGTCCGCTAAGTCTGTGGCGAGTAGCATAGGATCACTCGCTGCCTTGAGACAGGTCTCAGTATTCACTGTCATCTCAGCAATCATCTCAGCGTTGACTTTGAGCGCGAGCTTTAGGGTATCAATGGAGTCAAATAATGGCTCTTTGTCTTCTTGGAGATCTCGATTGTAGGTGAGTGGGAGCCCCTTGGCGGCTGTGAGCAGTGAGACTAGATTACCGTAGAGTCTGCCGGTTTTACCGCGAGTGATTTCACAGACATCGGGATTCTTCTTCTGTGGCATAAGAGAGGAGCCCGTCGTGTGAGAGTCGCTGAGAGTGGCAAAGCCAAATTCACTGGAGCACCAGAGAATGAGGTCTTCACTGAGGCGCGAGAGATGGGTGCCAATAAGGGCAAAGTCAAAGAGAAGCTCAAGAATGTAGTCTCTATCAGAAATCGCATCCATAGAGTTCGTGGTGACTCGCTCAAAGCCTAGCTCTTTAGCGATTTGGTGGCGGTCGAGATTAATGGTTGAGCCTGCTAGGGCACCAGAGCCTAGTGGGCAGACATTGACCCTTTTTTTTGCATCCAGCAGGCGCTCTGTGTCACGGCTGAGCATCTCCACATAAGCGAGGAGGTGATGTCCTACAGTCACTGGCTGGCCGCGCTGGAGATGTGTGTATCCAGGAATAATAGCGTCAGCGTAGGTTTCTGCCTGAGTGAGTAGAGAGATTTGAAGCTGGCGCACAAGGCCTGTGATTGTCTCTATCTCCTCACGGCAGTAGAGGCGTGTGTCTGTGGCGACTTGATCATTGCGTGAGCGAGCTGTGTGGAGCTTCGCTCCTGCGGGGCCTATGCGACGAGTCAGCTCAGACTCGATATTCATGTGGATGTCTTCAAGCTCAGTGGAGAACTGGAAGTCACCAGCATCGATATCTTTCTCGATAGCGCGGAGGCCGTCTTCAATCTCTGCGAATTCCTTCTCTGTAAGAATACCTTCTTTGAGCTGAGCTCTGGCATGGGCGATGGATCCTGAGATGTCGTGTTTATAGAGTCTCCAATCATAAGAAATAGATTCTCCGAATTCCTGAACGAGGTCTGCTGTCGCTTTTGCAAATCTGCCTTTCCACATACGTTGAGATGTAGAGGCTGTAGTGGGGATTTGCGAGCGCTTTTTTTAAAGTTTAGAGCGGGCTGTTTTTGTGGAGAAAAGTGGCATGAGGCACTTGTTTCATTGGTCTGCGAAGCTGAATCATCAGATGATGGGAGACTTGGTGGTTATTGAGAATGTGCGCGAAGTGCGAGTTTGTAGTCTCTGAGTGTTTCTGGACTTGGCGTGTAGCTCTGTAGTGCCTTAGTGAGAGAATTATCAGAGTGGATAGAAAATTGCAGTGCGGTTTTTTGAACTGAGATGTAGCGAGACTTTAGACATTGTTCGAGAAAGACGTTTGAGATGTCTTCTTGTGCAGCAAAGAGGTGTAGGACATGCAGAGTCTGGAGTTTATTATTTTCTTTTCTACAGATGTGTGGCGCTTGTTTATAAAACAGTGTGACTCTATTAAAGTAATCAGGATGATCTGTGTCTAGGACAAGAGTCTGGTAGAGTGCTCTGTGTGCCCTAAAGCGAATATCGGCATGGGTGTGACCTAGCTGCTGAATCTGCTGAAGAATGCCAGGGGTTTCTAGGGGTGAGGCAAAAGCTGTGGATAGAGTGCAGCAATACCAGAGTGTAGCAAGGAGTGAGAGAGTGGGCTTGATCATGTGAGAGAATACAAAAAAAGAGCACCCTGTCATGAGTGCTCCTTAGAGATGTCCTAAATGTCTCTGGATGAGAAATTATTTTTTCTTCGCCTTTTTCTTGGTGGCTTTTTTCGCGACGCGCTTGGTTGTCTTCTTCGCCGCTTTTTTCGCGGTTTTCTTTTTGGCTGTTTTTTTAGCCTTCTTGGTGACTTTTTTCTTTGATGCCTTTTTGGCTATCTTTTTTTTGGTGGCTTTTTTCGCGGCGCGCTTGGCTGTCTTCTTCGTGGCCTTTTTCGCGGTTTTCTTTTTCGCAGTTTTGACAGCCTTCTTGGCGACTTTCTTTTTCACTGCTTTTTTGGCGACCTTTTTCTTAGTGGTTTTTTTAGCAGCGCGTTTAGTCGTCTTTTTTGCGGTTTTCTTTTGGGCGACCTTTTTGGTAGGTTTCTTCGCTACTTTTTTAACGGCTCTTTTAACGGCTTTTTTTGCTTTCTTAAGAGCTATTTTTTTCTTCGTTACCTTTTTTTTCGGGGCCTTCTTTTTTGCTGCCATGGTGTCTTTGTTTCGGTTAATCACTCGGTGGGTTCATTGAGTGAGATATCTCGTTACTTAAGCCAGAGCTCAAAGTTGAGTTGGATAAGGCTGAGGTAGCGAGGGAGTTCTATTTGTTAGATTTTATGAGTGAGCGCTAAAGATGATTAGTGATTCATAAAATATTGTTACATTACAAAGAGCTGAAAAACACTACTTGAGTCAAGATGAAAGTTAAGGAAAACATAATAATTGTGTGTGAATTGCAGTAAATACATCACAATTATCTATGTTAGATGAAAAATATCAGAGAGATGCTTGATCTGTACGTCGTGAAAATCAGTTAGATGAGGTTTTACTCCAATGATTCTGGTTTGATGAGCTCTGGAGAGATTTCTTTAAGCTCAATCCAGAGTTGTTTATTATCCAGTGTTCCGTTGTAGAGAACATAACCTTCTGTTGAAAGAAGAACAATAGTGGGGTGGCGCTGTACGCGCATCATTTGTGCGAGAGGTTGTTCCTGTTGATCGATGATCCATTCAAAGGCTATGGTGGTTTGTTGTGACTCAATGAATGATTTTGCATCTAGCATAGATTCGGGGTTCGTGTCGGAGTGAATGGCGAGTGTTGTGATGTTGTGCTGCTCACAGAGTTTTGCGAGAGCTTTGAAATCACTAAATGTAGTCTCAACCTCACGACTCCATGGTGACCAGAAGTAGAGGAGGGCTGCTTTCTTGTCTGTGAGGATTTCTTGGAGAGTCGTGGAACCCTCTTTGGTGTGATAGAGAAATGAGTGTTCGGGCTTAAGCTGAATCTTTGTCATCGCGTCATCGAGATGAAGCTGTTCGATATGGGGGGCATAGGCACTGGCCTGCCTGGGGCTTAACCAGAAAGCTTCCGTGATATGGGCTCGGAATGCCGTACGGTCATTTTGCTCTAGGGCGGCAAGTGCTTGGGTGTAGTGGACAACGGCGAGCCAGTCTTCTTTCACACTAAAGATTTGAGAGTGTTTGAGTGAAAATGTTTCTTTGAGTTGTTTCATCTCTTCGGTAAGAGCGGCAATTTGCGCATTCGTGCCAGTGTCGACAAGGAAGAGAAATTTAGCTTCTAACAGGGCTTGTGGGTGGACGCCGGATTGCTTGGCTTCTTCCATGGCTTTCGTAAACATGTTAGGGTCTCGGAGAGTGAAGATTTTCTCAAGGACATTGGCTTTCTCGGGTTCTTGTGCCTGTGCATGGTGAATGGAGAAAATACTGAGATGCGCAATCAAGATGATCGCAGTATGGGTGATATTTCGATAGGGACGATGGATTTTTGAAAGTAGATTTGTGGTCATAATAGTAAGTGTTATCACGATAAAAAAATGGCAAGCCCATGAGGGAGCTTGCCATTTTAGAAAAATAGAATGAGTTAGGGGCTATTTCTATTGAGCAGAGGGAATTTGTAATGTCTGGCCAGTGCGGATGAGTGTGGAAGTTAAGCTATTGGCCACTTGTATCTGCTCTACAGTGGTATTGTAGCGCTTGGCGAGTCCCCAGAGACTGTCTCCTGCTACAACTGTGTGGCTTGATGTTGGGCCACTAGGTATCTGCTGACTGTAGTCTTGTTGGCCATAATTTTGGGCAGCTTGTGGGATGGGGGCTGGTTGGTAGGCGTTTTGATTCACTCCAGGGATGGGCTGCGGGGGGGCTACGTTTGGATTGTAGGCGCCTGTTTCTCCGTTTGCGAGTGGTGCTGCGTAGGGGTTTGTTTGTGGTTGTAGACCGGGGACTCCATAGGGGTTATTGTTGGTAGGAGTAGCTGTCTGCTGGCAGGATGCGAGTAGGCCTAGACTAATGAGAGAGAGTGTTGGAAGTATGAATTTCATATTGCTGTAAATTTAGCATTTATTGCTACAGATGAAAACGATAGATTTTGGAAAATCTATCTAAATATTTCATAAGAGCAAAAAAAACCACTACCAGCAGTGCTGATAGCGGTTTTTTTAAATCATTTTCACTAAGTGATTTTACTTAGCGACAGAGTTGATTGTCTGGATTACGCGTGAAGCAATCTTGTATGGGTCACCCTGTGAGTTCGGGCGGCGATCTTCAAGGTAGCCTTTATAAGCATCATCTTTCACGAAGCTGTGTGGCACGCGGATAGATGCTCCACGGTCAGCGACACCCCATGAGAACATGTCAATGGACTGTGTCTCGTGGAGACCTGTGAGGCGCTGGTCATTGTCTGGGCCGTAGACGGCAATGTGCTCTTCGCAGTTAGCTTCAAACGCATCCATGAGCTTAAGGAAGTAGTCCTTACCACCTACTTCGCGCATGTGTTCTGTAGAGAAGTTACAGTGCATGCCGGAGCCATTCCAGTCACCTTTGATGGGCTTGCAGCGCCAGTCAACGTCGACACCATATTCTTCTGTGAGACGAAGCAGGAGGAAACGAGCCATCCAGATTTCATCAGCAGCGCGCTTCGAGCCTTTTCCAAAGATCTGGAATTCCCACTGGCCAGAGGCTACTTCAGCGTTGATGCCTTCGTGGTTGATGCCTGCTTCGAGGCAGAGGTCGAGGTGGATGTCAGAAATTTCACGTCCAATGTCACCTACGTTCTTGTAGCCAACACCACAGTAGTACTCACCCTGTGGTTCTGGGTAGCCATTTTCTGGGAAGCCGAGTGGGCGACCGTCTTTGATGAGGAAGTACTCCTGCTCAAAGCCGAACCATGTGCCGGGCTCGTCTTCGATAGTGGCGCGTGCATTGGATGGGTGTGGTGTGCCATCAGGAAGCATGACTTCGCACATGACGAGTACGCCATTGATGCGTGTAGGATCTGGATAAAGTGCGACTGGCTTTAGAACACAATCTGAGTCACCGCCTTCAGCCTGGAGTGTTGAGGAACCGTCAAATCCCCATTCAGGAAGTTGCTCAAGAGTTGGGAATTCTTCAAATTCCTTAATGCAGCATTTCGTGCGGAGGTTCTGGACTGGTGTGTAACCATCAAGCCAGATGTAATCTAGTCTGTATTTAGCCATAATTCTTAGTGTTTTACGTAAGTTCTTCGATAGGCGGAACGCCGATTTCGTCAAGATGAAGCAATCTATATGCCAGTTTAGTGAATTTCTCCCTAGTGAGTGAGCTATTCCACCTGAAGCAGAATGAGAGTGGTATCATCTCTGCCATCGTTAGCGATGGCGCGTAGTAATAGAGACTCTGCGAGCTGACTTGTCGAGCACGTCTTTTCATTTAGTATGGCGTGAATATTTTTTTGCCATAGTCCATCGATGAGACCGTCGGAGCAGAGTAAGAATCTATCTCCTTTTTGGAGGGTGAAAGAGCCGTAGTCGGCTCGTAGGCAGCGATGTCCCGCGCCAATAACTTGGCAGAGAATGGAGCGGCGTGGGTGCTGGCGAAAGGCGTATTCACTGAGTTCACCACGCTTGTGTTTCTGCCACGCGAATGTGTGGTCAGCAGTGATTTGCTCTGTGTTTTCCTCACGGTTTCGGTAGAGTCTGGAGTCGCCGACGTGGACGTAGTGGAGGCTCTGCTCTGTGAGCCAGACTAGTGTGAGAGTGGCCCCCATACCAGCGAGCTCTGGATCTTGTTCTCCGTGGTAATTAATGGATGCGTGAACCTGCTCGATTGCATCCTTTAGGTATTTTTTATAGTCAGGGGAGAGGCCTTGTTGTTGAGCGAGGTGGAATTTGGGAATAAGGACGCTGAGTTGGCTGAGAATCATCCGTGAGGCGAGATCTCCTGCTAGGCCGCCGCCCATGCCATCGGAAATGGCGAGAACGAGGTCCTGGGAGTCAAGAGCTGTCGAGTCATCTTCGGTTAAGCGCTGGCGCCCTGTGTCGGAGGCACTAAAGATCAACCAGGCATCATCGTTGCCTGGTTTCTTAGTGCCAGCTTGACTACGGGCTGACCATCGAATGGTGGGTGAATCACTCAGAGTGCGAAGAGGTGGAGAGGGTGAATTTAGTCTGAGTGTGGGTCATCAGGGGGCTCATTCTGAATCTCATTCTGAACCTTAGTGGGGGCTTCGAGAATGGTGGCGAGTTCAAAATCAATGACACAGAATTTACCAGCTTTATCATCATAGGTGATATTTCTAGGCTCTGCGTCATCGTGCCGAATGCCGTACTTGGCTTCGAGAATCTCAAATAGGCTGTCCGCTTTTTTGCGGCTGACATGAGGGGCAGGGCTGCCGCAGTTTGTGGTGCATAGATAATTTTTCTCATAATCATACTCGATAAGAATGGGAACGAAGTCACAGCCTCTCTGAGCGAGAGTCTGCAGGACAAGGACTTCTTTTTGGCAGCGCTTATCCGCATCTGTGCCACGAAAGTACTTGTGGACATGGCCTTGGAAATCAATGCGAACCAGGGAGCGAATACCATCCTTTAAAGGTTTCATTTGATGGAACTATACCACAGTGAATCTAAAGGTAAAGCCTGCTAGCTTGCTGCTCTCAAATCCTCACTCAGCGGAGGTGTGAATGTGCTGAAGGCGCTGCTCTGTCCAGTGGGATTGATCGTTCAATGTATGAGTTCGGTAGAAATGCAGTAGCTTTAGATAGCGGGTGGAGGGGTTAAATTGAGCGGCGTGATGGAGCTTGCGCAGGCAGACTGGGCAGAGGTGAGAAGGGGTCTTGTCGAGCTCTTGCATGTGGTTAATCCCACTCATATTACACTGATAGTAGGTGCAGTGGTGCAGGCCAAACATATGACCTGTCTCGTGGGTGACGATTTTAAAGAATCGCTCAAGAGTTTTTGGATGAAGTGGCGAGTCAGCTTGCCGTGGCCAGAAGCGCGCTAGGCTAACAACTCCCACCCTGTGCCTGTAAGATGCCTGGCCAAAGACATAGTTCTGCTTCTCCTCTGGATAGAGGTCTTGGGGTGTGATAGCCAGCATAGCATACGCATTTCTGGGGAGTCGCTTGCGCATCCACTGAAGGACTTCAGCACTATGGAGTTGAGTTCTGCCATAGCGGAATCTCGTGGGAACTGGGAGGTTGAGTAATGAGGCAGGTTTGAGAACTCGGACTTGGAGAGGGTAGAAATAGGCACTGAGGCCTTTTTGTAAGAAAGGGATGAGGTGCGCCCTCTCCGCGGGTATTTCACCGAGGGGTAAGAGGTAGAGCGTGTTTTGGTGTCGATTGATGAGGTTAGCACGGTGGCGTAGATACTGCTGAAAGGTTTGACCTTTCTCCTTGTGCTCAGCGAGCCACTCACCAGACTCAGGTGCATGCTTGGGCTCAAAGCTCCCTTGATTGCTAAAGCTGTACTTGAGCTGAGCAGGGAGTGAGCGGATGTCACCGACGGCATTTTTTCTGTCTTGTGCTGTGATGGGTTTATTCTCGACAGGCTCCGCCATAGAGACAGATGCAGCCGCAAGGAGTTTTAAAAACCACACATAGTGCAATGTTTTGAGAGCCTTGTGAACTAGCTGTCTGAGTGGAGATGAAATAGTGGTGTTTATTGAGAGTCGTTGCACGTACCTTGTTGGTAAGGGGAGGTGGTGAAGAAGTTACAGATAGAGGGGTAAGATAGCTAGAGTAGAAGGGTTTTGCCATTGTGGAGCTGTTCTGAGTTTCTCTCTAGTGGTGAAATGATAGCTATGTCTCGGATTGGTAGGTCGAGAGCTTGGTGTAAGTTTGTTTCTATGCACTCGGGATTAAGTATAGAAGGGGCTTTGTTAGTAAGGGTGCTATGAAGCTTGCAATCTTTTTCTTTAAAGAACTAGATTGGGCGTATGACAAAACTAAGCTGCCCTCTGTGTGAGATGGATGATATTGCGGAGCATGAGACACTCTTGGAGTGCATGGTCTGTGGGCATGAGTGGGAGCGTGAGCTGGAGGCCACGGAGGTGAAAGACGCCTACGGGAATGTGCTGGAGGATGGTGATATTGTGCAGATGATTAAGGATAAGAAGCTCACCGGCACCTCGAAGGTGCTGAAGAGTGGGATGAAGTCGAAGGGGATACGTCTCCATCCTGATAGCGATCATCCGATTTCTTGTAAGATGGATGGTCTCTCCATTGGTCTGAAGCCACAGTTTGTGAAAAAGGTGGTGAAAGCTTAAGCTGATTGATAAGAGGGGTGAGCTTCCTGCTGACTTGCATGGTGTAAAAGAGCTTGCGTTTGGGTTTCTTATGGCGTACTTGTGCGCATCCACTCAAGGAAGGTCTGGTTTCACAGTGAGGCTGGCCCTGAGCTGAATTCAGTCAAAAAGAAGAAAACAACTATGAAGACAGATAATATTAATGCTGCTGATTACAAGCTGCATGATAAGGACACAGGAAGTGCTAAGTACCAGATTGCTCTACTCACACAGCGCATCATCCAAATCACCGAGCACTTGGCAGACAATAAAAAAGACGTGTCTAGCCGCCGTGGCTTGCTTCGCCTTGTTTCTCGCCGCAGAAAGCTTCTCGATTACATGAGAAAGGGATCTGAGGAAGAGTACCAAAGCGTGATTAAGGGACTTGGTCTTCGTAAGTAACAGCTTTACTAAAGCGGCCACCGGTACTCGGTGGCCGCTTTCTTGTTTTCATGGGTACCACATTCAGACGTGAGGATGCGGTTTCCACAAGATCCTTCAATGGCTCCTAGATTTCTCGATGATTTCACCTAGAGTAGGTGAGTGGGAAAGAACGGAGAAGAAGAGGATCTTGGAATTATGCAGAGAGCATTCACGACCTATTGGGTAAAATGAGCTCTCGGAGACGTAACTAAGAAAAGAAAATGAATATACATACAATTACGAGCGAAGTAGGCTCGAATCCCATTACCTTTGAAACAGGTAAAATGGCAAAACTTGCAGACGGGGCGGTTGTCGTCACCTCTGGAGAGACAACAGTGCTCGTCACTGCTTGTTCATTGACAAAGATTAAGCCAGGGCAGTCCTGGTTCCCGCTCTCTGTAGAATATAAAGAGAGAGCATTCGCCGCTGGTGTTTTCCCCGGTGGTTATTTCAAGCGCGAGGGTCGCCCGACTGAGAAGGAGATTCTCACTTGTCGTATGACAGACCGCCCGCTTCGCCCACTTTTCCCGAAGGGTTATCTCTATGAGACTCAGATCGTGGCACTCATGCTTTCTGCGGATGGCATCAATGACGCTGACATTCTCTCTATGAATGGTGCTTCTGCAGCACTAGTTGTTTCTGACATTCCATTTGCACGCCCGATCGGTGCTGTGCGCGTGGGTCGTGTCAATGGTGAGTTCGTGGTGAACCCTACCTTTGAGCAGCGTGAAGAATCTGACCTCGATCTTGTTTACGTAGGGGACAAAGAAAATGTCATCATGATTGAGGGTGGGGCAGACCAGATTCCTGAAGAGGAGTTTGTGAAGGCTCTCTACTTCGCTCAAGAGAACGTGCAGAAGCTCGTTGTCGCTCAGGAAGAGCTCAAAGCTCTCGCTGGTAAGGAGACTCGCCAGTACGAAGTCTCTGTGGCGAAGCAAGATCTACTCGATATCGCTTATGAGATCGCAGGTGACCGTATCGAAGGCGCGATCTACGCGGCTTCTAAGGTGGAGCGCGCTCAGAAGGTGGGTGCTCTCAGAGATGAGGTGGAAGCTACGATTCTTGAGCGTTTCCCAGAAACGTCTGACTTCGAGATCGAGCAAGCATTTGAGTTCCTTCAGAAGAAGGCATTCCGTATTTCCATCCTTGATAAGGGTGTGCGTGCGGATGGTCGTACTCCAGCGGATCTTCGTCCGCTCTTCGCTGAGGAAGGTCTTCTGCCTCGCGTGCACGGTTCAGCACTCTTCGCCCGTGGTGAGACTCAGGCACTTGCTGTATCCACACTCGCGCCAGCGGATGAGCGCCAGTACTTTGATAACTACGCAGGTGGAGAAGACAGCAAGCGCTTTATTCTTCACTACAGCTTCCCTCCATTCTCAGTGGGTGAAGCAGGTCGTTTTGGTGGCCTAAATCGCCGCGAAATTGGTCACGGTAATCTCGCTGAGCGCTCGATTGCGCCAGTGATTCCAGAAGAAGACGTCTTCCCGTATGCGGTGCGTACAGTCTCAGAGGTTCTTGAGTCCAATGGTTCCTCTTCTATGGCGACAGTCTGTGCGGGTACTATGTCTCTTCTTGGAGCCGGTGTGCCGCTCAAGGCTCCTGTCTCAGGTATTTCAGTGGGGCTGGTGACAGACTTTGATGATGCGGGGAACATGGTTCGCCATGAGCGCCTGCTAGATATCATCGGATCTGAGGATTTCTATGGTGACATGGACTTCAAACTCTGTGGTACACCCAATGGTGTGACAAGCTACCAGCTTGACCTTAAGCTCCCAGGTATCCCTCTTGCGATCCTAGAAGCTGCGGTTTATCAGGCTAAAGACGGCCGTGGTCTTGTCCTTGATAAGATGATGTCTGTGATTGCTGAGACTGCTGCGATTTCTGAGCACGCGCCTCGTATCGAGTCAGTGAAGATTGACCCAGATAAGATCGGTATGCTCATTGGCCCTGGTGGCAAGAACATCAAGGGTATCCAGGCTGAGTCTGGTGCTGAGCTGAACATCGAAGATGACGGTACAGTTCACATCTATGCTTCTAAGGCAGAGAGTCTCGAAGCTGCTAAGAATGCGATTGAGATGATGTTTGCGGAAGTCGAGGTCAATAAGATCTACGAAGGCAAGATTGTTTCTACGACCAAGTTCGGTGCTTTTGTCGAGGTGCTTCCAGGTAAGGATGGTCTCATCCATATCTCTGAGCTTGCAGAAGGCCGTGTGGAGAAGACAGAAGACGTGGTGAAAGTCGGCGATATGGTCACTGTGAAGTGCATCGGTATCGATGACAAAGGCCGCGTGAAGATGTCTATGCGTGCGGCTTTGCGTGACGCGAAGCAGGCAGAAGCATCTGCAGAAGGTGCTGATTCTGAATAGATTTCTACCTAAGAGACTTCTGGCTAATACCAACTCAAAAAACTGACTGGTATAAGTAGAGTCTCTCGAACGATAACTGACGATTTCAATCAAAATGCGTGCCAACAGCTTGGCACGCATTTTTTTTATTTTTTCTCGTTGTGACTTGTTATAATCTATGGAGTTATGAAGGTTATTGGAATAAGTGTTGGGATAATGGCTGTTTTTTTTGCGGGTTGGTTTTTGAGACCAGCACTAGATAGCGGAACGAAGCAGGTGGGGGGAGAGTCACAGCAAGAGGGCAGAGCGCTAGTGGGGGGGAGTTCGGCAGGTGCAAGGCATGGAGGGTCTGATGCCACCCAACCTAGAAGGACTAAAACAGTGATTGTGGACAAACAAAGTGACAAGGAGCTCTATGCAGGGGCCGAGTTAGAGCAGTATGCAGATACTGTTATTGAGGGTTTTGAGAAGAAGCTTAGATCTCGGTTAGATCAGTTTTTATTGCAGTTAAATCTCAGTGAAGCGCAGCTTGCGGAGATTGAGAAATTTCTACAACAAGAGGTGTTAGCTTACGCGGAGGTGTCTAAAAAACTCTTTAAGGGAGAAGTTGAGGAGGCAGATGATCTGGAGGCTCTGAAAGACTTAAGTAGTCTCAATGGTCTCTCAGAGGTGTTTGAAGAGATTCTCACGCCAGAGCAATTAGAGGCTTATGAGAAACTAGAGGGAGAGGAGAAACAAGGGAGAGTGGAGGCCAGTGCCCTTAGGCAGCTCGCTGGTATACAGACAGGGCTTGGTTTAAGCAAGGAGCAGAAGGATGCTGTATATGAAGTTCTCTATGATGAGGCAGAGCTCAATGTCGATTCGACCACAGTCACAGGAGAGATATTAAGTGGTATGGGGATTCGAGATTTCTTTGATACTTCAGGAATGGGCGAGCTCATGAAGTTTGCGGAGTCACACCCAATACAGAATGAGGGAGATGCTGGAGGAGATCTTTATGAACAGTTTCTAGATGCAAAGACTGAGCGGTTTTCTGGAATATTCACAGAAGAGCAGCAAAGTGCTTACAGAGATCGATTAGAGCAACAGATAGCGCCAGTTCGCGCACAAGAGGCGCTGTTAGAAAATGAAGAGAATACCGCGCAGCCATAACTCGCAGTGAGGATGCAAGAATGATCGTTAGGGGTATATCTCGATATTAGTGAATATTGAGGCCGAGTGTTTCTTGGAGCGCGCCAATGTGGTGAGCCTCGTAGTGATTGTGCTGACTTAGTAGGTCCATCACAGCTTGGAAGTTGCTCTGCGGGCAGGTGATGAGGAGGCCTCCACTGGTCTGCGCGTCAGCCAGGAGCATAGGAGTGCTCGGCTTTACATCACTTGCAATATGCAGTAAGTGGCTCACATTCTGGTAGTTCTTACGACTACCACCAGGGATGATGTCTTTCTCAATGAGCTCGTGCACTTCCTCTGAAATGGCGGGAATTTTCTCACTCAGTAGGGTGGCGCCGAGTTGGCTGGCTTCACAGATTTCACGCAAGTGTCCCAGCAGGCCAAAGCCTGTGATATCTGTGCAGCTATTGGCGAGTCCACTCTCGCCAAGAAGAGCGCCCACGGAGTTTAGTGTGATCATCACCTCGGTCGCCGCATCGAGACTCGCTTGACTCACAGCTCCTTGTTTCGCGGCACTTGAGATAATGCCGGTGCCTAGTGGTTTTGTGAGGATGAGCTGGTCGCCGACTTTTGCGCCATCGTTAGAGAGGAACTTTTTGGGGTGGACGATACCTGTGACTGAGAGACCATAGATGGGTTCAGGGTTTTTAATTGTGTGACCTCCCACGAGGCTGCAGCTCGCCTGTAGGCAGAGGTCGGCACCTCCACGGAAGATGTCTGAGATTTCGCTTTGGGTTAATTTGTCCTCAGGCATGCCGGCAATGGCCATGGCGGTGATAGGTCTGCCTCCCATAGCGTAGACATCAGAGAGAGAGTTAGCGGCAGCGATCTGCCCATAGAGATAGGGGTCATCGACGATGGGGGTGAAGAAATCGAGAGTTTGGACAAGAGCTCGCTCCTCATCGATCTGATAGACGCCAGCATCATCGGCATTGGCCGATCCGACTAGGAGATTGCTGTCCTTAAAGTGAGGAAGATCCGCCAAAACTTGGCTGAGTGCCTCTGGGTCTAGTTTTGAGGCTCATCCACCACAGGCGGCGAGGGTGGTAAGTCTGGTTGTCTCTTGTCGTGTCATTCTCAGTCTATACTTAGAGCTGGATGCTAGGAATTTCAAGGATCCAGTGAGAGCTTTAGGGTTTTTTTAGTAGACAGGTATCTGGAGGCGGGCGTTAATCGTACCAACGCATCCTAAGTATGAGTGAAAACCCAATGACCGCCCCCGCAGTCTCAGAGCCTGAGGCACTAGAATCGGAATACATATGCCGCCCAACTCAGTGGTTTATTCGCCGAGCGCTGGCGATGTTCTGCATGTTTTTATTTTTTGCTCTGTGGTTTTTTAAGGACGGGTACTGGACCTACAAGAAGGAAAATCTGGTGTACTACATGCATCAGCTCTTTGCTAATCAAGTGGTGAATCAGGCGACAGCGGAGAACTACGCGAGTCAGCAAGACTGGGTGGATTACGCATCCACTCAAAATGTCCTTTTCCCAGAAGATGCTGCAAAAATCCTACCAGAAGGAACCAAACTGCCACAGAAATGGCCACAAGAAGCTATTGGCGCTTATGGGAATGATGATCTCGATGTTATGTGGGAGGCCTACACTCGCCGAGTGGGGCTAGACTCTGATGTCGAGGAAGAGCCGCATTCGGCACGCCAGATTCGGGAGCAATTTATTTTTAGTGGTCTGTGTGGGGTCTTGAGTATTGGTGTATTATTTATTTTTTTGAGAACTCTCAGAAGAAGTATGCGCGCCGATAATGAGGCCTACTATGCACCTGGCGGGCAAGTGGTGAAATACGCGGCAATGCACCGAATCGATGCGAGAAAATGGAAGACCAAGGGAGTGGCAAGCATTTCCTATAAGGACTCAGCTGGTGGTGAGCAGAAGGTGAAGGTGGATGGTCTCGTGTATGGTGATTTTAAGAAAGAAGAGGGGGAGCCTGCCGAGAAGCTCTATCAGAAAATCTTGAGTCACTTTGAGGGAGAGATTCTTGAGTATGAGCAAGAAGAGGAAGAGCTGGAAGTGTCAGGCGAGCAAGAAGGCGCGGAAGCAAAAGTGGATGAATAAGCTACTCTAAAAATTGAAATAAATTCTAGTTGCCAAGCTGGCAGCACTCGCTACACATTGGAAACGTAAACCACTTACCTTAACAGGAAGGAAATATTCACATGAGCACAGAAGACAAAGTAAAAGAAATCATTGCTGACAAACTCAGCGTTACAGCAGAACAAGTGAAGCCAGAAGCTAAGTTCATTGATGATCTTGGTGCTGATTCTCTAGACACTGTAGAGCTAGTAATGGCTCTGGAAGAGGAATTCGACATTGACGTACCAGATGAAGACGCTGAGAAGCTGACTTCTGTTGCAGCTGTGATCGAGTACATCGGAGAAGCCACTTCCTAGTTGGCTGCCCTAGTTGCCCTAGTTGGGTTATGCCTTGGGAGGTCTTCCAAAAATGTTGGGAAGAGATCTCTAAGTCAATTCCAGTAGCTATATTTCTAAGCTGTCATTATTTTTCTCACCATTGCCAGTAACAATCCAATGAATAGATTCAAAGAATTGTTAGTGCAAAATATGAAAAAGGTGAGATGATGGAACTTGCTTAAAGTCAGTCACTGGAGATTCTCTAAAGAGTAGTTCCTACAAGAGCTGCTCTTTTCTTTTTCTCATTCTGGTTCATAATACATCTATGACTCAACCTCCAAACAAAGATGCTATCCAATACGCCATGGAAAACACGCAAGTACTGCGTGAGCCAGATCGGCGTATTGATACCTTTGGGAATACAGGGTTTAAGTTTATTCTAATTTCAGAGCTGATGGACTCAGTCGGGAAGATTCGAGTTCGCTCTGGAGAGGTTGTAGCTGAAAAACCTCAAATTATCACGCCAGATGCCTATAAGCAGGTGCAATTAGAAGGCTTTGATGAAGAAGCGGGTAAATTTCTAGCATGGCTGAAGGATAAGGGGTTAGAGCCAGTGTTTTTCCAATACGGGTTTATTTTTCGCCGTACAGAGGCTTCGGAGGAAGTGATCACAGATAGTCTTGAGGCCGTGAAAGAGCGCGTCTTAAAGGAGGTGCTTCGCCAAGATGACCCCATGCAGGCAGTGATTGAGGGTGTGGATGACGCTTGGGAGGTAGGTTTATTAAAATTCGCGATTGATATGATTGAGAAATCTCACGAAATTAATCAATTTGACTTCAAGCGTAGAGGCCTGCTCTAAGTCGGCTATGAGAGTCTGGACAGCGGTAAGAATGATCTGTGCCTTTGCTGTTATGGGTGTTCTCGCAGCGACTCTTATCTATGCACAAAAATTTCTTCTCCCCGTCGATACTTCAGTAAATGGTGAGGTGTCTTCACAAAAAAAACCTAAGCCAGAATTGCCACTCTTTGATGTGCCCTACAGTGAGGTGCAGCTCCTGGCAAAGAAACTTGACGCTTCGAGGATTGCTGATGTAGAGCCAGGGGAAAAAGCCTTCGAGGCAGCCAGAGAGCTACTCGTGGAGGCTAAGTTCCCAGAGGCCGAGGAGAAGCTGAAGTACATTCTTACGTATTATCCCACCGCACCTTCCGCACCTGAGGCGCGTCGAATACTCGGAGAGATGAATATGGATCGTCTCCTAGCGCCTATTGAGAATGGGTCCAAAAAAATCTATGAAGTGAAGTCAGGGGATTCTTTCTCACGTATCGTGGCGCGCGAACAGACGCATTTTGACTTAGTCGTGCATCTTAATTCACTGCAGCGTAGCGATAGGCTTCACCCCGGAGACAAGCTCTTGGTGATGCCGCTGAACTTCCGCCTCGTGTTGGATAAGCGAAATGCTGTGCTGAGCCTCTGGGATCGGGGATCATTTGTGAAGGATTTCCCTATATTAGAGGATTATATAGCCCCCTCAAGAGGTATCACAGCCACGGTGGTAGAGCGGCGAGAAGTACGTCAGAATGATCGTGCTGTGAATGTGGCGTCCTCTTCTTATAGAACAGCGGATAAATTACTATTGCTCAAAAAGCCCAGATTAGAGGTAAGAGCCGTAGGAGAATTTCCAAGAGACGGGTTTGAGGGTTGTGTGATTAGTGCCGCTGATATGGAAGAATTAGCCCTGCTGATTCGCCCTGGAAATACGGTGGAAATCCGATATTAATCCGATATTAAAACTTTCTTTCATTTCTGAATTCCTCCATTGTCTGCCCAAGCACTATGAAGCCACTCGAATTTGAACAGCCCATCGTAGAACTAGAAAAAGAAATTGCCAATCTGAAGGCAAAGGCGATTTCCCAGAAGATCGATATGACTCAGGAAGTCTCTGCAATGGAAGAGAAGTTGGCACAAACAAAGCATGAGATCTATGACAGTCTGTCACCGTGGCAGCGCGTGCAAATTGCCCGACATGTTCAGAGACCATTCATGCTGGACTACATCTCCCACGCCTTTGATGATTTTTGTGAACTCCACGGCGATCGTCACGTAGGGGATGATCATGCGATGCCGGGAGGATTAGCCACAATTGGCGGCCAGAGAGTGGTGGTGATCGGTCATCAAAAAGGCCGTGATACGAAAGAAAATTTAAAACGAAACTTCGGCAGCGCCCACCCTGAAGGGTATCGTAAGTCACTTCGCCTTATGAAGCTAGCGGAGAGATTCCAGCTCCCCGTTGTGGCGCTAATTGACACTCCCGGGGCCTTCCCGGGCATTGGGGCTGAGGAGAGAAATATTGCCGAAGCCATTGCTCTGAATCTGCGTGAAATGATGCTGCTGAAAGTGCCAATCATAGCAGTCGTACTCGGTGAAGGAGGGTCAGGTGGAGCACTCGGGATTGGAGTAGCAGATCGTGTGCTCATGATGGAGAATGCCTATTACTCAGTGATCAGCCCCGAGGGCTGTGCCGCTATTCTCTGGAAGCACCGCAAACATGCCCCAGAGGCCGCAGAAGCGATGAAAATTGCCGCTCCAGATCTTGCTGAGCTGAAACTCATCGATGGTGTGGTGAAAGAGCCTCGTGGTGGAGCCCATCACAGTCATCAAGAAGCTGCTGAGAATTTGAAACAAGCCCTACTCACCCAGATCAATGAACTCAAAGCACTTCCACTGGATCAGCGCCTCGATGAGCGCTATCAGAAGTACAGAGCGCTTGGAGAGTGGCAAGGGGAGTAGTTACTGAGATTTCTAGACACTGTAGACACCAACAAGAGACGAGGTCATTGGGCTATTATGGCCCTATGATTCACCGAATGGTGAAATTCTTCACTATTTCGTGGAAACGAGGTTGATTTTCTGGCGAAATTGTTGAGTGTGAGAGTGATGAAATGGTGGAAGCTTAGCTGGAAAACTGCTTGCACAGGTAGTGTCTTACCTGTGGCTTTCTCATTGATATTACTAAGCTTAGGAAAAGCGGCGGAAAGACCAGAATCTAAGGCTAGCTTGCAGGAGCTAATCACGCAGCTAGGTGTTGAGGACTATGAGCAGCGCCAACAAGCCCACGATGATGTCTGGGCTTATGGAGCGCGCGCGATTCCAGCGCTCAAAGAAGCTTTAGGCTCGAGTAATCCCGAAGTGACACTAAGAGCCTCTAAAATCCTTAGAAACATAGAAGCGGGTATTTATTATGATATGGAGCCCGAAATTGCAGGCTGGATTGAGAAATTTCAAAAAGGCAATTTAGTCGCCAAGCTAGAAGCGTATAGAGAGCTAAGAAAAGCCAGATCCTACAAGCAAATGGTGTACCTATACTCCTGGGAACCTGCTGGCGGAAATCAGGAAGCTCTCGCAAAAGAACTAGGAGATATCCCTATCTATGCCGCTAGGCAGTCTATTTATCAAGGAGATCTCACAGATGCCTACAAGACACTTAAGATCTCACCCCAGAGTCGAAATGTAACAAAAGCCAGAGCCTACTTAGCGCACCGCCTAGGTATCGCGGATGAGGAAATAAAGCGTTTACGAGAGAATCCCCAAAAGGCGAATAAAAACTATGAACTAGCGCTGTTGGTGGGCAAAGGTGACAAAAAGGAAATTCAAGCATTCGCACAAGCTCACCAATTCCAGTGGTTACAAGCCGTATTAAGTCTAGAACAGGCCAATCCCATACCCTCTATCAAACTCATTCAAGAAAAACTAATAGAAGAAGGGTTATCGACATTACACAAAGGCAGCAAGATCCAGCAATTACGATTAGAGGGTGATGACCAAGCTGCTTATCAACAAGCCCTCGAACTCGTGAGACAAGCAGGTAAAATGCTAGAACACGAAAGGGCCAGTGTGATCGTCTCTCTAGCTGTGAATGGATACAGTCAATGGGCTCTGGAAATGCTCGAAGAGCTAGAACCTCTAAAAGCATACGAGTACTACACCGCATCAGAGCAGCCACACGAAGCCCTGCGTGTTCTCCAAGTGCCTGTGATGGAAACCAAGATACCAGAATGGCGTGACGAGCATCTAGAGAAAGTCATAAACGGCGATGGAGAAGAGCGCGGATATGGGGAAAGAGTCCTAAGTCACATGGCACAGTTTTACTATGAACGCTATGGTGCCCAAAAAGCCCTGGAATTCGTCCTCCCAATCGCTAGGGCAATCGAAGAGCAGAAAGAATACGCAGCACATGACTATGTTGGGGAGTGTTTCGCTGTGATGCCTGAAGTCGGCATTCAACTCGCACTAGAGCTCTTTAAAGAAGAAGACGATTTTCAATATATTACTGAAGAATGCTTTAGTTCAGAATGGCAAGTGCGCTATGTGAGAGAACTCATAGAGGAAATCAAACCAGGAAAGAGTGCCGCAGAATACTTTGATATGTTAGCTACCCTAGTCGGCGCGAAATATCAGACACCAGAAGAGATGCGCAGGCAGGAGTCAGTGCTACTTGGTCACATGAAAGGGCACGAAGAGGAAGGTAAATTGATCGAAGCCCTATACTACGTGGCACGTTTACGCAGTGATATAGAGTCGATCTTGTCCTATGAAAACCGCCTCTCTCAACGGCAGAATGGAGTAGCGCAGAGATATAGTGAACTCCAGATTCAGATGTATGAACTAGAAGGAGAGCACGAAAAAAACCTCGAAAACTTCCAACTTCATGCACAAAGAGCCGGTGTCTCACCAGAGTTACTAACGCGCTGGGCCGTAGCGCTTCATTTTGCAGGTAAAAAGGAAGAGTCTGTAGAGAAGTTAACAAGAGCATTTGATCTAGCCCTAGATCAAGTTGAAAACATAGAGAGAATAGTCAATATTCTTAGTCGCTCCCAGATGGAAGATGTAGCTCTAGCTGTGCTAAAGAAGCAGCTCAGATTGAGCTCTACAGACACCAATGAGGCCTATGTCTGTCTCTCCTATATAGTAGACTCTCAGGGGACATCGAGTCAGAAGGATGATTGGATAGAGCGTAGTGCTTACAGAGAATGTTGGACACTCATGCTAGTTGCCAACAGATTGCTAACAATAGAAAAATTTAACGCCTGCATTATCCATTCATTTGAGAATATATTTCAACAAGGCATGGCAGCTCACCAAAGGGGTGATGAATCAAAAGCCAAAGAATTGTTAGGCCGAGCACACAATATCGCCAAATCAGAAGGAATCCTTGCGGATCACTTTTTCCCTGAACTTAAAAAAGCAGGCTACAGAGCACTGCATGATGCATGGTTTTTTGAATCTTTCGGAGCACTAGAGAGAGTGATTGAGCGCTACCCTGAGTCGCATAATACATTAAATACAGCAGCATGGCTAGGCGCGCGCGCAGTGAGAAAGCTCGAAGAATCTAGTGAGTATATCGATCGAGCGCTTCAATTAAGGCCTCGCCAAGGCGCCTACTTGGACACAAAAGCAGAGTTATTATTTGCTAAAAATAATCGCCAAGACGCCTTAGTCTGGTCAAAGAAAGCTGTCCAGAGCACACAGGATGGATCCTTATCTCCCACGCTCAGAAGTCGCATTTCTCGCCCAGGTAGTGACAGGGGCTACCTCTACGCGATTACAGAGTACAGGATGCTACAAGGCCAATTAAAACGATTTGAGAGTGAAGCCTTACCCCAGCCATAAAAGTCATCAGGCACCGTGTGGAAATTACTTTTTATCATCTCCTTGCTGCCCCTGATCTTAGCTTGCTTACTTAGCCAGTATGCAGGACTACGTGTGTTGGCGAAACGCAGGACACTTAAGCTAGACGCGGCAAATTCGTATGAGAAATTTAGCAGCTTATCAGACGCAGTGCCTAAGCTCACACTCGTCAAAAGTCAGCTCTGGTTTCCTAGTGTTGGCAAAGAACAAATCAAACTCAAGGTCGAGCGAGCGCATAGTCATGAGGCCGCGGATCACGCCTACTTATGGCACCAACTAGGCCTAGCACTACTCGCAAAGGAGCACCAAGGTAACATTGATTGGCGCAATAAGATGGTGAAAACAGGCTACTTACTGCCTCCATTTGCAATGATGATAGTCGGCATGGGAGTCCTTGTGGCACGTATTCCGATATTCCCAGGTATTGTTTCTTTAATTGCCTGTGTTAGCTTTTGTACCGTGATGCTCTGGCTTAGCCTCGCTATTGAGCTGGAAGCCGCTAAGCGTGCGATACACCTGATAGAGAAACAGCGAATCTATAAGAGCTTAGCGGAAGAAGAGGCCGTTGTCGCCGCGACCCGGGCCTGGAGCTATGCGCATCTGATCCCCGGTGTGCTCAAAGGCATCATAGGCTGGAAGCTCTAGAGGAATAAAGTCGAGAGGTCTGGATACTGGGAGAAAATGAAATAAAGCTTGCTTCTCGGTGGGAGTCCACGGTAAATCCACGCATCACAAATGCACGTGATATATGCTTCCATAGCTCAGCTGGATAGAGCAACGGATTTCTAATCCGTAGGTCATAGGTTCGAATCCTATTGGAAGTGCCACTTTCTAAAGCCTTGTATTCGCAGCCTACTCACTGGCGCTGGATACAAGGCTTTTCTCTTGAGAGTTTTACGGACTTTGTCACTAGCTTTCGCTTATTGCTTATTGCTTGCGTAAAAATGTGAGAGTCGTTTCTGTGCTATCTTTTGGGCTGTAGCGATAACCAGCTTCTGAGAAGTCCTGGAAGCCCTCGGGGGTTTGGATATCATTTTGTATCGCCCAGGCAGCCATGAGTCCTCGTGCCTTTTTTGCGTGGAAGGAGATGATTTTGTATTTGTCATTTTTCCAGTCCTTAAAGACAGGTGTGATGACGGGGGCCTTGAGCGCCTGTTCATCGATGACAGAGAAGTACTCGTTGGATGCAAGGTTAATTACGGCGGGATTGGATTCTTTCTCTAGTTCCTGATTCAGTGATTCTGTGGGAATTTCTCCCCAGAATTCGTAGAGGTTCTTGCCGCGTGCGTTTTCTAGGCGAGTGCCCATTTCTAGGCGATAGGGGTGCATGAAGTCGAGGGGCTTTAGAATCCCGTAGAGGCCAGAGAGTATACGCAGAGATTGTTGGGCTTTTTGAATATCGGCGCTACTCAGTGAGTAGGCGTCTAGTCCTTGGTAGACGTCTCCTTTAAATGCGAATAAACAAGGTCTAGCACCTGTGCTCGTGTTGTGGCGCTGCCCCCATTGCTGGAATCTCTGTGCATTGAGAGCACTGAGCTTGGGTGAGATCTTCATGAGTTTCTCAATGTCTGCTTCTGAGAAATCCTGAAGTTGCTCAATAAGTTCAGCAGAATGGTTTAGGAAGCGAGGTTTTGTGGCGGTGACTGCAGGAAGTGGCGAGTCGTAATCGAGTGTTTTTGCAGGTGATAAAAGAAAGAGCATAGGTGTCGGTGTGTGTTCTCAAGTATGGCTTATTTTCTGATGATTACCAGTACAGATAGGGGGTGCGTTACATGGGGGAGTGGTGCCTTTCTAGCTAACTGAGGCGGGTAGTTAAGAGGCCTTAAATAATTACTTTTTTGCTAAGGCGAATTAGTTGACAACTATCCTTTACATCGAGCAGAGGGCAAGGCATACAACCTCAGATTTAAGCCGTACGTTCTGCCAAAGTCATGCCAAAGAATACCACGATTAAAAAAATTCTTGTTATAGGTTCAGGCCCGATAGTGATTGGGCAAGGTTGCGAATTTGACTATTCGGGTGTCCAAGCCTGTAAAGCTCTCAAAGAAGAGGGCTATGAGGTCGTTCTCGTTAACTCGAATCCTGCCACGATTATGACAGACCCTGAGTTTGCTCATAAGACCTATATTGAGCCCATTACTGCCGATGTGGTCGAAAAAATCATTATTAAGGAGCGACCCGATGCACTCTTGCCCACTTTAGGTGGTCAGACTGCACTGAACACTTCGATGGATTTGTTTAAGTCTGGCACCCTCGATAAGCACAATGTGCGCATGATCGGTGCGAATGCAGATGCGATCGATAAAGGCGAAGACCGTCTACGCTTTAAAGAAGCGATGCTTAAAATCGGACTCGACCTACCGAAGTCCGGCGTGGCTCACAATATGGAAGAGGCCAGAGTCATCAGAGATGAGATCGGCACGCTCCCATTAATTATCCGCCCAGCATTTACCCTAGGAGGTACGGGTGGAGGTATTGCTTATAATATTGAAGAATTTGAAGAGATCTGTGCTCGTGGTATCGACCTCTCACCAGTGAGCGAAATCCTTGTCGAGGAGTCTCTCCTTGGCTGGAAAGAGTACGAGATGGAAGTCATGCGAGACTGCGCGGATAACTGCGTGGTGATTTGCTCCATTGAGAATCTCGATCCGATGGGCGTGCACACTGGTGACTCGATTACAGTGGCACCAGCACAGACCCTTACAGACCGTGAGTATCAGATCATGCGGGATGCTTCTTTCGCCTGTATCCGTGAAATTGGCGTGGAGACAGGGGGGTCTAACATTCAGTTTTCTGTGGAGCCAAATACTGGCCGCTGCATCGTGATTGAGATGAATCCACGAGTGTCTCGCTCCTCTGCCCTAGCGTCTAAAGCAACTGGTTTCCCGATTGCAAAGATCGCGGCAAAGCTAGCTGTTGGCTACACGCTGGATGAGCTCAATAATGACATCACTCGTGAGACTCCGGCGTCCTTTGAGCCGACCATTGACTACGTTGTGACGAAGCTCCCTCGCTTTACCTTTGAGAAATTCCCAACAGCGGATTCTGTTCTCACCACTCAGATGAAGGCCGTAGGGGAAGCCATGGCAATCGGGAGAACCTTTAAAGAATCCATGCAGAAGGCTCTGCGCTCCCTAGAGACTGGGAGATTAGGCTTCGGCTTTGATGGTAAGGGCGCTCACGAGCCGACTTACGAGGAAATCGAGAGAAAGCTCCACGTGCCAAATGCTGAGAGAATCTTCTGGCTAAAAACAGCCTTTGATAATGACTGGAGTGTCGAAGATGTTTTTGAGGCGACAGCGATTGATCGCTGGTTCCTAGAACACCTAAAGATCATTGTCGATGAGGGTAGAAATCTCGCCACCATGCCGCTGCGCAAAGCGAAGAAACTAGGCTTTTCTGATTTCCAGATTGCCAAGCAGCGCACCCGTGCTGGAGAAGCCACCACTCAGGACGATATCCGCGCTGAGCGCTTGAAGGAAGGCATCATCCCGACGTATCGCTTAGTCGATACTTGTGCTGCTGAGTTCGAGGCATACACACCGTATTATTACTCGACCTACGGGACAGAGAATGAGGCGAGAGAAACGGATCAGAAGAAAATCGTCATCCTTGGTGGTGGGCCAAACCGCATTGGCCAAGGTATCGAGTTTGACTACTGCTGTGTGCACGCCTCCTTCGCACTCAAGGAGCTCGGTTATGAAACCGTGATGGTGAACTCAAATCCTGAGACCGTGTCGACAGACTACGACACCTCCGATAAGCTCTACTTTGAGCCACTCACTCTCGAGGACGTGCTTCACATCTGTGATCAGGAGAAGCCAGATGGCGTGATCGTCCAGTTTGGTGGACAGACACCTCTGAACTTAGCCGCTGATCTGAAGCGCCACGGAGTGCCAGTCATCGGAACATCTCCAGAGTCCATCGAGCTCGCGGAAGATAGAAAATACTTCTCAGCCCTTCTTGATAAGTTAGAGCTCAAGCAAGCAGAAGCAGGAACTGCTGTGTCTGAAGACGAGGCCAGTGAAATTGCTGCGCGCATTGGATTTCCAGTATTAGTGCGTCCTTCCTTTGTCCTTGGGGGCAGAGGGATGATGATTGTTTATAATGACGAAGAACTTCGCCGCTATATTCGCGAAGCCGCTGATGTCACACCGAACCGTCCTATCCTCGTGGATCGTTTCCTAGAGGGAGCTGTTGAAGTGGATGTCGACTGTATCTCGGATGGTGAGATTTCTGTGGTAGGAGCGATTATGCAGCACATTGAGGCTGCTGGTATCCACTCCGGAGACTCTGCCTGTGTGATTCCAGCACCTTCGCTTTCTGAGAATATTACGGAGCAAATCATGAAGGGGGCAAAAGACCTCGCTCGTGAGCTAGAGGTGATCGGCCTGATGAATATCCAGTTTGCCGTGAAGGATGAAGAACTCTACGTGATCGAGGTGAATCCTCGTGCGTCACGAACCGTTCCCTTTGTATCCAAGTCTATTGGAGTTCCACTTGCGAAATTAGCTGCTAAGGTCATGGCTGGCAAGAAGCTCAAAGACTTAGGCTTCACCAAGGAAGTTCTTCCAGCGCACTACTGTGTGAAAGAAGCCGTTTTCCCATGGCCGAAGTTCCCTGGTATCGACATCGTCCTTGGCCCAGAAATGAAGTCTACTGGTGAAGTCATGGGGATCGACGATGATCTCGGCATGGCCTACGCTAAAGCGCAGATCTCCGCCTTTAATCCACTGCCGACAGAAGGTAAGGTCTTCTTCTCAGTGAATGATCGTGATAAGCCCAAGTCCGTAGCGATTGCTCGCGAGCTCGTCGAACTCGGCTTTACAGTTTGCTCAACCGGGGGAACTTATAAGTTCTTTAAGGATGAAGGTATTGAGGTCGAGCGCCTTTACAAACTCGCGGAGCAAAAACGCCCTAACGTGCTCGATATGATGAAAAACGGAGATATCCAGTTTGTCATCAATACCCCGAGTGGCCATGAGGCACGTACCGATGAGGTTAAAATTCGCTCAGGAGCCGTCGCCAATAAGATCTCTCACTGCACAAACCTCGCAGCAGCAGAAGCCTCAGTAAAAGCCATCCGCTCACTCAAAGAGCAAGAGTTCACAGTCACTCCTCTCCAGGAGCGCGTGCGCTAAGTGAAGAGGAGAAAGCCACAGTTGATGCAGTACTTAGAATAGTTAGAAAGAGTCAAAAGGCTGATTCTTTCTAACTGTCTGCAAACAATGAGGTGAGAAGGTGTGATTCAAGATTCTCAAATTACGAATGAGTAATCTTCAAGGCGATTTTAAGTGAGATGCACTGCCTTGTTAGCCCGCTTCGTCAATATACCAGAGTTGGTTATATTGTAGCTTATCTTGATCATGTAGCTTAAAAAACTCTCCTAATGTAACGTGGCCGCATTCTTGCCTGTCACCGCCAAATTGGTAATCCGTAGAAAAAATAATTTGCTGCTTTGGAGATGCGGCAATGAGTCGTTTCATTAAATCAAAAATATCGCGACTAGTTTCGGGGAGGAACTTTAGCGCATCGCTATCAGGCCAATCCACGATCTGTCCAGCAAACCAGTAACCACCATCCTTGCCTTCTAGATCTTTGTTCGCCAGATGGAGGATAATGCCTGTGATTGAGTCAAATACGGATTGAAAGAGCCCTCTATGACCTATCAACTCTGTTTCTGCGATATGTGCAAAGCTCTCATAAGTTGGGAGCTCTGGAACGCAGACACAGTCTACAGATATGAGTTCAATTGTGGGCATGTTATGAGAGTTGATTAGTGACCGAAGGCTTGCTGTAGTTGCGTAGCTATACCTTTCATTTGCCAGATAGTAAAGCTTTCCACTCTCCCTCTATTTTTCTAAATGAAATGACTTCCATGGATTCTACTTCTATGTCTCCTACGGAAATGTTGCTTCTTGTGAGAACGTGCATAATAGTGTCGCCTTCGGGAATTTCTCCAAGGATTTCTAGTTTATGGAAGCTGATTTCACCAGCTGCTTCAACTTGCTTCGTTGTGAATGATAAAAATTGACTAAAGAAATCAAGGTCGGACATCTCAGAGACTGTCTCCTCAGAGGCGTGTTCGCCAAAGAAAGTTAAGTAGAACTGTTTTGCTTCTTCTTTAGGGAGGGCATCTCCAAAATCGAGCATTTCTCGAAAATCTTTGAGCTCGTCAGGTGCGAAGAATGTAGCAGTTTCCTGGTAATTCTTAGTTTGAAAGACGTCAAAATATGATCTTGCAACGTCAGAAGCACTTTGTGCCAATGCGGCAAAGGTTGATGCCCATACTAGGGCTAATACCAACTCAAAAAACTAACTGGTCGAATTCGCTAGATCTTTGACGAGATGTCATCGTTGTCACTCATCGGAGATGCTCGCATCACCGATGGGTTCCGCCTTGATCTCCCACCAAATTTCTTCGCGCTTTCTAGCAGGTAGTTTTCCTCATTGGTATAAGCTTGCGAAAATAGTCTTCATTTTGAAATCACTAGTAACTGGTCTGGTGAATTGAGGTTAGAAGACTATATCTGTACGGTAACTTGCTTATTTCAGTCTAGCGCTCACTAACCGGAGGCACAGGGACGGTGCTCTCAGGGCCAACGTACTTGGTCAGTGGGCGGTAGAGGCGATTGTCTTCTAACTGCTCGAGTACTTGAGCTGTCCAGCCTGCCATGCGAGCAATGGCAAAGATAGGTGTGAAGAGATCCGTAGGGATGCCTAGAGAGTAGTAGACTGTGGCAGAGTAGAAGTCGACGTTAGCGTTGAGCCCCTTGCGCTCGCGCATGATAGTGGCGATGCGCTCACTCATATTGATCCACTTCGCCTCTCCGAGTTCTTCTGTGAGCTGGACAGCCATTTTCTGGAGATGAGGGGCGCGTGGGTCGAGTACTTTGTAGACTCGGTGTCCGATACCCATGATCTTCTTCTTATTGACTAAGCAGTCTTCTACGTAGGCGTCTACGTTCTCTTCACTGCCGATTTCCTTAAGCATTTTAATGACACCTTCATTGGCACCACCGTGGAGAGGGCCTTTGAGGGTGCCGATGGCTGAGGTCATCGCGGAGTAGAGGTCAGAAAGTGTGGCGACTGTGACACGACTAGAGAAGGTAGAGGCATTCATGCCGTGGTCAGCGTGGAGAGTGTAGGCGATGTCGAGTGTGCGAGTCGCGGCCTCAGAGGGCTCTTCTCCTGTGATTAGGTAGAGGAAGTGAGCGGCCTCAGAGAGGTCATTGCGTACAGGAGGGAGGCTAAGTCCCTGGCGAATGCGGTGGTAGTAGGCGACTATGACAGGAGTCTTTGCCACGAGTGAGAGTGCGACTTCTTTATTGAGAGTCTGATTTGGCTCACCAATGGCTGCTCTAGGGTCAAATATGCCCAGCATAGAAACTGATGTACGCAGCACATCCATGGGGGTCGCGTCTTTGGGTAGGGTTTCTAGAAACGTAATTAGCTGCTGAGGGAGTTCACGGTCATTGCGAATGCTTTTCTCAAATATTTCTCGTTCTGAGCTATTGGGTAATTTCCCATTGTGGAGGAGGTAAGTCACTTCTTCAAATGAGCAATGTTCTACGAGGTCGTCGATGTTGTAGCCGAGATAAGATAACTTACCTTCCAGACCTTGGACTCGACTTAATGCTGACTCGTTGGCGGTGACCCCTTCAAGGCCTTTTGCGTAATCACTCATGGTTCGGTATATTTGTACGATGAAAGTTTTAGCAGGGTTCTAGAATTGAACCATGCACTGGGAGGAGATAAGCGCGGTTTTTGTCATGTTTCAAGAGAAAGATGGCGATTCGGGGTTGCTCATGACACAGGTTGTCGATTATCACAGAAATGTGCCACAAATTCTTGCCATAGAAACCACCCACCCACGTGCTTCAGTAGCTCTTCTAAAAGAGAATGGAACAACCGTGGAGAGAGAATTTGAAAGCCATCGCCAGCAGAATCAGAAGATCTTTGAACCACTCAAAGACCTTCTTGAGGAGATTCAAAAAGAAGAAGAGGTGCAGGGTATCGACTACATTTTGGTGGGAACTGGACCTGGCAGCTACAGTGGTGCGAGAATTGCCATAGCACTAGCTCAGGGATTAGGGATTGTCTATGGAACACAAGTTGTTGGCTTATCGTCTTTTTATGGGCTCGAGGCCTTGGCTACTAGAGAGCAGGTCACCGTTGTAGGGGATGCTCGCAGAGGCTCCTATTTCGCGACTGAGATCAGGGCTCATCATCTTATTGAAAAACCAGAGCTTCTCTCTCAGGAAGCCCTTCTCATGAAGCTTGAGAAGAGCACTGGTAGTCTGGTGACCATGGAGAGTCAGCGGGACTTATCTGAGGATCTTCCGGGGAACTATGAAATCTGCCGTGTTCATCCTAAAGCCTCCTGCTTGATTCGAGCTTGGTTGAACTTTGAGAGTGATATTCAAGATAACCTTAAGAAAGAACCTGTCGCCCCTGCGTATCTGCGAGCGCCATTCATTACTAAGGCGAAAGAGGGTCACCCATTATTGCGTGGCAAAAAGGCATGATAGACCCTCAGACATTAGAAACCCTCGAGTTCTGCGCGATAGATTTTGAATCAGCAGGGACTGCTACGGGGAAAACAGATGCTCCGATACAAGTGGGTATGGTGAGCTGGAGTTTAGAGAAAGGAATTATTGAGCAGTGGAGTTCCTATATTTACACGGATCAAGATATCACCTGGGCCGCACAGAAAGTGCACGGCATTAAGACCTCAGATCTCATCGATGCTCCTAAAATGGCATTACTCTGGCCACGATTCAAAGCCATGCTTGGAGGGCGCACATTAGTCGCTCACGGACACGGGACAGAAAAGCGCTATCTAGGTGCTTTCCCTGGGCATAACTTTGGCCCATGGGTAGATACTCTACAACTCGCACGAGCCACGCTACCTGATTTAGAAAACCATTCTCTAGGCACTGTTTGTAAAGAACTCCAACTTGTAGGAAAAATTAATGAAGTTGTCCCCCAAAAAACCTGGCACGATGCCCTCTATGATGCAGTAGCCTCGATACTGGTGCTAGAGTGTATTGTTAGTATTACCCCTGAATAAAATTGCCTCGACTCTCAATTTGTAGGTTTCTTGTGATGAAGGTGGGGTGGCCTTTGGGTCGGAATAGAGTACTACTGGAGTGTTAGGCCTGCTGGTTTTCTTAATGTAGAAATAGCTGGGCTTGAAGCCAAAATCACTGATACCAAGCAGAATAGGATGACTGTTGAAAAATCAGAGAATGAGAGTGTCGCATCACGAGCTAATGGAATAGGTATGTTGGGAATAGAGAGCAATTTATCATAGATTTCTTTCCAAGATACATAGCTGAGCATGAGTCCAATGAGAATAGCTAAAAAGTTTTCAAAGATAATATGGAAAAAGAGAACAAAATTAGGGATCCCGAAGCTTTTTAAAAGAGCAAATAAATAACGTTCTTGGTAGACCTCTAGGCATGCAATAGAAGCGATAATGATACTAAGAATAAAACCACAGCCTAAGACCAAGCCACTCCGAATATAATCTTGAATGGAATTTAAGTTTTTAATTTGACGCAGAATTGGTAAAGAAGAGTTTGTTTTTAGTGTGCGTCTCTCTGCCTTATAGTATGCACTCGAGAGCGCGGCAAATTTCTCTACATCTTCGATAGAATTCAACTGGGCAAAAATGTGTGAAGTAAAGCTGACGTTTGTAAAAGACTGAGTCATATCATAATCAAGTAGCAGAAGCTCTGTGCCATAAGAGAGAGAGCTTAAGATCTCAGGCATTGGAACACAGCGCACCGTGATGGAATGATTATTGAGAGTGACTTCCTCAAACGTGTTTTCAGGCTGTATATCTTCTTTGAGTAGCACTGCTTGTGGGCCTTCACTAGGATTTGGGCTAAGGATGTCGTGGTGATTGAGGGCGACGAGTGTACGGACATACTTGCCACGGCTGGTTTGAGCACGTATGTTAGGTTGAAAGTAAAAGTCTATTTTAGAGTCAGTGAAATAATACGGCCAAATCTTGGATTCTTCTACAAAAGTAGGAAGGTAAGAAGAAGCATCATTACCTTCGACAAATTCGTTTAACTCGATGTGAAGCGAGTTGTTTTCTTGGAGTTGTTTGAGCCAAGTTTTTTTAACTTGTTGAAAGGATACTAGAATGAGTATGGCAAATAGACAGAGGAGGTAGGTAATGATGATTTTACTGAGAGGGGAGATCGGGTTTTCCTGCCATCTTTTGAAGGTGTTTTTCCACAGGTAGGTAGGTATTAAAATCGTGGATGTCATCTGCTATAGAGTGTAGGCGTTGATCATGTGTTGCAATAATGCATAATTTATCATCGACGGCGTAGTTTTTTAGGACTTTACAAATGAGTTCTGTATTCAAGTCATCCAGTCCAGAGGTAGGTTCATCGAGTAAGACAATCTGAGGGGCCTTGGCCAAAGCACGAGCAATGGAGGCACGCTGGATTTGGCCTCCAGAGAGCTGAGTTGGTTTTTTACTAGCGAATTCTTCTAAGCCCAAGGTGGAGAGCCATATCTCAGCGGCTTTAGCTGGATGGCCTGCTAGTTGGGTGGCTATTTGAATATTTCGGCGAATAGTGGCGAGAGGGAGTAGATTGAGCTGCTGGAAGACAAAACCAATATCCTTTCGGAGGTAATTAGAACTACCGTAAGAGTGTGTGCTGCTCACTTTAATTGTTCCGCTACTGGGCTTAAGAAGAGAAGCCAAGAGTCTCAATAGAGTGCTCTTACCACAACCTGAAAACCCTTTTATGAGCGTTAAGCCAGGGTGTATAGAAAAATTAAAATCCTTAAAAATAGGTTTTTGCTTTTTTGAATAAGCAAAACTTATATTGCTGCACTCAATGGACATAGATGAAATTAGGGTTTTCCAATGGCTAGGTGCTTCGGTGCGATATAGACCAGTTCTTGTTCTGGCCAGAGTTTCTTAGCAAGGCCTCTCCAGCCTTCTTTCTCAAGTATTTCAGGATAAAGGGAGAGGATGTTTTTTTTCGGTACTAGATAGCATGGTTTTTCAAAGTTATAGTAGACTTGACCCATTCTGCTTGTGTTGATGTGCTTAATTAAGTCCTCGCGTTTTTCTTCCGTTCTGAAGGCTAATTGTTTGAGGCGGCGGTTTGATTTAGTCGTAATGAGCTGGTTGTGGAAATGGGCAGAAATTTTCTTGTCTAACATGTCGATTTCAATCGTGACTTGCAGAGGCTGGGCAAGCTTAAGATACTCTGAGGATGGAGAACAAACAAACTGAACCTCCTCGTCATTGGTTAAAGAGATGTATTCTTCCCCTGAGTCGATTCGCACTGGTTGGTTCAGCTCCATATCTTTGATTAGGTACTCTAAGCGGCCCTCGAAGGGTGCTAGTATAGTGGAATTATCCTCAAGTTCCCGATAAGATTGTTCGGCTTTTAGGAAGCGTATTTCTAACTCTTCTTTTTGATTGTCCAAGGTGAGAGCTAATTGTTCGGGTTTTAGCTCTTCTTCAAGTTCTTGGATAGATTCTAACAGTTCTTGTTTTACGGAGAGAGACTTTTGTTTTAAGTTTTCCGGTAAGCTAGGGTTATCATGAAGAATTTGAATTTTTTTTAATTCTTCTTTGAGAGTAGCTATTTCCGCGCGAATAGATTGAATAAATTTCCGCTGTTCTTTTTTTAGTTCTTTGAGATCGATACTTAATTGGGACTTCTCTAGGAGGTAACTTCGTTTTTCAAGATGTAGTTTTTCCGAGTTACTTGTTGCTAAGGGAGTGTCTTGAGAGACCCATTCCCCATCAGCGACAAGTAATGTCATTTTCAAAGCTGTAGGTTGGATGAAGTGGGTTTGATTTAAATAAGTGATTTGAAACACCTCAGTACCTATCCAGACTTTATCGGAAAGAGTGTAAGAAGAGATAGGAGGTGTATCTAGAGTGCTAGATTCAGAAGGAATCTGGCTTTGAGCTTGATTCAATGAAAGTAGTAGCAGAGTAAATAGCGCTACTTTCATTTGAAGTATTTCCAATAACTTTCGTCCCATTTCCAAAATTCTAATTCTAAGGCTTTTTTACGGTGTCTACTCTCTGTGAGTTCCTTGTTGAGATCATGGAATGATTGCGAGAACTCTATAAATTGTTTATTACTGAAGCCTTCAAGTTGCTCATGAGTCATTTGAGAGAGGGTTTTCTCAATACGAGCTATATTCTGAAGGTTTTCTGAGTAATTTTCCTTTAATTGGTCAAAGCGAATGAGTTCATTACTGATTTGTATTTTTAGAGCTTGTCTAGAGCGAGTGACGCGCTCTTTTGTGTCGCGAAGTTTCTCGAGATCAAGAGGGTCTCTGAGATCGAGTGTTTTAGAAGCACCAGTAAATAAGTTAATCGTATCGGAGTCAAAGCTCTGATTTGAATTGTTATTAAATAAAGGGGGAGTGTCTAAGTTGAAATTCAAAGCAGGGGCTCTCTGAACCTTAGCTCTAGCGAGGGTGAGGGCATTGAGCTCGATTTCGAGAATGTGCTGCATGAAGCCTAATTTGCCGTAGTCGTTGTGGTTGAGTTTGAGGGTCTCAAACTGTTGGCTGTAGTCAATACTGGGAACTGGTCCTACGATTTTCCAGGGGCCTTCACCAGGTGTGTTAAAGATCGTGTTAAAGCGTTGTCGGATGGCATGTTCGCGGCGCTTGATTGTCTTTTTAAGGCGAGTTACGTTCCTGAACTGAACCTCCCATTCTTCTAAATTGAGTTTATCTAGGTTCTCTAGGAGTTGGTTAAATCTTTGTTTCTCGAGAGAGTGGATCTCTTGGTCTCGATAGAGGGAATAGAGGCTAATATAGACTGTTCTCTTATTGTTCTCATGCCGGAGCTCTGAGCCTAATATCTGCAGCTTATTGGCATAGAGCTGTGCATGAAAGGCGTATGGATTAGGAACATTGAGGTTAGAGAAGATGGAGGCACTGATGCTGTCAGAATTTATGTTACTGAGTTCTGATAAGCTAGAGCTCACATTGATAAAAGTACCTATTCTTGGAGCTAGGCTCCACCACTGCCTTCTTTGGTTTCTTTTTGCTAATTCTATGGAATTCAGTGATTGTTTGTATGTTGAATTCCTCTCGTGGATCAATTCTATAGCCTTTTCCCATGTAATGGATTTGACATCATTTTGCTTGAGAGCGGTTTCAATCGCAATTTGGTCTTGAATGAGTGACGCTTGGTGTCTCTGTAGGCGTTTTTCTAATCTTGCTTGAATACAGCTCGTGAGAGAGAGTAGTATGAGTGCTAAGATTGGAATCAGACAGCGGTTTTTGTGTCTTGTATAGAAAGTCACTGCTGGGGAAGAAAGAAATACAATCACTTGATTTACCCTAACGCTTTGAAACATAGTTTCACTCTGCAGGGCGTCCTTGGCAAATGTGTTTCTGAAAATAGGATTAGATTTCACCATTTCTGCACTGCCCACGATTCCTACGAGTTGATTCAAATGCGATTGTATGAACCTTTGACTGGAAACAATCTGAAGGTACTTTTCATTGGAAGTTAGTTGATGAAGATGTGCTTTGCGGAGCGATATAGATGAAATAAAAAAACAGGCTACACTCAGGTAGCCTGTTTTTCTAAAATACTAGTAATCTTCTACAAGGTAAATGGTGGTACGTTAGGCAAGTTTAGTGTGGTAAAGTTCCCTTGGTTTGATGGTGTGCTTGCGTTTCCAGGTGTGGTGTAGTTGCCTGCAGCACTTTGTGTGGGGGTCTGCGAGGCTGTGAAGTTGAGGGTGACGACCCCACCTTGAATAAACATTGCGCCTGCTGGAAGTACACCAGCTTGGGGTGTGATCTCTAGAGTAGCGCCGTCTCCATCTACACTATCTCTGGTGTAGACGTAATCGGCTGCAAATGGTGCGAGTCTGGGAGGAATTGCCGATGTTCCTGTGATGTTGAGCGTGCCAGTCTCAACTAGTGGGTCTGCTGAGAGAGCCGTTGGAGTGGGGCTAAATTGCCATTCAAAATTGAGGCTGGGGTCGGCCCCAGTTCCTGGTGCTGCTGGATCTGCAAAATTAGTGCCGATAATGGTAGCGCCAGTTAGAGAAACAGGAGCATTGCCAGTGAAGTTTAAGTTACTTTGTGCAGAGGAGTAGTTCACTGGTAAGTTAGGTGCTGTGCCGCCATCTACACTGAAATTACCTTGAGCTGTAGCCGCTACAGTGATCCCTCCAGGAGGGAGTGTGCCTAGTCCAGGTGGTGTGTTAATAGACTGAGGAAAGGCAACGTTAGTTGTGGCTGTACCAACAACTGTACTAAAGAAGGTTAGGTTATTTGTGGCTTCTATTCCAGCTGGACCACCGTTAGTGCTTGTGATATTGATTGAGGAAGTGCCAATCACATTGCCAGTGGCCTGGAATGTCACGATGAGGTTGAGACTCAAGCCGTTGTTTAAGAAGGCATGTGGCGTACCAGAGGCCGCGATATTGACTCCTGTTTGGTACTGAGGCTGTGCATTACTCGTAATACTTATGGAGCCAATCGTGTCTGTCACAGCTTCGTATGTGTAGCTGAGGTTAGTGACAGATGTTGGCCAGAAGGCATTGATGTCTGCTACGCCGGAAATAGGCTCTAAGTTAGAGATTGTAGTTCCGCCATTGTAGACAACACCACCTGTTTCAATAGGATTGGTGTCACTAATATCAGCTGTCGAATCTGAAGCATTAAAAGTAAAGGAAACGGCACCTCCTCCTGGTGCGGTGCCCACCATCGTTAGAGTGACTCCCTCTAAGGAACTAGGACGTACGGTGAAATCATCGTCATTGCCACCACCACCACCACCACAGCTTGTAAGAGAAGCTAGAGAGAGGCCAACGAGAAGCGACGAGGCTGCTTTGAATAAAAGTTTTAGCTGCATGTTTATGTAATAAAAAAGTTACATCTGACAATGGCTAGAAGAAATATGTCGTCAATAAAAAAACTCAGAGTAATAGCTTTTTCTAGAGGTATAATGTAAATACATCTAGTGATAAAAAAACCTCTGTGCCGTCCATGGCGTAGAGCCTCTTACCGAAAACTCAGTAGGTGGGAGCGCCCATGTGTTCTCTGTCTTCCTAAGAAGGCATGACATAGAACGCACTGGGGAAGCTCCCTTGTTATATACATCGGACAGGGCGAACGCCAATAGTGGTCGAGCACAGAAGTTACTGGTGAGACTAAATTGTGGATGAGGTGTGAGCAACTTCTTTCTGCGAAAAGATTTTCATAGAGTGGTCAGTGTGACGTGTGAGGGAGTGTTTGTGTTGTGTGAGGAAGAAAATGGAAATTTTAGAGACATCGTGTTGCCATGAGAGCATTTAATTTATAGCACTAATAAAGCAAAATGATGGATTTACTGATGGTACCGGCGCGCGAGAGTGGTTGCCAGGATATGGAGGCAATGGCTGAGGTAATTTCCTCCGCAGCGAGAATGCAGCGCTCTCCCGTTGAGGATATTCTGGATTCTGGAGAGGTGGGGGATGAGGATTTTCTTCAGGCTCTAGCAAAGCAGCTTGGCTTTGAGTGGCTTGATGAAGTGGTGAGGCCTGAGAATATTGCGGAGCTTCGGGAGGTCTGTGGCCCACAGGTGGCTTTGCCGCATAGGCTTTTGCCGGTGGCTCTTGAGGGTGAAGAGGGGGCACAGTCCCTTGTACTTGCGACCTATGATCCACTGAATATTGTGGCGAAACAGGCTGTGGCTCGAGAGCTTGATATTCCGATACGCTGGAAAATGACATCTCGGCGCCGAGTCTATGATGCGCTCAGGGGACTGTATGGTCTGGGGGCAGATACATTTGAGCAAATTCTTGAGGGTCGTGATATGGACTACGAGAATCTTGAGAATAGTGATGAGGCCAATGTCATTGACGCTGATGATGATGAAGAGGCTAGTGTTGTGAAATTTGTGAATCAAATTATTCGTGAGGCTCTAGAGCAGCGCGCGACTGATATTCACGTGGAGCCCTTGGCGAGTAATTTAAGAATCCGCTACCGCATTGATGGTATGCTGGTGGATGTGACTGTCCCTGATAATATTAAGGCACTACAGAGTGCTGTGATTGCACGTCTTAAGATCATGTCGCGCCTTGATATTGCGGAGAAGCGAGTGCCTCAGGACGGTCGTATTAACTTGGAGTTTGAGGGGGCGACTATTGATGTTCGTGTGGCGACTGTTCCCACTGTAGAGGGCGAGAGTGTGTCTCTGCGTCTTCTAAACCAGGAGAAATTCAACATCGCGAGACTAGGGATGGAAGAATATGTCCTTCGTAAGATCCGAATGCTACTGGCTCTGCCCAATGGTATTATCCTAATCACAGGACCCACGGGATCGGGTAAGTCCACGAGTCTTTACACATTTCTTAGTGAACTGAATAAACCAGAAACTAGAATCGTCACCATTGAGGATCCCGTAGAGAATAAACTAGAGGGGGTGATGCAGATTGCGGTGAAGAATGAAATTGGGCTGAGCTTTGCGACAGGGCTGAGGAGTATTCTGCGTGCCGACCCCAATGTCGTAATGATCGGGGAGATTCGAGATCTAGAGACTGCTGAGATTGCGATTCGCGCCTCATTGACTGGTCACTTAGTGTTTAGCACCTTACACACGAATGACTCACTGGGCGGTATTTCTCGTCTCGCTGATATGGGAGTGGATCCCTTTCTGATTTCAGCAGCTGTACGTGCATTTTTAGCGCAGCGACTTGTGCGTAAGCTATGTGCGCACTGCCGCACACCACGTGATATCGATCTAGTGGAGTGGCATGAATTAGGCATTCCAAGCGAGTTTGAGGGGCAAGCGTACGATGCGAAGGGTTGTGATCGCTGTCGAAATACGGGTTACAGTGGGCGATTGGCGATTTATGAAATCGTCATCCTCACTGAGGCGATGCAGGAAATGGTGGCCCAAGGTTTACCGAAGAACGAGCTCCTAGTGCAGGCTCAGAAAGATGGCTATAAGGTCATGCGAGAGTATGGATGGAGCAAAGTGCTGCAAGGCCAAACCACAATCGAGGAAGTGATTTCAGTGACCAGCTCTGATCTAGGAGGCATGGAGTAGGGCAAGGCTATGGCACTTTTCTTATACAAGGCACTTGCAGGTGACGGTGCTGTGACATCTGGTGAGCTGACGGCTCAAGATCGCTCTGAGGCAATACGCGTTCTCGATAAACGTGGGCTCCAACCAGTCTCGCTAAAGGAGAAATCCGCAGCGACTCACAAGGACAATAAACTCAAAAAGCAAAAACAGGCCAAAAGTGGGGCCAAAAGTGGGGCTAAAGGTGAAACGAAAGCGAGCACAAAAACTAGCACGAAGGCCGCCACAAAATCCCAAACCGGTAAGCAAGAGATCCCCGCTGGGGGCGTTAAGCTGAAGCGCCAAGAAGTGATCCTATTTACAGAAGAGCTCAGTGAAATGTTAGGTGCCGGTCTCCAGTTAGAGCCTGCACTGCGCTCTATGGAGAGTCGGCAGGAACTAGGGAGTCTCAAGGAAGTGTCTCAGAGTATTCGCCAGATTGTCCGAGACGGAAGTCCATTCTCTTCAGCCCTGCAAAAGGTGAGCCCGAGTTTTGACCAGCTCTACTGCAGTCTAGCAGCAGCTGGTGAGGCCAGTGGCGCGCTTGATACGATTTTGAAGCGCCAGACCCAGTACTTGAAAACGGTCGCAGAGCTACGCTCAAAGATTATTCTCGCGATGATTTACCCAGCATTTCTTGTAGCGACAGGAGTTCTCGTAGCAGTTGTGGTAGTGACAGTGTTAGTGCCTCAGCTCACAGCACTGATGCAGAGTACCTCAGGGGGGGAGCTCGAGGGCGGGCTAGCACTCATTGTTGGAATATCTGACTTCATGAAAGAATGGTGGCTCGTCATTATTCTCGTGCTCGTAGCTGCCGGGCTTTTCTTTAAAGTCTGGAAAAACGATGAACGAAATCGGCCCACTTGGGATAAAGCCAAGTTAGATATACCTCTCTACGGAGATGTGCAATCGAGCCGATTTTATGTTCAGTTGTTAGAAACGATGGCAAACCTAGTGGCGAATGGAATGCCACTACTTCGTTCACTAGAGCTCTGCCGTGATGCGACGCTCAATGAATACTTCCGAGAGAATATGAACAAGGTGATCGATCTCGTAGGAGATGGGCGCTCACTCTCTCGCTCGCTGATTCGTGTGGGAATATTCCCCTCTCTACTCGTAGATATGGTCGCTGTGGGAGAACAAACAGGTCAGATTGACAGTGCACTGCGCCGAGCAGCAGACCGCTATGATAAAGAGCTCAACAAGAGTCTACAAGCGATCATGGCACTGATTATGCCAGTGATACTCATCTGCATGTCCGTACTGGTAGGTGGCATGGTCTACATTATGATTAATGCGATCCTGGACTCTGTCTCTAGTGTGGGAGGCTAAGAGGGAGGTTGGGCAAACGTGGTAGTAATATATTTTGAGGAGCTTATCTTGTAACAACGTTCGTAGGGGACAGGCACTTTATAAAGAAATATTGATCTGTAAGGGATAGGTTTTGAGGGAGCAGTGCATGTGATGGAGGTTTTCAGCTGCAGGGCTGTCGCCGAAGTAGAGTGTAAAACCCAAAATCTGGTGAGCAATCGACCGCTCCGTCACGCCTCCTGCTGGCTCGCAAGCTCGCTGTGGCAGGAGTCGCGCCTCCGCTGCGGGGGCGTTTACAATCCCAAAGGAGAACTCATCCTCAGCAACCACAGTACCAGCACACAGGCACCAGAGTAGACGGCAGCACAGGCCTCCTCTCACTGGCAAAAACCAGTGAAACCATCATCTACAGCCTCGCCAGCCCCCAGCAGTTCCAGCGCGAACTCCACTGTAGCTATGACAGCCTCCTACGAAAGACAGGCTACGCACTCAGTGATGCCACCACCACCGAACAAGCCACCAGCTACACCTTTGACCCCTTTAGTCGACTCAGAGGCATCAGCAGCAATAACGCCCAGAATCTAGCAGGGCAGAATGAAGTGGAGCGTGAATAAGAGGCAGTTGGTCAGCTTTCTGTCGCTACAAAGCTAAGATGCCGTATTCGGCACTTTAGTGAGGGAGTGGTGATAGGCTCAGGCAGCTACGTGGAAGATGTATTTGAGAATTGCCGGCCTTGGTTTGGTGAAAATAGAAAACGGGGGCGGCGAAGATTGAGGCAGTGCAGAGACTGTCCAGCGCTCTCTAACCTACATGCTCTGCGTGAGCTTCGTGGTTGAGGCTATTCTGCTTGCTTGGCGTACTAGTGCGCTCTGGAGGGGGGTAAATGTAAAAAACCACTGACGCTATAACTAGCATCAGTGGTTTTCAAACAATCGGGAGTGGGTTAAGGTTAAATGGAGGATTTTAGTTTGGCATATTCTTTTCTGAGCTTGTCGAGTTCAGTTTCTTTTGCTGCCATTTCTTTGTGGAGTTCGCCGAGGCGTTTGATTGCTTTGTTGATGTCTCCGGTGTTTTTCTTGCGTTTAGGAGATGGGGATCCTGCTTCTTTTTGCCAGTTGCCGATGGTGAGTTGAGAAACGTCAAATTTTCTTGATGCTTCTGCGGCGCCACCACGACCATTTAAGGCGTTGTGTTTGTCCACAAAGCTGAGGATATCTGCTTTCTGCTTCGTTGTGTATCGCTTGCCTCTTGTGGAGGAAGTGTTTTTGGTTGTCTTTCTAGCCATAGTTGACTGAAGAAAAAGCCTAAGTTGGCAGATATGCAAGAGAAAAGACCAAACAATTGTTATAATTTATTTGTAAGATGAATCGATATTTGGTAGGTGCGCGGGTTTTTTGCTGAATTTGGTGTAAATATGGGTGATTTAGAATGTGCGTAGTGGCCCTACGCCTCTGGGTAAGTGTGGCTGTTTCACTGCAAATAGTTGAGTGAACCAGAGTTCTCCATTTTCATCTGCGCGGATGCCTACGCCACTGACTTCCCATTGCTTGCCAAGCATTGTGCGATTGTGGCCTGGTGAGTTTTTCCAGCCTTTGAGGGCGCCTCGAACTCCTTTTTGACCTGTGCCCCAACCGGCTGCGACGTTCTCGGCAACGGAGCCTAGGCCATGGCGTTCTTGGGCGTAGCGTGATCGTGATTGGAAGCCGTAGTGGCTGATTTTTTTCCCTTCGAGTTTAAAGTTGTTGTTATTACTCGCCATGAAGTTGCTGTGTCCTCGGGCGATTTGCGTGAGGCCAGCATGGTGTTGGAGGGGGGGGAGGCCGTTTTGTTTGCGGTAGTTATTCACTAGTTGGAGGGTGTGGCGCTCTAGGCTTTTTTCGTGTGAGTTCCCTTCAGCGAGGAGGTTACTTTGGACAAGGGACGAGGAGGTGCAGGAAATAAGACCTAGAAGTGCTGTTAGGATGACAATGCTGCGCTGTAGATATATGAACATTAAAAGATACTAACAAATGCCGATTTTGAGACAAGAATTTATATGATCTTAAAACCCAGGTTATGCATTTAGATTTCGAGAAATGCTGCCATCTCTGTAGACACAAGTCCGTCCGCTGATTGTTCCATTCTGCGGTGGAGTGACTTCACTTTCATCGAAAAATAAACGTTGAGACTTTGTGTTTTTTGAGCTGATACTATTTCTTTCAAAATCCAATGTATATTCTGGATTAAAACGGTTTGGTTGAATTTGTGGGGTATTTGGGGAGGTGTTATCGTTGTCAGTTGTCTCAAGACGCCGGTGGCTTATACCAATGAGGAATTCGACCAGTTAGTTTTTTGAGTTGGTATTAGGTGAGGCCGCTGCGCTCTAGTAGGGGGCTGAGTTCGGGATCTCTTCCCATGAAGGCTCTATAGCTTTCTTGGACAGGTCTGGAGTTTCCTTTGGAGAGAATTTCTCTACGGAATGCGATGCCTGTCTCTTGATGGAGTATTCCTGATTGCTTGAATCGTGTGTAGGCGTCTGCATCGAGGACTTCGGCCCACTTGTAGGAGTAGTAGCCTGCGGCATAGCCTGTGGGGCTGGAGAAGAGGTGGCTGAAGCGTCTGCTCATACTGGGGGTGGGTGTTGTGTGCTCTGCTCGATAGTGGCGAAGAATTTCTGTGTCGGCCTCATCGAGATCACGATGCAGGTATTTGTTGAGGTGACTGTGTAGTTCGAGATCGAGTTTACTAAATGCGAGCTGGCGCATGAAGGCTGTGGCACTCATGTAGTTGCGTGAGGCGATCATTTTCTGAAACAGTGCTTCTGGTATGGGCTCACCAGTTTGGTGATGTGTCGCAAAGAGGTCTAAACTTGAGCGATCCCAGCAAAAGTTTTCCAGTATTTGGGAGGGTAGTTCGACGAAGTCCCAGGGGACATTTGTCCCTGCGAGTGATTCTATTTCTACTTCACTGAGTAGATGGTGTAAGAGGTGGCCAAATTCATGGAAAATAGTTTCGACTTCTCTGTGGGTGAGTAGTGCTGGTTGGTCTCCGAGGGGTTTTGTCATGTTGCCCACTATGAGGCCGAGGTGAGGCTGCCGTGGATGTCCTGGGCGGGGGGGGAGACCTGTTTTAAGTGAGTTCATCCAGGCTCCACCGCGTTTGTTGGGGCGAGGGTGCCAGTCGGCATAGAAAGAACCAAGATGTTGGTCGGAGCTAGCATCGTAGAGGTCGTAGAATGTTGTGTCTTCGTGCCAAGTTGGGACTGCATCTTGTTGTTCTGGAGCGGGGTTATTTCCGCAATAGCTCTGGCGCTGCTCGATACGTAGAGAAAACAGTTCGGAGAATAAGTCGAACATGCCTGCCATGACTCGATTGACTTGGAAGTAGGGGCGGAGTTCTTCGTCATCAAAATCGTAGGTTTCTTTTCGACGTTGTTCTGCCCAGTAGGAGGTTTCCCATGGTTCGAGGCGGTTTTTTTTCTCAGAAGATTGAGAATTTCTGTAGTCGAGTAGCTCAGAGACTTCTTGTTGATACTGTGTGGAGATATTTTCGTGGAGATTTTCGACAAAGGAGAGGGCTGTGGCTGAGTCTTTGGCCATTCGGCGCTCAAGGACGAGGTCAGCGAAGTTGTCTTTGCCGAGGATCTCGGCCTTCTGATGCCTGAGTTTGAGAATATCCCAGACAATTTCTGTGTTGTCGTATTGGGGGGAGTGTCCAATGGTGTTGCTGGCTTCCCAGATTTCTCGGCGAAGGCTCTCGTCTTTGGCGTGCTGCATGATGGGCATCATGGAGGGGAATTGTAAGGTGAAGCGCCATTGTGGAGCTGCATCACTACCGTGGCCTTGGGCGAGGGCATCTTGGCGAGCTGCTTCCACCGCCATTTCGGGTAGCCCCTCTAGTCGGTGGGCGTCTTGGAGGATGAGTTCGTAGTCATTGGTGGAGTCGAGGACATTTTCGCCGAACTTTTGGGTGAGTGTGGCGAGTTGGGCTGAGATGTCTTTGAGCTGGAGTTTCTTTGTGTCATCGAGGTCGGCACCGGCTTGTTGAAAATCCAGGCAGGTTTCTTCCATAAAGCGCTGCTTGGTGGATGAGAGTTGACTTGAGTCTGGTTTCTTTGAGTAGGCTTTGAGCTTTTCCCAGAGCGCGGAGTTGAGTGGGATGGAGGCGTAGAAGGCAGATACTTTAGGCAGCATGGCATTGAGGGCGCTTCGCTGTGCCTCGTTGTCGGCAACTGCATCGAGATGGTTCAATCGGCCCCATCCTGCTTCTAGGTCTTTACTCGCAGATTCTAAGGCTTCAAATGTGCTTTCGTAGCTGAGGGTTTCCTCTGGCTGTTCACAGATAGTGGCAATATTGTCTTTTGCACGTTGTAGGGCGAGTTCAATGTCGCTTTCTATATGTTGTGCAGTGAGCGTGGACCAGCGAATGTGAAAGTCATCAGCGAGAAAAGGATGATTAGGCATAGTGTGTACACTTAGCCGAACTTGCTCACCCTGCAAGGCCAGATCACTGAGAAATGGTTGCTTTTAGAAAAAAAACAGCGAGATAGATGCGATGCTTAGCAGTACTAGGCCTCCAAGAATCAAGGTAGTAGGGGAGCTAGGAGAATGCTTCGTCTGCGTGTTTCTATTGTCTACGATTGTTGGTTCATCTGTGGAGTCTTCAGGCTTTGTGATAGGGGGTAGTGGGCGAATCGCTCGAATAGGCGTTTTGTTGGCTGGAGCGGCACTGAAGTCATGTTCTGCCACGTCTGAGGAGACAGAGGGAATCGTGAAGCTAGGGTCTGTGGCGATAGAGGTGAGGAGGCTATTGGCGTGGGCAGCAGATTCTGGGCGTTTACTTGGGTCTGTTTGAACAAGCTGATCCACCCAGTGAGTGAACTCAGGGTTTAAATCAGGTCTGCGCTCGGAGAGGGAGGGCATTCCGTCTTCGAGTGCTAGGAGTAGTCTTCTTTTGGAGAGCTCCGCGAAGGGGTGGGCGCCCGCTAGCATGTAGTAGAGGATCTGGCCGAGCATGTAGAGGTCGGATTGTGCTGTGGCTGGCTGCTGAAGCAGAAGCTCAGGAGGCTGCATAACGATATTGGCGCTTCTTTCGAGCATTTCTGGGTCATCTGTCAAGGTGCTGACGATTTCACTGAGGCCTGTATCGAGAATGACGTAGCGAAGACCTGATTCTTGATTTGGCTGAACAATGATAGAGGAAGGCCCTAAGCTGCCATGGATGATGCCGGTCTCATGAATGAGCATGAAGACACTGAGTATCTGCTTGGCTAATTGCATGCCTTGCCACGGTTCCATGTAATAGTGGGTGTCGAGAAAAGCGTGGAGATCATCTCCGGCTATGAGTTCGGCGACTAGGTAGGGGCCGTCTTCATCACTGTCGCCGTGTATAATTTTGGCGAGATTAGGGTGGTCAATTTTACAGCGTTCTTCAATGACGTGGAGAAAGCGGCTATCACTGCAGAAGCCTTTTGTGCTGCCGTCATCATCATAAAAACGGCGAATGGCTACAATTTGGCCAGTGGAGATGTCTGCGGCTTGATAGACGCCGCCAGTTCTACCTTTTCCAATAAGGTGTATGATGTCGAAGCTATCCATTACTGTGCCTGGTGGGAGTTTTTCATGTTGAGGGGGTTGGTGGCATTAAGCTCTTGTGGCTTTATTGAGATGTCTCGCGCCTATTGCTATAAGCATCTTATACGATCTTTTGCTAAGAATATTACAAAAACAATGTCATATGTGTTAGTGCGCAAGCTGGGAGGGTGTTTGTTTTAGTAGGTGATTGTTCGATCACTCTCTTGTGGGTGGTTTTTTATTATGAGGGTATAGACGGTGTTCCTAGATGCCTGTGATTCAATAGGAAATGAGAGGGGTGTTTGAGAGGGGTTGGCTCTGGGCGGCTTATTGGATGATAATATCTCCGATGTCAATAGTGGGAATACTAGGTAGGGCTTTTGGCACAGCTGGGACTCTTAATGTTGTTTTTTTCGCTTCAACGATCGTTTGCCACCATGCTTGAACTTGAGCATCTGAGGCATGAGATGATAGCTGCACTATATCGATGACTCCAGACATAGTTTCTGTGTGGCTGCCTTCTTGGAGGGCTCCTATGAGTAGCCCACTTTCTCTTGGGATCTTAGGTGGAGCGAGGAGTGTGGCGGTTTGTTGGACACGTTCACCATTGAGGTAGAAATAGAGATTTCCATTACTGTAGGTGAAGGCGACTTGAGTCCAGGTGCGTGCTTTGGCCCCGGGGTGTTCGATGCGGTAGTTTTCTCCACCAACACTAAAGAAGAGCACATAGGTGTCTTGTTCAATAGAGATGTAGAATCCTTGTGGAGTGGTTAGTGTTTCATCATAGAAGCTAATGATGGGTGAGTGTCCGTCTAGATTATCGAGGTAGAAGAAAGCTGCGATAGCGAGTTTGTCTGAGGAGAATAGTTCTTGGGATCTTTTCTTTGAGCCTCTTATGTGCTGACCGTGATTGAGTGCGATGAAGTCATCACGAAATTGTAATGTTTTGGCCGGTTTGGAGTAGGCGTGGCCGTAGTTGCTGAGGCGGCCTTTCTCATAGAAGCTTTTCCGGATGTAGAAATTGTTGACGTTCTCAAAGACTGCTGGCTGTGTAGGGGTGGGTTGTTTGGAGGAAGATTTTGACTCTGATTGGGCCGCAGGTGTTGATTGGGTAGTTTTGTTTTTTTGGGGGGTGGTTTCTTGGTCACTTGAGAAGAGAAGCATACCTAGGAGGATGCTAATAATCACTCCAGATCCGATGAGAATGTATTTTGGGGTTTTCCAGAAAGGAATCTCTGGCTGATGACTGCCTGCGATGGTGTGTGCAGTCGCATTGATAGGGGATGTAACTTGGGGTGTAGTTTGGAGGGTGGTTTGGGGTATGACGCTCTGCTGGGTGGTGAGTGGATTATGGGTAGTGGGTGTACCGACATGGGTAGTGGTGACACTTGGAGTCGCAGGGCGCTGGGGTGAAGCTGGCAGACTCTGCATGGCCTCTACTGCTGAAGCGGGTCTCTGGGTGGGGTCTGGGTGTGTAAGGGTGGCGATCCAGTCGTAGAAAGGCCCTTGTAGTTCTGGGTTAATGCTAGAAACATGAGAGATGCCAGCTTTGTGAAGTTCTTTGGCTTCTTGGCTGGAGCGACCAGCGAATGGGTGCCCTCCTAGGAGGCTCATATAAATGAGGTGTCCAAGCATGTAGAGGTCAGTTTGTGCAGAGACTGGCTCACCAATAAAGAGCTCGGGTGGCATCGTTGCTGGATCGGCCATTGAGAATGGAGCTCCATTTTCTTGAAGGAGACCAGCTAAGCCGCTGAGTCCTAGGTCGAGCATGATAAATCGGTAGCCACCTCGGCCTCTGGGCGTGAGGATGATAGAATTTGGTAGTAATGCTCCGTGGTAGAATCCTGCATCGTGAGCTGCTGAGAGAGCATCTAGCATTTGGTAGCTAAGATCGTAGGCCTCATAAGGCTCTAGGCAGGAAGATTCTGCCATTTTTTCTTGGAGAGTCTGTCCTGTGAGTAACTCCGTGATGATGTAGGGGCCCTCTTGGTCTGAGCCTGCGTCATAGAGGGTGAGGAGGTGTGGGTGCTGGAGGGCTCCAAGGCTGTGGGCTATAGCTTCAAATTCGCTCTGATAGGAGTCAGGGTTGGTGTTTTGCTGGGCATTGGTGAAGCGCCGCATAGCGACTTTACGTTTGAGAACTATATCTTCCGCTTGATAGACTGCTCCTGTGCGACCTTCGCCGAGAGCTTGGATGATTTCGTAGCGCTTCTTGCTCATGATTATAGATAGTTATTGGGTGATCTATGTGCTTATCAGTGAAGCACTAATCTGCAAGTTAATACGAGATTTAATGCAAGAAGTTGCTGAAATAGGGTGAGTTATGTCGTTTGGCGTCTAAGAAATTCTCGAGTGACTTTATGATAAGCTTTTGCACCGAGCCCGGAGGGATCGTGCTCAAAGATAGTCTTGCCGTGGCTGGGAGCTTCACCAATGCGGATGGAGCGAGGAACCACGTTCTTGTAGAGTTGCTGAGGGAAATAGTTTTTCACCTCTTCCACCACCTGGCGGCTGAGATTCGTACGCCCATCAAACATGGTCATAACAATACCTTCGAGAGTGAGATCAGGAGCTGCACCTGACTGGCGGATTTCCTCGATCACGTGGACGATCTTAGCGAGTCCTTCGAGGCCAAACCATTCACATTGGAGAGGGATGACGACTTCATCCGCTGCCGCCAGCGAGGATGTCATAAGAACCCCTAGAGAAGGTGGGGTGTCTAGAATGCAATAATCGTAGTTCTCTTTGGCAGGCATCTCGGAGATGATTTTTTTTAGCCTTGTGAGGTGATCATCTCGCCGTGCAAGTTCGATTTCGACCCCCGCTAAGTCCATGCCAGAAGGGATGATGTCGAGTTTCTTGAATCGAGTGGGTAGAATTTTTTCCTCGATCTTTGAGGAACCAAGGAGTGGCAGGTACATGCTGCCTTCTCCATCTGGCTCGACACCGATTCCTGATGTGGCATTGGCCTGGGGGTCAAGGTCGAGAAGCAAGGTGCGTTTACCGAGGCTGGCTAACGCCGCTGAGAGGGAAATAGCGGTGGTTGTTTTTCCGACCCCTCCTTTTTGGTTCGCGATGGCTATGGTTTTCATGTCTTGGGTAGAATCGCCGAAAGGATCAGAATCGATCATTGCGCAGCACTGAGGAGACTGGCATAGAATTGCCAGCACACTAAAGCAAAAAAGCACGTGAAGATAGATCAAAAATGGGTAGGAGAAACCGCTGGCTGGAAGGTATTGAAAGCAGGTCGCGCACTCTGGTCTGCTGGCCGAGTGGCCCAGGCTTCACGCCATGAAGATGTCTTTCGCGGGGAGATTCCCGGTGCGGGAGCTCCGAAAAGAGTCACTGTGCGTGTGAATGGCCGCTTTGATGTCGACAGCCACTGCCAATGCCTGGAGAGCAAGCGCACCGGAGCGATGTGTTCGCACGCAGTGGCAGTGGTGCTGGAGGTGCTAGAACCTAAGCGCCAGCCAAAAAAATCAGAACAAAAACAAGTAGAGAGCACGCAAGTCGGAGCTGTGATGTTTGGTCTAGAGTTTCCTCCGCATTTTCCAGAGAAACTTGAGAAAGGGCTCGCGGTAAAACTCAGTGAGCACGAAACTACAGAGACCACGGTCGCAGATATTATGCTCTGGCGCTGGGTGATGACCAATATGAATGGGCAGTGGAGCCCAGTATTGGGATTAAATGCTTCCCAGAGTGTCGAGTTTTTACAAGCCCTGGATGGACACACTCGAATCACGGCAGCAGGAGAGCCTGTGGTACTAAGAATGGCTGGAAATCGAGTGCCGATGCAGGTGGAGGTGGATGATGATAGACTCTGTCTGCGGCTTGAGAGCGCGTTGTTTGAAGAAGGACGGGTGTGGTTTGATCGTGATTTACTCTGGATGTGGAATGCCTCAGAGAGAACCTTAACTTCTCTGGGGGATAAGCACGGACTGCTGAAGCCTGAGCAGTGGAAGAGACTCTGTAGTGAGCAGGCTCTCTATCTTCCTATTGCACGAGTTGTGTCTCACATAGAGATATGGGAGCAGCTCGTGGTCTGGAGTGATAAGGCGTTTTTAGATGAGCTCGAGCTTCATCCAGCGACACCTGAATTTATTCTTACGCTAGAAGGGACGACAGAAGAGTTAAGCGCTCGCTTAGAGGTCAAGTATCAGCCCGATGTTCTCGTGTATGCTGGAGATCAGTTAGAGAATCAAGATGCCTTTCCCCTGCACCAGCCTGATGGCAGCTGGTGTGTGCGCAACCTCGAAGCGGAAGAAGCCGCCATAGTGCGGCTGAGGCGTGCGGGCTTTGAGAAAGAATCTCAGCGCGAGTGGGTGCTGAGTGGAGCAGATGTTGTGTTAGAATTTCTCTCTGCGCCATTCGTGCAGATGCAGCAGGACTGGGAGGTGCGCAGTGGGCAGAAGCTGAACTCCGCTCGCTCCAATATGGTGCGTCTAGTTCCTGATATTCAGATCCAGGGTAGTGGTGAGGACTGGCTGGCCTTTGACTACGGGTTCCGCACAGAGGAAGGGAAGAAAGTCACCAAGGATCAGATTAAGAGAATGTTAGATGCGGGCCGTACCAGTGCGACGCTCAAGAATGGCAAGAAGATCGTGATGTCTAGCTTTGATGCAGAGATTATGTCTGCAGCGCTCAAGGACTGTGATCCGCGCCAAGAGAGTGGCCAATATTTCGTGAGCAAGGCACAAGGCGCCTATATCAAGCGCTTGCAGTCGTATTATTCTCAATCAGAAGAACAGCTAGGAAGTGAAGAAGAACCACTGAGTGAACTCTCTAGCTCTCTCAACTCCACCTTGAGACCTTATCAGCGAGAAGGTGTGAACTGGATCTACCAGCGACTAGAGGGAGAAGGTGCGGCACTACTCGCCGATGACATGGGACTGGGGAAGACCTTGCAGAGTTTATGCCTATTGTCACTGTGGAAAAAGAAGAACCCGAAGCCCTCTTTGATTGTGTGCCCGACATCCTTGTTAGATAACTGGAAGGCAGAAGCACAGCGATTCACCCCTGAGCTCAAGCTCGCTGTATTGCACGGGTCAGAGCGCAAATCCCTATTCTCAGAGATAGAGTCTTATGATATCGTGATGACGAGTTATGCTCTAGTAGCGCGAGATCTGGATGTGTATCAAGCTGTGGCGTTTGGCTGTGTGATTATTGATGAAGCCAGTCTGATTCGTAATCCAGATACACAGGCCGCCAAGGCTCTGCGCAGTCTAGATGCTGAGGCGAAACTAGCCCTAACAGGAACGCCTGTAGAGAACGCGGTGCGAGACTTATGGTCGATCTATGCATTCTTATTGCCCGGTTACTTAGGGAGTCGAGAAGACTTTAAGCAGCGCTACGAGGCGGCCACTGGCGGGAGTGCTCCTGATTGGAATACACTCAAGCGCCTAAGGATGCGCACAGAGCCCTTTATGCTGAGAAGGACAAAGACCACAGTGGCTAAGGATCTACCACCAAAGATGGAGCAAATCGTCTGGTGTGAGCCATCTCAGAGGCAGCAAGAAGTCTATCAAGAAATCCACCGCGCAGGAGTAGCCCAAGTAGATGAACTCAGAGACCAGGGACAGAAAGGGCATATGCAGATGCTCACAGTCTTGCTGAGACTGCGCCAAGCATGCTGTCATTTAGCCCTGCTAGGGGATGACTTCGCACAGGAGTCATTGGAGGAAGCCTCCACGAAATTACTAAGGCTGTTAGAAATTGTTGATGAAGGGATTCGCGGGGGACACAGAATTCTCATCTTTAGTCAATTTACTAAAATGCTTGCCAAGATCCGTCAGCAATTAGAATCCAAAGACATAGGGTATTGCTATCTCGATGGTGCTACGAGATCTCGTGGGGTAGAAGTGGATAAGTTCCAAGACCCCGCAGGGCCTCCTGTGTTCCTGATCAGTCTCAAAGCAGGCGGCTATGGTCTGAATCTCACCGCTGCTGATATCGTGGTGCACTTCGATCCGTGGTGGAACCCAGCGGTCGAAGCACAGGCGACAGATCGTGCCCACCGAATCGGCCAGACACGCCCTATCACCGTGTATAAATTCATCACGAAGGGGAGTGTGGAAGAAAAAATTCTGCGCTTACAGGAGAAGAAACGCACCTTGATCGGGGGGGCTATATCCGATGAAGCGCAGCCAATGATGAAGGGACTAGACGCGAATGAAATTGCCAGCCTTCTGGGCTAAATCTTCTCTGATACTACAAATGCTAGAGAGTTTTGGCCGCCTCAGGAATGGAGAAGTCAATGCTCTGTTTTGGTAGAAACTTCATCTCACTGACCTCTGTGTTACGCATGATTCCACCAATGCCTGACTCTTCCATGTAGAAGGTGCGATGACTGGTGGCTAGCTGGAGACCGTGGAATTCCTCAAGACCATCTAAGGTGATGAACTTCGGGGGGCCAGGTGGCTTTCCGTCGAGCACGAGTGGATTAGTCACCGTGTAGTAGGCGCCACGGGTGAGCTTGGTCTCAGGGTCGATCAGGAGAACGTAGTAATCATCTGGTGAGTCTCCGGCTTTGTCATTGTAGGTGATTTTAAGCTGGGTGTACTCCTTGCCCTCAAAAGACATGGTGTCATCTAGCGTTTGGAAATGAGCATTAGGGTCATTAAAGATAAATGGAATGCCAATAAAGTAAGTGGGTGTGAGTGCCCAGAATTTAGGATGGGGTTTAAAGGTAGCCTCAGCGGGGTGGATCCAGCTCTGACCGTCATGAATGCCAAACTGGGTGTCACTATCAGCGACTTGGTGGATGACATTGAGGCTACTTGGGTCGACTGTTTGTAGGGTGTTTACCGTGAGGCCTTTATCGAGCATATTGTACTTCCAGCGGAATTGGAATAGGCCATTAGAGTACCATGTCTCTAGGCCTCCGTGAGCCGCTATCGTGGCGTGAAGTAGCTCGCGATCATCATTGGATCTATCCGCACTTGAGTCCGGGTCAGGGTTCTTTTGGCAACTCGACAGGCTCAGAAGTAGCAGACAGAAAAGGTACTTGATACGATACATAAGTCATATTTAGCACAGATAGAGAAAAAGACAAAGAATCAGAGAAATTCTAGAGATAGTTCACTCTCGCTCACTCTCGCTAGTCCATACGGATCACTCGGCAGCTTCGGAGGAGGCTGTGGATGCTGTCTGATAGAGTGTTTCTCGCAGCTTTGCTGTGGCACTAAATAAGGCCTTAGCACGGTGCTCGGTGATGTCATTCTGTGAACCACTCATGAGTGTAGGGTGGCTGATGAGAGCTGTTGAGGACTCACCTTGCAAACTCGCGAGCTCTGTAGACTGGGGGAGCTCAAACCAGTCATTTTCTGCATCTAGACTCACATCATCACATGTCTGGATGACTGTGGTGCGGATGCAGTTCTCTTCGGGGAGTAGACAGCGCAGTCTAGCTTCTTGGATGAGTTCACCGAGTGCCTGATTCTTAGGGGCAAAGACAAAGCGGATACTCTGTGGGGGTGTCTCAGCTCCCAGCGACTGGATGAGGGCGATGAGGCTGGCTATTTTGGCGGATTCGCCAGTGTCTTTGGGGCCATCGTAGTTGGTGAGGACGAGGTGAATGTTGTTACTCTGCTTACCCTCAATATTCACCCAGTAATGATACCATAGACGGCCTTCGAGCGGGAAGCCTTTGTCCTTGTGGACAACGAGGCCAGAATTCTGAGGGCTGAGTTCTCCTTGGAGGAAGGACGCCATCTGGAGCATCGCGAGTTGGCCTTCTTCGGACTCGAGATGGCGCTCGCCGATGTAGGTTGTCATTTTATTCGCCGAGTCAGTGAGTGACTCAAGATCGATGCTCTGGGAGAATTTGACGACTTCATTCGCCTTCTGGTCTTGTCTGAGGTGAGACACCAGACTAGTGACGACACCAATGGCCAGTCCCACGGGAAGAATCATCAGCAGAAACCAGTATTTCTTCGCACTAGATGAGGTGGTGGCAAGTGTGGATTCTGCAGGCATGGTGGCGGTGGTTCTGATGGGCTAGGAGGTGGGCTAGGAGGTGGGCTAGGAAATGCTTCTGTGCAAGTTCATCGGTGTGGATTGAATGTCAAATGCAATCCCGCCTTGCTCATGGTTCATTTTTAGCCTAAATCGCGAAGGTCATTCAAGCAGCCCGGTGAATGACCCTACCACGTTTGTGACCCTACCACGTTTGATATGACTGCCTCAGAGATACGCCAGAGCTTCCTTGATTTTTTTAAAGAGAAACAGCACACAGTTGTTCCCTCCGCCTCCTTATTGCCGCAGTCTCCGGGCTTGCTGTTTACCAATGCAGGGATGAATCAGTTTGTGCCCTTCTTTCTGGGCACGGAAAAGCCTCCCTACAGCCCACCAAGAGCAGCAGACACCCAGAAGTGTATTCGTGCAGGCGGGAAGCATAATGACTTAGATGATGTTGGCTATGATACCTATCATCACACGATGTTTGAGATGTTAGGGAACTGGTCGTTTGGAGATTACTTTAAAGAAGAGGCGATTACTTGGGCTTGGGACTTGATTGTGGAGCGCTGGGGATTCCCGCCAGAGCGCCTCTACGCCACAGTGTATCGCCCCGATAAGTCAGCGGGTGATCCCTCAGAGTTTGACCAAGAAGCCTATGATTACTGGGCGGCATTCTTTAAGGCAAAAGGTCTGGATCCGAAGATCCACGTTGTCGATGGTGACGTGAAAGACAACTTCTGGAAAATGGGGGAAACCGGCCCCTGTGGCCCATGCTCTGAGCTTCATGTCGACCTGACTCCAGAGGGAGACACGAAGGGTGCCTTGGTGAACAAAGACAGTGACCAGTGTATTGAAATCTGGAACTTAGTCTTTATTCAGTACAATGCCGAGGCCGATGGCAGCTACAGAGACCTGCCTTCCACGCACGTGGACACAGGAATGGGATTTGAGCGTGCTTGCTCGATCTATCAAGGAACAAATGGATTTAAAGATTTCTCAAAACGCCCATCAAACTACGCCACGGATGTGTTTACACCTCTCTTTGAGAAGTTAGAGGGGCTCTCTGGGAAGTCATACCAAGATATCTACCCAGAGTCTGTGAGTGTCGATAAGTCCACTCTGAGTGAGGAGATGAAAGAAGCTATCGCATTCCGTGTGATTGCCGACCATATCCGCACACTGAGCTTCTCGATCGCCGATGGGATTCTACCAGGAAATACAGGCAGAAACTATGTACTTAGGCGTATTCTTAGACGTGCTGTAAACTATGGGCGAACTCTCGGGTTCTTAGGGGAAACATGTTTTCTCGCAGAACTCGTGGACACGCTCGTGGAGCAGTTTGGATCGATTTTCCCAGAGCTTGTGGCGAGAGCAGAAGTTATTAAGCAGACACTACAAAATGAAGAAGAGAGCTTTAATCGCACTCTGGCTCGTGGGCTGCAGAAATTTGAAAAAGAGCGCGCAAAGAACCAGCAGACACTCTCTGGTGCATTCGCCTTTGAGCTCTATGACACCTTTGGCTTCCCGCTGGATCTGACAGAAATCCTCTGTGAGCAGCATGGACTGAAGCTTGACAAGGAGACGTTTGAGGGTCTGATGTTAGAGCAGAAACAACGCGCACGAGCAGCCCAGAAATCCACAGTGGTACGCGCACTCGATATGAGCTCAGAGCAGACCACTGAGTTTGTCGGCTTTGACTCAGACTATGTGGAGACCACCGTGCTTGAGCTCCACGAAGATGAGGACACACTCTATGTAGTTACGGCATCCTCGCCATTCTACACAGAAATGGGTGGACAGATTGGTGATAGTGGAACGCTCAGCCTAGGTGCTGAGACATGGGAGGTTTCTCAAGTCATCCAGATTGGTGGAGCTATCGCTCATGGCCTATCACTAGAGAGTCTAGGATCATGTCGTGATGCTCTGAGTGTAGGAGCTAGCGTGTCACTCTGCATTGATGGGCCAAGAAGGCGTAATATCGAGTCTCACCACACAGCGACTCATCTACTACACTGGGCACTGCACGAGGTGGTCTCAGCGGATGCCTCCCAGCAAGGGTCTTCGGTGACAGACCAGCGACTGAGGTTTGATTTTAACTCAGCTGCTCTAACAGACGCTCAGGTGGCTCTTATAGAGAACAAAGTCCAAGAGGCTATCGCGGCTGATAGCCCGGTATCGTGGGTCGAGGTGCCACACGTGGATGTGCGTGAGCGCAGTGATGTGATGCAGTTCTTCGGGGATAAGTATGGTGAGCTCGTTCGTGTCGTCCAAATTGGGGGTGAAAAAGATAAGCTCGATGGCTATGCGATGGAGCTCTGCGGAGGCACACACACTCGACGCACAGGAGAGATAGGGACCTTTAAGATTAAGTCAGAAGCAGCCATTGCCTCAGGCGTGCGCCGAATTGAAGCATTCTGTGGAAGTGCAGCAGAGCGCTACATCGAGAAGTATAGTGGCGAGCTCACAGCTGAGATAGAAGAAGCGAGTGACAAGCTCACAGCAGCGAATGATCAGCTCAAAGCGATGGGACAAGAGCCAGTGGCATGTTCTTTAGAGCAAGATTTTATAGAGAAGGCTGGAAAAGACCTGACTCTAGAGGAGTTAGAAAACTCACTCGCCAAGCTCAGAGAAGCTGCACTCGAAGCACAGAAAGCAGTGAAAAAGGCGGCAGCCTCACAGGCGAGTGCTATGGCTGATGAGTTACTAGCCGCAGCATTTGAGAATCCATCCTCAGACTGGCATACGGCTGGGGGGCATCTCGCAGCACAGGTCGAAGGCCCTGCGAATCTTCTCCAAGAACTCCTCAATGGGTGCAAGAAAAAGCAGTGGCAGGGAGCGGGTGTGTTTCTTGTCGATGATGGTGAACGCCTGCATCTCGGAGCCTACTGCGGAGAAGGCGCGAAGTCTGCGGGACTACTGGCTGGCAAGATCATCGCAGAAATTGCCCCACTGGCGGGTGGGAAAGGTGGCGGGAAGCCTGATATGGCACGCGGTGCTGCCCCTGAGCGTGAGCAATCAGCAGCTATTCTTGAGCTCCTAGCACAGAGATTAGCCTGAGCCTGAGAGACTAAGGCGACATAGCGGCTAGAGGGCATGTGAGAGCGGCTATTCTCTGAGAATAGTTTGCTGGCGATTTCTTGCAGAAAGAGGTTTGATTCCATCATTTCGATCGGATTCTTGCCAAAGTCCTGTATTTTGTTTGAGTGATAGTTCACCTTCAGTAGCTATCATTGCACCAACATAAGAGACAAGATGACATCAATTAGCCGTAAACGATTTATAGGAATACTAGCGGGCGCACCATTAGGGGGATCTCTCCTCTATGGACAAGCTGGACAAGCCAAGACAGGGTCTGCACCTGAGGCCAAGTTACACACCATAGATAACTGGAAGAAGACACATGATCGCAGATTCTTAGGAGGTGCTGTCTGGGCGAACCCTATGGAGAACTGGATCGTGGAGAATGGCTGGGCTCAGTGTGAGGTCGATGGAGGAAATCGCAATATCCACGCTCTAAATTACCAGATCACTCAGAAGGAGGGAGACTTCGCGATGCGTGTGGATATCGGCTTGCCGAAGGGCCTGAAGAAAGACCACGGAGGAGGATTTCGCATAGGATCGAGAGCGGATATCAATGACCATAGAGCCAATGTATTCTCCAGAAATGGACTCAATATCGGCGTGCAAAGTGGCAAGCTCTTCATTGGTTCTCAGACCACGAAGTTCTCTCGCGCAGCTCAGTCAGGTGTCGTGACTCTTCTCATGGAAGGCAAGGTCGAGGGGGGGCAATTTCGCTTCACAGCACAGGTGAAAGAAGGAGACGAGTTACTTGCCGAGGCAAAAAGCAGCGCCCCTGTGGACAAGATCATAGGTAATGTCGCTCTAACAAGCCAAGCACTTGGTGGTGGAAAAACTGGCCAAACTTTGAAATGCTATCGTTTCCAAAACTGGCAGATCGGTGGATCACTCGTCGAGAGTAAACCCAATCAAGAGTTTGGTCCTATTCTCTGGTCACAGTACACCCTCAGTGATAATCGCAATGATCAGGGCTATGTGATGAAAATGGGAGCTCTCGTAGGGCCATTTGGTGAGAAAGACAGCCAAGAAGTTGAGCTACACATTCAGAAGGCAGGCCAGTGGCAAAAGATCGCCACATCGCCAATTGACCCCAGTGCCTGTATCGCCATGTTTCGCGTGGAAAACTGGGAAGCCAGCCGAGATGTCGCCTACAAGCTCGTGTATCGCGAAGCATTCTCAGATGGATCTAGTGAACCCTATGAGTGGGCTGGCCGCGTGAAGGCTGACCCTAAGGGGCGCCCACTAAAGCTAGCGGGACTGACCTGCCAAAAGGACTACGGATTCCCCTATGCCCCGGTGGCTGATAATGTCGCCAAGCTTGATCCTGATTTGATCTATTTCTCAGGGGATCAGCTCTATGAGAACCATGGTGGCTATGGCCTTATTCGTGACCCCGCAGATGCCGCTATTCTCAACTACTTGCGTAAATTCTGGCAGCATGGCTGGTCATTCCGCGAAGCAATGCGTAATGCGCCGACACTGAGTATTCCAGATGATCACGATGTATTTCACGGTAATATCTGGGGAGAGAATGGAGCCGCGATTGAAGATAAGGAAAATGGCCTAAAGATCTCACAAGGTGGCTACCGAGAGCCAGCGAAGATGGTGAATGTCGTGCATAAGACAAACTGCGGTCACCACCCAGACTTCCATGATACCGCACCTGTGCTGCAGGGCATCACTGTCTGGTATGGTGATATGCTCTATGGAGGTGTGAGCTTTGCGGTGATAGCAGACCGTATGTTTAAGAGTAGTCCGCATAGGGTGAATTCTGAATCAGATATTCGCGCGGATCATATTGTTGATCCTAACTTCGACATGACAAAGATCGATACTGAGGGGCTGCACTTCTTAGGAGACCGTCAGGAAAAATTCCTTGCTGAGTGGGCGAAAGACCAGCGAGGCCACAGCATGAAAGTTCTCTTGAGTGCGACAGTGTTCTCTGGTCTCGCGACACACCACGGCAAGTATGATGGCTACTTGCGCGGAGATCTCGACTCTGGCGGCTGGCCACAGAGTGGGCGTAATCGTGCGATCAAACTCATGCGCGATGCAAAGGCATTGCATGTGAATGGTGACCAGCACCTCACATCACTCTCTCAGTACGGCGTGGAGAAGCAGCGTGATTCTGGCTGGGCGTTTTGCACACCAGCGATCGCTGCGGGCTACCCACGCTGGTGGAGACCCTCAGAGATTGATGGTATGGATGCTGCGAATCAGCCACAGCACGGGCTGCCTGAGACTGGCGAATTTATGGATGGCTTTGGCAATAAAACCTACGTCTACGCTGTTGGCTATCCTGAGGATTTACCCAAAGGCACACGCTACGAAGTGGCTCACAAGAAGGGCAGCGGCTTTGGTATGATCACTATTGATAGTGAGAAGAAGACATACACGCTGGACTGCTACCGCTTCTCTGTAGATGCGACAGATGGGAAAGCATCAAATCAATTCGAGGGCTTCCCTGTGACGATTCACCAAGAAGAGAATGCTGGCAAAAATAAATTAAGCTAACATTTTTATATGGGTGCCGAAGGTGCCCACGATATAGTTGAAGCAAAGAGGCAGCACCAAGAAGTTGGGCTGCCTCTTTTTAAACCCAGAGAGAAGTAGAGGGAAATGAGCCTTTTAAAAAGAGTCATGAAAGAAGTACAACTCACAGAGTTCGGAAAGGCGCAAGAAGTTGTGTCTGTGCAGGAAGTATCACCTCAGGTACTTGGCGGAGGACTTGAGGAAGGCCAGGTTGAGGTGCGCATGCTAGTGGCTCCTATTAACCCTGCTGATATTAACTTTATAGAAGGAACCTATGGAGTGAAGCCTGTGCTGCCGGCAGTCCCTGGGATAGAGGGCTGTGGTATTGTAGAGGACTCAAGAGCTTCTGGTGTGAATGTAGGAGATACAGTGATTTTTCTCAAGCGTGTCGGGACTTGGAGTCAGCGGGTGGTCTGTGATGCGGATGCGCTCTATGTTATTTCCAGGGATCTCTGCCGTGAGCAAGCCTCGATGCTGAAGGTGAATCCTATGACGGCACTCTGTTTGTTAGAAGACTATACTTCCCTACAAGCTGGTGACTGGGTGATTCAGAATGCGGCGAACTCAGGAGTAGGGCAGTGCGTGATCCAGATTGCCAAGTTACTGGGTCTGCGCACGATTAATCTGGTGCGGCGCGCGGAGCTCGTAGCGGAGTTAGAGCCTCTGGGTGCTGATATCGTACTTGTGGAAGATGAAGGTGGTGTGCAGCAACTAAAGGAGATCAGTCAGAAATTAGAAGTTAAACTGGCCTGCAATGCGGTAGGAGGAGAGAGCTCGATTCGACTAATGAGTGCCTTAGTGGAGCAGGGAGTGCATGTCACCTATGGTGCGATGAGTCGACGGCCTGTGACTATCCCTAACAAGTTTTTGATATTTAAGCGAATCCGCTTTGAGGGGCTGTGGGTGACAAAGTGGCTGGAGGAAACTAGCCAAAGTGAAGTCCACAGACGTTATGCTCAGCTCGCCCAGTGGGTGGAGGAAGGAAAGCTCACACAAACCATTGCCTCTCGCTACCCTCTTGAGGACATCAAACAAGCATTAGTACATGCCCAGCAGGATAAGCGTACAGGCAAAGTGATTCTCTCTCTAGCAGAATAGCTGGGAGCTTTGCTGTAGTGTCTAACCATAAAAAATCTCGCTAAAGGAGCACTCTAGCGAGATTATAAAAGAATATGATGTCAGGCAGGTCATGGAACCTGCGCGCTAGATTCTAGGAGTGCACCTTATACCAACTCGAAAAACTAAGTGGTGTTACTTTTTCTGAGTCTCCTCAAGGAAGCGGCCTACCCATGCGATGTCGTAGGTTCCGTTGATGAAATCAGGGTGGTTGATGATCTCTAACTGGAATGGAATGGTGGTCTTGATGCCACGAACCATGAATTCCTTTAGGGCGCGGTTCATTCTAGCAATGGCGATCTCTCTAGTTGCCCCTGTGCATATGAGCTTGGCGATCATCGAGTCATAGTAGGGTGGGACTGTGTAGCCGCTGTAGACGTGCGTGTCTACGCGCACACCTTTCCCACCAGGTGCATACCAGAGCTCAATTTTACCAGGACTTGGAGCGAAGTTATTATAGGGATCTTCGGCATTGATGCGGCACTCGATTGACCAGCCTCTTGGGCTAGCATTGAGCACGTGGTGGGAGAGAGACTCTCCAGAGGCGACTCGTATTTGCTCCTTAATCAGCTCACAGCCCATCACTTCCTCAGTCACGGGATGTTCCACCTGAATTCGGGTGTTCATCTCCATGAAGTAGAAGTTCTTGGCCTCAGAATCGACTAGGTATTCAATGGTGCCGGCATTTTCATAGCCGATGGATTCGATGAGTTTCTTCGAGGCCTCACCCATGCGCTTGCGCAGTTCTGGTGTGAGAAGAGGAGAAGGGCATTCTTCAATGATCTTCTGATTTCGGCGCTGCATGGAGCAGTCACGCTCCCCGAGTTGGAGGAAGTTCCCGTGCGTGTCACCGATGACTTGAATCTCCACGTGGTGGGGATTGAGCACTAGCTTCTCGATATAGCATTCGCCATTGCCAAAGCAGGCGACAGCCTCACTAGAGGCCTGGTGATACATGTCTGAGAACTCTTCCTCATTCATCGCTGGGCGCATGCCGCGTCCACCACCACCTGCGGTGGCTTTGATCATCACCGGGAAGCCGACTTCCTTGGCGATTTCGAGGCCGTGCTTGGCGTCTTTAAGAATCCCGTCTGAGCCAGGCGTGACTGGCACTCCGAACTCGAGGGCTGTGGCGCGCGCTGTGTTCTTATCACCCATGCGGCGAATCGTGTCCACAGAGGGGCCGATGAATTTGATCCCAGAGGTCGCACAAATCTCTGCGAAACGAGCATTTTCAGAAAGAAAGCCATAGCCAGGGTGAATGGCGTCAGCATCTGTGATTTCTGCGGCCGCGATGATGCGATCCGGCTTTAGATAGCTGTCTTTACTGGGGCCGGGGCCAATGCAGACAGCTTCATCCGCGAGCTGGACATGCATGGAGTCAACATCGGGCTCGGAGTAGACTGCCACGGAGGCAACACCGAGCTCACGGCAGGCACGTATGATGCGAAGCGCGATTTCGCCCCGATTGGCAACGAGAACTTTCTTAAGCATAGCAGGTTCTGTTCGAGATAGATGAGTGGTGTCTAGAGGTGAGGTGGCAATTACTTGATAGAGAACAAGAGGTCGCCGAACTGGACAGGAGTGGAGTCGTCCACGTGAATGGCGGCCACGGTACCCGAGGTCTCCGCTTTAATTTCATTCATCACCTTCATGGCCTCGATGATGCAAATGGTCTGTCCTTCTGAAATGGTGTCTCCGACATTCACGAAGGCGGCCTGATCGGGGCCAGGGGAGCGGTAGAATGTACCGACCATGGGAGATTCTAGTGGTGTGCCTTCTGTAGCAGGGGCTGCTGGAGCGCCAGCACTAGGTGCTGCTGGTGTGGCTGCAGCACCTAGTGCTGCTACTGGAGCGGGCGCAGGTGCTGCGTACTGGGGGATAGCTGCCATGGCTGCTTGTATGGCTTCTACATCCGCACCTTTCTTCAACTTGAGATTGAATTCACCCTTTTCGAGGTGAAAGAGAGAGAGGTCGTGCTCATTCATGAGCTCTACGATTTTACGGATATCCTGTAATTCCACGGTGCTGTATGGTTTGTATGGTTCAAAAATAGAGTTGCCTTAACCCAAGCGCCTAACCCCAGGCATAGATCACTGAGGTTAGTTGCTCTAAGGCAGTGTAATAGTGGCACCATAGGTGCTGGGGGGAAGTGCCGTCAAGTGTGTATATAAGCCCAGAATATGCATCCAGATTTCGAGAAATGCAGCCATCTCTGTAAACACAAGTTCGTGCGCTGAGTTTTCAATTCATCGATGAACATCCACTTTATGATCTGGTGGTATGACTACCGTGGCGTGCTACTTGCTACTCATGGGTAGCTCTTTTAATTGGATGTTTCTGAACTGAATTTTACCTGATTTACCAGAGTGAACTTGGAGGCCAATAAAGCCCTCAAAGAACTCTGGGTCGGTCCAGTTTGCAGCGGGTGTGCCATTGATCCAGGTTTTTACAGAATCGCCTTCTGCTTGTATGGTGATGCGGTTCCACTGGTCTTTTTTGAGCGCTGCGCGCGCTTCTGCGTGTTGCGCGAGCCACAGTGGGTAGGTCCAGCCGCCACAGCCTTGGCGATAGACCCCGCCAGACCAGTTTCTATTGCGGGTGGAGAAGCCTTCCATCTCGATTTGTGGCCCGTAGGCTTCTGAGAGTTCTTTCCCCTTTTTTGTTTGAATCAGGCGTGACTTAGAGCGGATGAGTATCCCACTATTCATATTCTCTAGCCAGTTAAGCTCTGCGGTGAAGATGAAGTCTTTGTAGTTATTCTTTGTGCAGAGATAGGCTGAGGGTTCTCCTTTGACACAAGTGCCCTCAATGATGCCTTCTTTTGCTTCAAAAATATGAGCACCACCATGCTGTTGCCAGTCACTGAGGTCTCCGTCTTTGTAGAGGGCGGTAAAGCCGTCTTCTAGGTTTGGCTCCGCGTCAGTGTTGACGAGCATTTCCTCAGGCTTGGGAGGGTTTTGTTTTTTGTATTTTTCCACAAATCTCTGCTGACTCTCTGCTAGAGTGGGAGTGGTGGCAGGGTTCGCGTAGGCAAAGCTGAGGCCGAGTAAGCCAATGCATAGAGTGGGTACTGTGAATGTTCTCATTGTCTATTTATACTACGTGAATAGAGTGGTACAACAATCACTGTCCGCATTATAGAAAATGATTTGTCGTGAAAAGACGCTTTTATCATTCCTCTAGATGAGGTCTTCGAGTAATTGATTGAGTGCCTTTCGGAATGGGCTAGGCATGGGGGTCGCAGCTAGTTCGCTGAGGTGAAACCAAGTGACTTCAGTATTGGCGCTTTCTTGATTGTCCTCTTCTGGATGGCTTTTTTCTCTACTCCCTTGGTTCTTAGAGGCCGCAAGGGTAGGAAGGATAGGGTTATTTGTGTCCTCAATAAGGTAGACTCTCAGAGTGACTTTGTGGTGCGTAATGGCGTAATTCGCCTGATAGAGTAGGGGGAAGTTAGCGAGTTCCTCTGCGCGGTACTCGGGGAGTTTCCACATGCCTTCTCGCCGCTGTCCGACTTGTTCTTTTTGTAGAAGGACTTGAGCGTCTTTGTGGCGGTAGGCAAACACACAGTGTTGATCGAGTAGTACGGTAGTGGTCTTGGGCTTTTTCTTGGGGAGATCTTCGGGGGTTTTTGTGTGGCAGAATGTTTGGACGGGGCAGTTCTCGCAGCCGGGGGTGCGATTGGTGCAGTAGGTCTGGCCGAGCTCCATGAGGGCTGAGTTATACTCTCTGGGAGAGTCCTCAGAGACTAGAGTGTCCGCCCATTTCCAGAGTTGTTTCTGGCCTGCTGAGGTGTCGACTCTCTGGTGGTAGTCAAAGAGTCTAGAGAAGATCCTTGCGACATTGGCATCAACTATGGGCTGGCAGTCATTGTAGGCGAAGGAGCAGACAGCTCCCGCTGTGTACTGACCGATACCTGGGAGGGCGAGAATCTCTGTGTGCTCGCGGGGGAAGATCCCTTGGTGGTGTTCGCAGATGGCTCTAGCGGCTTTGTGGAGATTTCGCACACGGCGGTAGTAGCCGAGTCCCTCCCAGGCGCTGAGAATCTCTGCTTCACTAGCATCTGCCAGAGCTTTGGGTGTGGGGAAGCGTGTCAGAAAGGGGTCGTAAAACCCAAGGACTGTCTGCACGAGTGTCTGCTGGAGCATGACCTCAGACACGAGAATGTGCCATGGGTCGATGGTTCTGCGCCATGGGTAATCTTTCCCTTCGGTGCGAAACCAGTCTAGTAAGGCTTTCTGAAAGTTTTTTGAGTGAGTCAGAGCATCCACAGTGGCAAGATTGTGCCAAGGTCTAGAACTTGGAAAGTCAATTTCATAGGCTAATACCAACTCAAAAAACTAACTGGTAGAATTCGCTAGATCTTTGAGGAGATACCATCGTTGTCATCCACCCGCAGATGCTCGCATCACCGATGGGTTCCGCCTTGATCTCCCACCAAATCTCTTCGTGCTTTCTACCGGGTAGTTTTCCTCATTAGGGCACTTCTGAAAACCTCATTTTTGAAAATACCACCAGATTGCTCCATCTCTGCGTTGTCCACAATCCTTATGAATACATTCAAAAGTGATTGTGTTTGCCTTGATCTGAAACAATCTGACGGCATTTTTTACCAAAAGCAGGTTTC
>CALFVF010000017.1 GCA_937928735.1 uncultured Verrucomicrobiales bacterium | reverse complement strand
CCCAGTAGCGTCACAGGGAGTAGAATGAGGCGGCGGATGAAGTAGGCTTTCATGAGGTATCTAGGCGTTTCTACTCATCAAACGAGATAGAATCAGACTTTGTCTATAAGACAGACGACACCGAAGCAAGAAACTGTTTTTAGAACCCTAAATTACTGCACTTTTTAAACTAGCATTGCAAGCTTCTAGAAAAACACAACTCTGGTTTGAACATTGAAAGAACAACTCAAGGAACACCCATATGGTTATAGGATTATCATTGGATTTTGATGAAATCTCTCTCTCCTTATTGAAAATGAAAACATAGCCCTCTGAGATCACTCAAACATCAAAGCAACGCTCTTCGGAACAGCCACATAACCCTCACAATCTCAATCATATGACGTAATTACATGGCAGATTTGTCGTGAAAACGAATACACAAAACCTCTGTCCTAGTAAAACTTCAACTCGTTTTATTATTCTGCTCCAAAAATAAAAACCCAACATGAAATATAAAAGCACATACCTCAGTCTTTCCCTCGCTTGTCTACTTGGCTCATTTAGCCAACAAGCCTATTCTATCGTAACTCTAGATTTTGCAGGAGTCGGCACAGCCATAGCTGGCACAGCTGATGCATCTGATTTAGCAGTCGGAGATTCTGTCCTCTTCACTGGCCTTGGTGACGCCAGCATGGGCGCTACATTCGATGCCATTTTAACACTAGATGCACTAAGCGCCAACCCCACCAACTCTACTACAGCCAGTTTCGATACATCTACCGCGGGCACATTTGTTACAGTGTCATCAGGTTCAGTCGCTGATTCTTTTGGAGTCTTCACACTTTCATTTATCGAGTCAGGCACTTCCTCAGCAGCGAATCCTTTTGGCGACGCGGCAGCACTCATTGGTGTTACTAGCTTTCTTGCACAAGATATTGATTCAGCTGGTGGTAATTTCTCTGACGTCTTTGGATTTGCTCTAACCGGTCAAGAAACCATGATCGTTCGAGGCAGCGCACTTGTTAACGCTGGATTCATTAACAACAACGACCCTGTCCTTGCAGATTTCGATTTGAGTCGCGTCAATGAAAATAGTGGAGGCACAGGCATGGGGGCTGATCTTACTTTTATTGGAGAAGGTAACGAACTTCGTTCTAGCGTACCCAATCAAACAGACTTCCAATTTGACAACGCCACAATTTCTTCACTGCAGTTTGTCTTTGGCACAACTTCCACAAACGAGAATCAGACCGTTGGAAACCGCGGCCTGTTAGCAGAATTGGACTTTACAGGAGTAACAGCAATACCAGAGCCTTCCGCATCACTGCTCTCACTGATTGCTATTGTCAGCTCTATTTGTAGACGCAAACGTCGATAAATCGCACAGTCAACTAATCTCCTCATAAACTCATCACTCTCTACGCCCTGCTGAAATCGCAGGGCGTTTTTCATGCCTCATAGCACCACTCTTCTCAACTTGTCCTCTCCTCATAAATAAATCAGCCCTGAAGAACCGCTCCCATCATTCAATACCCTCCTAAATTGTTCTAAACTCCTCAGAGAAATAACTATACCCCATTCTCATTCTAAGTAAGCTATCGGCATGCTCAACACAGTACGTTTCACACTTCTCACCATCTTCTCACTGACCTCATTGGGCTGGGCACAGAAACATTCTACTGAGACGAAACAATCCCCCAATATCATCTTCATCCTCGCTGATGATATGGGCTGGGCGCAGCCAGGATTTAACGGTGGAAACAAAGAGCTCACTCCGAATTTGGACAAACTTGCCAGCCAGAGCATGCGGCTCAGCCACTACTACACCCACTCTGTCTGCGCCCCCACACGCGCCGCCTTTCTCACTGGAAAATACGCCTTCCGTACATGGTCAGACTGGCGCTCAGAGGACTTCGGTAAGCCAAGCTATCTCAAAGCCCTCGGACTCACCCTCGCGCATAATCCAAACGGCGAGCCCACACGCCGAATTCACGCCCTAGACACAAAGGAGCACACCATTGCCGAGTCACTCAAAGAAGCAGGCTACTTCACCTCTATTATTGGAAAATGGCACTGTGGAGAATGGCTCCCCGAGCACCTCCCGATGGCACAAGGCTTTGACCACCAGTACGGTCACTACGCATGGGGCATTGATTATTACACAAAAACCATCGTACACAATGCACCGGCGCGCTTCGCCGTCTATGACTGGCACCGCAACCAAAAACCCATTCAGGAAGAAGGCTACGCCACAGACCTCATCGGCAAGGAAGCCGTGCGCGTCATCAAACAACAAAAAGCCGACAAGCCCTACTTCATGTACGTCGCCTTTAATGCCGTACACGGCCCGCTCAATGAAACCCCACGCTACGCCGATAAGTATGATGTGCGTGATGCTATGCTCAAATGCCTGGATGACGCCGTGGGCGAAATCGTCCAAGCCGTAGATGCAAGCGGTCAGGCTGATAACACCATCCTTGTCTTCACCAATGACAACGGCCCAGTACTTGAAGAAATGAGCTTACCCTTCCGAGGCACAAAAAACACTACATTTGAAGGTGGCGTGCGCGTCCCCTGCCTCATCCGCTGGCCAAAGACACTCAAGGCAAATTCAGAAAACCATGAAATGATGTTTGTCACAGATTGGTTTAAAACATTTAGTGCTATTGGCGGCACGGCAGCAGCAGAGACCAACACAGCCGAAGACAGCTTCGACATGAGCCAAACACTCCTCCACGGAGAAAAAAGCCCGCGTGAGGAAATTATCTTTGAGGTCAAAGGCAGCGTGCGCGTCCCAACAATCCGCAGTGGGGACTACAAGCTCATGGGCGACATTCTCTACAATATCAAGAACGACCCAGCTGAGACCACAGACATCGCCAAAGACCATCCAAAAATCGTCAAAACACTCAGTGGACGCCTCAAGAAATCTTCTGATGAGCGCCCACCACTAGGAGATGTCCCACTACTCATGGACCCCGCCCTTCCCTATGTCTACGGACAAGAAGAGAACAACAACCCACCAGAGTGGCTCAAGAAAGAAGTAGATGCCGTACGCGCGAAACAACCAAAAACCTGGGCACCAGGCGAAACCCCTTGGCCAAAAGCTCCCGTCGGCGTGAATGCCTCTCAGTAAGCTTCTCGGCAAGCCGCCACCTCCCTCTCCCAAAATTCCTTTCATCAGAGCTCCTCAAAGCGCAGCCCAAACTTCGCTAAGTATTTGCGCAAACGGTCGCCATCATTCTTCACTCTTCTTTTCTCGCGAGAAACGGCGTAAAGCACCCTCCCAGCATCACTCAGTGAGCGAGAGCCACGGCACACCTCAATCACATACGCTAACTGTGGCTGATCAAAAGGATCAATCTCTGCCCGGGCCTCCTCACTCAGCACGGTAGCGAGCACTTCACTGAACTCTCTCTCACCCGCATCATCTGCATCATCTTTCGCTCCTCGCTTCCAAGCGTACTCTAAGCGCGCTATCTCAGCTTCCACCTCTTGCTCGCGAATTCTTCCTCTCGGTGCCATCGTAGACATCCGCGTGACCGCTGCATTAAGATCACGGAAATTACCACGCCACGCACTCGCAGGATGCTCGGCAAATTTCAAAAACATCCCATAAGCTTCCTTGTTAAATTGCACAGCCCGGCCAGTGTCTCGCTCTAAGTTTACTAGTTCATATTCTAGATTCGGCCCTATATCCTCACGGCGCTCAGCGAGACCCGGTAGCGTAAATGTCCAAGTATTAATTCTCGCTAGCAGATCCTCACGAAACCGCCCCTCCACCACAGCGTCTCGCAAGTCACGATTTGTTCCCGCAATGAGCTGAAACTGACTCTTCACTGGCTTATCTGACCCATAGGGCAGCCATTTTCCCTCTTCGAGAGCACGCAGCAGCATAGCTTGTTCATCAAGACCTAGTTCACCAATTTCATCTAAAAATAGCACCCCTCCATGAGCCTCCCTCAAGAGACCAGCCCGATCTGCCTGCGCCCCCGTAAACGACCCTTTCTTATGCCCAAAGAGTGCGCTCATCGCCCCATCACCACGCAAGGTCGCACAGTTCACCTCAACAAAGTCCCCCTCCACTCCGGCACGATCACTACGCAGTGAATAAATCTGACTCGCCAAGCGACTCTTTCCCGCACCAGTCGCCCCTGTGATCAATATCGGAGCACGAGAGCGCAGAGCCACAATCTCAATCTGCTCAATGAGCGCATTAAAAGCAGCATTACGCGTCGCAATGCCAGACTTCAGCAAGTCTTGAGCCTCCTCTTGCTCCCTAGAAAATCGCGTGGCTAAGCGATCATACTTGGAGAGATCCAGATCAATCACCGTCTTTGCTCCCCTGCTAGCACCTATGCTGCGCCCACGCGGCGGAGCTGTCTGAATCAGCTTACCAGGCAGGTGACCAGACTCCGTGAGAATAAAGAGACAAATCTGCGCCACATGAGTCCCTGTGGTGATATGCGCGTAATATTCACATTCAGAAATATCACAACGAAGCTGCTGCAAGTAATCATAGAGATTCCCATACACATCCTCAAAGTCCCATGGTCTCTGGATCCCTAACACCCTACCCACCACCTCTGTCTCGGGAGAAACTTGGCGCATATCTGCCATCACCTCCTCTGCTAGAGACTCGTAGCGCGAATCATAGAGCAGCTCATAGCGATCTATAAGGAAGTCCTCATGCTGACAGAGCCCCACGGTGGGCCGCCAAGAATCCCACCGAGATCCTTCTCTCTTTGAGGGCTTCGCAGAATCTAGCTGCGTGCCAAGAAAACCTATCACCACATTTCGCTTAGGCATAGGATAAAGATAACGATACGAATTTATAAAAAAAGATAATTTTAAATAATGAAAGCAGAATCTCAATCACACAGCCAAAACAAAACAAAAACCACAACTCATTCAAAAACAATAATTTAAAAACAAATAACCAATCCATTCACCATCTTGGCACAGAATTCGCGATAACCTGACAACACCCCAATAACACCTCTGCTACAGGCTGCCGCCACGGATGAGCGGCAGCCTTCTCAAATTCTCCATTCCCTCTCACCTAATGGACTGATTACCATCACAACCACGAAACTTACCATGCCTATCACTATTCAAAAAATCGACGAAGCCACCGGCTTCATTCCACTCCCAAAAAGCGACGGAAAACCCATCACAGTCATCGGCACAGACCCGATCCGCGATCACTTCGACACCCCATGCCTCACACAGGCCGTCAATTCTCGCTGCGCACCCGGTATTTCTGAACTCGTACTAAATCCAGATGCACACTTAGGCTACGGCGCACCCATTGGCTGCGTGATGGTTTCTCCCAGCCACATTTATCCGGGCCCCGTCGGCGTGGATATCAAGTGCTCCATGAGCCTACTGCAGCTCGATCTTGAGGATGAAGTCATCCATGACGCCTCCACCAGACGAGCGCTTATACAAGCTATCTGCAAGCGCACCCCCACGGGTGCAGGTAAGGGGGATCGCCACTCCCAACACGGTCGACACATCGACAGTGAGCTAGCCTATCAAATCGCCACTGAGGGCGCTAGCGAAGCTGTTTGTGATGCTCTTGGTATCCCCTTCACTTGGACATCTCACTGCGAAGACGCCTATCACCTCGGTCACGATGACTCCACTGGAGCCCTTCAGAAGCGCCTCGATCAACTCCTCAACACAGGGTATAGGGATCGATTCCTCAATAAAATAAGACAAATCGGCACCTACGGAGGAGGAAACCACTTCGGCGAGGCCGAGCGCGTGGAAGTCTATGACTCCCCAGAAGCCAGAGTCGCGGCAGAAACCTTCGGCCTCAAAGACGGTAAAGTCGCCTTCTTATCCCACTGCGGATCCCGAGGATTCGGCCACGATCTCGCCTCCGCCCAGTTTAAGACCCTGGAGAGAAAGTTCGAAGACTGGAAGATCCCCTTCCCCTCTAACGATAAGAAACTCGTCTACGCGCCACTAGGAACCCCAGAGGCGAATGACTATATCGATGACATGTCTCTAGCGGCCAATTTTGCCACTGTGAATCACCTCTTTATTAATCAACTTGTGTTAGAAGCATTCCAAGAAGTACTTCCCGGAATAGAGGCCAATTTCGTTTACTTTATTAGCCACAATATCGCCCGCAAAGAAATTCGTAATAACATCCCACAGTGGGTTCATCGGAAAGGAGCTACACGCGCCTTTCCAGCAGGGCATTTCGAGCTCAAAGACACACCATTCTATGAGACTGGCCACCCTATTCTCCTACCGGGGAATCCCCGTGACGGCTCTGCTGTCATGGCCGCTCTAGAGGGCGCTGATACATCCTGCTACTCCGTCAACCACGGAGCCGGGAGGCGCTTAGGCCGTAAAAACGCCTTCCGAACTCTGGATCAAAATCAAGTCGACACAGAACTCAAAGAACACGACATCATGTATAACTCCCGAGCTTATCCTCGCGATGAAGCCCCTGACGCGTACAAAGACTTTCACGAGGTTCTCGATAGTGTCAAAAAGGCAGGCCTCGCCCACGAAGTCGCTCGCCTCAAAGCCCGATTTGTGATTAAAGACGCTAGTAAAGCAGACGACTAACAATCCTTAGTGATAGATCACTTGAGAAGCCTGAGTGAACGCTCAGGCTTCTCAAACTTTTCGAGATTATCGACCACAATCACATTCTACCCCAAACAAATTCATGCTCACCATTGATGGTCAAAACGGCGGAGGCCAAATCTTACGCACCTCGCTGAGCCTCTCCATGCTAACAGGTCAGCCGTTTCGCATGACAAATATCCGTGCTCGACGCTCAAAGCCCGGCTTGATGCGCCAGCACCTAACTTGCGTGAGTGCAGCCCAAGAAATATCCTCTGGATCCACAGATGGTGCTGAACTTCACTCCACAGAACTTGTCTTTCACCCCAGTGACATCCAATCTGGAGATTACATCTTTAAAATCGGCACAGCTGGCAGCACCTCCCTGCTCTTTCAGACCCTTCTGCCAGCTCTCGCTTCAGCCACTGGCACATCCACACTAGAGCTCCACGGTGGCACACATAACCCTATGGCGCCTAGTGCCCATTTTCTAAAAGCATGCTACCTGCCAGTACTCAGAGACATGGGCTTCCGAGTTGATTTTGACCTGCAAACATTCGGCTTCGCTCCCGCTGGTGGCGGCTGCATTCGAGCGAGCATTGAACCTCTAGCACCTGACTCAGGAATCAAACCAATTCACCTAACAAATCGAGGCGAGCTACTATCTCAGAATGTAACATGCTACATTGCCAATGTCAGAGAAAGCGTGGCACATGATGAGTTAAAAACCGCACAATCACGCCTACAATGGCCCGAGGAGTCTCTCCAGATTCAGGCGATTACTAACTGTGATGGATCCGGAAACTGCCTTATCTATGAGCTAGAATTCGCCACGCACACCGCACAATTCACAAGTTTTGGCACCCATGGAAAACCTGCCAAACGAGTCGCCAGTGAGGGAGCGAAACAACTCCTTAATTTCTTAAACACAAATGCCGCCATCGAGCCCAAGCTCGCTGACCAGCTCCTCCTCCCAATGGCTCTCGCCAAGCAAGGAAGCCTAAAAACAATCAATCTAACCAATCATGTTAAAACAAATATAGCCACTATTGAGGCATTCTTAGACATTCGATTCCACATCGAGAATCAAGCCAATGGTGAGACACTCATTACCATTGGATAATGGTTCTCAACCACCTGACTCTCAAAGGTAGTGCCACAATATCTGATAAACGCAGCAAAGAAGTGGCCGTCTCTTCTCTCTAATAATTCTAGCTATCTCAGATCATATGTCGATAATACGACTTCCTACTCTCTCCTTTACCTCTCACTGCCTAACAGAATTATTTCATTATAGAATAAGACACCTTCATGAACCAGCTTCTACAAACCATCAGGGACTGCACTCACTGCGCCCAGCATCTCCCTGAGGGGCCTCGCCCCATTGTGCAGGCCAGTCCCAGTGCGCGCGTGCTTATCATCGGCCAAGCTCCAGGAAGCAAGGTGCATAAAACTGGTGTACCGTGGGATGACCCCAGTGGCAGATTACTGCGCCAGTGGATGGGCGTGAGTGACGAAGAATTCTATGATGCCAAGAAAATAGCCCTTGTCCCCATGGGCTTCTGCTATCCGGGCAAAGGAAAAACTGGAGACCTGCCACCGCGCAAAGAATGCGCCCCACTCTGGCACCCCCAGTTGCTGGGAGCCATGCCTGAGATCAAACTCACCATTCTCATTGGCATGTACGCGCAGAAGCACATTCTCGGTAGCCAAGCAAAAGCCACGCTCACAGACACGGTGAAAAGCTACAAGAACTACTTACCCCAGTATCTTCCCCTTCCCCATCCTTCTCCCAGGAATCGCCATTGGTTTCAAAAAAACCCTTGGTTTGAGGAAATTCGGGAGTTCTTGCCCCAGCGGCTAGACACCCTCCTTCACTAGGTTCTCCTCTACTACTCGCTCCTGCGTCATACAGTCGCTTTCAAAGCTGCTTTTAGAGCTGCTTTCCCCCAGCCAATATCGCATGACAAGGGTGTCGTATTCCTGCCTTGCATCATCCCCTTCTTCCCTCTAGATTACGCGCAGACAGGGGAGCTCTCAAGAGCTGAGAATAGATAGCATCTATGACCCTTAGAACCTGCTACGGCTAGCACCGGCGAAGGGAGTTCGATCTTTTTTCTCAAGAGATAGCTCTCAGTCCGATGTCTGTCCACACGGGTTTTTCTGACCTATCCACTCTAATGCGAGCTCACAAAAAGCTCGTCTAAGCTCACTACCGATTCACTGACTCACTTTTTACTATGATCACGCCAGACGAACACACACCAGCACCCGAGAACTCGAAACAACGCGGCGACTACACTGGTATCTTCCAAGAAGATCTCGATAACTCTGCTGAAATTCAGGCGATCGAAAATGACCCGACCAATTTCCCCAATTCCACAAGAATTTACGTCGAAGGCTCCATTCACCCACACATCAGAGTCCCTATGCGTGAAATTCGTGTCTCTGACACAGAGCACCCGAATGGCCGCATCGAGAAGAACGAGGCTGTCCGCGTCTACGACTGCTCAGGCCCTTGGGGAGACCCCAGCTTCCAAGGTGACGTCACCGAAGGACTCCCAGCACTGCGCCGCGAGTGGATCCTCGCCCGCGGTGATGTCGAAGAATACGATGGCCGCGAAGTCAAACCTACTGACAATGGCTACCTCTCCGACCAGCACGCTGAGCGCTACAATGAGAACAAAGCCGCCAAAAATAAACTCAAAGAATACCCAGGACTGAAGCGCAAGCCACTCCGTGCGAGCAAAGGACACCCCGTCACCCAGAAATGGTACGCGGAGCAGGGCATCATCACCCCAGAGATGGAGTACATCGCCATTCGCGAGAACCTAGGGCGTCAGGAAGAATACAAAACCATCGCTGACAAGTACCCGAATCCCGCAGACCTACCAGCGGACGCCTCTGAGCGTATCAAACAACTCTGCTCGACTCCCGAAGGCTACGAAATGCCACGGCCTTCAGAGATCGACCCAATGAAGCAGGTGAACCGCAACGTTCTCAACCACCAACACCCTGGTCAATCATGGGGCGCGCAGACACCAACCGTCATCACCCCTGAATTTGTCCGTTCTGAAGTCGCTCGTGGTCGCGCGATTATCCCCGCTAATATCAATCACCCAGAGAATGAGCCGATGGCTATCGGTCGCAATTTCTTAGTGAAGATCAATGCCAATATCGGCAACTCCGCTGTCGCTTCTACCATTGATGAAGAAGTCGAAAAAATGCGCTGGGCCACCAAATGGGGAGCAGACACCGTCATGGATCTCTCCACCGGTAAGAATATCCACGCCACCAGAGAGTGGATCATGCGCAATTCCGCCGTTCCTATAGGGACAGTGCCTATTTACCAAGCGCTTGAGAAGGTCAATGGCCGCATTGAAGACCTCACATGGGAACTCTTCCGCGATACTCTCATCGAGCAGGCCGAGCAAGGTGTCGACTACTTCACCATTCACGCCGCCGTGCTCAAGCGCTTCGTGCCACATACTGCCAAGCGCATGACAGGTATCGTCTCTCGTGGGGGCTCTATCCTCGCAAAATGGACACTCCATCATAATAAAGAAAACTTCCTCTACGAACACTGGGATGACATCTGCGACATCTGTGCCGCCTATGATGTCTCCTTCTCTATCGGAGACGGTCTCCGCCCGGGAGCTATCGCTGATGCCAATGACTACGCCCAGCTCGCTGAGCTAGAAATACAAGGAGAGCTCACCAAGCGCGCTTGGGCCAAGGGCTGCCAAGTCATGAACGAAGGCCCCGGCCACGTGCCCATGCACCTTATTCAGGAGAACATGCAGAAGCAAATCGAGTGGTGCCATGAAGCTCCCTTCTACACCCTTGGGCCACTCACCACAGACATCGCCCCCGGCTACGACCACTTCACCTCAGGAATCGGAGCCGCCCAGATCGGCTGGTACGGCTGTGCCATGCTCTGCTATGTGACACCGAAGGAACACCTCGGCCTACCAAACAGAGAAGACGTGCGCGAAGGCGTGATTACCTACAAGATCGCCGCCCACGCCGCAGACCTCGCGAAAGGTCACCCAGCGGCCCAGATCCGTGATAATGCACTCTCAAAGGCACGCTTCGAATTCCGCTGGCGCGACCAATTCGCCCTCGGCCTTGACCCTGCCAGAGCAATTAGCTTCCACGACGAAACACTCCCCGCAGAAGGTGCTAAAACCGCCCACTTCTGCTCCATGTGCGGCCCCACATTCTGCTCGATGAAAATCACCGCAGATGTGCGCAAGTACGCAGAGGAAAACGGCTACACCTCTGACGACATGAGAGGCGAAGAACTGACAACAGCGAATAAACCTTAAAAAGCAGAAAACGCACCAAGTTCCAACTTGGCTCTGTCAACTAACCCTATAGCGATCGAAAGTCCGCCCTAACCCAGCGGACTTTTTTATTCTTATACCAGTTCGTTTTTTGAGTTGGTATTAAAGTAAATGCGGAACTCTTCGACCAAGATATGGATAAGCGCATCGAAGAACCCAATGGAGGCTTGGTCGCATAAAACCTAAAAGTCTGCTAGCTATGCTGGCGTCTTCGTACAAACAAAAGAGGTAATCCTCCAAGCACCAAAAAGGCCGAGGACGGCTCCGGCACAGCTGTCACAGTCAGAGTAAATGCATCAAAATCATGCATGATCGTATCACCATTTCCTGGCATACTACTCGCAATATTCACACTCGTGACATCACTCGCACTAGCGCTATTGGTAGGAATGATCGTTTCGACAGCACCTCCAGCCGCTGTACTTGTGGTGAAATCAACGAGTGTTTCTCCTCTATTATTTGTCACGTTAAATGTCGCTGGCGCAGGACGGAATAAATGCACGTCAACACTCCCAAAATCAAAAGCAGCTTCCATCCCATCTCTCGTTAGACCTAATGTCCAAAATTCTGCTCCCCCTGCTGGAGCCCCTCCTCCTGACCAAAATATAACCAGATCATTGCCAACCGGAAGAGCACTCCCACTATTCCTTACGGTAGAATCAGTTAAGTCAAAGACAGCCACGGGATTCGCAGTCGTTGCCAGAGAGTGAGTCGCCCTTAAGACATAAGTGCCCGCCTCTGCCCCCGAAGCGATCACCACTGTTTCTTCAATAAACGTGTCTGTGAAATTGATATTACTTCCCGTATTATCAAAATTAAACACAAGGTTTGTCGTTCCATAGGCGTGAGAGCTACAAGCTAGCAAAAAGGTAGCTGCTGTAGATTTCCATATTTGACCAGCATTGTTGTTCATTATTTTCATTTATCTAAATTATTATAATATCGTTATTTAATTTAACAATCCCCGCAAACTCAACCATTAAGTGAAAACTGAATGAAACTTAACCTATTCTATCAATTCACAGAGCAAAACTCTCAAAAACTCAACCATTCCTATCTCCCTTTCTTCTTCAAAATCCTATACTGCATATAGGATTTTTTCGATTCATAGGTGACATCGTCATGAAGTAACAGGGTGAAAATGATGTGCTAATATCAGCAGTAGTTCAATTTTTACTAGCCAAGGAGAAACAACCACGCTAAGAAGGCGCCGCAATGAAAACACAATACCTCCTATTCGCTTCTGCGTTTCTAGCACTAAATGCTGCCTCCCAAGCCGCCGTAATACCTCTTACTGGCACCGTGACTCAAACAACACCTGGCACCCCAACAGTGGAAACTATTGATGGTACCGACTTTACATTCAATAATGATATCGTTGTCGTCACTGAACTACAAACCGCAAGTGGCAACTTTACGCCAGTTGGAGATTTTGACATTATTACGGCCACTTTTGATCCGTTCCCGCAAGACCCTGGAATTCGCACATTTAGCGCCAATACTGGCAATGCGACAAATGTTCTCACAGGAAGCCTTGCCTCTTCCTTCGAGGACCTCTTCTCGACGCCTTTCCGCGTGAACTCAGGTTCAGATAATACATTTTCTAATCTCTCCGATATCGCCTTCACAAGCACCATGGGTGTGGAGATCACTGACACGGCTAGTTTATCCAACTTCGCGATTTCTATTCTTGAGCGTGGTGGTAACGACACACTCAGTGTGAGACTAGTGACAGGGGTGGATGCTGCTGGAGTTGGTGTCAGCTTTAGTAACACCGTCGACCTTAACTCTGCGGATTTCGGCCCGACTGGCGTGTCATTCACCTCTAATATTTTTGACAATGACGGTTCTGGCCCAGATGCACCATTCACGATCGCGGCAGGCACACTGGGCAATCAGGACGTATCTGGAATTATCGTCACAGCAGACAGCTTTGGCGTCAGCGTAGGAGACGAAATATTCGGCTACCAGATCACAGCTGCCACAGGCATTGACCTCCTCGCAGCAAACTCTCTGCTAGTCAATACAGCCTCCATTCCTGAGCCCAGCTCACTCATGCTTCTCAGCTTAGGTGCTCTCTCTGTATTTAGACGCTCACGCAAGTAGTCTTCATTCAGATGACATAGCACTGCTAAATTCTAGCTATATGAACAGTTATACCAATTCAAAAAACTAACTGGTATAAAAGGTCACGAAGCGAATCGGTTTCGTGACCTTTTGTTTAATATCTCCTCTCTAACTAGGAGACAACTTCGTAATTCTTCCTCCCTCGACCCATTCTACGACATAGAGGTTTCCTTTCGAGTCGTAGGCTGCATCATGTGGGCATACGAATTTTTTATTAGGGTGAGTGACGGGGTCGTTTTTGCGCATTTCTCGAATGTCGTCATGAGGCACCGCGATATCACCTATGTGCCCGACGAGTTGAAAATTTTTATCTAACAAAGTGACTCTGCCATCTAGATCTGGAATCGCGAGTGTGTCTCCATAGGATGTAAAATGCCGTGGGGAAATCAGCTCATGCGCTGTTTCTACCGTATCATGATAGGTTCCATCCAAGCGGTAGCGCAATAGCACTCCATGGAAGTCATGTTTCTCATTGCGATTGTAGTTTTCTCCAATGATGAGGTATGGCTCACTATTTGGCCTTTGATCTATCCAGAGTCCATGTGGGTGGAAGGTTTTACCGATTTCATGATCTCCTGTGCCACCAAACTGAAATAACTCTTCTCCTGTCTTGCTACTCAGCGCAAAGATTTGATGACTCCCATACCCATCTGCTAGATACACGACACCATCTTCTGATACGGCGACATTGGAGGGGCGCCACCACTGCTTCTTGACCTTCATCGATTGTGGCTTATCCAAGTGCCATAGGACTTCTCCCGATAGAGTCATTTTAAAGAGCCCACGTTTCAAATCCGTGAGATAGATGACTTCTGTACCGTCTTTTTCTTGAAAAATATCTAAGCCATGCGCGTGCTGGGCGAATTCTTCGCCAAAAGAATCTAGTAATTCTCCATTCTCACTAAACACGAGTATGCAGTCCTTAAAGGTATTCTCGGCGTGGCCTGTGTGGGCGATGTAGACTCGATCTTGAGAGTCGACGGCCACACCGTGAGTCAAGCCATAGCGAAAACCTTCACTGAGATCTTTGGGTAATTTCGCCCATGCGTGGTCGAAGTCAAAGGAGGTCGCCTTTGAACTCAATTTATTGTTAGATTCACTCTTAGATTCAAGAGCGTTGAGCACACCGAGTTGATGAGGAAGGCTGAGAGCTCCCACTCCTGCACCAAGTGCTAATTTTGACATCGTTCTCCTATTCATATCTATGATTGTATAATATCTTTCATGATGTGGCCGTGCACATCTGTGAGGCGGAATCTTCGCCCTTGGAACCTGTATGTGAGGCGCTCGTGATCTAGCCCTAACAAATGCAATAAGGTCGCTTGAAAATCATGCACATGCACTGGGTCTTTCACGACATTACAGCCAAATTCATCTGTCTCGCCGTAGCTAATGCCCGGCTTCACCCCGCCACCTGCCATCCAGAGACTAAATGCATAGGGGTGATGATCTCGACCCCAGCGCTTCTCCTCCGCGATATTGCCTTGCAAGAAGGGTGTGCGGCCAAATTCACCACCCCAGATGACGAGGGTGTCTTCGAGCATTCCACGCATTTCTAAGTCTTTAATTAGAGCGGCTGAGGGGGCATCCGTGTCATCACACTGCGTCTGGAGTTGATAGTTAAGATTCGAGTGTTGATCCCAGCCTGCGTGCATAATCTGGACAAAGCGCGTGCCACGCTCGGCGAGTCGGCGCGCCATCAAACAGTTATACGCATACGATCCCTTTTCTTTCACCTTAGGCCCATACATGCTGAGGACGGACTCTGGTTCTTGACTCAGATCTGTGAGCTCTGGCACGGAAGTCTGCATTCTATAAGCCATCTCGTACTGAGCGATTCTTGTGAGTGTCTCCGCATCTCCTACGGATTCGTAGTGCTTTTGATTCAACTTCGCTAGCTCATCGAGCTGCTTACGCCTTGTGCTTTGACTAATCCCTGGTGGGTTCGACATGTAGAGCACAGGGTCTCCGCCGCTGCGGAAGTTCACACCCTGGTGCACACTCGGTAGAAAACCATTCCCCCAGTAGTAGTCATAGAAGAGCTGCCCACAGTTATCCCCTCCACTGCGTGAGGTCATCGCCACAAATGTCGGCAGTTCATCATTCATACTACCTAGTCCATAGCTGAGCCATGCTCCTATGCTAGGCCGGCCAGCACGCTCACCACCTGTTAAGAAAAAGGTGGTCGCGGGAGCATGGTTCACCTGTGTGGTGTGCATCGATTTCACGAAACAAAGCTTATCCGCGATACTAGCGGTATGCGGCATGAGATTAGACACATACGCTCCACTTTCTCCGTGCTGCTTAAAGTCACTAATTGAGCCTAACACAAATCGATCAGACCCTTTCGTCATTGTGCTAAATCTCTTTCCTTGGAGAAATTCAGCAGGCATACTCTGCCCGTGCATTTCTCGCAGCTTCGGCTTGTGATCAAAGAGTTCGACATGAGACGGTGCTCCACTCTGAAACAAATAAATGACTCTTTTCGCCTTGGGCGCGTAGTGGGCGAGCTCTCCTAGTGCATCTGGTAGCATACTGGCGAGAGCAGCACCACCTAGCCCCATCGCTCCCTTCGAGAAAAACTGCCGCCTTGTCTGTAGTGCCGAATATTCTTGTGCTGGATTCATCATCTTATTCGATATTTTGGGTTTCATCTAGGTTAAGGAGCACATTGCACACTGCTGCCCATGCAGCGAGCTCGCTGCTAGCATACTCTTCATTACGTGGTGCATTGCCCACACTGAGTAGCTCTTGGGCAGCTGCGGGTGATTCCTCATAGACACTCTGGTAATCATCTAGTTGATCTGTTAGTGAGGAAATTTCGTGCGCCCGTGGCTCTCTGGAAACTGTGAGTCGAAAGGCATAGCGAATCCTCTCTTCCTTAGGCAGAGCGAGCACTCTCTCTGCTAACTTTCTGGCAGCTTCAATAAACATTGGCTCATTGAGAGTAGTGAGTGCGTGCAGTGGCGTGTTTGTCCTGGATGGTAAGACTTCGCATTCTTGGCGTTTTGCTGAGTCAAAGAGCATCGTCGGCCCACTGATTCGTTTCCAGAAGATATAGATACTTCGTCTGTAGATTCTCTCATCTGTATCTTCTTTGTAGGCTTTCTTGCCCAGCGTTGCATCCAGCCAGACTCCTTCTGGTTGATAGGGAAAGACTCCCTTTCCTCCCATGGTGTCATTCAATAATCCAGCGAGTGACAATGCCTGATCTCGCAGCATCCAAGATGGCATTCGGTGTCGTGGCGCATAAGACAAGAGCGAATTTTTAGGGTCGTTCTCTAAGGTTTCTGCCTTTACTCTCGAAGCCTGTCGATAGGCCTTACTGGTCACAATGAGACGGTGCATGGCCTTCACATCCCATCCACTGCGGACGAACTCACGCGCGAGCCAATCTAGTAACTTCGGGTGTGTCGGCTTATCGCCTTGGCTACCGAAGTCACCCGCTGACTCCACCAAGCCTCTACCAAAGAACAGCTGCCAGTAGCGATTCACCGTGACACGAGCTGTCAATGGATGCTCTGGATCCACTAACCACTCCGCGAAAGCCAGACGATTTCTGCTCTCTGCCTCTGGGAATGGAGGCAGGAAACTAGGCGTATTCGCCTCGATGACTTCTCCAGTGGGTGCATTAAAGATCCCTCCCGAAAGAATTTTTGTTTCCCTCTTTTCCTCTGCTGGCAGCTCATCCATCACCATGACGTGTGGGCTTTTTTTGCGTGTGCTGGCTATTTGATTTTCTAGAGACTGCAGCTGAGCTGTTAGCTTGGGGAAATATTGGGCTCGTTCATACTCTTTGAGAATCTTAGACTCTCTGTTAGAGCGATTTCTTTCTGGCACACGGAGCGCATTCACTATATCCCAAGGTAGCTGCGCCTCATCTAACTGTTCTTCTTGGCCAGAAACAAGCAAGCGCCCTCGAGCTAGATTGCGATAATTTGTCTCTGTCTGAAAGGCGAGATCCACTTGGATCTCAAAGCCGCTAGGAGACTGGTAGCTTTCATCAAAGACGAAGAGAGCAGAATGCACTTCATCCCCACGTTTAGGGGCAATAGCCCAACCTGTCTCAGTCGCACCATCAAACGCTAAGCTGACCTCAAGGCCTTTCTGCATACTTGTGGCTTCTGCTCGATCTATCTTCACAGATTGGTATTTCGTATCATCAGCACCTCTTGGTTTAATCTTAATTTCGATCTCACTTAATGTGAATCTACCGGGTGTGGCATTGCTGAGGCCTTTGGGTTCATACTCATCAAAGGGTAAGGCATCAAGACGCAGACTCCGCAGTGTCTGTAGTTCAGTCTCTGAGCTGATCTCGTAAACATCTGATTCTAGGCTTCCCGCATTAGTGCGAAAGCCCCCATCCACTGTGGTGACCAAGGGCACTTGACTCTGGGCGCGCAGCTTTGTTGGCACTAGGCCTCTCCAGGAAACTTGAACGCTATGTTTCTGCATCTCCTCTCGAATATTTGGTCGTTCTGCGAGGAACTCACTCTGTCTACTTTCTATAGTCTGCTCCAGCTGGTGGATTTGACTCTTCAGCTCTGAGACTTTCTTTTTGGAGGGCTTACTCAGATACACGAGCACGGGATCAGCGCGCCCGCGCTGGATGACGCCACTTTCTGAAGTCTGATTAAAGAAGTCGTAGAGCTCAAAGTATTCTTTCTGAGAAATAGGGTCGTATTTATGATCATGACATCTCGCGCAGTTCATCGTGAGTCCCATCCAGATTGTTGATGTGGTTTCTAAGCGATCCATCACATTCTCCACACGAGTCTCCTCGGAAATGCGCCCACCTTCATTATTGTAAGAATGGTTACGATTAAAGCCAGAGGCTAGCACCTGCTCCTCACTCGCCTCTGGTAGCAAGTCTCCTGCTAAGAGCTCTATGGTGAATTCATCAAACGGTTTATTGTCATTGAGTACCCCAATTAACCAGTCTCTCCATGGCCACATGTCTCTGGTAGGATCACCCTGAAAGCCGTCTGTATCTGCATAGCGAGCGGCCTCTAGCCAGTTCCACGCCATTCTCTCTCCATAGTGCTTTGAGTCTAACAGGCGATCAACCACTCGTTCATAGGCATCTGGAGAGGTATCATTTTCAAATGCTTCTACCTGCTCTATAGTCGGGGGCAGACCCGTGAGATCCAGGCTCAGCCTCCTGAGTAATCCAGACCTCGGAGCCTCATCAGAAAGGGTCAATCCCTCAGCCTGTAAGCTATCGACGAGAAAACTATCAATCGGATGCACCTCTGTGGAACTAGGTTTCACCTCTTGCATAGGGCGGTAAGCCCAGTGTTCCACCCACTCCGCACCTGAGTCTATCCATTGCTTCACAATCTCGATCTCCTCCGCACTCATCTTGCGCTTCGTCTCTGGAGGAGGCATGATATCGAGGGGATCTTCTGCAAGCATGCGCTCAATGATCGAGCTACGATCAGAGTGCCCTGGCACAACAGCAATGATTCCATCTCGCGGCTCAAATAGCCCCACCTCAGTATCTAGGCGCAAACCTGCTTCTCTCGTGTTCGAGTCTGGCCCGTGACAGTGGAAACAATACTCGGATAAAATCGGGCGGACATCACGATCGAAATCGACCTTTTCAGGCTCATCTCCCTGTGCGAATACGGCACTACTTATCCCAAAAAATAGCACCAAGTACTGGCATAAAACGAGCCGGCTCACTCGTCCAAATTGTTTTCTCTGCCTACGAAGCATGACCCTACCATAGATTCCTGCGACGAAAAATATTGTTCATTTTTTAAATGATTTTGGTACAATCCGATCATCGTCATTTTTGGGCAGTCTGCTACATCACCTTCAAAACACTATGGAACTCCTCGGTTTACCCTCACAGACCCTCGCAGTCATCGATCTCTTTAGTACTCTGCCTGGGGCTTGTTTCCACGCGAAGAATAAACTAGGTCAGTTCATCAAAATCAATCCCGCCATGTACCCCATCATGGATGTGAAAGACGAATCGGAAGTCATTGGTAAAACAGACTATGATTTCTTCACCCCTGCTTGCGCCAATGCCTACAGGCTAGAGGACATGGAGATCATGGAGAATCAGACTCCCTTGTTTAACAAGCTATGGTTAGTCCCCCATTTCTGCGGTACGCCACACTGGTACATTTCCAGTAAAACAATGCTTCTCTCAGAAACCAATGAAGTCATCGGCACGACTGGTGTGATGTATCACGTCGAAACTCCCGAGAGCCAACAACAATGGTTTGGCAGGCTCTACCCTGCTATCTGCTATATCGAGGAGCATTTCCGCGAGACTATCGTCGCTCAAGAAGTCGCTGACCACTCTGATTTATCCGTTTCACACCTTAATCGTCTCTTCCGTCAGATACTGCACTCTTCTTTCTCCCAGTACATCACGGCGAGAAAGATTCAAGAAGCACAGAGACTACTCACTATGACACAGAAATCGATTTCTGAGATCAGCCAAGAAGTCGGGTTTTATGATCAGAGTCATTTCACTCGAGCCTTCCGCAAGCAAACAGGCATCACACCACGAAAGTACTGGTTAGAATTCCGCAGCCATTAAATTACAGGGACTCCCTACGGCCTGATTCCACTATCTAATACCAATGAGAAAAACTAACTGGTAGAAAGGGCGAAGAGATTTGGTGGGTGACAACGATGATATCTCGTCAAAGATCTAGCGAATTATACCAGATAGTTTTTTAAGTTGGTATAAGCAGGCCTTGGAGCAGCTCCACCACAAACTTCATCTCACTCTCCGCAAGATCAAAGGGCGGGGTCAGTGCTAGAACATTACCTTGCTCACCATCTGCTAGCATAAGAACACCCCTTGCGAGCATTTGTGAGAGGATTTTTCCAGCCAACTCGCCTGCGGGGTCTCCGTTTTTATGCCTTAGCTCTATACCTAACATCATGCCCTTACCGCGTACTTCATAAATATACGGCGAGGATATAGATTCTAACATTTTCTTCAACTTGCTACCTTGGTGCTGCACTTGCTTAGCCACACCACTATCACTATGTAGCCTTAGTGCTTCCAGCGCCATCGCACATCCCACGGGATTTCCCAAGTAGGTACTTGTATGCAGTGCCTCCCCGGGGCTCTCTGGCCACGCATCCATCCTACTCGCTCGCCCGACACAAGCCGAGATCGGATAGCCACCACTCAGGGCCTTCCCAAGACAGAGAAAGTCCGGCACCACTCCTTCCCAATCACAAGCCCAGAGCTTCCCTGTGCGATGGAATCCAGTGTAGATTTCATCAAAGATCAAACACACCTCATGCTGATCACACCATGTGCGTAGGCACTGCAAAAATCCTTCTGGAGGCACGACCTTGCCCCCTCGTCCCTGTATGGGCTCAACAAGTAGAGCTCCTACACTAGAGGCATCTAATTTAGCCAATACTTGCTCGAAACGCTCTAATTCTTGTGGTGACTTCGGATAGTCTAATTCTGTGCGTAAGTCCGCGAGTTGAGCCTGAAATGGCCCTCGAAATGCATCAAAGCCTCCCGCCAGGAGCGCGCCATAGCCTAAGCCGTGGTATCCACCACGAAATGTGACAATCCCTGGTTTTCCCGTGGCCACATAAGCAGACTTAAGTGCGCCCTCCACGGCCTCGAATCCAGAGTTCGCCAAGAGTGTTTTACCCACACCATAACCCCATTTTTCATAGGTGAGAGAGGATAGCAGACGGCAGACCTCGACCTTCAGCTGAGTGGGGTGAACATCCCCCATGGCATGAATCAGCCGACCTGCCTGTGTGCGCATAGCCTCGACAGCCGCAGGGTGGCTATGTCCCAGACCCGCCACCCCAAAGGCACTGGTCATATCCAGAAACCGATTCCCATCCACATCCCAGACACTCACGCCCTGGGCTCGCTCCCAAAACACTGGCCAGTCCTCAGCAACATAGGTGACATTATGGCTCTCATAGCGCCGAAGCTCGGCAGCGAGCTCTCTTGAGCGTGGTCCTGGGATCGCGGTTTTGAGTTCTGGTAACATGCTCAGGAGTCAACCACCTATCTCCTAAAATGACCAGCCTTTGAAAATGATCAACCTTTGCGAATAGGCCCAACGAGATGGTTTTTGTAGCCATTGAACTTACAAACACTGTTTCAGCAATATGAGCAAACAATATGAGTAACATAACATCTCTCTCTTCGTCGATTTGGCTGGGCACGATCTCAGCAGGGCTCTGAAACCACCAATGATGATTTATCCATGATCCATAAATATTTATTCTACAGGTTTACATAAACCAAGACAAACTCATTACCCCACCTCATAGAGCAACACATCTATTAAGCACAAATAGAATTTAATTTTCTTAAACAAGAAGATTTTAAAAACCATCAATTTTTATAACGATTTCATCTATCAAAATAATTGATAGATGTTTTTAAAAGAGCACAAGTCACTGAAAACAAGTTGATTACAAAACTAACTTAGAAAAAGTTTATTTGATGCGAAAAAGAAACCCATAAGTAATTTATTGACAATTTTAACCCCAGATAATTACTTTCATAAACAAACATACAGTTTCTTATCCTCCGGTATCCACGCTTATAAGCACAAGATAAAATATGATATGAAACATTGTTTACACCTCTTCTCTGCCATCTCTCTGGCATGCTCCTCACTACTTCCTGCTCAGGTTATCTGGAATGAAACATTTGAAGACACCGAGCTCAACGATCGGTCTGGAAGCAATCAAAACCTTCAAGGCTCTTCACTCAGCACCCTCAACACTGCTAGCGCTCGAGTTGTTAGTGCTAGAAACTTCCCTAGAGTCGCCAGTAATTTTACACGCGCTTCTGGTAAATTCATCCAAGTTTCTGTAGGGGATAGCAATTTCGCAGCCCTCGCATCTACGGTTAATCCATATCGTTTCCCAAGAGTTAGCAATAGGCACCGTGTGGTGTTTCGCGCCGATATTTTTATTCCTCGTGCTCGTCTCGATGTTCCTGTCGGACGATTCCAACCCAGATTGGAAGTTTTCGAGGCTGAAGGTAATGGCCCAATTATGACAGGGAATGAATTCGACACTTGGGGTGAACACACCATCGAATACACAGGGACGGTCTCTGAGTTTCGCAATCTCAGCGTCAGTGGAAGAGTCACAAGTGCTCGACCATTCTTCTTTGTTGAGCAGAAAATTGACGCGAGTGATGACGGAACCACGGAGAATTTTCTCTACGTCGACAATATTTCCATGGAAATCCTCCCCCCTGAGTTACCAGAAGGCCTAGAAGCGAATCCCGTCAAATTTGACCAAGATAATGATGGTCTCCCTGACATCTGGCAAGCCGTCTATGATGCCCAGGGAATACGCCCGGGTGCTGACTCCGATAACGATGGCCTCACGAACCTAGAAGAATCACAATTAGGCACAGACCCCTTTGACCCGAATAGCCGCGTCACCCTAGACCTTGACCGCATCCCTGGAGGTGATTTCAGAGCGAGCTGGAACAGAATCCCTCAAATCCAAACTGTTCTAGAAAGCTCTGCAGATATGGGCCTTCGCAACCCATGGGGACTATACGGCGGCCAGCCATCCTTCAACTCCACTGAGTTCTTCAAGACTATATCTCGAAACTCTATCGAGAATAATTTCTTCCGCCTACGCAGTATCCCTACCGATACAGACGGTGATTTTGTCCCGGATTGGTTAGAAACGCGTTTAGGCTCTAACTTCCGTGTTGGCCAAAGAGCCTCTATCTCTCGGCCTCAGCGATATGACCTAGACGGTGACGGTGACTTTGACACCACACTCCCTGGTGATTTGGCCGCTGTTTATGATCTCTACCGCACATTCCCTAGCCCTAATAGTCAGCGCCTAACACGAGCTCAAGCCTCACGATTCCTTCTCCAAGCTAGCTTCGGCGCGGGCACTGTCGAGGAAATCGACACTGTCGCCGCTCTTGGTAGAGAAGCTTGGATTGACCAGCAGATGGCTCTCCCTCCTACACTCACTCGCCCTTACATTGATCAAATCAAAGATGATTTTGATAACGGCCAGCCTGACGCTAGTCTCAGTGGCTACCTCATCAATGACGCTGGCGGCTTTGTGGGTGGATCTAACTACATGACTGCTTGGATGAGAAGCGCTCTTCTTGGTGAAGATAAGCTGCGCCAGCGTGTTGGCTTTGCGCTCTCTCAGATCTTAGTTGCCTCTCGTGGAGGCACGGGCTTGGCCAATCAGTCACGCGCTACTGCTGAGTATTATGATCATATGCTGCGTGGTGCCTTTGGCAACTATGAGGATCTCCTCATGACTGTCTCACTAAGCCCCTACATGGGTCTCTATCTCAGCCACCTAGGTAACCAAGAAGCTGACCCGAGTATTGGACGCTTCCCTGATGAGAACTATGCTAGGGAGATCATGCAGCTTTTCTCTATTGGCCTTGTGGAGCTCAATATGGACGGCACACCTAGACTCGATAGCAATGGTAACCTTATTGAGACTTACAATACTGAAGATATTACCAATGTCGCTAGGGTTTTCACTGGCTTAAATTACAATAGTTCTAACTTTGGGGGTGGCTTCCGTGATGATGGAGATTCATCGGGTCAGTTCATGGTGACTCCGATGCGAGTCTTTGGCTCTCACCATGATTTCGGAGCAAAAAGAATCCCTGCGGGTATTCGCAATGATGGTTCACGCCGCTTCCTTAACCTACCTGCCCGCACTCGCAGCCGTGCGAACGCTATGCGTGATATTAGAGCTACTGTGCGCCAGCTTGTTCGTCACCCTAACTGTGCTCCTTTCATTAGTCGCCAACTCATTCAGTTTCTTGTGACGGCTAATCCAACTCCTGAGTATGTCCGTAGGGTTGCCGAGGTTTTTGCGGACAATGGTTCTGGTGTCACTGGTGACCTAGAGGCTGTTGTCAAGGCTATCTACCTTGACCAAGAGGCTCAAAACCCTCTTGAGAACTTGAAGACTCCTTTCTTTGGGGGACTGCGCGAGCCTATTATCCGCCAGGTGCATTACGCTAAGGTTCTAAAACTTGATCGTCATGATAATCTCCTCTGGTGGGACTTCGGCACTCATAGAGAACAATCACTCCAGGAGCCTATGCACTCTCCTACTGTGTTTAATTTCTACCGTCCAGATTTCCGCCTCTTTGGGTCTCTCTCGGAGAATGAACTCGATTCCCCGGTCTTTGGTATTGTGGATTCTTACTCTGCTATTTCTTTCCAGAACTGGCTCTGGAGGTTCTCTGAGGACGGTTTCCGCCACCCCAATGGAGATCGCTTCTATAATGGCCAGGTTTTCCGACCAGATTACTCTGAGCTCATTGCCCTCGCCGATGACATTCCAGCTCTCCTCGATCATCTCTCGCTTCTGCTATGTGCTGGTACACTAGGAGCGGAGTCTCGCGCAACGATTACGGAAGTACTTGAGTCAGAGCCAAGTAATAGGAACCGTGCCAGACTGGCTGCTTATCTTGTTCTCTTTTCACCTGAAGGATCTTGTGTCCGCTAACTTTTAACCCTCACTGTATTATGCAAACACCTAAATCTCGTCGTCAGTTCCTCGGAGAGGCCTCTTGTGCCTCTATGGGTTCTCTCTCTATTCTCTCCTCTATTCTGAATCTAAAACTCGCTAATCAAGCCGCTGCTTCTGGTCTCAATGCTAGTGATGACTGCAAGACTCTGGTCTGTGTCCTTATGGACGGGGGCTGTGACACCTTCAATCTACTGGTGAGGCGCGACAGCAGTGGTTACCAAACCTATGCTCAGTCACGCTCTGATATGGCCTTGGGCAGTGGTGGCCAAGCAGGTGGTGGTGGTGCGCGAGCTCTCATTAATCTCAATCAAGTCTCTAATCCGAATTCTAACCGCTATGGCATTCACCCTTCTTGCCCAGAAATTGCGGAGATGTTTAATGGTACGGGTGCCTTCTCCTCTATTGGTCGTAGACTCTCTTTTGTTTCCAATGTCGGTACACTTGTTGAGCCGATTACAGCCGCACAGTTTAACCGTCCGAACAATCAAGTTCCTGTGCCCAACTCCCTGTTTTCCCACATTGACCAAGCCACTCAGTGGCAGACATCTGTCCCGCAAGGTCAGACAGAACTCACTGGCTGGGCTGGGCGCATGGCTGACTTGCTGCACTCGCGCTTTAATACAGAGGAGACGGCTATGTCCATTTCTCTCGCTGGGAACAATATCTTCCAAGTGGGTCAAAAGACCACTCAGTTTGCGGTCACTCAAGACGGTGCTCTACTGCCAACTGGCAGCCCTGCTGGGCTCAATAACATAACAGCGAGAAAGAACTTCGCTATTGAGAGTCTCGTGAGCTCCACCTACAATAATATGGTGCAAGACGCCCTCTCCACGCACACACGCTCAGCCATTGATGCTCAAGCAGCATTTAAGGAAGTCTTTGATAATGTCGATACGTCTGCCATTCCTAATCGACTTGCTAATATTCTCAATCAAAGTCGCCTGGGTAGAGAGCTATTCGCGGCAGCTCGCACTATCAAGGCTCGCCAAGAGCTAGGCCTGCGCCGCAATACCATCTTTATTCGCCGTGGCGGCTGGGATCACCACGGTGACTTACTTGGGCCGCACGCGGAATTACTCTCAGAATTCTCGAGTGCAATCAGTGCTTATCAGCAGGTCCTTGAAATCATGGGACTTTCTGAAGAAGTTGTGACCTACTC
>CALFVF010000016.1 GCA_937928735.1 uncultured Verrucomicrobiales bacterium | reverse complement strand
AGGGCGAGTGAGTGTAGGAGGGAGAGCCATCTGCTGGTCAATCCAAGCTTCTCTACCAAGAGCGGCGACAGTGTCGATTTCCTCGACAGTGCCCGCGCCGAAGCTAGCTTGGAGAAGGAAGCGAGAGGCTTGAGCTCGTGTTAGGCGCTGACTATTAGGGCTAGGGAATGTGCGGTAGAGATCATAAACGGCGGCCAAATCACCGGGGAGTGTGGTGTCAAAGTCGCCGTCACCATCCAGGTCATACTGGCGAGTACGTGAAATAGAGGATCTTTGGCCAGCGCGGAAGTTAGAGCCTAATTGTGACTCTAGCCAATCCGGAACGAAGTCGTCATCAGTATCTGTGGGGATACTGCGTAGGCGAAAAAAGTTCTTCTCCAGAGAATCTGTTGATATGGTCTCGAAGAACTCAGTTGCATTAGCAGACGACTGACCACTATGCAGACTCCATGGGTTGAGAAGGCCCAGATCTGAGGAACTCTCTAGAACTGTTTGGATTTGAGGAACTCTGTTCCAACTTGCTCGAAAATCATCATTGGAAGCACGAGCCAAGTCTAGGGTGACACGGCTATTCGGGTCAAAGGGGTCTGTGCCTAATTGTGATTCTTCTAGGTTCGTGATCCCATCATTATCAGAGTCAGCTTCTGGGCGTATTCCCTGGGCATCGTAGATGGCTTGCCAGATGTCAGGGAGACCATCATTATCTTGGTCAAATTTAATAGGATCCGCCTCTAGGCCTTCTGGTAACTCAGGGGGGAGGATTTCCATGGAAATATTGTCGACGTAGAGAAAATTCTCCGTGGTGCCGTCATCACTCGCGTCAATTTTCTGCTCAACAAAGAGGAATGGACGCACGCTGGTGACTCTTCCACTGGCACTGAGATTGCGAAAATCAGAGACCGTCCCTGTGTATTCGATGGTGTGTTCACCGCGCGTGTCAAATGCGTTGCCATCCATAATGGGGCCATTCCCCGGTGCGTCAAAGACTTCTAATCTAGGCTGGAAGCGGCCAAGGGGAACATCGAGACGAGCACGAGGGATAAAAATATCGGCGCGAAACACCACACGGTGTCTATTGCTGACTCTGGGGAAGCGCAAAGGATCCACTGTTGATGCCAGAGCTGCGAAGTTGTTGTCGCCTACAGAAACTTGAATGAATTTTCCAGAAGCACGTGAGAAGCTGCTTGCGATTCTAGGGAAATTGGAAGCACTAACAACTCGAGCACTAGCTGAATTGAGGGTGCTTAGAGAGGAACCTTGGAGGTTTTGGTTGTTGCCGGATTCAGCATTGAGCTCAGTACCTTCAAATGTTTCATTCCAGATGACCTGAGCAGGAAGTAGGGAGGAGCATGCCAGAGAAGCGGCAGATAAGAGGTTTAAACAATGTTTCATATCAAATTTGTGTCTTTAGCGATGAGGCCTAGAGATCGGAGGATAAGAAGACGTTGTTTGTCGCTGGAGATAATTATCTGCGGATAGAATTGTCAACGCATTACTTATAAGTTTGATTTTGAGGAGAGACTGTAATTTCTTCAAAAGATTGTTATAATTATCTGTTTTTTAGTGTCTTGCAAACATTTTTGATACCAGTTGAAAAAAATAAATGACGAAATTTTTATAAAAAATGACAATTTTTCGAGTCGACTGCATAAGCGGCCTAACAAAATTTCATCTTTGCTAGATATGTGATGATTAGCGGAAGGTAAATGGGGAGGAGAGAAAGAGCTAGATAGCCTCAAGTGGCTATGTGAACTCTCAGAGTGCTTATACCAACTCAAAAAACTAACTGGGATTATTTCTACAAGTTTGGGTCAGATTGTATGTCCGCAGAGAGGCGAGAGAGATTCGAGGAGATAATTTCTCGTCAAATGAGCCAATAGAATTATAGTGCTAACCCAAACCACCTCAAAAAATGTCTGTGAATGCAACTCCTCCCCAAATCATCCATTGTTTATTACTATTGATCTTATGGCAGTCATCCCTGCGAAGCACTATCAATGCATCAGAGGTATTACCAGACGAACAAAGAGAGGTGGTGCGGCTCCAGATTTTTCTCGACCAGAAGAACTTCGGACCTGGATATATTGATGGCCGAAGTGGAAAATTCACACAACTCGCTATTGAAACCTACAATCGCAGCCTTGGGCGCATTCCTAGCGATATCGATGCCGTACGTGCGGAAGCGCAGAGAGCTGTGACCGTGCCCTTTGCCATCGCGGTGGTTCCTGAGATTGCAGATACCTATGTGGACCCAACTCTAAGTTCGGATCGAGAGAAGCAGTCCAAGCGGAAGCTCTTACCCTACAGATCGATGGGAGAATTTATGGCAGAGCGCTACCACACCTCGGAGGACTTCCTCATGCAGCTCAATGGCCGTATAGCTGTACTTAATGCCAAGGTGAGATCAGCTTTGATCGTGCCTAATGTCGATCCATTTGAGATCGAGGCTCTTGCCAGTGGGAGAAGTTATAAGAAGCATGACTCACTGAGCCATAATCGTGCCGTCATTGACACGGTGAAGAATCAGGTGCGTATTTACCGTGCCACTGGAGGATTATCGCAGAATTTAGAAAACCAAGATGGCCGACTAGCGGAGAGAGAAACGGCTCAAGAAGATAGCCAAGAAACTCATGAAGCAGAAAAGCAGCTCGTCGTGGACACCTTTGTGGAGCCTCCACCTCGGGCACTGATTGTGGAGGATGATCCCGAGCGCCCAGAGATAGAGAAGAATGAAGGTTTTGTAGAGCTGGATCATGAGCTCATCGCCGCATTTCCCATTACACCGGGGAAGGAGCAGTTCATTCACAGAGGAGTGTGGGCTGTTAAAAATAGTATAGAACTCCCTCAGTGGCGCTATGATAAATCACTCCTAGAAACGGGCAAAAGAGGGAAGAAGAGCCTCAATATACCCTCTGGCCCTAATAATCCTGTAGGCGTGCTCTGGGTGGGACTCACACGCAGTGGAATCGGGCTACATGGGACAGATCGCCCGACCACCATCGGGCGTTCACGGAGTGCGGGCTGTGTGCGTCTAGCGAACTGGGATATTGTCCGTGTTCCAAGCTTACTGCGACCAGGATCTATCGCTGTGATGAAATAGACTTGTCAGGGAGAGAGAATAGGAGAAAAACTAGAACCCTATGAAGATGCACCGCCGCTTCGTCTCGAAGCTCCTCATCTACTCACTACTGACGCTGTATCTTACCCTTGATGTGCTGGTTCTTGAGGGGCCGCTGTATCATAGTCTGAAGCACTGGGGAGTGACCGAGCAGCAGCAGGTGGCGAATGATCGTGCGCGTGGGGTGGTGGCAAGAGTCTTCCAGCGGCCAATTTATCGATCTCAAGTGGAGTGGAAGGTGGATGAGCTCCTGTGGAATTCTGGCCAAAAGAGAGATGATCTCTCTGAGAATGTGCTAAAAAACTATCGAAAGATCGCCGTGGATGCGCTCGTGGACGCCGAGATTCTGCGTGAGAAGGTGAAGCTCCATAAGAGTGAGCACCCAGTCCCTGTGCAGGAACTCGATGCTGCGATGCAGCGCTTTGTGAGCCGGTTTTCTAATGAAGAGGAAATGCTCGCAGTGATGAAGGCGCAGGGCATTGAGAGCGTGAAAGAAATGAAGCTAAGAGTAGAAGCCATGCTTCAGCAAGAGAGTTATCTCGAAGAGCGACTCACGAGTTCTCTAGAAGTGACAGAAGAAGAGATATTAGAATGGCTAGCGGCGCACAAGGAGCACTATTATTTGGCAGAAAGGCGCAAAGTACGGCACATATTCTTAGCCGCACTTGGGCATAGTGAACATGAGGCGCTCGCAGAGCTCAAAAAGATGCGAGCGCAGCTGCTCACTGGTGAGACCTCGTGGAAGGAACTCGCTGGGAGGAGTGAAGATGAACGCTCGAAGTGGACCGAGGGTGATCTAGGCTGGATGAGTGCGGAGCGTCTAGCTCAGCTGGATGCTGAATTCGCGGCACAGGTGTTTGAGTTGCCACTGCGTGCTCCACAGATTATCCCCTCAGAGATAGGGTGGCACTTGCTGGAAGTGTTAGAAAGTGAGCCCCAGCAGCCAAGAACTCTAGAAGATAGTAAAGTAGAGGTACAAGCGGCGATTCGCGCGGAAAGGCGCCCTGAGATCATTCGAGTCTACAGGCAGAATCTTCGCCGTCGCCACCAGCGCTATGTGAAGATCGACTGGGAGAGTCTGGGCTGGAAATAAGGGAGGGGAAATGAGGGTTAGTAGAATTTGTTAGAGAGGGGCGCTTTCTGACCATTCTATCACATCGTCGTCAAGGTAGGCTTCTTGGAGGACGTCTTGAGCCCAAGAGTGCGACTTGGAAATGTGAGTGAGAATTCGATGCGCCATGACTTGGACAGGAATCAGTTCACTCCAGATGAGCTCAGTCAGGCAGCGCCATTGCTCTGGCTGGAGCTGTTTTGGGTGCTCAATCTGGGTGATGGTCTCTTCACTAAGAAAGAGGCAGCGCTCGAAGTCAGGCACCTTTGGTACGGGCGCTATTTCGTAGATTTTGAGAGGAACTCCAGATTGACCGGAGAGTTCACAGCGAGATTTCGAGCGGCGCGCCAGATCCTTGCCGAAGAGTGAGAGAGCTTGTAGACGTTCTTGATTGTCATTGTAGCCTTTAGCCATAGCGAAAGACTAGAGTAGAGAGTACAGCGGGGTCAATCCCATCTCAGAAACTAAAAAAATGGCTTCTCTGAACTCAATCAAAGAAGCCAAATGGGTAAAAGAATAAGAACACTGAGATCTAGGAACGTATAATCCCTATATCTGGCTCGGTAGAAAAGTTCCCAAGATTAGGCAGTACGGCAGGCATATCGGAATTACGAACGCCAAACCATGAGGCCATTTCTGCAAAGAACTTATCAGTGGACGTTGTCGGCACCATACGGCCACCCAGACCAATATCGTCAGAGCTATTCAGTGTGAGATCAGGGAATTGACCAAGAACACGACCCGCGCGAATCGGAGCACCCCAGACCATCTGATTACCCCCCCATGCATGATCAGTACCACGTCCATTGGATCTCAGGGTACGGCCAAAGTCAGAGGCCGAGTAGGTCACAACTTCTTCAGAAAGTCCCATGATTTCAAGGACCTGCTGATAAGCACTGATTGCACTCGAGAATTCTGAGAGTAATTCCGCGTGCGGCCCAAGTAAGTCACCGTGGTGATCCCAGCCGCCACGGCGAATA
>CALFVF010000015.1 GCA_937928735.1 uncultured Verrucomicrobiales bacterium | reverse complement strand
TTGGGATGGTTCCTACAGTGGTCCCTTGGCCATCAAGGTTGTTTTGGCCGTTGCCGCTACCTGCGGTTGAGACTACGAAGCCAGTCGGGGCAGTTAGTTGCACCTGGAAGTCTCCTGGTGTGAGTCCTTCAAAGAGGAAGGTGCCGTCTGTTCCTGTGGTGATTGGGGCAACTCCTGCTACTGGAGCGCCGCTACCATCAAGGAGAACAGCAATTACTCCGGCAAGGCCACTTTCACCGGCATCTTGGATACCGTTGTTGTTGGCGTCATTAAAGACAAGGTCTCCGAGGCTTGCTGGACTAAAGAAGCCACCGTCGCGTGTGAGGTTGCTCTCACCTGCTCCAAGCGTCACTGTTGGGATGATGCCTGTGCTTGTCCCTTGGCCATCAAGATTGTTTTGACCATCTCCGTTTCCTGCGGTTGAGACTACAAAGTTGCTTCCACTTGGGGCGGTTAGCCTCACCTGGAAGTCTCCGGGTGTGAGGTCTTCAAAGAGGTATGTTCCATCAGTGCCTGTGGTGACTGGGGAAACTCCGGCAATTGGGTTACCGCCTCCATCAAGCAATTGAACGGCTACTCCAGCAAGTCCTGCTTCACCGGCATCTTGGATACCATTGTTGTTGGCGTCATTAAAGACAGTGTCTCCGAGGCTTGCTGGCTGGAAGAATCCACCGTCGTTGATCGTGCTCGTTGTACCAGAACCTAAAACAATTCCAGAAATTGTACCCATTGTTGGCTCTCCTGCTACCTCGGTGAGGTTATTTTGATCATCTCCAGAGCCTGCGTTGGCTACTTGAAAGTCATTATCACCACTTGCTGGCGCGGGTGATGTGAATTTCACACCGAAGGTGCCAGGAGCAAGACCAGGAAAATTATATTCTCCATCGGGCCCTGTTGTCACAGTGGCTCCTGCTATAGGGTTGCCAGCGCCATCTAACAACTGCACTACTGTACCTGCTAATGGTGTATCTCCGTTGTTGAAAACGCCATCATTGTCTACATCAAGGAATGCAAAACCACCGATTGAAGAAGGTAATGGCGGTATATTAAGTAGATAATCTTCGACTTCACCATCACTTAGAGAACCACCTGGTTGATTCACTGTAAGATTAGGGTCAGAAGATAAACGGAAACGAGCATACGTTTCGCCAAATGCTCCATTGATTAAGCCCTCAGTTCCTGTCCACGTCAGCGTGTTTGTCCCGTTATTGTTCAAACCACCTGCCGTATTAATCACCGAGGCTTCATCTGCTTCAAATGTCCCTGAGCGGTCAAAATCGACCCAACCAATTAGAGTGTATGGCGTTGTGGAGACAATAGTCTCAGTCGCCATGATACTTAGATTATCAAAATTAAACCCTTCATCATTATTAACACTAGAGAGGAGATCGGAATTGAACGTAATTGTATTACTAGTGCCTGTTGCGTTGAGAGCACCCGTAATATCAATATCAATACTCCCAGGTGCATCTGCTTGTGCTAAGGTGGCTACTGTTGTGCCGTTAACTTGCACGAGAAATGATCCGTTGAACGCACCTTCTATATCATAATTAAACTTAAGCCTAACATCACTGGCGTCTGCTGGAACGTTAAAAGTCCGAGAAGCTGAATTATCATTATTATAAACCTCTAGTCTTCCTCCTGTGACTTGTACTCCACCAGCGGCTGGGCCATTCCCCTCTCCTGCTTCTACCCAATCGCCTACCCAGCCAGTACCACCAGTGAAGCTGTTGGACTCAAACGAATCTTCTGCTAGCGTCACCATGGAGGAAACCTCAGGCATCGCCATGACATTCACCGTTGCTGAAAAGTCTGCGTTATTGACAGGAATATTTGTTGTGGAAAATGTCACTCCGTTTTCATCAGCACCATCTCCTTGAGCATTCGAGCTAGGATTACCATCTAGCTCAGCATCCACAGACGCACCGAGCTTTACGTTCTCCACAATGCTGTGTGACGCGCCATTGACTGAACTAGTTGTTAAGTATGAATCAGGAGCATCTCCAAAGTCTTTTGGCGGAAGTAAACCTATATCAAGTGCGTGATTGTTTTCTCCAGAACCACCAACTGTGAATGTGATCTGCGCATTATTTCCTGAAGGAATAGCATCTGAGTCACGAAGGTCACCATTTGCCGAAGTATCATTGTTCGCTACCGTTACGCCTGCAAATTCGCTGAGAACAGAATTTGTTAGGTCTACAGAGATTACCGCAGAAGCGCCTTCATTGTTGAAATCTCCAAGCGAAGGCGCGTTATCTACACTCGAGAAGATAAATCTCCCTGTCGCATCTGTAGTAGTATTGTAAGTTGTACCATTGAGAGACAAAGTGACGGGGACATTGGCTATACCAGCTTCACTGGGGTCTTGAATACCGTTTCCATTTGTATCGGCCCACACAAAGTTACCTACTTCCACTGGAGCGGCATCTGTGACTAACACGACATCACCGATACCAGCTGCTTTCCCGAAGGTCGCGGATCCACCGCCTTCATCCGTACCAAACACTTCATACTCATCAACGGCTTCACCACTTGAGTGGCTAAACCACCTCAATCCACCAGACCTCACATCGTCCACTGGATCAAACACAGAAGAAACAACTGTGCCCTCACTGAGACAAGATGCTAGCCCCCCGATAGTAATCTCTTCGTGAATAGGAATCGCTCCGTTTCCAAATTCATCCCCTGTGTAAAATTCATTTAAACCAGGGCCAGAAGCTGGCGCTGGTGCTGAACCTTCCAGTAACTCAAAGCCAGTGGCTGTTCTCTGCAGGCGAAGTATATCACCAGCCACAGCAGCCTCAAAAGGAGTTGACCCTGTCTGACCAAAGTTATCATTGCCTGCCTGCATTCCAGTACGGTCATTAAATCCAAGGATCAATGAACCATCCGAATCAAACTCGATGTCTGTAAACATTGGCTGTGGGCGCCTCACTTGAGCAAATGGAGGTCTAGCTCCACCAAGCTCAGCAAAGGTGTCAACCCATGGCAACCAATCTGCTGGATCGGAGTTCACTCCACTCCCATTCTGCGCAACCGCCTCTCTTTCAAAGTCTAGGGCAAATTCAAAAATGATATCAAATGTCCCAGAGTCATTCAACTGAAGAACATAAGCACGCAAGTCACTGGCAGCTCCACCAGCATTTTCTGCTGTCGCGACACCTCCCACGTACACTTCTCCGTCTTTGACACCGACCGCCCACGGGCGAAACTCACCATTCACAGCACCCACAGCAGGGCTCTGTAGCGTGATCGGAATCTCTCTCACGTCTGCAGCTGTAGGAGTTGTCGCAGGAATGCCTACAGATATTTCAATGAGGCTTCTCGAAAAGAGGTTCACCGCATAAAGAGTTCTTCCGTCCTCACTTAATTCCATTCCACCAAGACCCGTCTTACCGACGAGATCAAAGACAGCACCATCATTATTTGAAGCTGAAGCATCACCAATTAACCCTCTAGCCTGGTTCGAAGGAACAGCACCAAAATTAAGCCCGTAAATAGGGTTTGTTAAATCGACAAATAGCGAAGAAACAGGCGGATTTGTATCCGTGATGACAGCATTACGAGCACGTGATGTCTGATAAATCGCACCCGCACCATTTGAGCCAAGTCCAGAGTGGCGCTTCACCACTGCAGCACTAAATAACGTCTCTGTCTGGCGCTGATACGCCACGCCCCAAGTCGCTCCGACTACCGATCCAGTAGCGAGAAATTCATTAACCTCTCGATCAGCTGTGGGTGTATAATCGACGCGCACTAGCCAGTCTGTATCTGCTGAAGTACCAGCGACCAGAGGATCTCCATTCACGTAGCACGGAACAACCACATCAGGATTTCCATCACAGAATTCCCCGGGGTTCACTAGTGCTACATTTTGATCTGTCGCTCCATCGGCAGCTACAAAAGTCGTAGTCAATGAGCCAGCACCCGCAGGGCCAGGCTGCAAGAAGGAAGGAATATCTGTAACCTCAACTCGTGAAATAGCCCCTGTACCCGAGAGCACATAGGAACCATCAGGCCCTGTCACCGTAGTTACTGGTGCCTGCCCCTCGGCAAATGCAGTAACCGTGAGTCCACCCACACCAGGCTCAAAAACACTCTGCGTAGCGTCATTATTATAATCACGATAAACAACACCAGATATGTCGGCGTAGAGTGTTGAGGTCATGACCAGTGACGCCGCGGACAAGCCCAATACTGGCCTAGGAGCACTCACTAAAGATTTTGGAAAAGACTGAAGTCTCGGTAGTTTCATGATGTTTCAGAAATCAAGAGTAGAAAGTTAAATCAATAAATATTGAAAATAAGAAGAGGGATAGAAAACGCAAACGGTAAGCGATTGACTATAAGTTACATGCTCCAGAAAGACGGCGCAAATTCATCAAGATCAGCTGGGTGACCCAGCTAGTAAAAACGGAGGTGGGAGAGGTATTTAGGAGAGGGTTCATCGTGTGTTACGCTGTGCAAGTGCCATATTTTTTTCTTCGTGTCAACAGATAGACAACAAGTTATCGAAAAAAAGTCACCTTTAATTCTGATTTCTGAAAATAATTTACACACCTCCACCATGACTTCACTGAGTCAATACAAGCCGACCATATGAAGCATCATGCATGGCGAGCTCTCCCTCTTAAAACAAACCGCACTACAAGACCATGCCAATGCCTGAAATCATCGAAAGGCACTTTTTCATCAAAAGCAGGCTGTCGGAGATGCTCTCAATTTTTTCACAAAAAAATCGCGCTAGTCATTAGCGCGATTTCCTACTTTCTGGATTTCATCGACTCTCTCCTCACTCGCTCGCTCGACAAGTCACAAAAACAACATGATTCTCTGAGAGCCCCTGCTGCCCGTCATTCTTTTGATCCTGTATCTTAAAGGCGTAAAAAAACTCACCTTTTCCACTAGGTTTCACAATTTCCCTAGTCATAAATTCTTCTCCCTCAAAAGTCTGGAATGGCTCCCCCTCGGCACCTTTCTCTTCAGCCATCACCTCTCTTGTGTATGAAAGCTCTACGGAGAGGTTCTCCCCTACATGCGTAGGACAAATCACTATTGTACTCTCGTCCCCTCCTTCCTCTGCCAGCGCCTCTTCTTTCCCATTGGTTAATGTAATGGAGCATGGCTTGCTCTCTGTCGTATGCAGTCGGACTGAAGCGCTCAATTGAGCCTGCTCACCGAGATGAGTGAGCGCACCACCTTGCCCAAGTGAATCTTCACGAATACGGTCTTCTAAGCCTAATCTTAATGCTTCTGCAATCTGCGGAGTCTGGCACTCTAAGACCACAACATCGACAGTGAACTTATCCACAGCCATAAGTGCTGATGCACTGCATAAACTCAACCCCAGCCCTACTAATTGAAATACTCTCTGCTTGATATTCATATGCATTATGATTGTTTCTCTTTAAAATGCTCAGTTCGCATAAATTTGTCTCCACAGAAGGAAAAAATATCGAAATAAAAACTCCACCCCTACACAAGTAGAGATGGAGTTGAAATATCATACCATCTAGCCAGGATCCCTGAGAGCAGCTTTACCCCTAAGACTTCGACTAGAGCATACCGACAAGGGTCTTGCCCATGTCAGAAGGAGTTTCCGAGACTGCAATTCCACATTCCCTAAGAATCGTTTTCTTGGCTTCGGCCGTATCTTCCGCACCACCGACAATCGCTCCAGCGTGCCCCATACGACGTCCCGGAGGGGCAGTAGCACCAGCAATAAAGCCTGCAATTGGCTTCTTACAGTTCTCCTTCGCCCAGCGCGCGGCTTCTGCTTCTGCGTTCCCGCCGATTTCGCCAATCATAATAATCGCCTCTGTCTCAGGATCGTCATTAAACATCTTCAGCACATCGAGGTGGGAAGTCCCATTGATCGGATCGCCACCGATACCCACACAAGTCGACTGGCCATAGCCTAGCTCTGTGAGCTGATAGACTGCCTCGTAAGTGAGAGTGCCTGAGCGTGAAACCACGCCGACATTCCCTCGCTTGTGAATATAGCCCGGCGCAATCCCGATTCGGCAGCCACCGTGAGAATCTTCCCCACGCCCCGGAGTCACTATACCTGGGCAATTAGGCCCAATTAGGCGCGTCTTACTCTCAGCCATCGCGGCTTTCACACGCATCATGTCAGCGACGGGGATTCCCTCCGTGATCGCAACAACTAGATCCATGCCCGCATCCACAGCCTCTAGAATCGCGTCTGCGGCGAATGGCGGCGGCACAAAGATAGCTGACACCGTAGCACCAGTCTCTCCTGCGGCCTCACTCACTGTGTCAAAGACAGGTGTCTTCTCACCAAAGGTCTGACCACCCTTACCTGGAGTCACACCAGCGACAATCTGGGTGCCATAATCAAGGGAGAGTTGGGCGTGCTTACCGCCAAAGCCACCTGTAATGCCCTGCACGAGCACCTTGGTGTTTTCATCTACTAAAATAGCCATTAGAAATTAAGTTATATCGTTAAAAATAGGTTCCACTATCGCCGGATTAGCCTTTCACAGCTGCTACAATTTTCTTAGCAGCGTCGTTGAGATTATCCGCAGAAATCACTGCAAGATCAGACCCTGCGATCAAGGCCTTGCCTTGCTCCACATTGGTGCCTTCGAGGCGCACCACAAGTGGAATCGCGAGCTCAAGTTCCGCAGCAGCAGCCAGAATCCCTTCAGCAATGATGTCACACTGCATGATGCCACCAAAGATATTCACAAGAATTCCCTCCACCTTCGGGTCACCAAGAATGATCTTAAAGGCAGCTGACACTTGCTCTTTAGTCGCCCCGCCTCCTACATCAAGGAAGTTCGCAGGCTCTCCACCGAAGTGCTTGATAATATCCATGGTTGCCATGGCCAATCCCGCTCCATTGACAAGACAAGCAATATTGCCATCCAGACCGATGTAGTTGAGATCAAATTTTGAGGCCTCGACCTCACGTGGATCTTCCTCCGTCTCATCACGCATCGCCACAATGTTCGGGTGACGGTAGAGCGCATTATCATCAAAGCCAAACTTCGCATCCAGTGCGAGTACCTGCCCGTCCTTTGTTACGACTAGAGGGTTAATCTCCACCATGGAACAATCACAGGCAAGGAAGAGCTTATAGAGATTCTTAATTAACTTTGAGAACTGCTTCGCCTCATCACCCACTAATCCGAGAGTTTTAATAAGCTTACGCACCTGATAAGGCTGTAATCCTGCAAGTGGATGCACAAACTCACGAACGATCTTCTCAGGAGTGCTCTCAGCGACCTCCTCAATATCCATACCACCTTCTGTGGAGGCCACTATCACCGGGCGGCAGGTCTCACGGTCGAGTAATATCGCGAGATAAAACTCACGATCAATCGCCACGGCCTCACCCACCATCACCTTACTCACCAAGCGCCCTGCCTCACCAGTCTGGTGAGTCACGAGTGTCTGGCCTAGCATGCTTGCCGCTAGCTCTTGGATCTTCTCTGGAGAATCCCCTAAGTGTACTCCACCTTGGAAGCCATTCTTAAAGGTTCCCTTACCTCGCCCACCTGCGTGGACTTGTGCCTTAACTACTAACTTGCCGCCTCCTAGAGAGACTGCTACAGCTGCCGCTTCTTCTGCCGAATTGGCCACAGCTCCCTGAGGGGAGGCCACGCCAAATTGGTCAAACAACTCCTTCGCCTGATATTCGTGAATGTTCATGATTAACCTATCGCCATTTTCGCGGCGACACGCGCAAACGCTACGCCCCGGCACTAGGACGGTCAAGGCAATAGGCATCTGCTGACACAGATGAAATTCCTTTGAACTAAGTACTCTCGACAGAGCGACACTCCCATCTAGCTCCAGCTCACTGGATCTAGCTTATAGAACTTCTGAAGTTGTTCATAAACCTCAGGGTAGGTCTTCTTGAGCTGCTTGGGTTTTTCAAAAAATGTTTCCGTCGCCACCGCAAAAAACTCGGGTGCATTGGTAGCGCCATATTCATCAATCACTGTCTTTTTGCCCTTATTGACCTTTGCTGAGAACTTAGCAAACGCCGCTTGGAATGTTCTCGCCCATTCTCTGTAGGAATGTCCCTCAGAGAGCTTTGGTAGTCCATCGGTAGTGCCATTCGCCTGATCGAGCTGGTGGGCGAATTCATGCAGTGCCACATTATGCCCATCCTCTGTATTTCGGCTACCAGACTTCACACTCGCCCAGCTGAGAACTACAGAGCCACTCGACCAGCTCTCCCCGAGTCTTAGCTGCTCCTCGCCATTAGGCATGGAAGCGACATAGGCCTCTGGATACACGAGAATACTGCGTAATTTCTCATAGTAGTCAGGCTTGCGATTGAGCTGTAATAAACAAGCATTCGCGGCAATGACGAGACGCATTTCCTCAGTCACCTCCTCTAAGTCACCACAGGGCTCAAAGTGCTTCTCATCGAGAAAGATATGAATCATCCCCTCAAGAATCCCTCTCTGCTGCTCAGGAATTTTCTCATAAATCGGCACCTCTCTTCTGAGAATCTCGCGCTGCTTCTCGCCGAATCTCTCACGCACTAGGCGTGCGCGTTTCGAGTCCTTGTCCGCATGCGCGGCTAAGAGATACACCCCCGTCATCGCGAGGAGAAATAGTATAAGTGTAATGATTTCCATATTATATTCGATTCCAGTCTTTCAGAGTTGCGTAGCTCACTCCCGATCCACCAAAGAGATCTAGGGCACTACCCACTGTCAGGTCTAATTTCCCCTCACTCGCCTTTTCCACAGTAGTAACATCCTCCATACTGCCAACACCTCCAGCGTAGGTCATGGGAATCCCCCCCCATTGCGCCAAGTGTTGAATTAAATCCACATCCACCCCGCCACAGAGTCCCTCCACATCAGCGGCATGGATCAAATACTCCGCACAGCTACTGGCAAGCATTTCTAACACATCTGAAGTCACCTCAAGATCTGTCAGCGTCTGCCAGCGATTCATCGCCACAGTCCAGCCACTCTCACTACGTCGGCAGCTCAGATCGAGCACAATGCGATCTTTCCCCACTTCTTGGACAAGAGCCTCTAGCTTCCCCTCATCGAAGTGACCCTGCTCATCAAATAACCAAGAAGTCACAATCACATGAGACGCTCCCGCTTCGAGCCACTCAGAGGCATTCTCCTGCTGAATTCCCCCGCCCACCTGCAAGCCACCAGGCCATGCTGCAAGCGCCTCTCTAGCTGCCGCTCTATTTCCACCACCTAATTGTATGACATGGCCACCCACTAGCGTATCCTCTCGGTACAGCTCAGCAAATTCTCTTGCGGAGCGCTCTGACACAAAATTTTCTCGCAGTCCCACACCATCGTCTCTGAGGGTCCCCCCGACGATCTGCTTTACTTTTCCTTGGTGTAGGTCAATGCATGGTCTAAATTTTGTCATAGAGTTCGCGCTGCAAGGAACCAACCATCTCACATGGCTAATACAAGCAAGAATATTATGAAACTCATCCCATTCCCACACTACCTAGCCCACTTGCTTACTCTTTTGCCCGCCCTATGTTTCCCGCTCTTGCTCAGCAGCTGTCAGGAGAAACCCTCAGGCACCGACTCTCCAGAAAACCAAGACTCTCAAGCAGGACTCAGCCACCTCACCAATAAAGACGGCATGGTCTATCTAAAGGGCGGCACCTACTCTCGCGGCAATGAACTCGATCCAGGAAACGGAGACACCTACCCCGAGGAAGCACCCGTGCATAACGTGAAAATCTCCAGCTTCTGGATCGATCAGCACGAGGTGACAAATGCGCAATTTACCCAGTTTGTCGAAGCCACAGGCTACGTCACCTTTGCAGAAAAACCACTCAGCAAAGACATTTTCCCCCAGGCTCCTGCCGAGCAGCTCCTCGCTGGCGCCACAGTCTTTAGTCCACCTCCAGAGTCATTTAACCCCAGAAGCACCAATGACCCCTGGCAGTGGTGGGCCTATCGAGCTGGTGCTAGCTGGCGCAGTCCCGAGGGCGAGGGCTCAGATATCAAAGACCGCATGGATCACCCCGTTGTCTGCGTGAATATCGATGATGCGCGCGCCTACGCCAAATGGGCAGGCAAGCGACTCCCCACGGAGGCAGAATGGGAATACGCCGCACGCGGAGGCCTAGAGCGCAGTATGTTCACCTGGGGGAATGAACGCCGCCCTGAGGGCAAGTGGCTGGCTAACTGCTTCCAAGGTGAATTCCCCGCTGAGAACACCCAGGAAGATGGCTACTCTTCCACAGCACCAGCGGGCTCATTCCCAGCCAATGGCTACGGCCTCTATGACATGGCGGGCAATGTTTGGGAACTCTGCAGCGACTACTACCACCCAGGGTACTACGCTCTATTTGCCGCGGCACCACACCGCAACCCCACAGGCCCTGAGAACCCGATCACCATTCAGGAAGTCCAGCACTACTACCGCACGGGCACCTGCCCACTGCCGCCCAGCGGCACACCCAAGCTCATGTATATGAATGTCTCCCGAGGCGGCTCCTTCCTCTGCCACGCAGACTACTGCCTACGCTACCGCCCAGCGGCCAGACACTACATAGAAGCCCTCTCACCAACCAACCACACAGGATTCCGCTGTGTAAAGGATGTGGAGTAAATAATTTATCATAATAAACCCAATGTTTCAGAAATTAAAAAAATTTCTCACTAAAACCCAACAGACTCAGATCTCGGAAATCAGTCAGCCATACATTCCCCATCAAGAAGAACTCACCTTCGAATCCTTGTGGGACGACTATGAAAAGCGAACTTGGCAAGGTAGTCACAAAGAAACCCTATCCAACAGCTCAAACATCCGACTAGAAAACTGGATTGGGTCAATTGACCAATCTGGTTACACACGCGAAAAATGCCTCCAGTCACTTATCAACAATCGCGTCTCTGGAGATGAGAACCGTATTCTGCTTCGACTCTCTGATTGGGTACCCCAAGTACAAGCTATTGCAAGAGCATGGGTCATTGCACACTTCCACACACTCACTCTAAAGGAAATCAAAGCAAATCAACGCTTAATTCTCTATCTTTCACGCAAGGAGAAGCTAAAAGACGACGACAGCATTCACGAAATTAAACGTGACTTACTTGCCAGAACGAGAGCTATGAATCCAAGACAGTTCTTCGAATTCATTCCCATGTTTCGGAGATTTCTTTTTTCTCTATCTCTAGCTCATGACGAGCACCTACGTCCATGGATACTAAAAGACCCCGAACCGTTTAACCGATTACTCCTTCTTAGCCAATTTGAGTTTTCTGAAATCAACGAAAACGAGAAGATACACTTCCGTAAAGATAAGTCCAACTTCGTTCGCCGACGGTTCATCTATTCGCTATTAAAATCAGGCGTGATACCAGATAAAGAGGAGCTCATACAATTAGCTCTCCATCCAAGCCGAAGCCTACGGGAATTAGGCCAATTTCATCTAAAGAGTAGCTATAGCAGTGACGCCTACACGATGTACCTGTCTATGAATGGAGACGAATTCTTCTATATTTCAGACTATGCTCGCGCCGAAGATACTGAGCATTTTCTCGAAGGAATTCACTCTCAATCTATCAACACCCAATATAACTGCCTTCGCGCATTAATACGCACTGCACCCGAACGACTCAAAGAATTAGAAATATCTACACTGCTCAGTCAGAACCGAAAATTTCGAGCAACCTTGCTTCCACTGCTACCAAGTCTTCTATCTGTCGAAGAAATCATGGCTTTACGTTCAATCTTTGAAAACAGCTCACCACAAGGTTCTGTTAGCTTCTTCAATTTACTTGTGAAAAAATCTTTTTGGATCTTTGTCGACGAAGGCCTTACCGCCCTGCTCTCAAATCCCGAACCAGAACTGCGCAAGTCTATCATTAAAACCATCAGAGGCAAATTATCTATATACGAGACACTCCCTTTACAACTCCGTGAAAGTATAAATACCAAGGTCTCTAGATTATACGAGAATAACCCTAAACGAAATGAGCAAATCGCTGCCCATATACGCTTCATACTAAAAACGGAATAATCCTCTATTGTGGATTAGATACATAAGCCTAATTTTCCTTCGACAAGTTCATTCACTTTACTGCATGGCTGATCCATACACCCCGCCAGAGTCCGAGAATCAACCCATCATCAAGAAAAGGCCAAACTATAACAAAGCCCCCGTCATAGGTTGTCTGACTGGTGGCTGCTTTATTCCGACAGTGGCACTTTTCGGATCCACTCTCATTCTTGGTGATATGGGAGAGCCGATATTTTTCCCAGGTATGGTCATATCTCTGGGTTTAACTGGTTTAGCCATCGGGCTTTGTCTCAAAAAAAGAGGTCAGCAATCCAGAAGACACTAAGTCGGCTTTCCTGTGTTTCTCCACGAAAATGAAGCGGACAATGCATTAGTTTCCCGTGGATACACTCTGCTCACTACTGTCATGACTTCTATTCCGAAATCGTTTCCAAAGCATTCCGATAAAACGAGATGTCTTGCGAATCATGTAGAGGGCTCCGACGACAACGCAGAGGAAGACCACTAAGGCCACACTAGGGTAATAGGCCACTAAGCCGAGACCACCTAGGACAAAGATATCTTCTGCTGTACTCATCGCGATATTAGTCACTGGTTCGGGGGAGGTGTTTAGCATCATTCTCGTCCCTGCTTTTGCGGTATGTGTGACCAGTGATGCTCCTCCACACAGTAACCCTCCAATGACAGAAGCGACTGGATCAATCTGCCCGAGGGCCGCCATCGCCAAGACTGTTCCACCAAGGGGGCGAATCACTGTGTGCACCATGTCCCAGGTAGAATCCACCCATGGTACTTTATCGGCAAATGCCTCGATCACAAATAATGTACCAGAGACACCCAGTATCCAGGGATTCTCTAAAACACTGAGATCTATGTAAGCTTCAGAGAGGCTCAGCCATCCCATTTTAAGAGCTAGGCCTGTGACAAAGACTGTCATGTAGAGATTAATCCCTGCCAGAGCTCCTAGGCCCAGAGCGACCCCAAGCATGTTTAAGATATCCATAGCACCATGATACCACAGTCACTGAGTGATCCCATGAGAAACCATAATGCATATTATAATCACGGCTTGTGTCTGCTCTCTCTGATATTTTTTTCGGTGTCTTCTAACCGCTGAATGAGGCTAGGATCTCTTAAAGTTGCTTTCCACTGTGTGTATTTTTCGATCTCATGCGCATTCGTCTCAAGCGCCCAGTGGCTGGCTACTGTGTAGATTGTTTGGTTTTTTAAATCATTATTCTGTATCGACTCCGCCCATCCCATCGCAATGGCTGGATCCACCGCTGAGGTTGTTTCTGCTATCTCAGCGATCGAGGCTTCTAGCTCTGGGGTTTGCTCGACAGTATTAATATATTCGGCTACTGCATCTGGATTCGCCTGCACCCACGTTGAGAGCAACCCTTCTAACAAAGAATTTTTTACTCTATCATCTTGAATACGATCAAGATATTGTGTGTATTCCTCAGGCTTATTAATACCAGCATTCATACCAATAGAGAGTGCTGATTCTTGAGATAGCTCCCTGTGATCCTTTGTGTTTAGAAACTCCACTATATCCTGCACCTGCTCATCCCCTGAATAGCTTTGTAGCGTATAGCGCCCTACATGGAGGTAGTGCTCAGGTTTTTTCGCCTTTATCCCCTCCAGTGTCCTGATGGCTTCCAGAGGGGGGTATTTCTTACTAATAAGATTCGATAAGTGTAGGCTAAGTGCTGTCTCTCGATTCTGATAGAGAGGCGAGTCAAACTCAGCCCAGGCCTCTAAGGTTAGGTTTTCATCCAGACTGTAGTATCGATCCAGCAGCGTGGTTAGTTCTTCTAGGCTCTCCGCGCTCTCGAATTGTTTTGTCATCCATTCTAGGGTCAGAGGTTGTCTTGCGAGACGAGCACTGCGCTTTGCCACAGAGGCTTCACCACCCCCTTTCGTGTTGGCTTCTTGGCTTTTTCTCCCGTTCTGCCCTGTTTCCTCTCTGCCCTGAGACACAAAGAAACCCACAGCCAATAAAATAAGAAGAACAAGTGTGCTCCAGATTTTTTTCATCGTAAAAAAAAGCCTAGCAGAAACTACATCTCCACTAGGCTATCTTATATTATTTATTGAAAGTAATTGTTTTACTGAATGAGATTTACATTCGCGTTACTCGTATCCATTGTCGTATCATTATCTGTAAATGTATTATTCATGAAAGATACATCCTGTGGTCCGATCGCTCTTGTGACAAAAATACGAGCTGTTGGCCCATTGCCTACATTTCGGATAAATTCATTATTATTCACCCGCGCATAAGCCACACCACTAGGTGGTGCCATAGAGCTAAAGATATTGAGTGCTACACCACCTCGGGTCACGCTCTCTGCACGCACATTAGCGCGGAATTCACAGCCACTCACCACAATGGTGCGAGTGGCTGTCTCAGATGGAGAGTCTATACGCACAGCAGCACCATTGGCATTGAGCTGTCTCATTCCATTATTCACACCATCTAGAGCCCCTGTGGACTCACAGCGGATAAATCGACACTGACGCACAACGGTGTTAGAATTTGTCACCGCTATACCTCCTCCTGTCGTGGCTGTACAACGAATGAAATCAGAGCCCCGTACATCAAGCCTATTCCCGATACGGCAGCGAATCCCCCCTCCACCTCCTCCTGCTGCTGTTCTCGTTGTGATACAGTCAATGAAGCGGCAGTTACGAACATTAATAAAGTTATTGGTGTTTGTATCTCTCGTACCTATGCCTCCACCTTGGCGTGGGTTTCCACCTTGGGAATTACCATTACGGAAGGTAACACCCGTGACATTGAGCCTATTGTCACGCCCTCTGATTTGTAAAATATTGCTCTCTCCCATTCCATTAAATGTCACGGAGCGCACCGCTGTAATCGTTAAGGTATTGTTATTATTCCCCTGAAAAGCTGGTGGACGATTCACAAAGAGAAACTCATTCTCCTCCCCGCGCGGTATATCAATGGTGATTGTCCCCCCACCTTCGGCGTTAGCCACACGCATGGCATTGTTAAATTCTTCTGGAGAATTTGTTCTGATCACTTGATCAATTTGTGCACTGACAAAGGAAGAACAGACAAAAGCCGCACCAAGTGCCGCCTTTACTACATTTCGTGATAGAATATTAAGATACATTTTATATAGGTTTAGTTAGATAACAAATGAAGAGATCATGAAAGATATTCATGTTTCAATAAAGACGTCAAACGGAAAGAAATTGAACCTAAATTATGATTCAAATCTTCAAAATTCGTCTTACTTCCCTCTAAAATTTCAAATAAATTATCCGAATTTGTGATAAACTCAGCAGGTCTTTTCTATGACCATTCTCATGGTCATTCGAGGGCTCTGCTCAATTTCATGATTTTATAAATGGAATCTAGCTGAGCTATTTGATTGCTAATGCCATGATATCATGAAATAATTTCCTTTTAGTTTCCTCCCACTGGTTACCCTTCCCCTTTAAGAAATAGTCACGAAACAGTCTAAACTTAAAGTCCAACTAGCTTCATCCTATGTTACAGAGCTCTACATTCCACAGAATCTCGTCCTCTCTGAATTCTCTCAACTTTCTAGCCCTCCTAAGCCTCAGCACTGCTACTAGCCTACAAGCACAAATCACCTCCAATGAGCTCGTCATCAATGAAGTCCTAGCCAGCAACATTGAGACTGAGACGATCAACCTAGAGACCCCAGACCTCATTGAGCTTCGCAACCTCAGTGACCAAGCTATTGACCTCAGTAGTTACCAGCTCTCAGATGATCCCTCTGACATTGCTAAGTGGAGCTTCCCTGTTGGCACGGTCATCCCTGCCAATGGCTTTTTAACGATCATTGCGAACTGTGCCGATGAAGACCTACAGACAAACTTCAGATTAAATGCTGCTGGCGAGACACTGGTTCTCTCTGACCCTACGGGCACTCTCATTCAAGAGCTGGCCTACCCAAGAACAAGAGGCGATATTTCCTACGGTCGCCTCGATGATGATGGCAGTTACGCCTTCTTTACAAATGTCACCATCGGCAATGCCAATGACGATAATAATGCGATCAACGCTCTCGTTAGGCGCCCACAGACGGACTTAGAATCTGGCCTTTTCCCCACAGGGACTAATCTCACTGTCACACTCAGTGCAGAGCCAGATACTGTCATCCACTTCACGACAGATGACTCAGAGCCTACTGAGAGCTCTGAGATATACACGGGTGCTATCCCGATCAATCAAACAACTGTCCTTAAATCTATCGCCATAGAGAGCTCCACGGGTCTTGTCAGTGACATTGCCTCTCGGAGCTTTATCTTCACTGATGTTGATCACACCCTCCCTGTCGTCATTATCACGGCAGATGAATTCAACGAAGCACCTGTAAGGCTCTATAACAATTTTATCTTTGACGGTCGAGTGCGCTTTGATTTCATAGAAACAGACGGATCTCTCCCTGTCAGTCAGTACGCAGAGTTTCGCCCCAGCGGGAGAACCAGCCGCGTCAGACCTTTATTCAATGGTAAAATAGAAGCGAGTAGCCGACTTGGTCGAGACAACCTGCCCCATAGGTTTTTCCCAGAAAAATCAGCGGATCGCTTCGAGCAGATTCTTCTGCGCGGTGCCAGCCAAGACTTTAGCCAGATGCGCATGAGAGACGGTATTATCTCTCGACTCATCAGCGAGGATAACCTAGTGGACGCCGAACATGAAGGTTTTCGTCCAGCAGTCGCCTACGTGAATGGAAACTATGCAGGTCACATTAACATTCGTGAAGATGATGACCGAGCATTTGTTGAGCAATACTTCGATTTCCCTAAATCACTAGAAAAAGTTCTCGACAGCGTAAGTCTAACACGCGCTCCCAGCGTACCGTATCGACGCGCCGCAACTCTCCCAGACCGCAATAGCCCTGACGCTATCGTGAGGGCAAACAGCATCCTTCGCATGGATGAAGCTATTCTCGATGGCCTACTGCGTGATGCCTTCAATGCTTTTGAGGAAAGCGTCTACTGGACTTCAGACGAGCCTGGCCAAGTACAGAGAACCAGCCTCCATGACTATGACTTTATCTTTGGGATTCGTGATAGTTCTTTACCAGATGTTTGGTCAGAAATCGGCTGGGAACGTGGCGCAGACAATTTCCCCATGGACGGTGAGAATACCAGATTCTGGCATGATGCCGCTCAGTCAGCCGCAGCATTTCTCCATCTCTTCGCCTACCCTGAGCGAGTCATTGGGATGATTGATCAAACAGCGGCAGAAATACGTGGCGAAATGCCTCGAACAATTCAGCTCTATCTAGATCAAAGAGTCGACCCAGCCTCTACATTCACAACGTCCCGCTCCTCTCTCGTAGTCGCTGACATCGATGAGTGGGAGGGTGAAATTGACTTTGCGAAAAACTTCGTCACTGCTCGCCTCACCGGCTCACTTGACGCTCTCGCAGCGACACATAATTTCACAATCCTAGATGCAGATATCCGCAGTGAAAACACAGCCATGGGTGATGTCGCCATCCAAGGTTATAAAGTCAGCGCAGGCCGCGAACAAGGCCGCTACTTCAGCGACCTACCTCTCCGACTAGAAGCTCTTCCCAAGCCCGGGTACCAGTTTGCTGGCTGGCAAGGTGATGTCCCCGCCGCAGAACAAGGCAATGCCTATGTCGAGGTCAGCCTCACAAGCGCCTCTAACATCACCGCTACTTTCATACCAGTCACCACACTAGCTATTTCAGAGATTTTCTATAATCCTGTCGGCCCCTCAGAAGACGCTGAATTTATTGAACTCACCAATTTCGGAGATTCAGACATAGACATTAGTGGTGTGAGCTTCACTGACGGTATTAACTACACATTCCCACCTAACACCATTCTTGCTGCTGGCGAATATATTACCCTCAATAACACCCAGTACACAGGTGCTCTTAGCAATGGCGGTGAGACCCTCGCGCTCGCTAATGCATCTGGAGACACTATTGAGTCCTTCACCTACGATGATAGTGCACCGTGGCCAGAACTCGCTGATGGAGACGGACGCAGCCTTGTAAGAATCGCCCCTGGAAATGACGATCCTAACCTTGCTAGTGCTTGGAGAATCAGTTCTCTAGAAGGTGGTAATCCCTCTACCAATGACTCTCTGCCACTCGTCGACAATAGTCCCGATGGCTTACTCGAATACGCATTTGGAGCATCAATCCCTTCCTTTGGCTTTACGAGAGATGTGGATAATAATCTCAATCTGAACTTTAATCGTATTGTGAATGCTGACGCGGTTTCAGTCTCAATTATGACTTCCACCGACCTCTCGACGGGAACTTGGCAGGAAATACCTCAAGAGCAGGCCGTCTCATCAGCAGCCGCTGGCAATGGTCAAGTGATTTTCTCTGTCCAAATCCCAACCACTGAACCTATGCGGTTTTACCGCTTGGCAGTAGAAGAGCGCTAGGAGTTCAGCAGTAGAGAGTCGGCACCCCGTTGGTAGCCGACATCCACTCGCACTTCTTAAGAAGTGCATTTCAGCACCTTATACCAATGAGGAAAACTAACTGGTAGAAAGCGCGGAGAGGTTTGGAGGGAGATCAAGGCGAAAACCCATCGGTGATGCGAACATCTCCGATGAGTGACAACGATGGCATCTCGTCAAAGATCTAGCGAATTCTACCAGTTCGTTTTTTGAGTTGGTATTAAGATAATCTACTATCACTACCGAGGATAAAGTCATTGTCGTCAAATTGGCGCACCACCGTGCCCAATTCCCCTAGATTAACCCTCTAGGAGACTCACTTGTAGAGCGTTTTTATTTGTATTTATCCCCTCTCAGCTAAATCATGCCACTAGGAGAATCATTATCGTTCCTCGACTTCTAGACGGTAGAACTGAGTTGGCTCTGTGGTTAGAATTTCTGTAGAGAAGAACTCGCTACCAGCCTGGGGACTACCAGTAGAGAAGATAGATTCTAAAGGCACAGGGGCCCAGCTGCCTGATGAAAGGTCAGGCGAGGAGAAGAGTGTGACGGATACTGCATCGGCATTAATCACACGACTAAAATTAAGATCTAAGTTCCCGGTTGTGTTTTTTGATAGCTCAAAAAGAGGCAGTGTATTGCCCGTTGTAGCTCCAAATGCGTACTCCAGAAGCCCCTCTGGGGTATTATCAGTGAGAGGAAGAGCGTCACTAGCAGCGGGATTCCCCCCAAGAAGCGCACTTATTCTCCATGCTTGAGGAGCATTCGGATCATCATTCCCCGGTTCTATACGTACCAGACTGTAGCCGTCTCCATCAGCAATTTCTGGCCAAGGCGCATCATCGCTATAGGTAAATGTTTCTATAATTTCTCCCGCTAGATTACTTATCTCTATCGTTTCACCTCCATTATTGAGAGCCCCCTCATATTCGCCATTTCTTATAATCAAATAGGCACCAGCGGCAAGACTTGTCCCATCTGGAAATGTATAACTAATGCCATCTGTAAAGCTCACTCCACTGAGGTCTATTTCATCACTGCCGTAGTTCACAACTTCGATGAATTCTTCGTCCTCCGCAGGACCAGCTGGATTGTAGAAAATCTCTGAAACTGCGAGGGTGAGAGAGTTTGGTGCAAATGTGGCAGTCACTGAGGCCGTGCCATTGAGACTCACCTCAATGTATGGATTCGTTTCTGATCCGACTGGCACATCACCTTGCCAGCCCGTAAAGCTATAGCCAGGTTTGGGCAGAGCACGTAGACGCAAAGGCATATCAGCGAAGTAGCGTCCGTTTTCTCGTCCACTTGTCACCTTATAGCCTTGGACACTCACATCACCCATTAGGGTATCAGCACTCGCTATATTGGCCTCAAGTATAGAAAATCCATAAGTGGTTGCAAGTGCATCTAACGCACCAGTTAAGCGCTCTCGCGTATAATCTTTGGCAAAAGCAACTTCATCATCCCACTCCTGCATACTACTAACAATAAAGGATCTATGCGTTCCATTAGTACTAATCAGTCGACTTGCGTAAGCATCTATGGTTCTTTGCATTTCACCTCGGATTTCATCCGCTGTATTGTCGATGATTTCTAGCACCCTCTCTTCGTATCCAAAAAGCTGGAGGAAGGCAGCTACAGACTGTGTAGCATCATGCCAGAAACGAGTGTTTTCATCCATTGGGAAATTTATTTCATCCCATGCTAGCTCTGACCACACTCCAGGCATCTGGCGTTGCTCAGGGTCATTATTTCCGAATGCAGACCCCAGTCCAAAAGCAAAGTCATAGTCATGCATGTTCGTTCTTAGCTTCTGGGGCTCCTCTAGACTCAACCAGAATGTTCTTTCTTCAAACACTTCAAATGCGTCCCTAATGACAGAATCTATCATAGCTTCATCAATTTTGATCAGCTCATCTAGGCGTTGGATCGCATCTGGTGCATTACGATTAGGTAGTGTAGCAAAACTCTGATAAACAGAACTCACACTGTTCCGAATAGAACGAAAATCAGCCCTCCTGACAATTGCTCCCTCAAATCCAAGATATTGTTTAGCAAATGTTCTGTCATTATCTTCACGGATATTTACTTGTCCGAGGAATTCCCCGTTGAGATAGACCACAGCAGGGCGAAAACCTTCATGTTCGACGTCAACTATGTTATCATTGCTAATGATACGCGAAACCACACCATCTCGCATGCGCATAAAGCTATAGTCTTGACTGGTATTACGTATCAATAACCGCGTGTAGGATTGCTCTTCTTTTTCCGGGAAAAAGTTGTGCTCTAGAGTAGATGGTCCGAAAGCAGAACGAGATCTTATTTTGCCATTAAAGAACGGTAAACCACGACTAAAAGCACCGCTAGCAGCGAACGCTGCATACTGGCTGATAGGGAGGCTGCCGTCTGTCTCCAAGAAGTCGAACCGAACTCTACCATCTAGATCAAAATCTGTATATTGCTCTATTGCCGGGTTGTTTTCTACAATAAGATCATCCGCAGTTATTATCACAACTGGGAGTTCATGAGTGACATCAGTAAAAATAAAACTGCGAGAGGCCACATCACTTGTAAACCCTGTGGCCGATTCTACGGCAATGGACTTCAGCACAGTTGTGGAATTCAAACTCAGACTAGAACTATACACTGGAGAACTAGTGGTAGGCTGGGTGCCATCTGTGGTGAAGTGGATCACCGTACCTGGCTCTGATTCTAAATTCACACTAAGTGTACTACTCACTGGATATAGGCCGGATTCCTGATCTGTCTGCGGGCGTCTAATAATCTCTTCTGAGAAACTCGTCACGTCGTTGGCACTGCCTAATGTGGGGGTGTAATAAAACCCGTAGCTGCCATCATCACGGCGCCCATAGGAAATATCCGTTCTCTGTCGTGGAATGGTGAGCTCCTGGATTAAGGTTCCAGCTGCATCGGAGAGCTGGAGTGTCTCACCTCCTGCATTGAGACGAAAATCAGCGTTAAGGCCAACCAGTGTCCCGTCTAGTTCTAATATGCCAAATGCTGTGAGGACAATAAATCCATTGGCCGGGATAACAGTTCCTGCCGGGAATCGGTATGGACTCTCTGTACCTGGCGAATCAGTGAGCTGAAATCCACTGATATCTATAGGATTCGCACTGAGGTTTTGCAGTTCAATGGCATCAGCACCACTGCCTGGCAACTGCTCTATGGAGTCCACAGCGTCATTGAACACAAAATCCACAGGACGTATAAAAGCCGTCTCATTCGCTGCAAGTACTTCGCTAAAAACAAGCTCATTTGAAGTGACTTGAGCCTTCAGAACTGGTGTAAGTGATAGGCCAAATAAAAAGCACGAAGTGCTTACTCTCTGTGAAAAATAACGATAAAACATAAAATAAAATTAGATAATGCGCTGTATGCCATACATTTCTCAAAAGAGAGAAAATGCATGTAAGTTAGAATGAGTCTATTATAACTTATTCCAAAAGAAAACATTTATTTTAGAATAAAATCGTTAAGATTGAAAGCTAACCTCTAACACATACTCTCATTTCTCATTACTAAATTCGTGCACACATTCCAGAGCACGCTAAGATTTTCGTAGGCTACACTAGATTAGCACACTCATTTAAATGCGTATATTATATTTGCATTTAAATCATTCATAGCTGACATCACCTATTTTCATCAAACCTAGGACTATTTGGCGTATGAGCTGCTGCATAAAAGCCCTCTATGGGATCTATTAGCGCTGAATTTCAAATCACTGATGCACTCCACAGCTTGGCTGGTGCTACCAATGACAAGGAGCAAAAACTCCGCGTCGTTGTCATCGGTTTTGGCATGGCAGCAGCTCATTTCGCGAAGATTCTATCTGCCTCCCCACTCCAGAAGTACATCAAGCTCACCATCATCGGGGAAGAACCACAGCTTGCTTACAATAGGGTCAAACTCTCTTCCTATATCAAGCACCAAAGCCCTGACACACTGCTCTTACAACCAGCCGAGTGGTACGCACAGCATGGTATCGAGACCATAACTAACTTGGCTGTGACCTCCCTCTGCCGAGAGACTCAGACGCTCCAGCTTACGGATGATCGCAAGCTCTCCTACGATGTACTTATCTTTGCCACCGGCTCGCGCGCGGCCAAGCCACCAATCGAGGGGATTCATCACCGAGGGGTCTTTTTTTACCGTACCATTTCAGACCTCGATACACTCATAGAGTACACAAAGGGAAAACAACGCGCCGTCGTCATTGGCGCAGGCCTACTCGGCCTTGAGGCAGCAGAAGTCGCCAAGCAGCTTAACTTGGAAGTCTCTGTGATCGAGCGCGCTGACTTCCCCATGCCTCAGCAGCTCAATCAGCCAGCGGGAGATGTCTTGCGCCAGCTTATCGAGGCCCAAGGTATTTCCCTCCACACGAGTGTGGCCAATACAGAGATACATCGATCAGAAGATTCTAACATGCTCTCTGTTCACCTCGGAGAGGATCATGTTCTAGAGACTGATCTTGTCATTGTTTCTACGGGTATCACACCTAACTCAGAACTCGCTGCAGAGAGCGGCCTGGAAGTCGGCGTACGCGGGGGGCTCGTCGTCAACCAGAACTTACAAAGCTCAGACCCTCGGATATTTGCGATAGGAGAATGCGCTGTCGTCCATGGTCGTACCTATGGACTTGTCTCCCCCTGCCAGGCGATGGCTGAGTTTCTAATTTCCCACTGGGAAAAATCGAACAAACAAGGCTTCCCTCAACCAGATCTCTCGACTCGCCTAAAGATGCTGCACGTGGATGTCATCGTCTTTGGCAATGTTTTCGACCAAGGAAAAAGCTACGAGTACAAGCAACAAGGCATCTACCGCCTACTCTCCCTGTCTTCTAAAGGTGTTTTGCTAGGGTGCCTAGGTATTGGCCAGTGGGAAGAATCTGGTCATTTGCTCACCCGCATCCAAGAGAGTGACATTGTCTCAAAGGCTGAGCTCAAGCGCTTCCTGACTCATGGCTCACTGCTTGATTCCACTGAGGCACCCGTCTCTGCGTGGAGTGCCTCAAGTATCATCTGCCAATGCAATAAAGTCACTAAGGCAGATATTCTGCGCGCCATCCCTAACTGTTCTGGTTGTCCCAAACAAGTCGCTGAGAGCACGGGTGCTTCTCAAGTCTGTGGCTCATGTGCCCCACTAGTCGAAGAGCTCTGCGGCCTCACACCACAGAGCATAGGTATGCCAAAAGCCATTCGGGTCTTTTTATTCTTCTCCGCTATTGCTCTTGTTTTCACTCTACTGATTCTATGCTTACCAGGAGCCCCCACTGGTGATTCTGTCGAGTCGACATGGTATAAACTCAGCCTCCTGTGGCGAGAGTTTCTCTACAAGCAAATCTCGGGCTACAGCTTACTCGCTATCTTTCTCATCGGGTTACTACTCTCACTAAGAAAGCGCATTGCTGCCTTTCGCTGGGGAAGCATCACAGCGTGGCGAATCTTTCACGCCGTATTTGGCCTATTTGCACTTCTAGCACTCTTTGTACACACAGGCTTCCACTTCGGTAAGAACCTTAACTTCTGGCTCATGCTCACATTTGTACTCACCAATGTCTTTGGCGGTATGCTTGGTGTCATCTGCTCACTGGAGTTCGCCCATGGCAGCAAGCTCGCTAGACGAGCCAGACAGTGGAAAAGACCCATGCTACTGCTCCACATCATGACATTCTGGCCCCTCCCCATACTGCTCACCTTTCACATTCTCTCAGTATACGGATTCTAAGCACTTATGAAAACTTGGCTATCACGCTATACCTACTGGATTCTCTGGCTCGTCGTTACGCTCGCGCTCGCTGGCTATTATTCTTACGTCACCTTTAAGGCTGAAGATAAACGCCCCCTTCTCCCTGGAGTGACCACCCACGGCCACTACCAAATCGAGATGGAATGCTACGTCTGCCATAACAACGAACCAAACGAGAACTTATTTACCTCCTCAGGAGTCACTAACGAGTCCTGTCTCCAATGCCATGGCGAAGCACTCGAAGAATTCAGCGACTCTCATCCCGTACGAAAGTTTAAAAACCCCGAGAACGCCATTTTCCTGGAGCACATTCAGGCCATGGACTGTGTGAGCTGCCACTCCGAGCATAACCCTAAGATCACCGAGCCCATGGGCGTCTCACTCCCAGCGGATTACTGCACCCACTGCCACCAGGTCACTTTAGAAAACCTAGAGTCACATAAGAATCTAGAGTTCAATACCTGCGCTACTGCGGGCTGTCATAATTACCACGATAACATGGCACTCTCCCCCTCTTATTTGCTCAAGAATTTCGGCCAACCAAATGTGTTAGAAAACCCTATTACAGCTTTTCACAAAAACCTCCAAGAGACAGAGACCAAATCCACAACAGACACCGACAAGCACCCCAATGCCCTCACAGTTGCTGATGCAGACCACCCAGCAACTGTCACTCTCGATGCCAAGCACCTCCATGATTGGAGCATCTCCGCACATTCCCGTGAAGGTGTGAACTGCAGTGACTGCCATCAGCCAGAAGGGCAAGCATGGTCTAACAAAGTCTCTCAAGAAACCTGTGCTAGCTGTCATGACAGAGAGGTCAAAGGCTTCCAACAAGGAAAACACGGCATGCGCAGCCTGCATGAAAAGCTCAGCCCTATGACACCTGAGCTCGCTCGACTCCCTATGCATAAGGCAGCCGCTCACAAGGAACTCGACTGCCAAGCCTGCCACGACACCCACCAATATGACCGCCACTACGCCGCCTATGAGGCCTGTGTGAAATGCCATAATGATGAACACACCAATCAATACAAAGACTCCAAACACTATCACCTCTTTCAGAAAGAACTGCTTAACCTCGCCCCCAAGGGCTCTGGTGTCTCCTGTGCCACCTGCCACATGCCCCATGTCAAACGAGGAGGAGAATGGATCATCGACCACGATCAGTCCAATAACCTTAGACCCAATGAGAAAATGACCCGCACAGTCTGCACCTCCTGCCATGGACTTCAGTTCTCCATGGACGCCATGGCAGATCCTAGCGTAATCCAGAAGAATTTCCAACACCCCTCCAGCCAGAAACACCCCGGCATAGACTGGGCCGTAGACGCCGCAGTTGAGCGTGGGGACGAGGATATCATTCTCATGAAACAGTTCATCCAAGAGCAGTTTGAGAAACAAAACGACAAATAATACATTCCTAACAAATACTATGAAAGTACACCGAACATACAAAGCTGCATTAAAGAGTAGCACACTCATAGCACTCGCTATGGGAATCACCGCATGTAGTGAAAAAGCCGACACCTCAAAAGAGGCGAAGTCAGCAGGCCACTTCTCTGCGGAGCAAGTCTCTGAAGCCCTCTACACTGTCTTAAAATCAGACAGAAAAGTCTATGCCTCAAAAATCGTCAACCGCCTCGCAAAAGACGAACAGGTCATTGCCGCGCATGAAGAATGGTTAGAGAATAAAGCTCTCTTACTTCCAGCCCAAATGTTTCGTGAAGGAGCAGAAGAAGTCGACAGTGCGGACAAGCCTTTTGAATTCTCCTACTCCCTACAGTCTCTCTGGCCACTCAATTACGAGAACGCGAAAAAGCAAACTCCCGCCGTCGTAGAAGGGCTAAAGGCCGTGTCCATCGAAAGCAGTCCTCACTACGGGAAAAAGTGGAGTGGTGAGGAAGAAATCGCTGGTCAGAAATACTTCGTCGGGATTTATCCAGACCGCGCCGTAGCACCCGCCTGCTGGACTTGTCATAACGAGCACGAAAACACAAAAGACGAATACCCCGTGTTTAAGAAGAACGATGTCATGGGCGGCATTGTCATACGCATTCCCTTCAGTGATTAATCGCATGCCAGCAAGACACAGTTCTATCTTGCGCCTTCTCGGGGCTTCTTTCTTCCTCTGGCTCACTAGTTGTGAATCCAAAGTGAAGCAAGAAGCCTCTGAGGCCCCACTCTCTGAGGAGCCAGCTCACCCTTGGGAAATCACCCCTCAGAGCGAGCAGACAAAGCAAGGCCAAACCATCTACCTCCAAGAATGCGCGCTCTGCCATAACGAAGGCGAAGAAGGAGCCCCCGCCCTGCATCAAACCAGTGAGTGGAAAGAGCGCAGCAACAAGGGAGTCGATACCCTGATTCGGCACGCGATTGATGGTTACATAGGAGAAGACGGCGAGATGCCAGCTAGAGGAGGCTCTGAGCTCTCAGACACAGAGGTCAAACACGCCGTTTTATTTATGTTAGAAGCCGTGCAAAAGAAATAATAATCTATCGAGTTTTTTAATTCTCTCTACACTATGGACGACGCTCAACACGCACACGAAGAAATCGTCTTGTATTGGTGGACTCCACGGGAACAGAAGCTTTCACATCTTGAATACCATTGACAGTAGAGCCTCTAGTAATCCTAACAGAACCTGTATCCCACGAGCTTGGCGCTAAACTTGTAGAACTCTCAGCAATATATTCAATATCAGTGAGTCTTGTGTCTTCTTGATATTCTAGCTCAAGCATACGATCAGTCGAAGACTGATCATCGAGTAGTAAATTAAACGGTAAAACATCACTCTGAGTTGGATCCAGACCAAAAGCGTATTCTATCAAATTACTATTTCCGTCATTGTCAAAGTCTTCATCGGGATCAATACCTTCCGTACTCGTCCCGAAGTTCTCGAAGCGGTATTGATCAAAAGGTAAGTCTTCAATGATCACGCTCGCTGAGCTAGTTCCTATCTCATAGTCTGCTGATGGAGAAAGGGTTAGAATCAAAGTCTCATCGCCCTCAGCTTCTGTATCAGAGTTCACTAAAACAGGTATTTCTACAGAACTAGCGCCTGAAACCAGAGTGGCTGTCCCACTGAGGTTCGCAAAGTCCTGACCAGGTGTCGCAGTACCAGAGAGAGTGTAATTCAGAGTCACATTCGTCGACGCAGGAGCGTCTGCGCTCACTCGGAAACTTGCTGTATTCTCTGTACTGAGTTCGCTGGCCTCACTATCTGAGGCCGCTATACTGAGCTGAACGAGGCTAGGAGCGCTCAAACTCATGTTTAAATCGTAGAGCTGCGTGTTATTTCCAGAACCTGCATTCTGCCCACCGCCACGGACCTCTATGTAATAGTCTCCCGCGGTCGTAAGTTGAACATTGTTCATCGTTTCTGCTTGGCCAATTGCGGCATTATTCGCACTCGCTACGACAGTCGTGCGATCGGGCCCTAGCAGGCGAATATCGAGATTCTGCCTTGGTATTGGGTTATACAAATTAGCCTCCGAAACGGCACAAGCATCTGTCTGAGCTGCTTCAAGGAATGGAATATCAATATTTGGATTATTATAGAGGCTTAGATCCGGAGTGACAGTGAGATCTAGTGAACGCGGCGCATTCACGCGGAATCGATAATAATCAATGTCATTGGAATCAGAGATAGAAGCCTCCAATAGCTCAAAGTTATTATTCACTGTACCCAGATTTCGTGCTGTCCCTAGAGTGTTATTTCTACTTCTATTTCCCTGTCTCTCAAATTGATCTCCATAGAGCTCATGAATCGTAATGATTTCATCCAGCTGTGGCCCAAGGAAGCGGCGTGAAATAAATGGCTCCATCAGCTTCGTTTGCGTTCTCGGACACACATGGCTCAACCCTAGACCGTGCCCGTGCTCATGGGCAATCGTGTTGATAAAGGACGTTCTATTACGCAGTGATCCACGTGCACCAAACCCAGCGCTATCAATAACCATGTCTCCGTTTGTCGGGAAAAAGTTAAATGCTAACACGCCGCCAGGACCATCCCCAAAGTCATTGCCTGCAATTCGGACATCCGCACGCCTACCTAGAATCCCCGCAGACCGGCCACTTATACTAGCTCGGTCATCATTTGGCTCGTATACATAAATGTTACCTGTAATTGCAGACCATTCTGCAAATGAGGTTTCAAACATCTCAAACCAAGGAGCATCCTGAACGGGGTCTCCGCTGCTAGGTGCCGAACCAAAGGCATTGTTTAGTGTTTGAATCAAGTTACTAGGAGCTCTGTTACTCATCCTACCGGGAGAATCTGTACCATCTGGGACAATACTCCATGTAATCGTCACGGGTGTTCCCTGTGAAAAGCTACCTCGATTAGTCGCAGTTCTTGTCCATCGATTTCGCCCCTGAAATACCTTTTGGGGGACATCGGGGTCTTGCAAGGCCTGCTCAATCGCCATAGTACGTACATCACTAAATAGACCTACTTTCTCTCCGTCAGCATCCACTTCCCAGCATAGGTAGGGCACGGATGTACGCTCTTGGGCAGGGAGAGCTTGGATAGAGTCTGCGTATTCTAGTAGCTCATTCGCTGTCGATTTATCCAGTGTCTGGAACTTTTCAAAAGCCACGCATTGGGTGAACAAGTCAACACCCTTCTTCAGCGCGACATTATCACTGTGTAATGCCTCCAGAGCCTCGGCAGGCCAAGTGTCGAGTTGGTTTACCACTTCATGTGAGTGATGGTGCTCGTGATTGTGATGATCATGGTCACCACCATCTTCTTGGGCATTGGAAAAACATGCAGTAAACAGCAAAAACATGGGGGAGACTATACGGGAAGCAATTGGTCTCATAATTGGTAATAAGCTAGTTAAAATATAAAATCAATATACCAATCTAATTTTATTTAGAAAGACAAATTTATCTTATTTGCAAAAAACTCATCTACCCAGTGAAGTTTCTAAACATTTTATAAAAAAACACTCTCCATATGTAGGCATTATCACTCTCATTACACCAATGAAGAAGACCAATAACATCTAGAATCTAGCGCATCCCTTCAACTTTCTGACCATTGGTAGTTAGCACTTGGATATCATGCGCACCTTTTTGTTTAGGAATTTTATATTCCCACACCACTTTTTTATCTCTTGTGATTTCAAATAGATTCGGGTGCTTCACACCATTCCCCGCAAAGTTAGCGATAACAATATTCCCATTATCTAAGCAGTGTGCTCCACAAGGGTCTATGAATCTACCGCCAATATCGGCATTGTTCACTTCCCACACAACAGAACCTGTAGAAGAAAAAATAGCGGCCTTGTTACCTTGAGTTAAGTTCGTATAAATGTGGCCATCTTGAAGAACAATTGACGTAAAAGGCCAATTCTTTTGACCCTCACCTAACTCAGGCCTATCTGTTCTTATCGTATTGACTACGCTTCCTTCTGCTGAATACTCTTTAATTGAAAACGCTAATAAATGAGGCACAATATAGTGACCATTGGCTAGTTTTCGAGCCATTCTGGTCTGCATATGAGAATTTGTGGTTTCAGGCTCAATAGGAACCTCCACCACCCTCTCTCCCTTGCTGTTTATCTCTAGCAGGCGAGGTTTTGGGCCCATCTCAGCCACTAGAGTATTTCCATTTTCTAGTCTCTTTGCAGTTGAAATCTCTTTATTTCCATCAGATAGCTTGTGATGGAAAACAATCTCATTCTCACGAGTGAATTCCTTCACTTCTTTTTTAAAAGCAATGAGAATATTACCATTACTCAGCACTTCGCCAGATCTGGATTTCGCTGGGTGCTTCCAGATCACTTCGCAGTTTTCTCCAATAATCATTGTTTTTGAACCAGTCATAAGAAATGAGTGCTTAATGCCAGTTTCACTAATTTGCTCCCCGATATGTTCAGCAAATACGAGTGGAGTCGTCATTGCTAATAAGATCATTGATTGATTGAGTAATTTCATAGTTTAGATTAGTTAATCATTTATTTTTGTCTCATCCAGATTTCTTCAATCTCTTCCAGTGTCTTGCCCTTGGTTTCAAAAACGAATTTGGAAACAAAGAAGAAGCCAAGCAGGGAAATGCCACCGTAAAGCCAAAATACATTTTCACCCATGGCATTTCTGAGCATCGGGAATGTTTGAGACACAATAAATACACCCCCCCAAGTGGCCAATGCAGCACCACCCAGTCCAAGGGCTCTGAGTTTAGTAGGATAAATTTCAGACACAAGAGCCCAATGCCCCGGCCCTAGGCCAAACATGAAACAAGCCACATAAGCGATTAAACAAATAAAAGTAACACTCCCTGAGAGGCTGGCGGATGCTCCCAATACTACTAAAAAAACTGTCATCCCTCCCAGAGCAATTAAGAGAATAAGTTTACGCCCGATTTTATCGATGAACAACACTGCTAGAATACTAAAAAATACATTCACCCCACCAATAATAATCATTTGCAAAAATGCCTTACCCTCTGTCGCACCTAAGTTTTGTAAAATATTTCCAGTATAGTACATAACTGCATTGATTCCACTAAACTGGACTATGAGAACGAGAAAAAACCCAATAAAAACAGCTCTCTTGAGCCCTGAGTTTTTGAGTAATTCCGTGCGCGTTATTTGTGCTTTCTGCTCTTCCTCATGCTTTTGAATCTCTCTTAAGTGTTCTTTGGCGTAGGAATCATTTCCAATCTTGGACAAGACAACATTGGCTTCTTCTTTACGCCCAACAGAGAGTAACCAACGAGGGCTCTCGGGAATAAAAAACAGCAACACTAAGAATAGAAATGAAGGAACAGCTTCTGCGGCCAGCATACTGCGCCAACCCTCCAAGGCCGAACCCATAACACCTTGGAAATAGTAATTAACAATCCCTGTAATTAACATGCCAACAATCAGAGCAAGTTGATTAAGAGCAACAAGCCTTCCTCGTATCTCTTGGGGAGCGATTTCTGCAATATACATTGGAGATAACATAGAGGCAATCCCCAGACCAAATCCACCAATCATCCTAGCAAGAACAAGCTCATTTAAAGTCCTTGGGAAGTACGAAGCCACAGAAGATATCAATAAAAGAGCCGCAGCGACAAAGAGGATTTTTTTACGACCATAGCTATCTGCCAAGGGCCCCACTGTCAGTACTCCAATAATTGCCCCTATGAAAGCACAGCTAACAGCCCAGCCAGATTTGATAGAATCAAACAACGTCTGACCTTCCCCAGGTTCTATGTCAAACTCCTGAGCAAAGCCGACTTGTGCACCAGAAATAACTCCTGTGTCATAGCCAAATAATAAGCCTCCAAATGCGGCCACAGCGGTAATAAAATAAACATAGCCAGTATTATAGGTTTTTTTAGTATGCATACGATTGATTCTATTATGTTTAAGAAACCGTCCTCCCACCATTCACACAGATAGTCTGCCCGGTCACAAAGGAGGCCTGCTCACTCGCTAACCAAGCCACTGTACTTGTAATGTCAGCGGGCTTTCCCCAGCGTCCGACAGGAATGGTTTTCTCATAATCATCGAGCTCTTGCTTTGGCGCCCCACTGTGCCTTTCTGTAGGAATCCATCCTGGGGAAATAATATTTACAGTGATTCCAAATGGGGCTAACTCTGTTGCCATACTGTAGGTCCAGCCTTTCTGACCACCTTTTCCCGCCACATAAGCACTGAAATTACCCACAGCTGCTTCAAAAACTTCACTACCAAGATTGATAATTCTTCCCCATTTTGCTCCCTTCATACCAGCAATCGTCGCCTGTGTGAGCAAAAAGGGACTCTTGATAAAGAAATCTATCATTTCTTGATAGATTTCCCAAGTATATTGCTCAATTGGTAAAGGGGGCTGAGGCCCAGTCGCACATGGAACAAGAATCTGGATAGGTGCTCCAGCGTCACGTTCGATATTTTCTACCATTTCATGAATGGCTTGCGCGTTAGTGATATCTGCTCGGTATAGCCCACCTGCTAAGCCTTCAGCCCTTAGCATCTCTAGAGCTTTTTCTCCTCGAGCTTGATTGCCTGAGTAATTAAGTGCCACATACGCGCCACATCGGCCAAGTTCTAGAGCGATTTCTAAACCTAGCCCTGTGGAGCTTCCCGTCACGAGAGCGACTTTATTATCTAATCGAATAGTCATTAATTATTTAAATGGGTTATATTGAATAAGTCCTTCTTGAGATAGTTGATTCCATAGATCAGCGGGAATGAAATCCGTAACAAATTGAATATTCTCTAACACGCGATCTGATTTTGTACTATTAAGAGCCACGGAGTGAACACCCTGAAAAGCCAAGCCATATTGTGTCGCCACATGGGCAGGATGCTGGTCAAATTTATGACAAATGTCGTTAAACTGACTCCTCCAGTGATGGAGCCATGTGTGTCTTTGGCTCCCTTTTTTCAATGGAGCATAATCAAAAAAAGAACCTCCAACTAAGAAACCACCATGAAAGAGCGCCGAATTAATAATGGCTGTTTTAGATCTGTTTAATTGCGAAACGAAGTCCAGAAGCTCTGGAGGATGATGAAGAACTGTTAGACTATTTGCCAACATAACCCAATCAAGATCAAAATGATTGGAGAGCTCTTTCGCCACTAGCCAGTCCTTAGATCCTATTCCTACTCCGAGAGTATCGCCCCTCTCTTTCATTTCAAACAAGGCTTGATAAGCTCCCAAAATGTCCTCCCAGCGCCTAGCTTTATCATGGGTATTTTCTGCATTCGCTAGATATTCATCGGGGTCATGCACGGAAACGAAGGCGGGCTTTTTACCCTTCAGCAGCTCACATCCCTCTTCCCAGCAGCGATACATCCCCTGATAGCTAATATCTTGTGTGGCATCATGTTTAAGATTAACCCACACTTCTGGCTCAAATGATACTGCACGATTCGCAGCAGAACACCTTCTCCAACCTAGCTTATTGCTTATGTAGACACGATCACCCTCATTTTCTAACAACTCTATCTCTTCGCCCAATATTTCTAAAGAAAGTCCAGCACCGTATTTGCCAGCAGTATCAACTAAAATATTGCCCGTTAATTGAGCTAACCATTCCTGAATAATTGCAGATTTTTCTTCTCTCGCTATCTCTCTGTATAGATTACCTAAGAAGCTTGTTCCAAAAGTTAACTGAGGAAGTTCTATACCAGAATTTCCAAGTTTAGAGTATTTCATTATAGCGTTGGATTATAATAAAGATTAAAGTCCTGAGCTCAGAGCTTCTAGATGCTTGATAAAATGTTCTTTTAAAATTTCTTTATACGTCTCTGGATATTTTTCTAGATTACTCCTAACAATACCACCGAGCTCTGGATCACGTAATACTGAGCCAAATGTGCAATGCAGGATCTGACGACCAAGTTTTGTAAAACCTTTGCCTGGTTCAACTTCTCTCCATAGCTCTAGGTATTCTCTCTCAAGCTCTAGATCAGAGGCTTTATCCACAGTTGGCGCATCTGCTAATGTAGCAGAGACATGGTAGGTCGCTTTGTCGTTATCGTAATGATCTCTTGAAAAGGCAATGATTCTACGAAACGCAGTGGGGTCATGTCTCGCAACGACTCGCAAAGCTTCAAGGTAGCTAGTGCCGGCTGTTTTTACATGAAAACAACCTTTCGTCGCCCTGGCTAGAGCACCATAAATAGAGAGCTTATCTGAGCCTGAGTGTAGACTAATTTTGTAGGGTCCTAGTGTACTGGCAATCTCGGCATGAGCCTCTAGTGAGGCCTCGAGTTCTGTGATATTTCCTTTATAGTCAACCCCTTTCTCGAATTCCCCAATAAACCGAGGCGCTAGGCTTACCAGTTTCACTCCAGCTCTCAAACACTGCTGAGCAAAAATATAGTGTTCCGCATATGTCGTAGGCTCTTCTGTTTCATCGACAGATAATTCAATCTCAAAGTCTTGTCCTGCCTCATTGCTCACTTTTTGAATATATCGTCCTATCTCAATGACATGGTTTATAGCTAATCCGTATTTTACGGCAGTACGCAGGCAGACTTCTTGTGTGAATTCAATGGTTAGGCCATTGTTGAGTTCAACAGTTTGATTCAAGTACTCATCAAACCAGCCGACACTAGATGAGACCCGACTATACTTTTCTTTAAGTATCTCTAGGTTATATCCATCAGCTTTTGGATCAACATAGTCCGAAGGGTCAACTGTATAGAAGCTAAAACCAGCTGCGACCATAAGGTCAACATCGGCGCATGTTTTTAAGTGATCCGCATCAGCTCCAACAACCCTATCCCAACCCGCTTGTGCTACCGCATCCATCGCCTCTTGCATGACTGCATCAGCACGACGATTTGTTCTTGCCATTTCACGGATAGATTGTTGGGCAAATATAGGGTGAAATGTATCCTTATAGCCAGCCATTGCTGCTATGTGACCCGGGGTGGCTAGTCCTATTCTATCTCCGAAACCAAAGCTGGGGTGTAGTCCTAGAGTTTTACACTTTTCTTTCATAAGATTTAAAAATCAGTTAGATTATAAATTAATAATAGCTTTTATCGTATTAGCAGATGGATCAATAACTGATTCAAATCTCTCTACAACTTCATCGAACCTAAGGCGGTGAGTAATCCAAGATTTTGTATCAATTTCTCCATTTTCGAGAAGTTCTATAGTTTGTACAAAATCATCTGCCAAAGCATTGCGAGATCCCATTAATGTCATTTCTGGGCGGTGCAGTGCTGCATGCGGAAAGACAATGTCATCTGTTGTCACTCCTAAATAGAGCAGTCTACCACTTTGAGCGACATAACTCAGTGCATTCGACATTGATCGAGAATTGCCAGTCGCATCAATCACTACTGAAAACTTATCGCCATTGGTCACTTTTTTGACTTCTTCATTCATGTCCTTATGAGGGGAAACAGTAATAGAAGAGTCTATGGGGTAATGCTGACTACAGAACTTGATACGCTGCTCCACCATATCCATGATAGTGACTCTCACTCCAGCTAGCTTCACAAACTCTAGTGCTGCTAAACCAATGGGGCCCACCCCGATTATTAAGACATGATCTTCTTTCTGGAGGTTGAGCCGATTGAGCGCGTGAGAGCCAATCGCCAATCGCCAATGTCTCAACTAGTGCTAGTTGCTCATAGCTCAGTGAGGATGATGGGTGGAGCTTTTCTGCATTTATTAGAAAATGTTCACATAAGCCTCCATCAGACATGACTCCAATGACGTTGAGGTTTTCACAGCAATTCGTTTTTCCCTTTCGACATGCGTAGCAGTTTCCACAATGCATATATGGCTCTACACTACATCGGTCTCCAACCTTCACTTTAGTGACATGTTCACCAATAGCGATGACCTCAACTCCCAGTTCGTGCCCAGGAATGCGGGGGTAATCAAAAAATGGAAACTTTCCAAGATAACTACTAACATCTGTGCCACATATTCCTACACAATGAACCTTAACAAGCACTTCATGAGCCACTGGATCACTGGGGGAAGAAACTCTAATTTTCGTTAATTGTTTTGGCTTTGTTATCTCTATCGCCTTCATTCTATTCTATAAGCTCTCATAGCGTTTCTCCCCATAATATCTGCTTGTTCTGAAGAGCTTAGTTCTTCTATGAAACTGCGCACTGTCTCGATCCATTGTTGATAATTTGATTTAAGTAAGCAAACGGGCCAGTCGCTTCCAAATAGAAGTCTTTTTGTACCAAAAGCCTCCAAGGTGCAATCCCACCACGGCCTTAGCATTTCTGCATTCCACTCATTCTTAATAACTTCTGTCACAACACCAGAAAATTTACATAAAACATTTTCTCTCTCAGCCAGAGAGCTTATGTCATTTTGCCATGATCTATTCACTTGGTGACTTGAGATAGCGGGCTTAGCAATATGATCTAGTACAAATAATTGTTCTGCGTGATTGTCTACAAATTGAATAGTTTGTGGCAGATGTTTCGCAAAAATAAGAATGTCATATACCAATCCATAAGGTAGAAGGCTTTTTACTCCTTGGTTAAACCTTTTGCCTAGAATGAAATCATCATCAGGCTCGTCTTGAACAACATGTCGAACTCCCTTCAGTTTTTTAAAGCTAAAGAAGTGATCTAGTTCTTGGGCTAATGAATCATCTTGTAGCGGTAACCAACCCACAACACCTTTGATCAAGTCTGCGTCAGCTGCTAATTTCAGCAACCATTTGGTTTCTTCTATTGATTGCCTGGCTTGAACCGCAACAAATCCATCCACTCCAGAAGTTTTAGAAATCCTCTCAAGACTTCTGGGCAAGAAGTCTTTTTTGAGCACTGCCATGTCATCAGTTATCCAACTATATTCATTTACTGAATAGTTCCATAGATGATGATGACTATCTAATATCATCCATGGAATATAATTTATTTAAATTTTGGTTTACAACAAGGATTTGCGACTATCTTTTTAATTTTTGCGCCATGCTCTTCTCGCTGCGCTCCTAGTCTAAGTAGCTAGCGAGAGCCTTCTCTAGAGCGGGTGACTTTCTAACGTGGAGAGAATCCCCCACCGAAAGTGATGTGCGCTTTCCTAGGCTATTTTGAATATGCACCACCACTGGGGTTTTTCCTGGGTGCTCTTCTAAAGTTTTTTTAATGTCTCTAAGGTCTCGTTCACTGTGACGGGCGATCCAGAGATGTAAATTGAGGACATTCTTCCCTCCTACACCGATCTTTCGTGCCTTGAGTGGCTCTATCTTTGAGGCTGTCATCCTGCGTCTATCATTGCGATCGTCTTCTTGGACATTACACATCATGCGAATCGCCTTTCCTGATTCTAACAGACCCGCTTCCTGCGCAGGTAGATAGCTCTCTTCCCACACGAGAATTTCACGGCGCCCAGTGAAGTCTTCGAGATGGAGAACGCCGAATTTTTTTCCTGTCTTTGTGACCTTGTGCTCTACCTGTCTGAGTAAGCCCGCGAAGCGGTGGCGCTTTTTCTTTTCAGAAAGATCAAGGTCTTCCACTAGTCCTAGACGAGAATACAGCTCAGCATCTACCACACCTCGGTACGCATCCAGTGGGTGACCACTGGTGTACATTCCTAACAGATTTTTTTCATCTTCTAACTTTTGGTCCTTTGGCCACTCCTCAATCTCAAGCTCTCCTGCTCTCCCATTAACCTCTGCGCTGGGCGCAGCTCCCGCGAAGCTCATTGTATCAAATAATGACTCCTGCCCACTCGCTCTATCTCGGTGTGCTGAGGACGCAGAGGCTGTGACCTTATCGAGGCGCTCCATCATGCTGGCACGGCTCTCGCGCGTCCAGTCAAAAGCTCCTGCCTTAATCAAGTTCTCAAGGATTCGCTTATTCACCACCTTGGTGTCCAAGCGACTCGCGAAGTCGTCCAGTGAGGTGTACTCACCACTCTCTTCTCGCTCGCTAATGGCCATCGCCATAGCACCTTCACCCACATTTTTAATTGCTGCGAGCCCATAGCGAATCATATTGCCAGACTCTGTCATCTCTGGGGCGAACTTCAGCTGGGAGTGATTCAAATCAGGTGGCAGCACCTCGATGCCCATGCGGTGACACTCTGCAATAAAGATCGCGATTTTATCTGTATTGTTAATCTCATTGGAGAGGAGCCCACTGAGAAACTCCACGGGGAAGTTCGCCTTCAGATACGCTGTCCAGTAGGAGATATGTCCATAGCATGCGGAGTGTGATTTATTAAATCCATAGCCCGCAAACCCTGCGATCTTATCAAAGATCTTATTGGCCAGGGGAGCTTCGATGTCGTTGGTCTCCTTCGCGCCTTTGACAAAAATCTCACGCTGCTTCGCCATCTCAGAGGGTTTCTTCTTCCCCATCGCGCGGCGCAGAACATCCGCACCACCCAGTGTGTAACCTGCGAGCACTTTGGCCGCATTCTGCACCTGTTCCTGATAAATCATGACTCCGTAGGTATCACCACAGATCGTTTCTAACAATGGGTGTTCGTACTCGACTTGGGTAATGCCTTTCTTCACCTCGATCATTTGGTCGATGTACTGCATCGCACCGGGGCGGTAGAGGGCGAGTAGGTCAATGATGTCCTCGATCTTATCGATCCCGTATTTCTTACAGGTCTCGACCATGCCTCCTGACTCTAACTGAAATACACCCATCGTCTCTCCACGGTTCAGCAGATCCAGTGAGGGTCTATCATCGAGACGTATCTGGGCAATGTCAAATTCTTGTGTGTGTAGCTGGATGTATTCGACAGCATCCTGGATCACAGTGAGGTTCTTTAGTCCCAAAAAGTCCATTTTGAGCAGCCCGAGCTCTGTAATGGCTCCCATGTCTGCCTGCGTCACGACCTCACCTTCTTTCGCACGAGCAAGAGGCACGTGCTGGTCAAGGTCTCCGTCACCGATCACCACACCCGCTGCGTGCACGCCTGTATTTCGATTCAGGCCTTCGAGTTTAGTGGCGTAGTTCCAGAGTTCAGTGAAGGTACTACTCGCCTGCACGACATCCCGGAGTTCCTCCTTGGCCTCCCACTCACTCTTGAGTTTCACTCCAGGAGCCGTTTCTATCAGTTTTGCTAGCTTATCCGCATCGCCATAGGACACTCCCATCACGCGCGCCACATCACGCAGCACACTCTTCGCCCCTAGTGTGCCATAGGTGATAATATGGGAGACACAGCGCTCCCCGTATTTCTTACGCACATAGTCAATCACCTCTGGACGACGTGTCTGACAGAAATCAATATCCACATCGGGGGGGCTCACACGCTCTGGATTCAGAAATCGCTCAAACAATAACCCAAAGCGCATAGGACAGATGTCAGTAATCTGCATCACATAGGCGACAAGTGAGCCCGCCGCTGAGCCGCGCCCAGGCCCTACGGGTATATTCTGATCACGCCCCCAGTTAATAAAGTCAGCAGTAATTAAGAAGTAGGAGGCAAAGCCTAAATCACTAATTGTCCCCACCTCATAATCTAGGCGCTCATGGAGCACCTTCCAGAGTTCATCCTCTGTCTTCTGCTCTAACTCACAGAGTTCTTGGACTTTCTCTGCTGTGTAGCGCATCTTAAGACCATCAAGGCAGACCTTTTTAAAATATTCTTCGCGCGGGCTACCATCTGGGGTGCCAAATTGGGGGTATTTTTCTGAACTTGTCGGATCAAGGGAGAGCTCTACATTGCACTTTTCTGCAATTTCTAAAGTCGCGTCACAGGCTTCTGGATACTCTGCGAATACCTCGCGCATTTGCTCCGCGGTTTTAAAATAAAGCTCAGGGGAATAGCGCTTCCTATTTTCATCTAACAAGAGTCTACCTTCTCCAATACAGATTAGCACATCTTGTGCCTGATGATCCTCTGGTTCAAGGAAATGCACATCATTAGTGGCAACAACTTTCACCCCCAATCGCTGGGCGATGTCTGCAAGAATCGCATTTGTCTCGCGCTGTTCCTCGTAGCCATGATCCATAAGTTCGATATAAAAATCATCTTTCCCATAGATCTCACAGAGTGCCTGAGCTTCAGCAAATGCCGCTTCTTGATCGCCCTTTTCTAACCATTCCTGAATCGGCCCGTGCGCGCAGCCACTCAGGCAGAGAACACCCTCAGCATGCTGCTTCATCTGCTCTTTATCCACACGTGGTTCACCGAGGTAATCACCATCTAAGTGCCCCAGTGAGACGAGCTTAGTGAGCTGATTCCAGCCTTCTTGGTTCTTCGCCAGTAAGGTGACATGTGTACTGCGCTTGCGCCCAGGGATCTCTTTTTTCTGATTCGCGCCAGCAGGAGCTAGATACATCTCACAGCCCAAGATCGGCTTCACGCCTTCTGCGGTCATACTCTGATAAAACTCAACAGCTCCGTAGAGATTCCCGTGATCTGTCATCGCCACTGCTGGCATTCCCAGTGCTTTTGCCTTCGCGGCAAGTGCCTTGGTGCGAACCATTCCATCGAGAGTCGAGTATACTGTATGCGTGTGTAGGTGAACAAATGAGGCGGCCATAGTGCTGCGCAAAGACTGCTTGAAAGGATTGATTTTAGCAATCCGTGAGCTAGATTTTTTTCATCTGCACATTCCCTGACAGTTCTTCTTTTTTTGCCCCTATGAGTTCTCTATGAAACGTCTTTCTGAATCCTCTCTCGCCGATCAAATCTTTCACCAAGATAGTGCTCACGCATTGGGTGCCCGCATCCACGCGCTCTACCCAGATTTCCCCACTCAGGCATTCACCCAAGAAGCTGTCCGAGAATTCCCCAAGCTAAAGCTCAAGGAACGTATTCACTATCTCGCCGAGTCTCTCTATGAAAAGCTCCCCAGCGACTACCTCTCCACTCTAAAGATCCTTCTCGCCTCCCTTCCTCCAAAGCTCGATGAACATGCCTCAGATAATGACTTCGGCAATTTCATAAACACCGTGTATTCTCACTATGTGGCGCTCTACGGATGCCAGCTCGACTACCTCGATCATTCTCTCTCTGCACTGCGCGAAATCACCCAGCGTTTCTCCGCTGAGTTCGCCGTTCGCTATTTTCTGAATGCCTTTCCCGAGCAAACTCTCCGCTTTCTCTACGAATGTAGCCGCAGTGACAACTACCATGTGAGACGCCTCGCCTCGGAGGGGACTCGCCCAAAGCTCCCCTGGGCCATTGGCATTTCACTCGCCCCCCAGCAAGCTCTCCCTATTCTGCACCAGCTCGCTGGCGATCCCACGCGCTATGTGATACGCTCTGTGGCGAATCATCTTAATGATCTCAGCAAGAAAGACCCCGAGCTCGTCCTCGCAGTACTCAGAGAATGGCAAGAGAATGAAATCAATCGCCCAAAAGAGCTTGAGTATCTCAAAAAACACGCCTTACGCACTCTACTCAAACAAGGGCATCCGCTCGCTCTTGAGTTCCTCGGCTACCCCGTCCCTGCCCAACTCTCAGGCACCAAACTCTCCCTTTCCTCTCATAGCCTCCAGCTTGGAGAGTCACTCACCATCCAGTGCCATGCAGAGAGTATAGTCACGCAGAAACTACTCATTCACTACAAGCTCTACTACGCTGATCGCGCGGGATCTCCCAGCAGAGAGTCTGTTTTCCAATGGGCACAGCGGTCCTCTGAACCCGGAGAACCCATATGGCTAAATAAAACCATTCCATTTCGGCCAATGACTACGCGCGCACTCTACTCTGGGCTGCATAAGGTGGGTGTACTCATCAATGGGAAAGAGCTCGCTACAGAAGACTTTGAGCTTCTTATCTAACAAATTTTTAACTTACGCTATTCCTGCTCAACACGCAGTCGAAAGAAGCTCGCTGGCGCAGAACTCGTATCGATAGAGAAATCCACTTGCTCACGCTCACCAGTCAGAGGACTTGTACGAAAGGGCACATTCATACTCTGCCATGCGTCTATAGAGCCTAGATCCTGAGAGCCCTCTAGCTCAAAGCGCAAGTCACTGGGCGTGCGATCACGCTCAATGGAGAATGTGAGAGTAGAGCTCGTGCTCCCACCCGTGCTACTTGCACCAGTACTCGTGTTAGCCGTGAGACTAGATCTTGGTATCGAGCTCTCATCGACTGGATTTGTCCCTGAGAAGTACTCTAACAAGTTTGATACTCCATCTCCATCTGCATCATCTTCTACTAGTGCATTCGGAGCTCCCACTGTTAGTCCATTTTCTGCTAGCCATTGGCTGTAGTTCACGTGTGGCACATTCACTCTTGTGGTTCGCCAACCTAGATCACGCATGAGTACGGGACTGAGGTCAAGAGCATTGTCTAAATTCGGATTAATAGAAGGCTCCATGAGCAAATTAGGGCTTACGGCAGGTGACCAGTGGGAGATCGAAGAACCAGGCTGGATCGCTGCCGGCGCATTTAATCGAGCACGAAACTCAGTCTCTCCTCCATCCCCTGTAATCACGACTGAGGGAGTGACATTCACTTGTGTATTAGGATCGGCAGCGAGCATCGCGAGGAGTTCTGCCCCACTATTTTCTGAAATAAAGACCACGGGAATAGTCGGGATAGGTGCCACCAATGTACCCGTGGGCGCTAGCGTGGCATCTCCATCACGATTGTTGTAGAGAATCACAGCACTCGCGCCCACTGCTTCCGCACGCTGTACTTTCGCATAAAATGTCTCTACTCCACGCTCGATTAAGGCAATGTTTCCTGAGACTTCCGAGCCATTGATAATATCCTGGGCAGCATCACGTGTCGTTCCTGTATTCCCTCCAGTCCCATCTGCCGTGGAGCCATCATCCGTCAAGATAACACGCCCAGATAAACCTGTTAAAGACAGCGCTCCTCCAAAGTCCGCTTGCTGCGCAGGAAGGCTCCCCTCTGGATTCACAGCGAGACCACTCTGCAAGAAAGGACTCACTCCATCTACAGCATTCCGCACAAACTCACCATCCCAGGTCAAATTAGGGTCATTACTCGCAGAGGCTAACCTCTGTGCCGCTGTCATATTTGTCCAGAGCTGTTGCGCTTCTGTATCAAAGATATGCCGAGCATAGATGTCAGGACTACCAAAAATATACTGCCCATTACTTAAATTAACCGTGGAACTAAATCCTAGCCCATGACCAAGCTCATGGGTTAGTACAGAGAGAAAATCAATCGTCCCTGCTGGCGCGTTATTATCTAAGCCGTAGTACCAAACAAGACCTGGCAGTCCACCACCAGGCAAGAGATCTCCTGAGAGCTCTGCGTTTGAATTCACATTCACATTAATATCAGGAATCGCCGTTCTCAAGTCCCGACCAGCAAGGCTATTGGCAAGAGCCACAGGATAGAATGTATTTGGCTCAATAGCTCCTGTGAAATTACTCACCAATGTGGCAACACTGGCACTCGCGAGCGTGATACTCCCTCCACTGAGACCACCTTGATCAAGAAAAGCCACATCCACCTCAATGGGCACGTCACTGAGTAAAAACTGTGCCCAAGCATCCCCCGCCGCACGCAGGACATTTAGCCTTAGCTCCCCTAGTGTGGCTCCCGGATTATCCCCCACGATATCGAGGAGCCCAGACTCTACAATTGGAATATCTTCTGTGCGAGTGGCATCATTAAAGCCCGTACCCGCAGGATCATTCGACTCAAAGACAAAGACCGCCTGTGACTGGGCATTTAAGCCAAGCGTTAGCCCGAGCGCTGCACCGATGGAGTATAAAAACGATCTCATCTTACGGTGTTTTCTACGACTGGTGGGGTATCTCTATCTGGGGAATGATTCACTGTTGGTATTGTTAGGATTTCTTCAATGCTGGTACTGCAATGAATCTCTATTTCCCCCTCTGCATTCACAGAGGCGGTTGATGCGTGATGAAATCCACCCCCAAGATCGATGGCAATTCCACCATCCTCGAGCTGGACTTCCTTTAGATGAGAGCTCGAGCGGCTCAAACTCTTCCTTAAAGATTCAGGAATTTCTCTATGCACATGGTGATTTCCTCCACAATTTTCACACACTACACGGTTTGCCCTCCCCCCTTCTCGGAGAACTTGGCCTGCCTTTTTCACAGAAGAACCCTTCTGCTCACCCCCTGACTTCGTGCTAAGAGTAGACTGCGCACTCACAGCATGCTGAGGCTGATCTAGCACACTGCCTTTCTCAGTGACAGCATCTGAGGAGGCAAGTTTCTGGTTCTGATGATTCTGAACGAAAAAGTAGGCCACAGCGACTAGAGCTAGGCACGCTGCGCATGTCAGGAGAGGTTGACCTTTTAACAATGTCATTACTTATGATATACATGATAACAATACTGCGCAAGGTAAATTCCTCACACCCCTCTCCACACACGATTCCGAACCAACAATGATTCGAGCTACAGTAGCCGATATTACCCTAGTCCGTATTTTCTAGAAACCTAGCTAGCAGGGGAGCTAAGCGCTCTTTGACCTCCTCTGACCAATGTTCTCTAGGCGTCAGGATCGCGTATTCGAGAGACCTATGCTCTGGCCAATCAGGTGTCTGGGGAATCATCGCCACTGCCTTCTGAATAATCGATTTCGCTGTGAGAGCATTCGCCTTAAGGTGGCCGATCACTGTCTGCACAGTCACGTCTTCTTCCACTTCATGCCAGCAGTCGTAGTCTGTGACCATGGAGAGTGTCGCCAGCGCGATCTCAGCCTCGCGCGCGAGCTTCGCCTCTGGTAAGTTCGTCATCCCGATCACATCAAAGCCTAAGGTACGATTTGTCTCACTTTCCGCTCTCGTGGAAAATGCTGGGCCATCCATATTCACGTATGTCCCACCATTATGAACCTTCGCCTCACTCTCACTAGCCGCTTGATGCAGAATGGCACGCAGCCCTGCACTCACAGGGTCGCCAAAGCCGACATGAGCGGCGATCCCTGCCCCGAAAAAGGTATGCTGACGATACTGACTCGTACGATCAAAGTACTGGTCAGGTAAGACTATGTCGCGGGGGGCGTAGGCTTCTTTGAGACTACCCACAGCTGTCACACAAATCACCCACTCTACTCCGAGGGACTTCAGTGCCCACATATTGGCTCGGTGATTAATTTCATGGGGCAAGAGCGTGTGGCCCCGACCATGGCGAGGAAGAAACCAGACCTGGCGCCCATGTATTCTACCACCAATCAGCGCATCAGAGGGCTGACCAAAAGGTGTTTCCACCCACTTTTGCTCCGTTTGCTCAAATCCTTCTATCTCATAGAGTCCGCTGCCGCCAATGACACCTATCGCATATTCCTCTGCACTACATTTAGTCATAGATGAATAAGAGAGGATCTCGCGTCTTCTGTCAGCTCAATTCAACTCAAATTCATTCTAGCCCCGAGGGTGGAACCCCTTATGTACCTTCTTCATTCTCTGCGTGTCGACATGCGTGTAGATTTGTGTCGTCGAAATATCAGCATGCCCTAACATCTCCTGGATCACTCGAAGATCAGCACCATTCTCTAACAAATGCGTTGCAAAAGAATGGCGAAACATATGTGGATACATCGTATGCTCGATACCCGCAGCTAGTGCGCGCTCCTTCACTATCGCTCGCAGTCGCTCTGAACTCAAAGCACGCCCACGAATGGAAAGAAAGACTTCCGAAGACGTATGCGCCTTAACAAGACTTGGGCGTTCACCACTAAGGTAGGATTCCAGAGCATTCATCGCACACTCCCCCACCGGCACAATACGAGTCTTATTCCCCTTGCCTCTCACTCGAACAAAATTCTCTTCAAAATCAAACTCATTAAGCTGCAAGCTCGCCAGCTCAGAGAGCCTCAAACCAGAAGCATAAAACAGCTCCAGTATCGCTAAATCGCGCTTACCAAGGTGCTTTTCCACACAGATAGAATCTAACAACCTTCTCACACTCATCTGATCGAGCATCTCAGGGAGAGCCCCCTGCACAGAAGGCGTGAGCAATGCCTCAGCAACATCCTTTTTCACATAAGATCGGCTCACTAAAAAGCGTACAAATAACTTTAAATGCACGATAAGAATCCGTGATGACGAGGCACTCAGTCCATGATTGCGCCGCAGCTCAATGAAGTCAGCAAGATCTTGAGTCCGGATCTCAGCGAACTCGATAGACTCCTTCACTAAATAAGAATACAAGCTCTCTAGGGACTGACGCACAGAGAGCTGATAGGCCACAGAGAGACCCTTTTCTGTCGAAAGAAATACAATAAATTCTTCAATCTGAGTTTGCATTCTCATCTCTAAGCTCCCCTCCCTGCACAGCACGCTGGTTCGCCGGGCTATACACAACCACCTGCACATTATTCTCTCTATCAAAATAGACAAACCGTGCGAACTCATCTCTCTCTAACACCATCGTCTGATAAGACAATCCAGCCCCACCAACACGCTCATACTCTACCAATAGCTTCTGAAAATCATCACTATGGCGCAGTCTCTGGATTCGAACCTCATCTTCCAAGTCAGCCTCTAGGCGCCACCGCTCCATGCCTTTTTGAACTTCTATTAAGTACGGACCCAGCACCTCTGGCATATCTACCAGAGGCTCAAACTCCGACAACTCTCCTTCAGCACCCTGGGACTCCTCGAGCTGTGATTTCTCGACCTGTAATTTCTCACCAATATTATTGAGAAACCCCAGAAGCCCTTGCTGATTCATCCAGTACAATAGCACTAATACAGCCCCAAAAAACATCAAAGACCTCAGTGACTTCATGATGCTACCTTCCTGTTTCTTCAAGTCTTCTGTCATATTTGCCATTCTAACAGACCGATTCACCCCAGAAGGTGCTGCCTCTTCGCCACTTTTCTGCTCTGCTACAATCTCTGGCTCCTCCTCTTTCATAAGAAAGAGTATGCCTAATACCCATGGAGAAAACAATCTGGTAAAAAGCGCGAAGAAGAAATTAAGTGCGAGATCGCGGCAAAACTTATCCAATGACGCCTACACCTACGGTAAATAACAATCACACTGCCTCGTCACAAATACCACAGGAACACCTCCCCCAAAAAAAGCACCTCTGGTCACCTACTTTGAGAAAAAATAAAGACCCCCTAAATAAGTCTATGTAACATCACGCACAGCCAGTGACTCCCAGAGCTCTTTATTCTCCTCCACAAACTTTACGTGATCAGGATCCACCTGATACGCATCATGATCTTCTATCGAGTCAAAGCTGAAATAAATCGCATAGTCCCAGGCGCGATCAGAGACAGGACGCACCTCAGTGTCCGCAGGAACTCCCCAGCCTGCCTTAGCAATGGAGGAAATTCCCGCTAGGAAATCGAGCGCTTTCTCAAAGCGAGCTCGCCCTTCATCGTTCCGAAACTCATCCTTCAGGGTAAAATAAACGTGATGCTGCATGCCCAAGAGACTAGCAGCCGCCAATGACACAGCAAGACGTAAAACCAAACTCTAAATCGCGCGTAGAGTTTCCAATTTCTGGAAGCTTACACAGTCTGAGTATCCATCTTTCGCGCCACAGAATCATGTCACAGAAAAATATCACAGAATCATGACACCCTAATATTGTCTCCAGTAGCACCGCAGCACTACTGGACTCGAATCAACGCTCTTCACCTTACTGGCTCAGAGCATCAATAATATACTCACTAGGACGGAAGTTCTCAATAATCACTTCCCTCTGATCTCCTCGCTTCATGCGAACCTCACGGATATTAAAGTTCGGTGTCTTATGCGGCGCAAAGAGAATATCATCGTGCGTGCTATTCTCGTGCTTCTTAAACATATCAGGAATAATATCGCCACCGAGATGATCATCACGCCCAGTCGCTAAGTGACAAGTCCCAAGAACCTTCTCATCCTGAATGTCGGCACCAGAAACAGGGAGCACCTGAGTGCCAAAGCCTAGTTCACCAAGAGTACCCGTCATAGGGTCATCCGCTAAACGAGCATTATGCGCGTCAATCGTCTCCTGATTCCCCTCAATGAGAGTCGAGCGAATAATATTGCGGTTCTCCACATCTAGAACCCCCAGAGTCCCGTCCTCATATTTCATAGGAAACTCACCACGAGCATCCACAGGAACAAAATACACCTCACCCGCAGGCAAGTTCGCCACATCTGGCTCTAGGCCTTTACAGAGACCATGGGATTTCTGGGCATTCTGAGCATCTAAGCCTAACCAAGCTGTCAGCACACGCCCATCCTCAAGGGCAAAATCAATCTCAATCTCATCCGCCTTATCCATAGCCAAGCGCACCTTCTCGGCATCCGCAGACACCTCGTCATAATTCACCGCAAGACCAGAGCTCAAAATCACATCATTCATGCCGTGCATAGTCGCCCCACGGAAGCCAAACTCCTTACACTTCGCGGTAAGAGGAGCCGTCGCACTCCAGTCACCCACACAGAGAACAATATCGTATTTTGAATAGATATCACGATCTAGAGAAAGCTGATTCCCCTCAGTATCGAAAACCTCATCTTTCATATCCAAGTTAGAACCATGCGTCGAATAGTAGGCAAACATCTCACCACCAGTCATCCCCAACTCCTTCATCACACCTTCCTGTAGAGGCTGGTAAAACTCCTCATATGCCTTCTTCTGCACCGCGAATCCTTCTTCCTCTCTAAACTGGAAGTTCTTCATCATCGCTTGAGGATCATCAAAATCTGTTAGCAAACAAACCCTACAGCCCTCTGTCGGCTCAAATACTGTACTCAACAAACGAGTGAGTGAAAATTCTGGGAAAATTCGGTTTTCTGGATGGAGCAAAATCTCTGGTGCTAGGTAACTTGGTTTCGCGAGCATAATTCACACTTAAAATAGCTCTTTCCAGTTTGCAAGCCCGCAGGGAAGAATTCCTCAAACTAGCAAACTTAGTCGAATAAAACACACTGTAAATTTTCACCCCTACCACCAAAAAAGACTCCCCACCTCCTCAATAACTAACTGATACTCACATCATTTTAATAAATACCATAAAAACATCTACTCATCTCAGCATTCCACCATCTCAAAAAATTAGTAGAAAAGCTCTCTAAAACACGCACACCAAAACCGCCTCATAGACAAACAACTAAGAAGTAAAGACAAATTAAATAATTTTCTGGTCAACGCCCCCACCAACCTGCTACTAAAAGTAAGCTACTTTACCATAACTTTTATGTCTCGACTCACTCAAGAACACAAGCAACGCCTCAATGTTCGCGAAACGCAACTTGAAATCCCCACCGACCCCAGCACTGCTATCTCTGATGACTTCGAGGGCAAATTAGTCGCAGCCCAGCAACAACTCGAAAGCCTCCAGCAGCAGCAAGAAGCACTCGAGCGCCAAAAACGCGAGCTCGAAGAACTCAACGAACGCCGTGATGAATTCCTCCACGGTCAGGTCGAAATTAACGAAAAACTCAAAACAGCCCTCACCACAATTGACCGAGAGCTCTTTGAGATGCGCCAGGAAATGGAAGACTTCGAGCAGACACGCGCCTGCTTCGCGGAGCACCTACAGAATATCGAAGCGCTCAATCCCGAATCTTGGACCAGAGACACACTCCGCACAGACCTCGGCAAAGCCATCTCCACACTCGACCTCGCAGAAGACGAATACGAGCAAGCCATGGAGCACTTCAGCAGCACTAACCGCGTAAGCCTACTAGGGTCAACCCCTAAGAAAACGCGTGTAAATAGTCCAATGAGTAGCCAATTCTCAGCGAACTTCAAAAACGGACTCGCCTTTAACTTACCTCTCATCCTAGCGGGAGCAATTGCCTTGATCTTACTCATGGCAAAATAAAAGAATGCCCAAACAGCCCGACATAGGCCTCAGCGAGCTGGACTCCAGAAAACAGGAAATCCGCGCGCAAATCAAAGAGCTCGAAAAACTCATCCACGAAGCTCCCGAAAAACTCCAGCGTCAGCGTGAGGAAGAGCTCACCACGATGCCCGCACCCGACGAGCTCCAAGAAATCCATCGGGAGCGCGATTTTTTTGACCACCTCTCCCGCGGCCAGCTCAAAAACGAGCACCGCCACCAAGCACGCAGCGCCCTCCTCTTCGTCCTCCTAACACTCGCCACCCTAGCCATCAGCGCCTGGATCTGGCGCGAGGTCACAGCGTACACGGCTGGTTAGTCTTTGCTAGCCAAACAAGTAGTTCGTATTCATACTCTTAGAAGAAGCTATGAATCTGAAATCCTTATATTCTATTTGTTTTTTGATTATTTCCAGCCTGTCTCAGGCACACTCAAACTGCCCTGACAAGATTGAGGGACTTGTCTTCGATTTTGAAATAACCACTGGAACTGGAGTATTCGCCAAGAATGGCAACTTTCTCTTCTCTTCCAGAAAAGAATCATACCAGCTCAAAAGAGTTTCTGGAGAGGTGCAAGACTCTTGGGGAACCTATTCTTTTGTAAAAAAGAATGACAATGTCGGCCACATTCTCGCGAACGACAGTGTCGCTGGAGTAAGTATATCTCACGAGATGATCTTCCACACACCAAGCTCAGGCGTTTACTCTCACTCAAACGCCCTCGGTTCCCAAAGCGGCACCTTCACAATTATCAGAAGAGCTTCGGCACCAAACGAAACGTCTACAGAAAAAACACCTGAGAATCAAGAGCCTGAAAACCAATATGATATATATACTGGAACGGGTACTGTAATACGTGGTGGCTATATCCTTACCTGCGAACATGTAATAGAAGATGCTGAACTAATTGCATATGATTACAAAGGCAAGGTATACCAAGCAGATGCACTCCTCGTAGACGAAAAAATAGATTTTGCTGTATTACGTCTCCAACCTGAAGATCCAGCCTTCCACGAAGGTGTGTCATTTCAGTTTGATGACAGACTAAGAGTCGGTGAAAAAGTATTTACTCTGGGATATCCGAAAGTAGGCACTTTAGGTACTGAGTTGAAACATACTGAGGGTGAAATTTCCAGCCTTACTGGTTTCAAAAATAAGCAAACTACAATGCAAGTTTCTATTCCCTCCGCTGGCGGCAACTCTGGAGGGGTTATTCTTACTAATGGTGGTTTACTAAGTGGAATTTTAATTTCTGGTGTAGATACTCTCGACAATGTCACCTATGGACTAAAGGTCGTTGAATTTAAGGAAAAACTTAATCTCCTCAAAGGATTCTCTGAACCCGAGCAAAACCCCTACCAAGGACTCTCAAAACCAGACCTCATTGACCAACTGCGTGATTCGGTCGTGTTAATTCGTACAGCAAAAAAGAAATCCAACTAAAATTATTTTACTCAAAGACCCCGTTATTTTACGTTTATTTACCTCAAACTGGCTAAAACGATGGAGGCGCGGGTGGGATTCGAACCCACGAATGTCGGTTTTGCAAACCGATGCCTTAGGCCACTTGGCTACCGCGCCCTCGTATCGTTACTATTTTGTCACTCTCTCGTGATTTCTGCTAAATCACTGCTCTGCCTTGCTGTTGGAGCGAGGCAGGTGGATGAATTAGCGACCTGAGCCTTTTCTGTCAACCGCACAATCAGGATTTTAGCCCAAAACCTTATTTTAGGTTACCGGAAGTACCCTTAATCCAGATTCTAAGCTCTCTACACCTTGGCGAATCTCATCCACGCTGATCGCTAAGGGCGGCATAAAGACAATGGTGTCGAGTATCGGCCGGGTCAGCAGGCCGTGCTGCCTAGCAGCTGCGCAGACTCGCTCACCCATTCGCTCCGCTGGATCATAGGACTCTCCACTGCTCTGGCGCAGCTCAATGCCTGCAATGAGTCCCACTTGGCGAATCTGCCAGATCTGGGGCACTCGCTCACTGAGGGCTGCGAGTAACTCGCTGAGTAATTCGACCTTCTCGGGGAGTTTCGCCAGTGTCTGCTCTCGCTCAAAAACACGCAGACTCTCTAGTGCCACAGCGCAGCCTAGTGGATTGGCAGTGTAGCTATGGCCATAGTAAAAGGCCTTGTCAGCATCACCGAGAAATGCGCTGTAAATTACCTCGGTGGTCAAGGTGGCAGCCATCGGTAGGTAGCCTGCTGTGAGGCCTTTGGCCAGACAGAGGAAGTCTGGCTCGACCTCTTCTTGCTGGCAGGCGAACATCGTGCCTGTTCTGCCAAAGCCAGTCATCACCTCATCGAGAATGAGATGAACTCCGTGCTGCTGCGTCCATGTTCTCAGCTCTCTGAGCATACCTACAGGCCATGGAGTCATCTGATTCACCCCCTGTATCACGGGCTCAATAATGACCCCTGCTATTTTCTGCACTGTATTAGCAGGTAAGTCTCTCACCTGCTCCATGGTTTGGACAAAATGCACGGTAATTCCAAACTGGCGAAACCGCTCAAAAAACGCACTCACCCCTCCCAGAGAGGCCGCACCCATGGTATCTCCGTGATAAGCGCCCTCAAAGGCAATGAACTCGACTCTCGCGGGCTCTCCCGTTTGGATACGGTACTGAATCGCCATCTTTAGCGCGCACTCGATCGCCGTAGAACCATCATCGGAGTAAAAGACCCGACTCAGAGTCTCGAAGTAGCTACAGAGCCTCCCTGCTAGCTCACTGGCGAGTGGGTGCGCATAACCGAGATAGGATGTGTGGGCGACTTTACTGAGCTGCGCACTCATAGCTTGATTCAGACGCGGGTGATTATGTCCATGGATATTGGTCCAGATCGAAGAATTCCCATCTAGATAAGTCTGCCCCTCTGCATCTGTGAGCCAGCAGCCCTCTGCAGAAACAATCATCACAGGGTCATGATTCTTGGCA
>CALFVF010000014.1 GCA_937928735.1 uncultured Verrucomicrobiales bacterium | reverse complement strand
GTCTGATTAGGATGATTTCTGATCATGTAGGTGCAAGGCTATTGAGAGGGTTTCTACCAAACCCGTGCACCTTATGCATCCATAATCTCACAAAAGGCTAGATTTCAGGCAGGATGAGCTGTTTTTCAGGAAGCCCTAAATGCACTACAGCATCCATTTTATTTCCTAGACAGATAATACCAGTTCGTTTTTTGAGTTGGTAAGGTATCAACGCGGGGACAAACTTAAGCGATAATAGCGCTGCTCATCTTCTAACAAAATGACTTCTGTTTGTAATTGCTCAAAGCCTCCCTCTGGTACTTCTGGTGACAAGAGAGTTTGATCCAGTAGTGGAAACCAAGTACTAAGATCCTGTGATGTCTCTATCCTAGCCGCCACATCATCTGCTCCAGAAACTCGCTGAAAACGAAGATCAAAGGTTCCATCATCACGGCGATTCACACGCAGAGCATCTTCAATGTTAGAATCACCAAAAAAGTAAGCTCGTAGCTCCTCATCTGAATTTCCAGCTAAAACAGCAACATCAGAATCAGCGGGAGAGCCTCCCTCAGAGCGACTCGCTCGCCATGATGACGGCAAGTTAGGGTCTAGTAATAAGTCAGGTCGAATCCGTGTTAGTGAGTGCCCTAGTCCATCCGCAGCCGCTGGCCAGAGACGACTATCATTGTAGGTGAAATCCTCAATCACACTACCATCCGCAGCGACTAGCACGATTTGCTCACCATCATTAGAGAGATTTCCCATATAATCTACGGGAGTAACAATCAGTGATGCATCTGCGGCTAAAGTACTCCCAGCTGGGAAAACGTAGTCAATCCCATCAATAAAGCGCAGACCTTCGAGGTTCAGTGCACTGCTTGAAATATTCGTTAGCTCCAGAAACTCGCCACTCTCCTCTGTACCCAGTGGATTATAATGGATTTCAGAAACCACTAAGTTACCAGCCCTTGCTGCGATGATCGCACTGGGTTTAAATACAGCGGTAATATTTCCCGCCGAGTTAAACGCCATATTAATCTCCTCAGTGGTCTCTCCTGCCGCCAAGCCCTCCCAGCGGACAAATTCAAACCCAGGCTTTGGCTCTGCCTTCAGACGAAGTGGTATCCCCTGGAAGTAGGATCCCACTTCGCGGCCTGGAGTCACACGGAACTGATGCACACGCACATCTCCCTGCGAGGTATCACTACTCGATATATTAAGTTCGATGATATCAAGGAAAGCAAAGCGTGTCTCCATCGCCTCAAGTACACCACTGTATTGAGTATTCACGAATGTACGAATCTCATCAACATAGCCCAGCCACTGAGGCATATCCAGAGCGATCAAATCAGAGCGCTCAGCAGCGACTCTACTGCCCCCTCTCCTCGCAATGAGATCATCCACTGTGAAGCCGCTACTTGCTAAATCACTATTATAATAATTAATTGTCGCAGGCATCACGGGACTCATAGCAGCCTCGATCCTATCTATTTTCTCAAGCCACCTCTCTGGATAGGCAAACAGATTAAAGAAGGCTGCATTACCTTGCACAATCTCATTCCAGAGAGCATCACCCGGCATAGCACGGGGACTACCTATAATACTGATATCATTAAAAGGCCCTGTAACTCTAGTGAAAGTAGCCCTTTCCCCTAGACTCGAATCGTAATCATGCAAAAGGTAGTTTCTAAAACCAGGTCGGTCAGCAAACTCAAACCAGGTGTTACCTTCTGCCCCCCTGCCACTTGCCCTCAACAAACTATCCACTAACTGAGTGTCTAATGTAATTAAACTATTTAATTCATCCAACGCATTAGCAGCGCGGTGATCCACTCCCAAAAAGAAATGATCAAACCGTAGTCCACGACTTCTCTGCAAGATCTCAGCATCACTGAAGTATTGTCTAGCAAACTCTGCATCATCATCCTCACGGATATTCATATGCCCAAGAAAGCGGCCATTAAGATAGACGACAACTGGGCGAAACCCTTCTTCCTCAAATTCCACAATATTATCCTGCCCAAGCATATAGGAGTGCAAGCCATCACGCATCCGTGCCTCTGAGAAGTCTTGGCTCGTATTGCGCAAGAGCACTCGCTCAAAACGCCGCTCCTCTTTCTCTGGGAAAAACTGGTGATTTAAAAACCTCGGCCCAAGTCTCGCACGCGCAAAGATCTTCCCATTAAGAGGTGGACGTGTCTCACTGGTACGCCCAGAGGTCTCAAACTCAGCATACTGACTAATCTCTAGCCGGCCATCATCTTCTAAGAAATCAAACCGAACTCTCCCATCAATCATATAGCGAGTGTAAGGAGTAAAAAAAGCACTCGTGGTATCTACAGGAGCTATAGTCTCCTGATCACTAGTTAGAATAACTACAGGGAGTTCAGGAATATCTTCAAATAGAAAGCTCCTCATCGCCGACTCACTTGCCTCTCCCTCACGCAATGCAATTGCTCGAAGAACCATTGTCTCAGAAACCGTAATCGCTCCAGAGTAGACGGGAGAACCAGCATCAGGCGCGCTACCATCTGTTGTAAAATGAATCACATCCCCCAACTCATCTGGCTCAAGAACCACTTCAAAGGGAGTTTCATAAAACCCCGACTCTTGATTCACGGAAGGTCGCCCGACCAGGGAAGTCAGTGCTGAGGCCTCAGCATTCGCGCTTCCTATCGTCACCTCAGGGAAAAACCCATAGCTTCCATCGCTAAATCTCGCATAAGAAACATCTGTTCTCTGCCGAGGAAAGCTTACATTAGCTATCTCTACCCCAGAAGGATCACTCAAGATCAAATCCTCCCCACCCGCAGACAGTCGAAAATCAGGGCGCGCGCCACCACTACCATCACAAATCACCACAAGAAATCCATTCGCAGGAATAGTCGTTCCAGCAGGAAAGGGCCAGCGAAGCGGATTGGCTAAATTATCTGAAAAGAAATACCCGCTCAGATCCACTGGGTCAGAGGACAAGTTTAGGAGCTCTACCACATCTGGAGATGTGCTTTCACCAGCTGGACTAAAGGAAGCGTCATTACTCGCCAACACCTCATTAATGACAATCTCATCCACTTCAGCCTGAGCCACCACAGGCATACTCAATAATGAAAAAAACAACAGAGAGTATGCACAATGTAACTTCATAGAGATTAGGAGATTGATCTAAGTCCACCCCGAAGTCCAGTTTAAAGCTCATAAGAAACAACAATAACAAACAAAGAGAACACCTTACACCCACCAGCTCCGTTCAGTCCAAGCTAAAGCTCTCTCAGGCCTCCTAGTACCCAGTGGTGTAAAATCCACCATGCATCCATAATACACATGCACCACGATCCAAAAAATCACCGCAAACCTAACACACACAACTTGTCGACCCCACAGCACTTTACTCGAAGAAAAGATGCCTTCATGACTTGCTATTTTCTCCACTAGCGAGTAATTCTTAGGGACGCTATGAGTAAACATCTTCTATATTTCGGAATCCACCTAGGTGTCCTCACCACTCCACTTCTCAGCACAGCTTCTGCGGAGGAACTCCCTCTGACTACACGCTTTAGCAACTTACCCGAGGAGCAGCGTAAGCAGTACACAGAACACTCCCGCGAAGCATCCCGTCTATTCGGCCTCAAGCGCATCTTTGAAACTCTCGAGGAAATCCACCATTGTGAAAAACTCCTCCAAGGTGACCCCAATATCATCAACCTCAAAGGCGCGTGCTACGTCGAATTCAGAGACTTCGCAAAAGCTCGCGAAGTCTTTCAAGAAGCGCTCGCCCTTACAAATAATAGCGTCAATGTGCTCTTTAATCTCGCGGAGCTAGAATTTGTCCAACATCAGTGGAAGGCATGCCACGAGTCACTGAAAGTCATCGAAGCCAAAGTGCCTAACTCCACAGCTGGCATGCATAGGCTAGTCGTCTTCAAATCATTTCTATGCAAGATTAAACTCGCCGAAGCCTCAGAGACAAGTGAAGAAGAAAAGCAACAACTCGAGAAAGAAATCACTGAGATCTCAGAAAGCTATGACTTCCGTGATGACTCCCCTATTCACTACTATCTTAATGCCAGCCTCGCATTCCGCGAAGATAACTCACTAGACGCAGATCGCTGGATCGGGCGCGCACGCCGCATTTTCCCAGCAGCTGTCCTATCCTCTTGGCAAGACACCCTGATTGAGTACGGGTACATCCGAAGTTTTTACGGTGGCGACGCCGAGCCCCAGCAGTAGAAATTCACCGAGTCACAGCATAACTCATTGGATAATTCATGCTCTACCTGCTACTACATTGGGGGCTATCTAACAATACATGGACTCTACAGACGCTCCATTTCACTGTAGTCACCCTATTGGTTTTCAAGATCAGAACGGACTGCAGAGAAATTGGTGAACCATTCCCTAAACATACTGCTCTCATAGCATTGTTCCCTCTGATCTATGCTCTCTGCTGGTTCCTTGTTTGGCCGGGAACTTTAAAATTATGGGTGCAAGGAAAGTCTCTGAAAGACACCGCAGAAGCCAAAATACACAGAAAACGTCGTGCGCTGGAATGAACAGCTAGAAACGTGGCAGCGCAGAATAAGTAAGCTGATTCCATGACACCAGCTCAGAAACTCATCTCCTATTTACGAGAAATAAGTTCGCCTGTTGACCCTCCTGCGAATGAACAGGATATTTTAACTGCTGAGTCAGAACTAGGCTACTCTCTTCCTCGTGAATTAAGAGAATTTTACCAGCTAAGTCGCGGTTCTTCTTATGACAGCGATAGTACTTTCTGGGAGTTTTTCCATATAGATCAGCTAGAGAGTCACAGTACATATCGCAGTGGTCTTAGATCAAATCCTGTCTGCCAAGGAATCGGTGAAATCCATCGAGATTCCATCGTCATTTTTGCTGATGTTATGATTGATGCTCCTAGTTATTGGATGATCATAGACCCAGACCATAAAAACTATGGTGCTATTCTATGTGATGGCGACAAACCCTGGTGGATCGCCGCCAAGAGTTATGCGGAATTCATCGATCACTTTATCAAAGATCCCGATGATTTCTTCATCGGGATCTCATAGGTTCGCGACTCTTAGTCACTCTCAGCGAGTAAGGTCACCCCGACCTTCCCCTTTGCCTCCTCAAATTGTTTCAGATTCAGCACGGCTGGGTCTTTCATCTCTTTATTGAGATCCAGGCAGTAGTAATCTTCTCCACCGTAGTTGACGACCTTATAGTAAACAGGACCTTCAGATCTTACGATAGATGCTAGGCGCTCAGCTTTGATACTCTCCCCTTTGCGCCAGCCCACAAAAATCAATACTGCCGCTATCAGCAGAATGAGTCCGACAATCCAGTATCCATATTCTAACATATTTATCTCATTAGTTCTCTTTGTTAGTCAATGGATCTCCAGCGCTCTATGTGACGCTGGAGAACAGTTTCCACTTGATAATAACGCGTTCCTATGGAGCTGGCGAGTTTACGCTCCCACTCCGTAGCGCCTTCCTCTATTTTTGACCTACCGTAGCGGCGGATCTCAGCCATCGTGATTGCTTTTTCCACCGGAGACCATGGGTCTGTGCCATGTTTATCCACTGAGTTAATGAGACTATGTGTGAGTGCAAGCGCGCCAAATAGATCGGCAATACTGAGCTGGCGAAAGGCTTCTCTAGCTTCTTCATAGTGGGTTTCCCCTACCTGCACTGGTCGGAAATCAAGGTTATCAAAACTCGCTCCCACGAGAGCGACAGATTCCTTGAGCTGAGGGCTTGTGTGGTCTGAGGAAATGAGATTGGTTAGATTATTTCTCACGCGCGTCACCTCTTGGGTGATTGGTAAGGTCACATAAGTGCGAAAGAGTCTTCGGTAGAGATTCTGTCCAAATGTACCCAAGGGCAAGTTCATAGCCTGCTCAGGAGTAATGGTGGAGCGCTGTGCAAAAAGTGCGCCCAAGTGCTCAAGGATCGGCTGCATGATGACCTTAAAGCCTGGGAAGGTAACTCCTGTTTCGCCGATTCGCACAGAGTCCGCACGTTCTGTGTAGGCGAGCACGGCCTTCTCAATGGGATCCACACCATGCGCACCAGCTGGTCGTAGCGCATACATGAGTGTGAGCTGATCAAAGTTCGCAAATGATAGCGCCTTTGAGCCCTGCGTGTGTATGAGCTTCCATGCTGCTGCTCGTGCTTGGCACATATCATTGCCTAACATTTTTGTTGAGGGATGCTTCTTTACACGTGTGAGTTGCAAGGGGTTATACTCTTCAAAAAAATCTAACACATTTTCCTCTGATCGGTACACACTACCTTTCTGATCATAGGCCTTACACTCCCCGTAGTGCCCTAGTACGAGCTTGGCAAATCGAGGGTCAGCCCCCGTGTTGCCACTGGAGTGGATGTATCTCTCTGTAATGTCTTCTGAGTATGGATTCACTGAGAAGGCGAGGTTAGATATCGCCTGCTTACAGCATATGTCAGCGGTGGGTGTGACTAAAAGTGGGTAGCCTGCATCTTTACAGACGCGTTTTAGCTCAATGAGAAAGAGCTCGAGTACATCTGAAAAATCCAACTCCCCGTGACTCTCATGCGTCGCGACACCTTCTCGATGCACGACAAATTTATCACGCCGGTTTTTCTCTTTTTCTAAAATCTGAGCTCTCTTAGCGACTATGGTTGGCATCTGAGTTTTCAGGTCTCGTATGACAAAGGGCATGGCACCCCCTGGTACACCCGCCCGGCATAAGCGGGTCTTTAGCTCGGCTTGTATTTCCTCATCCTTACGCTGTATTTGAGTCCCCCACACTCTCGTGCTTAAGTCAACGAGTTCACGATACGCTCTCTGATTTATGACACGACTGGGTGCGATACTCTCTAGACTGTGGTGAGAGGATCCTCCCGCCAGAGGGCCTTCTACTGTCTCAATAGAATCGATACCTAACTCTATGGCTTTGGTGGCGGCTTCTCGGGAGGTAAGCTCATTGGTTGAGTGAATGTGTAATTCAATGGGGATGCCCTGTGGTCTTAAGTATTCCTGTAACTTGGGCAATAGTGTGGCTATGCGCGCGGCCGTCATCTGGCCAGACATGTCTTTGATCGCAATCTGGCGAAATCCCTTTTCGACAAGTTGTTTCGCATAGGCGAGGAAGTAATCATCTGTGTAGCGCTCAGGAGCCTCATGATAATGCCCGAAGCAAAGAGCCCCCTGCATCACTACTCCCTTTGAGTCTCGAACAGACTCGGGGATGTCTAGATTATCAATGTCATTGAGAGCGTCAAAACAGCGGATTTTAGTAATTCCATTCTTGATGAATTCTCTCAGAGTGGCCTCGACGACATCTTTGTCGTAGTGACGAAACCCTAGGGCATTGGCACCACGGAAGAGCATCTGAAGCTCGATTTCTAAGACACTGCCATCCGCAGAAACTAGGGCATTGCTCAGAGCATCTGTAATTGCAAAAGGATTATACCCATTACTAATCGCTGTCTGAAAGCTCTGACCTCCTGCAATTTCTGCTGAATCAAAGCCCGCTTTTTGACTTGCCACGAGAATCCGTGCCATCTTCGCGGTGTCTAGTACCCAGTCCTTGAGCGCTAGTGTGGACTGCTGTCCATCACGTAGGGTGAGGTTGGTTATCTTCCATTCTCTGTGCTCACTGGGTAGTGCTTCTGTATCTGGCTGAGATTCCATCAAGAAAAATACTAAAGAGATTTAAAGTGATTGCAACCGAATTGGCATTCTCCTGATGCTACCTTTCGCCTCTTATTTATACTACCAGACTCTCTGTTTCCCTCTTTTCGTCACTATGTGCACTGCAACTGAATTGACTGACACTGACAATCACCCTAGCGTCACCGAACTATGATGTCTCCTGAGATCACAGATCCTACCTTTTCTTCTTCAAACACTGTGCAAGACCCGGCTTCTCACCAACCTAGCTCTCCTGAACTCACTCCTACAATGCCTGTGAGCGCCCCTCCCCCTGAGCTCCAGAAGGCCCCTAAAAAAAGTGACACTGATTCCGTGGAGCGCGCTTTACCCCACGCCATTGGGCCAGAGAAAAGTATTCTCTCCTCCATGCTCCAGGACCCGACAGAGTACGTCGGCCTTGCCGAAGAAAGTGGTCTTACCATGGATCATTTCTACTACCCTGCCCACAAAGCACTCTTTAACATTATCAGTGAGCTCTCGCAGGGGCAGACCGCCATTGAGCTGGTTTCACTCACCCAGATTCTCATAGATCGCGGCTTACTCGATAAAATTGGTGGCCCGGCCACACTCTCTGAGATCTACACATACGCCCCTACCTCTGCACACTTCCACTACCACTTGGAACTCGTTCAGGATAAGCACACCTTACGCAGTGTCATTGATACTTGTACGGCTGCTATTTTACGCGCCTATGAAGATCAAGAGGAAGTACCTGCGCTTCTGGATGAGGTGGAGCAGAAAATTCTCTCTATTCGCGAAGGCGCTGAAACGGAGACAGCGAACACCGTCAAAGAGGACGTTCTCGCTGTCATGGAAGCCTTTGAGAAACACCTCGCTGGTGGCGGTGCTCCACAAGGGCTCAATACAGGCTACAAGGTGCTAGACACTATGTCTAATGGCCTTAAGCCCGGTGAGATGTTTATCATCGCAGCACGCCCCTCGATGGGTAAGACATCCTTTGTGATGAATCTCATCGAGCATATTTGTCTCAATGAGGGGAATCCGGCGATGGTCTTTTCCTGTGAAATGACCTCTGAGCAAATTGTCCAGCGTTTGCTCTTCTCAAGAGCTGGCTACTCGATCACTAATCTCAGCAAAGGCTTTAAACCCACTAAAGCAGATTTGCAGCGCATTCAGAAGTCAGCCCAAGAAATCGCTGCCGCTAAGCTCTTCATTGATGACACAGCTGGCATCTCTATTAATGAGCTCCGAGCGAAAGCCCGCCGCAAAAAGAAAGAAGACGACATCAAGGTCATTGCGATTGATTACCTCCAGCTTATGCGATCCACCTCGAAGCAGGCTCAAAATTCCCGTGAACGTGAAATTGCGGAAATCTCTGCCGGCCTCAAAGGCCTCGCCAAAGAGCTCTCTATACCTGTCATCGTGCTCGCTCAGCTCAACCGTGGCCCTGAGAACCGTGGTGGCGCCCCTCGTATGTCTGACCTTCGTGAATCAGGCTCTATTGAGCAGGATGCTGATATGGTGGGACTCCTCTTTCGTACAGCTTACTATGCCGAGAATGAGGAGCAGCGTGAAGAACAAGAAGGTATCGCTGAGCTCCTGCTGGCAAAAAACCGAAATGGTGCAACAGGGAGTATCCCGCTTAGCTTCCGTGCAGAACTCATGCGTTTTGAAACGAGGGCCTTTGATTCTAACAATGGCTAAATGAACTCTGAGATTCCTGATCTAGTAGATTTCATGTTAGAAATAATTATGTTAGAATTTGTTCTAACCCTTGAAAGTTCATGACTACCTCCTCAGTCTGATCAGAGGCTGTTCTATCGACCTCTACCACGAGTTTCCAGTCATTGAGTCCCTCAGGATCAACGAGCGTCTGCTCTGCAATGAGTTTCTCTCCCTGAGCCTTCATTCTCCAGTGCTTCAAGTTTCTCGCCTCTGGATCGAGGGCTATGAGTTGATGGTCTTGATAGTAGAGGTCAAACCACTGCAAAAGAGAGGCTTGATGAAACCCTGTATCTGCGAAAGAACCAAAGCACGCCATAAAGTCCTCTGCGCGCTCATAGGAGAGATGCTTGATGGCTAACATCATGCTCGCTCGTATCTTTCTCTCGAATTCTTTCTTTCTGCGGCTCAGTGGTATTGTTGCACTCTGTGTTTTCTCGCGCGAGAGGTCTTTTGGCACATAGTTGGGATCACGCAGGCGCTCCCATTCTTCTAGCAGGCTACTATCTATTGATTCTAGTTCCTCTTTGAGCCATGCTTCACATTCTAGGCAGTTTTCACTCTTGTAGGCGGGCGGTACGGTTTGCTCTATGACTTTATACACCTCTGTCATATGCCTGAGTAGTATCGCTTCGTTTTTTTCCAGTCCATATTCACGCACGTAGTCGGTAAAACTCTGGAAGTTCACGAGCATTTCGCGCACTATGGACTTCGGTTTGACATTCTCACTCCCTACCCAGGGATGAGTGACTAAGAATTTCTGATAGGTCTGATAAATAAATTCTTCTCCTGGCTTCGGCCATGTGACTTCCTCAAGAGCCTCCATTCTCTCCTCATAGCTGACACCATCTTCTTTGAGCTCCTCAATAAGCTGCTTCTTTGCTCTGTGAACTTGGTTACGCAAGATCGTCTGTGGATTCTCAACAATGGCTTCTACCAGAGATACGACATTGAGTGTGTAGAGTGGGTCTTCTTGATCCAGCTCGCCTATGGCGTCGAGTAAGTAGAGCCCAAGGGCTTGATTCATGGAGAAATTCTCTTGTAGCTTCGCAGACAGGACGACTTTAACCCCATTCACTCGCTGCGCTGGAGCAATCAGCTCAAAGACCCCACCAGACACCATGGAGCGAAACATCTCCCAGGCTTTACGGCGGTGGGCGCGCTTCTGCACTTCTGACTCATGGCAGTTCTCAAGGAGAGTCTTCAACTCTGTACAACCATCATGGTGCTCTCTGCGGAGTAGATGAATGAGCATGCTCTGGCGCACATGAAAGCTCGACACTAAAGCTTCTGGCTCAGATTCAGTGAGTTTCTGGAAAGTCTCTGCATTCCAAGCGATATAGCCTCGCTCTGGTGGTTTCTTTTTCACCACCTTTTTCTTCCCGCCAGCTTTCCCGGCAGCTTTGGCCTCTAGGCGGATGTTTTCAATCACATGCTCTGGAGCTTGGGCGATGACATAGCCTCTATCGTCATAGCCTCTCCTGCCGGCGCGCCCGGCGATTTGTTTAAAATCTCGCACTGTGAGTATCTTTGTGCCCTCGCCATCGAATTTGCAGAGCTGGGTGAACATCACACTGCGAATTGGAACATTCACTCCAACGCCTAATGTATCCGTGCCACAGATGACCTTGAGCAGTCCCTTCTGCGCGAGCTTCTCCACGAACACGCGGTACTTGGGCAGTAGCCCTGCGTGGTGAATGCCAACTCCGTGACGTAATAATTTACTCAGCTCTTTTCCATAAGGACTAGAAAAATTCACGCCTATCAAAGCATCGCGAATCTGGTTCTTTTCTTCCTTCGTGCAGACATTCCAGGATAATAGATTCTGTGCTGTTCGCGCTGCTGAGAGCTGGCCGAAGTGCACGAGATAAATCGGTGCTTTCTGCTCTGTCACTAGCTCGACAACTTTCTGTTCTAACTGAATTTCGCTGTATTCGTACTCCAGTGGCACAGGGCGCTGGTCTGATTTCACAAGAACACACGGGCTGCCAGTCCTCTCTGCGAGCTCTTTCTCAAAGAGAGCCGTATCTCCTAGGGTAGCTGACATGAGTAAGAAGCGTGCCTGCGGCAATAAGAGTAGAGGAATCTGCCAGGCACTACCACGATCACGATCCGAGTAGTAGTGGAACTCATCCATGATCACATCCCCGACATCGGCCAGTTCACCCTCTCTGAGTGCGATATTGGAAAGAATTTCTGCCGTACAGCAGATCACAGAAGCAGCTGGATTCACAGAGGCATCCCCCGTCATCATACCCACATTCTCTGGCCCGAGCACCCGGCAGAGAGACAAGAATTTCTCATTGGCTAGCGCCTTTATCGGTACTGTGTAGTAGGACTTGCGCCCCAGACAGAGACTTCTGTACTGACTCGCCAGTGCCACCATGGACTTGCCAGAGCCCGTGGGTGTATTTAAAATCACATTGTGATTCTCCAAGATCTCAAGAATCGCTTCTTCTTGGTGATCATATAAGGACACCCCCAGTGACTCTACATAGTTCATGAAATGAGCCAGAATTTCTTCAGTTTCCACAGACCGGGGCTTCGCTAAAACGGCAGATTCACTCATGAGATGCTCAGAAAGTCAGAAAAACCTCTCCACTGCAAGCTCTTGGTGAACACAGTTGAATAATCCCAGATACTCTGTAGTCTGATCTAGACACAGTGACACTATGCGTAAATTATGGAACAGATTAAGAATCACTCTACTGGTGACTATCGCGCTGCTAACAGCCTTGATTGTATCCGGCATTGTCTATCTTAGCCAAGTTGGCTTAAACCAAGACGCTAGAGATCGGATTTCCTTCGAGCTTGAGCGATACGGATTTTACGTTTCTTTTGAAGATCTTACTTATGATTTCACCAATGGTCTGACTGCGAAACAAGTGAATTTATACACGACCGCAGAGAGAAATGACCCTCTGGCCACTCTGCCACACTTAGTCATTGATGTGGATCGGACGAAATTCATCCGAGGTAAGCTCAAGGTGAATAAAGTCGCGCTTCAAGACGCAGACTTGCACTTACCCATTGATTACACCAAACCAGATGGCCTTAAAGTTGAAATCTCTAACTTCTCTGGAGAATTCTACTTCCCCAGTAAACATAGTCTTGAAACCAGTAATTTACAGGCCACTTGGCAAGGAATTGACATCTCTATCCAAGGCCACGTCTGGAAAGGTCCTGATATCAAAAAAGACCCCGACAAGCCCGAAGAAGAATGGAATCTAGAAGCTGACTATAAAAAAGTGCTCCAGCATCTCGCCCAGTGGGACTGGCAAAGCGAAGCCCCTCCCAAGCTACAGCTCAATCTAGAGGGCGCCTTCAATGATCCCGCTACATTTCGCACTGGATTCCAAGTGCAAATCCCTGAGATTCAGCATAAAGGATTTCGCCTCAGTGATGTCGCCCTCGCTGGCGACTTCCAACACGGCACACTCACTCTCGATAAGATTCAGCTTAGCGACAATATCGGCAAACTGACGGGAAAAGGAGATTACTTACCCAATGCTGGTGATGGCCGCTTTGAAATTCAGAGCTCTATTGACTTCCAGCGCGCCTACCGAACATTCACCCAAAAACAACTCCTCTCGAAACTCCAAATTACAGGCCAGCACACCATCATAGCGAAAGGTGACTTCCAACAGCCAAAGAAAGATATCGAGGGGAAAGAAGACATCGAGGGACGACTCCACCTCATGGGCACCCTAGTAGGTAAAGACTTCCGCTACCTAGGTAAGCGCTTCGACTCTCTCAACACCGCATTCTCCTACACCAATAGCGATCTCTTCCTAGATAATCTAACAGTCACAATCGGTGAAAAAGCTCTCCAAGGCAAACTCCTCTACCAAGCCAATATCATACGCTATAAGGTCAATTCAGATCTGCCGATCTTTACCTATCAGCCATTCTTGGAAGGCACTCCAATCATGAGGACTCTAGAGCGCTGCTCTTTTGACGAAGATCGTAGCGCTGTGACTCTAACACTAGAAGGCACCATGAATCGATCTGATGTCACAGACTGGTCCACAAAAGGGCATCTCGATGTGACTAACTTTGCCTTTAATGGCGTCCCTCTCAATAGGCTCAAAAGTGAAATCACACTAAACTCGCTACTCTCTAAGTACCAGAATATCGAAGCCACCTTCGACTACTCCGACTACACTCTCCGAAAGAAACACAAAGGCCCTAATTCTGGCACAGCTAAGATCAAAGAAATCGAATTTGATCGTACAGATAAAAATGTCAGTATCCACTCTATCACTGGCAAATTCTGGCCAGCCCCCTTTGTTGCTCTCTTCCAAAAAAGTATTGCAGATCATATCGAGCAGTACAAATTCACGCGCCCACCCACCATCTCTGCCTCTGGAAATGTCGCCCTGCGTCATAGTTCGCGCACGACAGGCCTATCAGTTGAAGTCAGCTCACCTGACACAGTTTACTACCACTTTCTCAAACGAGATGTCGCCCTCACGAATCTAAATACAAAAATTAAAATCTCTAAACGACATGTCCACTTACCGACACTGAGTTTTCGCGCTTTTGATGGCCCTATCTCTGGAAACCTCAAAGTCGGCCTTGGGGATCAGTCCTATAGTGGCTTCCTAAAATGGACAGAAATCCCGCTTAATTCCCTCAACCGCACCTATCAGTTTTCTGAGAAAAAAAACAAAGGCACGCTCATTGGCAATCTCTACTTCTCTGGAAAGAGCAACCAACTCTCCTCCTTCAATGCAAAATCCGGCACTATATCGCTGAAGCGAGGCACTCTCTTTGATGTTCCCGTACTTGGCCCTCTCTCACCGCTCATAGGCCAAACCTTGGGGAGAATCATCGGCAACAAACGAGTTCTACACGAACGAGCAAAAGATGCCTCCTGCAGCTTCATCATCCGAAATGGCGTGATTTACACCAATGACTTCACCTCGCACACCACTTCCATGAACTTCACAGGACACGGCTCCATTGACCTTAATCGTGAGACCATTGATGTGACCGCCCAGATGAATATTCGAGGTCTGATAGGTTTCATCGCACTACCACTTCGCCCTTTCACAGACACACTCTTCCAGTACCGAGGCACTGGAAAAATCAGTGATGCCTCATGGGCTCCCGCCCCCTTTAAAGCTCCGCCCAAAGATCACCCACTCTTTCGCAAACCACCAAAAGCGACGATTGTGCGCTAGAGCTAGGGTGATTTAAAAAAAACTTCTTACCCGAGAACTTCTTTCACCATTCCCTCTAACTCCATCAGTGAGACCTTACCTAGCTCAGTGCGTGGGAATTTCTTAATTCGGCAGAATGGCTCTAGGCGTTCTACACCACTTCTCACTCTCAGGTTTTCAAACACCCCGCTGTCTAGTTGACTCTGTTCCACCACTGGCACGAGTCGCACACCTCGCCTCTTATCCGCTAGAGTGACGATCTTTATCGCTACTCCTGATTCTTCTCTCAGTTCCCGCTCCAGCTGGTCGACATCGACTAACTCCCCTAACACCTTCACGACTCTGTCTTTTCTACTAAGGAAACGAAGCTTGCGACCTGAGAGTTCCACCACATCTTGAGTTTTCACCCAAGAGCCTGCACTCACAGGGTCAAAGCTCCATTCTTGATTCTTCTTTCTAACATACCCAGAAAATGAATTAGATCCCCGCCACTCTAGACACCCGTCCTCAGAACTTCTTACTTCGATACCATCGAGAATATCCATCCAGTCGTCTTTCCCAGTGGCAATTTGAGAACTCGCTTCTGTCTGTCCATAGGAGACATACACCGGCCAGTTTCTCTCCTTCATCCTCTCAAGCACATCTTCTTCTAAATATCCGCCACCCACCACAAGTGCTCGCAGGCAACTTGGAGGCTGCACACCAGCATTACAGAGATCAAGCACCTGTGCGGGCACCATAGAAGTGATGGTGACTTGCTGATTTTCTAGCCAGTGTATCACCTCAACTGCACTCCAATCATTTTCCCATAATCGACACGTTGCACCAGACACATACGCTCTCGCTAGTAACCCAAACCCACCGACATGATACAGCGGCAGCACCAGACCAAGTCGATCTTCACTGTGAATCTGAAAATACTCACAAACCTTTCTCGCCGAGGATAGCAGAGCCTCTTTACTCAGAGCCACCCACTTCGCCTCTCCTGAGCTCCCTGAGGTCGCAAATAACAGATGGCCTAGCAATCTACTCTCCTGATTCGCGAATTCCTCTAAACCATCCAGCTGACTTGTGCGGCGCTCATTACGCAGAACAAGAGGCTCTTGAGACTGCCAAAATAATTTTGTTAGATATTGTTCCACTTTATACCTTCTAGTAATTCATCAAACCCTAGACCCGTCCCCTGCTCGTGACCCCACTCTGGACTCACCTTACCAAGTTGCTCAGAAAAGGCATTCGCCTCGTATAAACCATGCGTCATCAGTCCACAGATATCGACAATTCCATGGTATCTCTCATTGGCCACTCCCGCGCACCATGCCGCAAAGGCCTGCCCCAGTGGGTGATCCATGTAACTAGTAAAAACAACTCGTCGCGCCTGCCTCTGCGCGTTTAGCATAAGTGGCTCGACCCTATCAATAGCTGGCTTCACCACAGAGACATCAAAGGAGCTCCCAGACTCCTGCCAGTCCGCTAAGCACCTATCTATAGCGACACCAATCCCGTAGCGTGCGCGAATATCCTCCCAGCTCTCTTCTTTCTCTTCCTTCTCTAAACAAGGGTCTTCTAGGAAGTCGATACGCCTGAGTAGACTCTCACTCATATTTCCTAACAATTTCAGCACTTGCCCACCAGACAGACAGTGATTGAAGTCCAGGCGCAGCATAAGATCAGGGTAGCACCTATGCACATGCTCTAGACTCTTTAATTCATCATCAGCGCCCACCATTTTCACCTTGATACAAGAAAACCCGAGAGCAACCGCATCATCCACTGCCTGCACCATACCCTCACCACGTCCAACAATAGTCGCATGACTCAGAGGCACTGCGAGGCGCTCAAAAGCACTCACCCCATTCTTGCGAGCTTCTGCATCCACCTGCGCACAATCTTTCGCCGCGCGTAGGAGAGCATTCTCCCCGCCCTCTACTAAAAGTTTTAGGCATGCTTCGCCACTCGGGTCACCAAGCTCAGGCCATGGATGCACACAGCCGTAGCCATAGACCCCCTTCTCAAATTCCAATTTGATTAAAAACCCGCTATGCTCTCTGCGCTGTGAGCGCGCATTAAGTCCCTGCTGACTATGCAGGCTATAGGGGTGGTACCAGACATTCTGATACTCTTGATGCTGTCTTTCACTCTTCATTCCAATTTTAAAAACAAGCTACAGTAAAAAGAACTCCATACAAGAGAAGCTGCATCCCCCCCACAGCTAATAGGCGATTATAGCGCTCAGAGGGTGGAAGCTTCCAGACACCATACAGAATCACCCCTCCAAGCACACTCGCAGGCAGTGGGTAGAACATCAGGTCGCCCATCCCAGCTTCTCCCGAACCTCCCAAACTCTCTATTCTCAGCCAGAAAATTCCCAGCAAATAGGCCAGAATAACTTCTAGCGTGATGATCCAGCGCGCAGCAGTGACACCTAATTTCACCGCCAGAGTGCGCTTCGCATTACCAGTGTCTTCCTCTACATCACGCAAGTTGTTCACAGAAATAAGCACTGTCGACAAGAGCCCTACCTGAGACCCTAACAAGAGGGCTTCTATGCGCCACTCTCCTAGATGCACAAAAACTGTGCCTAACACGGCAATCAAACCAAACCAGAGAATCACAAAGAGCTCTCCCAGACCACAATAGGCTAATGGAATCGGCCCGCCCGTATAGCCGTAGCAGAAATACAAAGCTGGAATCCCTATCAGCACAATAGGCCAGCCACAGTGCCAGAACAAATACGCCCCACAACACACCGCTGTCCCCAGACTCACTGCTGCTAGACCATAGACAGCGCGCCGTGAGAGTAATCCCGAAGCAGTCACTCGAGTCGGGCCCAGTCTCGCCTCTGTATCAGCACCCTTATCGGCATCAATCGCATCATTAAAGAAATTCGTCGCGATCTGGATCCACACCGCTCCCATCAGTGTCGCAATGGCTAGATAGACATTCTCACGATCAAATTCCCCTGAGAGCTTCCAAGCTAACAGACTCCCTAGCCACACAGGTACAATGGCTGCTGGCAGAGTCTTTGGACGTGCCGCAAGAACTATAGAGCGCCATAAATCCTTTGATCCATTCTCTGATACTTGCTCTCTCATCCTCTAAAATGGTTATTACTTAGCCACTGACTCACTTCTTGGCGAAAGCGCTCTGGTTGCTCCCACGGCACTCTATGACCACAAGCAGGAATAGTGACATGCTGGGCACTAGGCAGAAGCTCAAGTGCCTGCTGGGCGATGTTTGAGAACTTCTTATCCTCTTCCCCGGTCATCCACAGTAGTTTGGCTTGGATGTAATGTAGCTCACTGCGTAAATCATCCTGCACCCCACTCGACCAATCCATGAATGATCGAGCCACCGCCTGACGGCGAGGTTTCAAACTACGCCGATCTGCCCAAGGGATGCTACCCTCCTCTGGTACATTTCCCCCTCGATTATTCTCACCAGTACTATCAAAATCGTTAGAATGATCAGAATGCTTGGAACCACTGGGCTGCAAGATAGCTTGAGCATTCCAGCGCTCTAGAAATGTCTCCCAGTCCCCTTGCAGAGCAAGTGCCGCCCACTCAGCATCCTGCACTTGGCGCGCTAATTTCTGATCTTCTCTAAGACCCGTATGAGGTGCGACAAGTATCGCCCCTTGCCAGAGAGCTCTCTCGCCAGACTCAGCACTCTGGCGGGCATCCTCCAGCAAGGCATGGAGAGCGAGGCGCGCACCCATCGAATATCCCAGCAAAATGGGAGCTTTATCGACACGCCTGACTTCTTCATTAAGAGCCTTGCCAAATTCTCTCAGTGACATCGGGCAGCACGCAAGAAAGCGCCACAAGTCCACACGCCGAGTGAGATGGCCTTGTTCTGCCATCTGTGCAGAAAAGTGCTTCCAGTCATCCGCCATCCCTACAGCTCCGTGCAGCGCCCATATCATGTCGACAAGTTTGCGCTTCCATCCCTCTTTGTCCATGCTCAAACTTCCCTTGTGCCAGCAGATTATCACACCCACACGCCACTTTGTTTTCACGCAGAGGGAGAACCAGAAGAATACATCGATGCAGCGATTCTCGCGGGTGTCAGCGAATATGGTATTTCTGATCACGCACCAGCCCTTCCTGAGCCCTTTGATGACTGGCGGATGCTAAAGGAAGATCTCCCCAAGTATCTCGACTGGATCGCCCGCGCAAGAGCACACGCAGGGGATAAGCTCACTGTGCGCAGCGGCCTTGAGTGCGACTGGCTCACTGGCTGTGAAGCGTGGATTCATGAACTCAGGGAGTATCACGACTGGGACTACCTCATTGGCTCTGTTCACTACCTTCAGAATCCATCGCAGAAAAACTGGGACTTTGATAATCCTGCGTGGATCGGCCGCTGGGCTGAAACCAATGTCTTAGAAGCTTGGGAAACCTACTGGAAGGCCTACACAGCCATGGCTGAAAGCGGGCTCTTTCATGTCCTCGCCCATCCAGATCTGATTAAGAAATTTAATCATTTCCCAGAAGGTGATCTTCACCGTTTCTATGAACCCGCTATAGAGAGTATCGCTGCTCACGGCTGCGCGATAGAAATCAATACCGCGGGCTGGCATAAGCCCTGCCAAGAGGCCTACCCACACCTCGACTTTCTCACACTCGCTAGTGACGCGGGAGTACCTCTCATCATCTCCTCTGATGCGCACAAGCCCTCAGAAGTTGGCAGAGATTTCACAAAAGCTATCGCTCTAGCTAGAGAGGCGAACTACACCGAAACTGTCACCATCAACCAAGGTCGCTTCCACTACGAAGCACTGCCAGACGCCTAGAAGCCTACTAGAAGCCTAGAAGCATTTAGACTGTAGAGCTGAAATCATACCTTCCTTTCATTTCCTTTGCCGTATTCTAACATAATTTCACACCCTATTTCTCATCACTCCATGTTTGACGAACCATCTCTCGCAGAATCCCTCATCCCAGCCATTGAGGAACAACTCAAATCCAGTGCCACACCCTACGTCGCCAAGACTCACCAGCGTCTGGTAGAGCGCGAAGACATCGAGTCTGATGAGGCGAAACTCATGATTGCCCTCTGCCTCGCTGATGAGTCCAATCGCATGTATTTGGAGAAACGAGACTTCGATGTAGAGCGCTACCAGGCACTACTCAAGCAGCTCCCAGAGCTCCCCGAAGAACCAGCTTCCTAGCGCTAAAGATCTCTTTGGGAGTCATTTTCACTCCACTCACTTAGAGGAAACGCGTGAGCTCAGCGACAGTCTCTTCATCCAGAGCATGGGCAATCGCCTTACTCAGCTCCACCATAGCGAGGTAGTCAGAGAGCTGTATCACGCTATTATGAGAATGAATATAGCGCGCAGGAGTGCCTAACACAATGCAGGGCACACCCTCATTGGCCAAGTGCAGCGCCCCCGCATCCGTCCCCCCGCTCTTTCTCACTGTAATTTGATAAGGAATCGAATGTGACCGTGCGACACGAATCGCCAGTTCTGCTAACTTAGGATTCATCATCGCTGTAGGATCATGAAGACGGATTTGCACACCACCTCCTAATTTGCCCTGCTGTTCAGAAGCGCCAAATCCCGGAATGTCATCAGCAGGAGGCCCTTCTAACACAATCGCTACATCTGGTCGTATCTGCTTCGCTAATGTTTTGGCACCTCTTAGACCCACCTCTTCTTGCACAGTCCCGGCCACTATGAGCTGGTTTCTCAAGCACACGTTTTCTAGCTCCTGCATCGTCTGAATCGCTGCGGCCATCCCCACGCGGTTATCAAAGGCTTTGGCGAGAAATCGATCTTGTTTCCCCAGTTTTGTAAACTCCACAGCAGGTGCAATCGCATCACCTATCCGTATGCCAAGGTCTTCTTCTACTTCTAGGCGAGACCGCGCCCCCACATCAATAAACATCGCCTCAATCGGGAGCACTGAAGAGCGCTGAGACTCTGGTAAAAAATGGGGAGGCGTGCTCGAAATCACGCCCAGCACCTTTTCTCCACAGCGCAAACGCACATGCACACGCTGCGAGAGTAGTGTATGCGGCCACCAGCCACCGATCGTCACAAACTTCAGAAAGCCATCGGGCGTGATGCTCTGCACGCGAAAGCCCACCTCATCCATGTGCCCAGTCAGCAAGACCTTCGGCCCCTTCCAGGATGAGGTGTAACAAATCGAACCTAAGCGATCACAGTCAATGGAGCCCTCGAGCTCACCGAGCTCACGTAAAAATATCTCCCTTACTTCATGTTCAAAGCCAGAAATAGAATGAGAGTCACACAAGTTTGTTAGTAATTGGATCGCCTTTTCTCGCATAACCTATAATTTATCAAGACTTCAAGTTTGCGAAAAGTAAAATCGCACTCCTTACAATCTATCTACTTTTGAGAAATCACTTCGCTCAACTCATCTATAACTTTGAGAAGTCAGAGCATAAGCTACTTCTCTCCTAGTTTTTTGCAGAAGCAGGCATGGGCTTGATGTCTCGTCTGTCATCAGCCACGGTTCTTTTCTTCTTTAAACCCACCACAATAAAGGCAATACCTGCTAGAATCATGAATAGGGAAATGAACTGCCCTCGTGTGAATATCCCTGTGAGCTCCGCATCTGGCACTCGGTAGTTTTCAACAAAAATTCGGAAACACGCATACAGAATAAAGAATAACCCTGTGAGAACGCCATTCGCCAATTTCGGATAACGCAGCCGCACTGTCCATAAAATCACAAAGAGGACTATACCCTCAAGGAGTCCTTCATAGAGCTGGGAAGGATGTCTTGGCGTCAAGAGTTCACCAACTTGTTGCTCGGCCTCTGGGTGATCCCTCAGGCTCCCTAACATCCCCTGGTAGAGCTCAGCACCCGAGACCTGCTCACGACTCAGAAGTGCTGCATATTCAGGGTCATGTCTCGCTGTGATAGCACGTGCTTGGGCATAGGTCTGCTCCATACCCTTTTGCTCAATGAGTTCTGCGGGGAACTTCACTGCCCAGGAAACAGATGTCTTGTGACCATAGAGTTCTCCATTAATAAAATTCGCCATACGTCCAAAGAAAATCCCCAATGTCGCCACCACAGAGAGTCCGTCTCCAATACCAGTCCAGGAAACATTCCACTTCCTCGCATAGATATAGGTAAAGATCGCCATACCGAGAATACCTCCGTGACTGGCCATACCACCATCCCACACACGCAGCACCATCAGAGGGTCTTCGAGTAAGCCTGATAGACCGATACTTGGTAAGGTGTAGAATAAAATATAACCCAAGCGCCCTCCTAGAAAGACTCCAAATATCGCACCCAGTGAAATATAGTCGCCCGTCATCGCTGGGCGCAGTGCCCAGAGATTGCGCTGCGCTAGATACTTCAAGAGAAGATAAGCGGCTACAAAGCCCAATAAATAGGAAACACCGTACCAACGTATCGCGATGGCTTCAGAAATAGGAAGCATCACTGGATCCATATTCTGAACATAACTTGCTAGTGGAGAAATCACTGCCACACATCACACTACCCGTATAGATTGGTCAATACCCTTGTCCAATCAGGGCAAATTCCAAGTTCACAGCACACCCAGAGTACAGAGCCACTCATCCTGTTCTCTCTGTGCAGAAAATAAGCTCTGCCGAGCGAGCACCTGCTCCTGTAGTCTCCGATAATATTCTTTTTCGCTAAAAGTGCGCTTTAAGAGCTCTGATAAAGCCGCCACATCGCCACATGGAAAATACCCTTGGTAGTCATCACCAAGCATACCCCTGTTTCCTTCTATCGCAGAAGCTAACACAGGGACACCGAGCATCACAGATTCTCCAATGGAATTTGCCCCACCTTCTATCTCTGAGGTATTCACCGTCAAATAAGAATTCTGTATATGCTCGAGTGCTCGCTCTCGTGGTAACTCGCCGAGCCAGCGCACTCTTTGGTCACGATCTTGCCACTGCTGGACAGCCTTTGTGAGTGCTTCATCATAAGACCCTCCTATGAGATTGAGCGTCAAATCGATGTCTACAAGCTTCAGAGCCTCCAGCGTATCCAGTGGGCGCTTCACAGCTCTCAGATGCCCGAGCATTGTCACCTCTCTGGGAGTTCGCTCCGTTCTCCAGTCTGTCTTTTTATCGTTCTCGAACTGATTTCTATCTGCTTCCAGATTAGCGGGAATGGAAATACTCTTATGAATCACACGCGCCTTGTGGCGAAATTCACTAGGTATCGAATCTAGCGAAGCTTCTTGAGAAACCACTAACATGCACGCGAGCGTTAGAGCCCGCATTGCCTCCACAGATCCACTAGGGATATCGCCATAGAGGTCTGTGCCCGTTAAGAAAACGATCGTTTTGCCAGTGGGATTCGCCGCTAGGTAAGCTTCTAGTGCCGCAGCACTTTTACGCGCATGCAGGGCAATCAAAACATCAGCTTGGTGACGACTAACACTAGAGTTCAGCTCAGCACAGGACTCCTGGTCAGAGGCTGACTCTAGCTCTACACTCGACACCACAGCAGCATCTACCCCCTTCTGCTGGAGCAAACTCACGATCCTGCGAGCACACACAGAATTCCCACTCAAGGAGTCTACAGAATAGGGAGTAGCTACGAGGCACTTCACATCAAAAGTGATTTAGAACCAAGCTGCATCTAACTCATAGCGCTCACGGATCTCTTCTAAATCATCGCGCATGGGCCACTCATCAGGCCGCTCGTGTGTGCTGTGGCGCTGCGCTGCTCCCTTGAGCTTCATGCAGCCTGTATTGTCACCAATGGCTGAGATCTCTGCCACTTCTTGCGCGGTGAGTTCAATATCAGGTAATTTCGCGAAATCAGTGATTTTATCTTCGATCGAAGTCGCTGTCTCATGATGTTCTTGGAGAAACGTCGGCACAGTACTTTTCACAGCGGGAAGGCTCAGATTCCAAATCGCTGCAAATTGCATCATACTAAGACCATATTTCTCCGCCATAGGCCGCATCAGCTCCATCTTCGCATTCCCGCGCTCAATCCAGCCATCAGGGCGATAAGAGCGGTGATCTCCCGGTTTAAATTCATGCCCGGGCTTCAGATCATCATGGAAGACACCACCGTGATCCACCACTCTGGTCAGCACATCAATTCCGTGCTTCTCAGCCACAGGCAGGAGAATATTTGTCGGCCACGGCTCCATAGGACTGAGGATAAGCATCGCCCAGTCAATGAGCTCACCATATTGCTCAAAACAGCGAATCAAGTCCAAGGTGAAGCCATTGGCAGGCCCTGGTGCGATACCGATTTGCCGGGTCAATTCTTCTTCCTTGAGATTTGCCATCGCTTGCCAGCTTTTCTCACTGATGTAGCCTGCTTCATTTGGATTGTGAATCATGCAGAGATCAAAATGATCACTCTGGCAGGCCTCCAGAGACTTCTGAGCTGCCATGGTGAGAAACTCTGCATACTCATCCTCAGAGCGTAGAGACGGTTCCGTGTAGCGCTGCCACCCCTTGCTGCCCTGTCGCTCACCAGTGTGAATATCGTGCCCCAGCATCCCCACTAGGCAGTAACTCTCACGCGCCACCCCTTCGAGAGCTTTGCCCAGTAGTTCATCTGCCTTTAGCGCGCCGTAGGCATCTGCTGTGACAAATGTTCTCATCCCTTTCTCGTAGGCATGCTGAATACAAGAAATAAAACGTGCCTCAGACAGTGTTTCTCCAAAATGCATGAAACGCCCTGCACTCCACGTTCCATATGCTGTTTTCTGTAAATTCATCCTAAAAAAGATGTAACCACTCCAGACCCACAGCGCAACCTCTCTCTTACTTCTCCCTTAAAAAGCAGGTCTAATACCAGTTAGTTTTTTGAGTTAGTATAAGCTCTTGGCTCTCAAAGTGAGTTAGCCTTGGGCAAACTATCGATAGCCTCCATGAAGCTCATGATTTCTAAAAACCTGAGATTTTTCACAAAAAAAATGCTGACCTGTGTGGGTCAACATTTTCAATTTTAGTCCTTATACCAATGAGGTTGGTATTAGCTTAAGGGCGCCTCCGGCTACCTTAATTCAAAGCCTTTTCGGTGAGTTAGGATTCTTCTTCGATCATACTAGGGTCTATGCCCAAGTCGTCTGCGGCTTCGTCTAAATCATCATCTTCAAAGTCGTCTTCCTCAATAAGTTCTCCGTGCACCATCTTGAACTTCAGCACACGCTGACTCTCAGGCAAGGGTGAAAGGATCATGGCGACTGCGCGTCCAGCAAGCCTTGGTGGCTGATCCACATTGGCAATCCCTTTGAGATCTTCTGCCACGCGATTGAGTACCACAAATCCAAGTTCACGGTGAGCATTCTCCCGCCCACGGAACTGGAGCTGGATACGAACCTTTGATCCTGCATCGAGGAATTTCTCAGCTCTTGAACACTTGAGATTATAGTCATGCTCTTCGGTGCGTACGCGGAATTTGACCTCCTTCATCTTAGGAGCCGCCTTCACCTTGTTTTTCTTTAGCTTCGACTGCTCGTACTTGTACTTACCGTAGTCGCAGATTCGACATACTGGTGGATCTGCCTTAGCGGTGACTTCTACGAGATCAAGCCCGATGGACTTGGCTTTGTCGACTGCTTCGCGTGTGGACATGATGCCTAGTTGTTCTCCTGTTGAGCCGAGCACGACACGCACCTTGGGTTCGCGAATGTGTTCATTGACTCGGGTCATGTCTCTGCGGCCGCGATACGGCTTTTTCTTTGGTTTAGCTATGGTAGTATCCTCCTTTTAATTTCAAGTATAGCATGCCTCTCGTGATTAGACATAGAGCCCTAGGTTGGGTTCCCACACCTTGGGAAAATCACGGTGCAAACAAGTTGTTGATCCCCTATTAGACATAACAAGAATGCTCGAGCTCCTTAGAGGGCACGAGTGGAAATTTCCTTTTGTATGTTGGCAACAAAGTCATCCAATGGAATCGATCCAAGATCATCGCGATCTCGGTGACGCACAGAGACAGAATTAGTTTCCGCCTCACGCCCGCCGATGACTAGCATATAAGGCACTCTGTCCAATCTAGCAAGGCGAATTTTAGCGCCAATTTTCTCTGCTGCTCGGTCGACACTCACGCGCACGCCTATGTTGGCGAGTTTGGCGGAGGCTTCTTGCGCCTGCTCGATAAATTTATCCGATAACGGTAGGACTCTGACTTGCTCAGGCGAGAGCCATGTGGGGAATTTCCCCTCAAAATGCTCGATAAGGAGCCCGACAAATCGCTCTAGAGATCCAAATGGTGCTCGGTGGATCATCACCGGACGGTGAGGTTTATTATCCGCTCCTACATAGCTGAGGTCAAAGCGCTCTGGCAGGTTAAAATCAAGCTGCACTGTCCCTAGCTGCCAATCACGCCCAATGACGTCTTTGACCACAAAGTCGATCTTAGGCCCATAGAAGGCGGCTTCTCCGAGTTCTACTGTGAAGTCCACCCCCATGCTCTCGACGGCCTGCTTTAGCTCCGTTTCTGCTTTTTCCCAGACTTCTCGCCCTCCGACGTATTTATCGGAGTCTGGATCACTAAAGGAGAGTCTCACTCGGTAGTTGTCCATTCCAAGTGTGTCTAGCACCTTGCGCACGAGGTCCAGGCACCCTTGGATCTCAGCTTCTACTTGCTCAGGAGTGCAGAATAAGTGGGCGTCATCTTGGGTGAATCCACGAACTCGTGTCATCCCTCCTAGCTCGCCACTCTGCTCCCAGCGATAGACTGTGCCGAATTCTGCAAGACGCACTGGTAGGTCACGGTAACTGCGGTGCTCACTTGAGAAGATTCTGATGTGATGCGGACAGTTCATGGGCTTGAGCATATAGCCTTCCACCTCACCGGTTTTCAGCGCATTGACGAGCTCACCACATGTCGCATTATCATCACTGAGCTTTTCTAGGGCACCACGCTCGGCAATAGCTGGGTACTGACTCTCTTCGTAGTAGGGGAAATGCCCACTTGTACGGTAGAGATCAAGTTTACCAATGTGAGGGGTAAACACTTGGCTGTAGCCTTGTTTATCAAGTTCTGCGGTGATGAAGTCCTGGAGAGCTCGGCGCACGAGTGCTCCCTTTGGTTTCCAGAGAATAAGGCCCTGCCCGACCATTTCATCAATGGCAAATAGTTGGAGCTCACGGCCGAGTTTGCGGTGGTCACGCTTTTTGGCTTCCTCGAGGCGTTCTAGATGCTCGGTGAGTTGAGTCTTGTTTTTAAAACATGTGCCATAGACACGCTGTAGGGACTCACGACTTTGATCACCCTTGTAGTAGGCACTAGCTACACTCATGACTTTAAATGCCTTACAATTTCCCGTGCGTCCTACGTGTGGGCCTGCACAGAGATCCCAGAATTCTCCGTTCTTAAAAATAGAAATCTCTTCTCCCTCAGGAATCGAGTCTAGCAGATCGAGCTTAAACTTCGAGCCTTCTGCTCGCTCCGAGAGCGCGCCTAGGCGACCGTTTTCACACAGTTCACGTGCGAGCTCTCGACTCAGTATTTCTTTCTCAAAGACAGCGTTTTCCTTCACGACCTTCTTCATCTCTGCCTCGATCTTTTCAAAATCATCAGGGCTGAGTCGGTGCGCCATCTCAATGTCATAGTAAAACCCTTGCTCCACTGGAGGGCCACCTGCAAGCTGAGCGTCTGGCCAGAGCCTCATAATGGCTGTCGCCATGACGTGCGCACACGAATGGCGCAAGCGCTCAATGTCGCTCATCTGGTTTCTTTCTTCGAGTGTCTTACGATCTGTAGCTTCTGGCATAGCACCGCTTTCAAAACACCCTGAGCGCGAATTTGCAATTCTTAATGCGATTCTTAAACCTAAATAACGGCTTTTGTTTAGGTCAGATCTACTTTAGGAGCTCGATTTCCGCAAAGGGTACGACGAGCTCATGGCCATTAGAGAGCTTAAAGTACGTCGAGAGCTTTCGCTTGCCTTCTTGTATAGGGACTTCAAATTTGATTTGGGTGTCACCCTCTTTGATTGGTGATTGGCCGAGTTCGACGCCATCGACTTTTAATACCATATGAGTCGCCTCTATCGCGTCCCCTGCTGTCGCTCTGTAGGGCTTCTGAGATCCTGGCACATCAGCCCCTGGTTCCATCGGGGTGCGAATACCTTTCTTAAGAGCAGCAGGCCAGCGACGCAGAGTGATCGCATAATTCGCAGATGATCGCACATCTAGTGACCAGTACCCTGTAAAACTAGGCTGCTCGAACTCACTGAGACCACGCACAAAACTCTGATTCCAAGCTACTTTCTCCATGATGACATCATGCGAGGTGAGATTCACGATAGGAGCTCGATCGTCACCAATGACGATATAGGCATCTTCCTGGAAAGTCGGCAGGAGCTCTGCCCACCATGCTTCGTAGAATGCGCGCATTTTCTTCACTCTTTCTGGATGCTTCGCTGACACGTCTTTCTTCTGCGCGCCATCGACTTCCATATTGTAGAGTTCTTCACCATTCACTAGGCGCCAACCCTGAGACATCACCGAGCTCTTACGCCACTTAATGGGGTCTACCACTCGCTGAGAATCACTAATGAGCATGCGCTCTGGCCAAGAATCATAGTCTCCCTTTTCCAATAAACTACGAATCGAGCGACCATCAAATTTCACGCCCTCTGGTGCGTCTGCTTCGCAAAAGTCGAGCAGTGTCGGTGCGATATCCACAGCATGAGTGAGTGTCTTTACTTTCTTCTCAGAAGTCAGGCCTCCAGCTGGATAGTGCATAAAGAATGGCACTCTGTGGCCGCCATCATACTCACTGCCCTTTCGGCCACGCATCCCAGCTGTATAGCCTCCCCCACCTGCGGTTCCATTGTCTGTCGTGTAGATGAATATTGTATTTTCTGTGACGCCTAGTTCAGCGAGATAGTCGCGCAGTGCACCGACATTGTCGTCGATATTTGTCACCATGCCGTAGAAGGCCTGCCATCTCTTGCTGACATCAGGATACATATCCATGTAGTTCTGTGGGGCATGAAGTGGGCCGTGGGGGGCATTGGTACTCACATAGGCAAAAAATGGCTGTTTCGCCTCTACGGATTCTTTAATAAAGCGCTTCGCCTGCCCAAAGAACACATCCGTGCAGAAGCCTTTCGCGGGAACGGCCTTACCATTGTGATAGTAGGAACCATCAAAGTAGGCATTATCCCAGTAATCAGGGATTTGCCCGACTCCACCCCCACCGTGGCGATATACTTCGGTAAATCCACGATCTTCTGGTCGAAATGGGAAATTATCACCCATATGCCATTTTCCAAACATACCCGTCGCATAACCTGCGTCTTTGAGCATCTGCCCTAGTGTCACCTCATTCTCTCTGAGCATGGAGCGCCCCATAATGGTGTGCCAGACTCCTGTGCGATTCGCCCAGTGGCCTGTCATGATCGCTGAGCGACTCGGCGAGCAAGTCGGGAAAACATGGTAGTCCTCCAGCCCCACAGACTCACTGGCTAGCTGATCAATGTGTGGTGTGATAGCAAAGGGGTGGCCGTGGCAGCCCATATCGCCATAACCCTGGTCATCTGTGATCACAAAAACAATGTTAGGGCGAGTGTAGCCAAAGACTGCAGTGGCTAGATAGAGTGAGAGAATCAGTGCTATAGATTTCATAGATAAGATATGCATAGATAAGATATGGAGAGTGTTATTCTAAAAGTCGATTTATTCTAAACCTTTCTGATCCCAGAATCGATACGGGTCATCATGTTTTTTCATTTCTGCGTGGAGGAGTTCCTCCATTTCTGTGAGTTTAGCTTGGTATTCTGGCTCCTTTGCAAGGTTCTTTTGCTGCGCCAGTGGTTGATTACCAGTCAATCTAACCACTGCTGGTGCGTGGTGCTCAATGAGTAATTCATCAGGGTTTTCTGCTAAATGAAAAAGTTGTGTCTCCCTGACTTTACCATCGAGCACATCATATTTAATTAACTTCCAGTCACCATGCTTGAGCGCGCGCATACCAGGCTTTGTCCCTCCGCAATAGGCCCCGTAGAGAGTCTCTCGCACGATTGGCTTCTTTCCTTCTAACACACCACGAAAGCTAAGGCCTTCGACAGTACTTGGAGCTTTGATCCCTGCAAGGTCGAGCATCGTTGGCAAGCTATCTAACAAATAGATATTCCCTTTTGCTCGAGTTCCTGCCTTTAAGCTTGGGCCACTCACTATGTAGGGGACTCGCCAGCTATGCTCATAGAGATTCTGCTTGCCCATGAGTCCGTGCTTACCCACAGCAATACCGTGATCCGAAGTGAAGAAGATATAAGTGTTCTCAAGTTCCCCCATAGCCTCCAAACGCGCAAGCACACGCCCTATCTGCTCATCCATGTATTCAATACAGGCGTACTCCCGCCCGATTTCATTTCTCACGGTATCAGTGTCTCTGTGCTTCAGCACGCCGGGGACTCGCTCCTCATCGCGTAGTTCGATATGACCGTGGTGAAATGGATGCTCTGGCAACCAGCTCACAGGGAGCGGTGGCGCTGTGGCTAGAGCCTTTGACTCACCCGGCTCGAAGTCATTGTAAGCGCCATAGGTTTTAAGGAGTTTTGTCGTGCCATTGCGCTCATCGTGGGGGTGGGAGAATCCCATGTAGATTAGAAATGGATCTTTCGCAGCACTCTTCTCTCGCTGGTCGAGGAATTCGATCACCTGCTGGCCATGCCAGTGTGAGCTCTTCGCTGTCTCATCACCCATTCGACTGGTCTGATCTCTGACAGTCGTGAACTGCTCATTGGCTGCACTGTAGCTATTCCCTTCCTTGCAGGTACGCATCGTGTCATAACCGGCTCGATTAAAAATTGCCGCCATCGAGTTCTGCTCAAGCATCGGTGGACAATGCGCCTGCACATGCTCTGTTGTTCTGCCATTGGCTACAGGCACATGCCAGAGAGTCCTTCCTGTCATCACCATATGACGTGAGGCTGTACAAACTGCCCCTGTGTTCGCACCCATATGATATGCACCATCAAAAACAACCCCTCTCGCAGCAAGACGGTCTAAATGAGGTGTCTGACATAGGGTGTTCCCATAAACCGAGAGAGTGCCTGGAGCTTGGTCGTCAGCAATGATAAAGACGAAGTTAGGCCGCTCACTCGCGAGGGCCATTGCCAATACCAGAGCAGCTGGAATATAAGCAGTGAGTATGAATAAGAGCAATCTCTTCGCTCTCTGTCTTCGTCGGAAAAAAGGCATCACCAGACTACGGTTCTCGTGCGTAAAGCTATCAATCATAGTTTTGAATAAATTCACCAGCAAGAGTCGAACTCTGTCACCTTCTACTCCCCCAATAAACAAAGAGATAGCATACAAAAACCCCACAGAAATACAACGATAAGAATCACGCCTCTAGAAGAAAATCTTTCCGAAGCACATGGCTATTGCCCTACCCCTCGCCTTCTTTATCGAGAACGATGACCTTTAGAGACTCTAGACTCCTAGGGTCTTGAGCCCGTTTTCCTTCTGAGCATTGAGAAATACCTTCGCCTCAAGTGGTTTACCACCATCTGGCTGGACGCGATGAAGCTCTAATAGGCCACTCCCGCAGGACACGAGTAATCGCCCTTCTTGCTCAATGATCGTTCCTGCTGGCAGAGCCTCACCCGCTAGATCATCCACAACTCTCGTTGGGGGGAATACTTTTAGCCGGCGGGTTTTGCCTTTTTTATCCTGATAGGTCGTGAATGTTCCAGGCCACGGATCATAAGCGCGGATGCGCCGCTCCAGAGCGCACGCTGTCTCACTCCACTCTAGCTCGCCGTCCGCTCGTAGAAGCTTCGGCGCGTAGCTCGCGAGTTCATCTGACTGTGGCTTTCTGCTAGCTGTCCCAGCGTCTAGCTCAGCGAGCACCTCTAACAATAACCCTGGCGAAAGCTCAGCAAGAGCGTCATGAACCACTCCTCCTGTACTTGATCCTGTGAGAGGAAGCTCAGCTGTGCGAATCATGTCACCAGCATCAAGCTGCTTCACGACATGCATCACAGTCATGCCCGTTTTCTCATCCCCAGCATCAATGGCCGCCTGAATGCACGAGGCACCTCGGTACTTCGGCAGCAGTGAGGCGTGCAAATTAATGATCGCGACTTCAGCTATATCAATGAGGGACTGAGGAAGAATCTGCCCATAGGCCATGACGACAATAACATCAGGCCGAAGAGCCGCTAGCGCCTCAATCACGCCTACTTCTCCGACTTTCGCTGGCTGGAAGACTGGCACTTGTGCCTCCAGTGCCAGTGTCTTCACTCTAGGTGCAGTAAGAACTTGCTTCCTGCCCACGGGCTTATCCGGCTGCGTATAGAGCGCTAGTACTTCATGCTCACTAGAGAGCAGGGCGTCTAAAGTCGGCAGGGCAATGTCGCCTGTGGCCATGAAAACAATCTTCATTCTAACTCGTTGTTGTTCTCGCTCTAGTTTCTGCTCTGTGAAGGTGAAGAGAATTTCTAGTTTAAATAGGGTAATGAAGACCTCTCTTCTATCACCCCATATAGATTCTCCGCTCTCCGCTTTAAATCTCTAATTCAAGGCAGCGGCCTAAGATATCATGCAGTACCTTTGCAGGCGCCTGGGACCCATCGATATCTGTCCGCAATGCATCTGAGTAAAACTCCAATATCGGCTTGGTTTCTGCCTCGTAGGTTTTGATGCGTTTCTCAATCACGACATCACTCGCATCATCCATTCTATTTTCCTTAAGAGCGCGGCTACGCATGCGCTTGGCGAGCTCGGCGCGATCTGGGCAAGAAAGATGAAACACCTGATGCACATCGATATAGTTTTCTAAAATCTCTGCTTGGCGCACATTTCTAGGGATCCCATCTAGGACTAGAACATCTTCTTCAGGATGATAGAGGTGGGCTTCCTTCCAGTTTTCAATCTGCGCCTGCCATAGCTCAATGGTCAATTCATCCGGAACTAAGTGGCCTTTACTGGAGTATTCGACAAATTTTTGACCGAGCTCAGTGCGTGTATCCAGCGCCCGAAAGACGTCTCCACAGGCACAGTGAAAAAAACCTGGAATCATCCCCAGCGCCTTCCCTTGAGTCCCCTTTCCTGAACCCGGAGCCCCTAGAACGAGTATCGCTGGGCGTTTTTTTGTCATTTCCGATGTCATGAGATCGGCACGCTAGGAGAACAAATCAGGAAGAGCAAGCTCGATTCACCCAAAAGCCCTCGCACCACAGACACCGATCATCACTCCATTCATCATTCCAATCCTACATGGAGCTCACAGTTCGCTCTATCTCCTCTAGTACTGCACGCTGCACTGCACTAATTTTTAACTTATAATCTGCGTCATAATAAGCTTAGTCTAAAGCCCCGGTGTTGACAACTCGCACTAAGCTTAGTTTATCTATGTTTATTCATTGGAGATGAATCTTCTACTCTTCTCCTATATTTATGTTTCGCCCGACAAAAAAACCATCAATCACAGTCTCTATCATTCTGATAGGGATCGTCATTGTGGCTCTCATTACTGCGGGAATTCTCTATGACTCAAAGGCCTTAATCTATGAAGCTACAGGGATCAGCCTTGTGGCCACATGTTTGATTCTAGTGCATCAGACGCTCTATTTCCGCTCCAGTATGGTCTTACTACTCACTACATGCGCTCTCACTCACGCATTAGTCCGAGTATTCACCCTCCTAGATCTCCCTATTTCTGCCTCTCACTCAGCTTCCAGTCTACTCACGCTACCCCACCTTAGTGCTATCCTCTATGGTGTCAGTGCCACTTGGTTAGGTTGGCAGAGTCAGCTAGGGCTGATTCACCACCGCTATCAACGACGTCTTAATTCCAGCCTAGGCCCCGTCATCATCGCGATTCTCTTTGCTCTTGGGTTCTCACATCTGAGCCATATTGTCAGTGATCTCATCGCTGAGATCCAATTACTTGAGCCGCTTGAGAAAAATATGTGCCAATTCGCTGGTATTTTACTGGGCGCTCTCTTAGTTCGTTTCCATATTTTTCGCTAATTTTGAGCACATCCACCTCAATTGACACAACTGGCTCTCTGCGCCCTCTCTACGTCTGTGGCCCGACTGCTTCTGGCAAAACAGCACTTTCGCTACAATTAGCGAGAGATTTTGAAGGGGAAATCATCAATCTCGATGCCTACCAGATCTACCAAGACATAGAGATTCTAAGCGCTGCTCCGAGTCTAGTTGAGCGCCAGTCTCTGCCCCATCATCTCTTCTCTGTTCTGCCCCCAAGCCAAGAACACGACGCTCAGAGTCACCGTGAAATGGCTCTGGAGAGAATTGAAGAAATCCAGTCTCGTGGAAAATTACCTATTCTTGTCGGCGGATCAGGAATGTATCTTAAATTCCTCAGCCATGGCCCTTCTCCTGTGCCCGCCAGTGATCCTGCTCTCAGGGAGGAGCTAGAAACCAAATCTGACATAGAACTCGTCGCTCAATTCACTGACCTCGATCCCAAGGGGGCGAAGATGACAAATCTACAAAACCGCCGCTATGTGATTCGTGCCCTTGAGATCTGCCTACTTGCGCAGCGTCCCATGTCCTCGATCAAGACGGAGTGGAAACAAACCTCCCTTGAGCAGGAGAAACATCTCCGAGGCATTGTCCTAGAATGGGACAGAGAGCTTCTACGAGAGCGTATCGGACAGCGCACAGACCAGATGCTCCACACTGGTGTGATCGAGGAAGTCAGTCAGTTAGAAAATGTCTCCACAACATGTGAGAGAGCCATAGGACTGCGAGAAATCCGCGCGCACCTCAGTGGTGAGCTTGAACTCACAGCCCTCAGGGACAAGATCTTCTTTGCGACCTGCCAATACGCGAAGCGGCAGCGCACTTGGTTCCAGAAAGAAGCGTGGCTCACTAAGCTCGACCCTGATCATCCTATGCCCCAGACTCAGCTCCATGCCGAGCTCCGCCTCCGCTAGAAATCAAGCCAGCGGCTATTTCGCGGCGACTATTCTCGCCGTAGTACTTCCTTCCTCATGCACCCTGATACTTCCTCATGTATCCTGACCTTCTTTAGCGACGTCGAAATCTGCACCCAGAGCCGCCTGCAATCGCTCTAGATAGCGCTCACGAGGGAGCTCCATCCCACCAAACTGGCGTAAATGCTCCGTCATCCACTGAGTATCCAGTAGCACCATACCCTGCTCTCTCATCCACTCCACCAGCGAGACCAGAGCGATCTTAGACGTGTCTTTCTTTCGGCTAAACATGCTTTCTCCAAAAAACGCTCCACCTAAGCGAATACCGTACAGTCCACCTTGCAAGCCATCAGAATCCCACACCTCAAAGCTATGGCCAAAACCAAGATCAAATAAATGGCAGTAACTCTCCACAATGAGAGGCGCTATCCAGGTTTCTTCCCGTTCACCACAGGCCCCTATCACCTCACGAAATGCGGTATTCTGCCTGAGACTATAGGAGTCCTTTTGCTCTATTTTTCGCAGTGTTTTCTTTAGGCTCGTAGGCACATGGAAGTCCTCATCCACAGGAATCACACCTCGAAGCTGGGGCGAAAACCACAATAGCTCATCGTCCTCAACCATCGGGAAAATCCCTTCTGCGTAGGCACCTAGCAAGACCTCTGGTGGAATAATCTCCATAGCGCACAGCCTAAGTAGAGCCAGTGGCTTCGGCAATACCTTAGTCGCTAATTGAGGGCACTAGAGACACCCTGAATAGAATACTTCAGAAACACGAAATATTCTTAGCAATACTCTCGACATTACCTCTCAGGGGCAGCATCCTAAGGTGCAACATTGGTCAGAAAATGGGAATCATTGATCGCTACATAGCCAAGCAAGTTATTGGCACTACATTATTTGCGATTGCTGTTCTCTGTGGCGTTTTCTTACTAGGAACCGTGTTTAAGGAGGTACGACCTCTGTTTCTTGGGCAGAATCCATCCTATGGTCTTGTCATCCAGTTTATCTTCAATGTCATTCCCTTCTCCTTGATGTTCACCATCCCCTGGGGATTTCTTGTCGCCGTCTTACTGACATTTGGTAGACTCTCCAGTGATAATGAACTCGTGGCCATCCGCATGTCTGGCCGCTCGCTCCTGCGTATCGCCTTCCCAGTGCTCGTGCTCGGCTTTATGCTTTCTTGCATTAGTCTCCTGCTCAATGTCGACACTGTTCCTCGATCCAAGTCAAAGCTAAAGAAAACACTCTACGAACTCGTCCGCTCTGACCCTAACAAACTCCTCACCCCAGGTGTCGCCTCCACTCACTTTAAGGGCAAAATGCTCTACATTGAGGAGCGTGAAGGTGATCTCATCAAAGGCCTGCATATTCACACAAAGGGTAAAGGCGACGACCTCAACTACCCTGACACTTATCTCTACGCTAAAGAGGCCAAACTCTTTGTAGATCGAAAAACCAACCAACTTCGCCTGAAGCTCAAAGGAGCCCGCATCGAGACAGCGGATGACCAATCACGCTCTATGGCACGCGCGGACGCCCTTGAACCCCTCGTCTTTAACTTCGCAGAGGAAAAGAAAAGACGCCTTAAGCCAAACACCTACACCGACATGGAGATCCACCAAGCACTCAAGGCTGGTGAAATCCCCGAAGATGATATTCCTAAGTACCGTCACGAGCTCTCTCGGCGCCACTCCGTGGCCTTCGCCCCGCTAGCACTAGCTCTCGTCGGTATTCCTCTCGGTATTAGCGCCAGGCGTAAGGAGTCCTCCATGGGCTTCGCACTGAGTATGGGTATCGCTATCGCTTACTTCGTCCTGCACACTCTAGGAGATGAGTTTCGCAATGACCCTGGCCACACCGCAGACATTTTATTCTGGCTGCCTAATATTGTCGCCCTTATTTTAGGAAGCTGGCTGTTTTATCGAGCACGCTCTAAATAATCACCCCACTCTTCATGAACTATTCACGCAAGATACTCCGTAGTCTTCAGCAGTTATTCCGTGAAAATCAACCCCAACTCTTCCCACTAGGCGAGACGCTGCGCCACTACTCCCTCAAAGACGCTCGCTATGACTTCCGTGCGGCTCTCAATGTCGCCCTCCTCGCCCTTCCTCAGGGCATGGCTTATGCCGCCATTGCCGATCTGCCTATCTACTACGGTATAATTTGCTCAATCATTGCCGCTCTGATTGCCCCCATTTTCTCTAGCTCGAAGCACACGATTCTGGGGCCCACCAATGCGACGGCCTTCATGCTGTTTTCTTTTTTTAATGTGCATCCAGAAATTGATGTCGCCACCAAGCTCAGCCTGATCCCCGTCCTTGTCTTTATGGTGGGTGTGTTTTCCATCGTTGGAGCCTATCTGAAGTGTGCTGACCTGATCCAGTATGTCAGCCGCTCAGTTCTTGTCGGCTATCTAACAGGTGCTGCCTTTCTCATCATGACAGGACAGTTTAAGCATATCCTTGGCGTTAGCTCAGAGCTCACCTCAGCACTCAATGCCACTGATGCGCCGAGGAATTTCTTCATCACCATTCAGAAACTCGGCACCCTCTGGCGCGACTATCAGTGGCCACCCATCCTACTTGGACTAGGGACTCTCGCCACCTATCTTTTTTTACAAAAAAAACTCCCAGCCATTCCTGCCTTCTCCATCACTCTCGCCCTCTCCTCACTGATCGCTCTGGCGCTTCGTTCGTTTTCTGAGAGCTTTGCCACACTAGATATGTTTCAGACCTTCAGCGCTGAGGCGATCACACCCGCACTTCCGACATTCACGCTCTCTTCTTTCACCTTGTTGTTAGGTGTCGCCTTTTCTATCACATTTTTGGCCTCACTGGAGAATACCGTCATGGCTAAGAACCTCTCTAGCCGATCAGGAGACCGCCCAGATGGGAACCAAGATATGTTTGCCCTCGGTCTGGCGAATCTTTGTAGCTCATTTCTCTGCCCGATGCCCGCCTCAGGCTCTCTCACACGCTCCGCACTCAACTTTGAATCTGGAGCAAGAACCTCTGTCGCCTCGATTCTCAATGCTCTATTCTGTATCGCTGGCTTTCTCTTACTACTGAGTTTTCCCATTGTCTCTAACATCCCTAAATCTGCTCTCGCAGGTCTGGTGGTAGGCATCGCTATTTCACTTGTAAATCGGCACAATATTCGCATCTGTCTCTATTCCACCAAGGATGATGCCATAGTGATTATAGTCACCTTCTTGGCGACTTTATTAATGACTCGTCTCGACTACGCGATTTTCCTAGGTGTCGCACTCTCTATCACTCTCTTCTTGCGCAAGGCCTCTCGCCCGCATCTCGTCGAGTATGAGATGAATGACGAGGGAACACTGCGAGAACTCGCCAAAAAAGACCACCGTGCGAACCCCGCCATATCTATCGTGCATGTCGAGGGGGAGCTCTTCTTTGGCGCGGCTGATCTCTTCCGCAGCCAAGTCCAGCTCACAGCGAATGACCCGAATCTCAAGGTCATTATTCTCAGGCTCAAAAACGCCCGCCACCTCGACGCCACCAGTGTCATGGCCATGGAAGATCTGGTGGAGTTCATGCGAAAAACCGGCAGACACGTACTAGTGAGTGGTGCCACCAGAGACCTTTACAAAGTCCTCAAAGCCTCAGGTACTCTCGATGTGATTCAGCAGGGCTGCCGACGAGAAGAAGGCGAAACCAATCTCTTCATCTACTCCCCCTCGAATCCTAACCTCTCCACCAGAGATGCTCTAATCCGAGCACAGCACCTACTAGGAACGGAAGAAGCGGATATTAAAATCTATTATGATCCGAATCAGGAGAAGAAAGCCTGAGTGAGATGAAAACTCCCCCTTTATAATACGCCATATCCCTCAGAAACGACAGCGAGTAACTCTGGGTGAACTCTCGGAAGTCCCGCAATAAAGAGCCTGTCTCTAAACATATCAAAGGGCTCACCCTTTTCATTGGTCACAGGTATCTCATTCTCAGCTAAAAATAATAATCCTGCCGCAATATCATAGGGTTTGAGATCCGTTTCCCAAAACCCACCAAACCAGCCCATACTCAAATAGCTGACATCCAGTGCCGCACTGCCAAAGCGGCGAATACCAAGCCCTAGCGCGAGAACTTTCGGCGCCGTCTGGAAGAATTTCTCGGCAATATCTTCAGAGCGATACGGGAATCCTGTCCCGTAAAGCACCTCAGAGGCCTTCAGCTCTCGGTTCTGTAGCGCCTTCACCTCACCGTTGTGCCGCACACCATGCCCCTTGAGTGCTGAAAACATTTCCCCAGTGGCTGGCTTTAGCACCACGCCAAGCTTCGGAACCCCATGCTCTACAAGTGCCAGTGATATCGAGTACTGGTCGAGGCCGCGGAGGAAATTAGTCGTGCCATCTAGAGGGTCAATGATCCAGACGAGGTCTTGCGACCCCTGCTTCCCGCTCTCCTCTCCATAGAAACCAGCTCCCTCGACTAAGCCCCCCAAGCCCTTGAGAAGGATTTGCTCAGACTCGACATCCACAAAAGAAACAGTCTCGCGCGCCGCCTTTAAGTCCACAGTGCCCTCTGGCATTTGTCGAAAATACTCGAGCTGAAACGCACCCACCTTTTTTACCAATGCCTCACATTCTGAGAGAATCTCCAAAGTCATGAGAAACTACTGACGACTTCCGCTAGGAAAGCAAGTCAGACTCACAGAATACAACAGGTACAAAGACATTCGTGAAATGCTTCTCACGCTAATGAATCAGAAAACAGCACAGCCTAAAAAACGAGAATCTCTGCTATAAGGGCACCTCCGGTAACCTGCTTTCGATAAAAAATGCCTTCAGATTTTTTTCAGATCAAGGCAAACACAATCTTTTTTGAATGGATTCATAAAAATTGTGGACTACACAGAGATGAAGAAAATCGGTGGTATTTTTAGAAATGAGGTTACCGGAGGTGTCCTTAAATCCGAAAACAAACAAAAGTTTTATGAAAAAACACCTCCCCCCTCTGCGGGAGCATGTGAATTCTTCCAGCAAGTAGAACAGATGTTTTTTTCGTTGTGATCCCTAGAGATTCTGTTTACCTCCTCAAGCCTCATTTTTATCACTCTCTCGTAGAGTGGGTACTTGAGCCTAGTCTAAATAATAACGAATCATGGAAACACAAATATCAAACAAAGAGAAAAACATCCTCTTTTGGTCCAGCTTCATTGCACTCATGGCATGTGGTATTGGCTTTGGTGTCCGCGTACTCAATATTGGTACTTGGTCAGTAGAATTTAATATCGATGGCGAAGCTGCCGGTGTGATTTTTGGTTCAGCTCTATGGCCAATTGCAGTTGGTATGATTCTCTTCAGTCTTATTGTGGATAAAATAGGACACAAGGTCTCCATGCTCATCGCTTCCGGACTACTCGTTGGTGGATCGATCCTAACGATGGTATCTACATCGCAGGGAGAGCTCATAAACTCTTTCCTCATGGCTGGTTTCGCTCACGGAATTATTGAGGCCTGCATTAACCCTCTCTGTGCTACCATGTACAAAAAGGATAAGAGTAAGATGCTCAATATCCTACACGCTTCTTGGCCTGCTGGTATCGTGATTGGTGCCTCTATTTGCTTAGCTTTTGAAAGTATCGAGTATCGTGATGCCTTTATTATGACCGCCATTGCTGCAGCTGTCTTTGGCCTTGGCTTCATCATCGCAAAGCACATCCCACAGGATGAGCGTGTAGAAAACAATGTTTCCTATGTCGAAATGCTACGCGAATTCGGAGGCCTTAGTATCTTCTTAGCGACGACTTTCCTATTCTACGAACTCAGTAATCAAACTGGCCTCTTCGCAGAAGGCGGGACATTCGAAGGCAAAAATCAGCTTCTCATTAGTGGTGGTGTCGGTGCCGTGGTTGGTATTATTGCAGGTATTGGTCTCAAGGCCGCAGGAAAGCCTCTCTTCTTTATTCTCTGCCTCATCATGATTCCACTCGCTACTGCTGAGATCGCTACAGATGGTTGGATCCAAAAGCTCATGCAGCCAGTATTAACTGCTGAGTACGGTATTAATTCAGGTTGGGCGATTGTTCTCTCCTCATTCATCATGATGTCACTGCGCTTCTTTGCCGGTATTCCACTTCGCTTCATGTCGCCTCCAACTCTCCTACTTGTGAGTTCCCTCTTCTCGATTGCTGGTCTTTTCCTCCTCTCAGAAGTCTCTGGTATTCTCATCTTCTTAGCCTTCGTGCTCTACGGTATCGGTCAGACATTCTACTGGCCGACAGTTCTCGGATTCACTTCTGAGCAATTCCCTAAGGGTGGTGCTATGACACTCAATACAGTGTCTGCTATGGGTCTACTCACAGTGGGTATCTTCGGGGTGCCATTCCTCGGAGTTGTCGCTGATAACTACAACACCAGCCTCATTAAAGAAGAAGCTCCTGCTCTCTACGCGAAAGTCGAACTTGATAGCGAGACCAAGAAAGAAGTTCCCGTCTACGCTCTACCAAATAAGAGCTTCTTCGGTGTGAAGTATGACTCTGTGAAGTCTGATGCACTTCTTCTCGACGACTCTCTTCTGACTGAAAAAGGTAAGGAAATGAAGGCACAAACAGCCCTTCCAGATGAACCTACTAAGGAAGACCGCGAAAAAGTCGGTGCCGCTCAGAAAGCACTCGCTGAGGCTAAACTTGATGAGATCAAGACGAAGGAAGGTGTCGACCTAACAGTGAATATTCAAAACACTGGTCGTAAGACTCTTAAAGTAGCTGCTCTTCTGCCTACTGTGATGGGTATCTCCTTCTTGCTGATCATCTTCTACTTCAAGGCCAAGGGCGGCTATAAGCCTGTGGTTCTTGGTCAGGATGACTAATTTCTGATGGATCAAAGAGCCTGCTAGTCCGCTAGCAGGCTCTTTGCTTTTTGACTCTACTCGCATGTACCTCGGTCTCGATTGTTCGACCCAGAGCCTCTCTGCTCTGATCATTCATACTGATTCAGGTGAGATCGTGCATGAGTCTCGAGTTCGTTTTGCTGACGATCTCCCCCACTACCAGACAGATCACGGCTTTGTCCGAGGCACTGAGCCTGATGAGTTCTTCTCTGACCCACTCATGTGGCTGGAGGCTCTTGATCTGCTGTTCGCCCGAATGAAGGAAGCGGGTGTCCCACTGCATAAGATTCGCGCTATATCGGGCTCTGGTCAGCAGCATGCGACAGTGTACCTCAATGAGTCTTTTCATTCTAAACTCTCTCACTTAAATCCTGAGTACTCTCTCAAAGAACAGCTTGCGAGCTCTCTCTCACGCCCAGTATCCCCCATTTGGCTAGATGCTTCTACGCTAGTAGAATGCTCAGAGATCGCCCAAGCGGCTGGTGGTGATAATGCTGTGGACGCGCGCACAGGCTCTGTGATTACACCGAGATTTTCTGCTGCCCAGATTCGCAAGCACGCTAAGCAATTCCCAGCGAACTGGAAAGCCACTTCTGTGGTGCATCTGGTGAGCTCATTTATGGCCTCTGTGATCTCTGGTCGCTCTTCTGCCATTGATTATGGTGATGGTGCTGGTATGAACTTGATGAATCTAGTCACTCTCAGGTGGGATCCCTACATGGCTGAGGCCACGACTTGGGGTCTTCTTGGGAAACTCCCTCCTCTCGCCCCGAGTAACCAGATTTCAGGCCAGATTTCTCCATACTTCGTTGAGAAATATGGCTTTGCCCCTGACACTCAGAGTGTCATCTGGTCGGGTGATAATTGCTGCAGTCTTGTCGGCATGGGGGCGGCGCGCCCGAGCAAATGGGTGATTAGCCTAGGCACCAGCTACACCTTATTTGCCGCACAGCGTGACCGTATCACTGACCCACTGGGCTATGGTCATCTCTTTGGGAATCCAGCTGGCGGCTACATGAGCCTAACTTGCTTTAAAAACGGCGCTTTAGCCTGTGAGGCGCTGAAGCAGCAATTAGGTATTTCTTGGCAAGAATTTGACCGCCGCGCCCTTGAGATCCCCACACCCGAGGACACCCCAGATCTACCTTTCTTTGAGACTGAGATCACGCCTCAGTCACCGGCTCTTGATCAAAGCCAAACAACTGTGCGCGGCCTACTCGATGGGCAGTTTCTAAACATGCGAGAGCTCACTCATTGGCATGGTGAGATCCCTGATACAATACTCGTGACAGGGGGGCTCTCTGTCAGTGCTGGTGTCTGCCAGACTATTGCCAATGTCTTTCAGGCTAAGGTGGCGCGCATAGGCACCTCGAATTCTGCGGCTCTGGGAGCAGCTATTCGCGCGGCTCACGCACAAGGTTGTGGCTTTACGGAGCTTTTTGAACTATTTTGCCAACCACAAGGCGAGGCTGTCCTCCCCCAGCAGGAAACTGTCATCACATACAATGCTCTCGCTCATAAACTTACGACAAAACTTCATTTTCAATAACTAAACGATAGAACACATACACTATGAGACCTGTTACACTATTCACGGGACAATGGGCTGACCTGTCCCTCGATGAGCTCCTGCCAAAAGTCAAAGAAATGGGCTATGATGGAGTCGAACTCGCCTGCTGGGGAGATCACTTCGATGTCGATGCGGCACTCAATGACGATAACTATGTCACAAACAAATGGGCGCAAATCACAGCACACGGCCTCGACTGCTACGCCATTTCTAACCACCTCGTGGGCCAAGCGATCTGCGATAATGTGGACGACCGCCACAAGGCGATTCTCCCATCCAGTGTCTGGGGCGATGGTGAGCCTGAGGGTGTCAGTGAGCGCGCTGCCACGCACATGGCGAATGCAGCTCGCGCCTGCCGTAAGTTCATGAATGCTCGCCCCGGTGGTCAGCACGCATTCCCAGCTGTCGTGAATGGCTTTACGGGTTCCTCTATCTGGCATGCTCTTTATTCTTTCCCACCGACTTCTCAAGAATACCTCCAGGCTGGTTTTGATGATTTCGCGAAACGCTTCGCACCGATTCTTAATGTCTTTGAAGAAGAGAATGTGAACTTCGCCCTTGAGGTGCATCCGACTGAAATCGCTTTTGATATCGCCTCTACCGAGCGCGCACTTGAGGCTATCGGTCATCATAAGCGCTTCGGCTTTAACTACGACCCTTCACACCTTGGTTATCAGAGTGTGGACTACGTTCTCTTTATTAAGCGCTTTGTGGATCGAATCTTCCACGTACACATGAAGGATGTCTGGTGGGGGCACGGTGATGGCAGTGTCGGCGTCTTTGGTGGTCACACGGAGTTTGCTGATCCACGCCGCAACTGGGACTTCCGCTCTGTGGGACGTGGTGACATTAACTTTGAGGAAATCATTGTAGCTCTCAATGACGGTGGCTACGAAGGCCCACTCTCTGTCGAATGGGAAGATGCCCGCATGAACCGCTTCCACGGTGCGGCAGAGTCTTGTGCCAATGTCCGTAAATACGATTTCCCTCGTAACTCTGACGGTCTCTTTGACTCCGCCTTTGACACAGAGAATCAGTAATCACGCCCCGTTTCTTTTACAGTTTTAACTATTCTAACATATATCATTATGAGCAGAAAAATTCGCATGGGCATGATCGGCGGAGGCCGTGGTGCCTTCATTGGGGCAGTTCACCGTATGGCGGCGGCTATCGACCAGCAGATCGAACTCGTCTGTGGGGCATTCTCCTCAGACCCACAGCGCTCCAAGGACTCAGGGGCAGATTTCTTCCTACCAGCAGAGCGCTGCTATGGCACGTATGCTGAGATGGTCGAGAAGGAAGCGGCCCTCCCAGAAGGTGAGCGCATGGACTTCGTGGCAATCGTCACCCCGAATCATGTTCACTTCCCAGCTGCCAAAGCAGCTCTTGAGGCAGGCTTCCACGTTCTCTCTGATAAGCCGGCAACCTTTGACCTTGCAGAGGCCAAAGAACTTAAAGAAATCGTTGAGAAATCTGGCCGTCTCTATGGCCTCACTCACAATTATCCTGGCTACCCGATGATCAAGGAAGCTCGTGAGATGATTCGTGCTGGAAAAATTGGCCAAGTTCGTAAAGTTGTCGTCGAGTATCCGCAGGGCTGGCTCGCCACTAAGTTAGAGGGTGATGATCAGAAGCAGGCTGCTTGGCGCACAGATCCCACGAAGTCTGGTGCCGCTGGCTGTATCGGTGATATCGGCACACATGCTGAGAACCTTGCCGAATACGTGACGGGCCTCGAGATTAAGGAGCTTGCCGCTGATCTCACAGCCTTTGTAGACGGCCGCTTGCTGGATGATGATGGTAATGTTCTTCTCCGCTTTGAGGGTGGAGCTAAGGGCATTCTGCATGCTTCCCAGATTTCTGTGGGAGAAGAAAACAATCTCAATATCCGCGTGTATGGTGAAAAAGGTGGCCTTGAGTGGCACCAGACAGAGCCAAACACTCTCCTTGCCAAATGGCTTGATAAACCCATAGAAATCATTCGTACGGGAAGTGGCTACCTCAGTGAAATCGCCACTGCCAATACACGCACACCCGCTGGTCACCCAGAGGGCTATCTTGAGGCATTCGCGAATGTTTACCGGAATTTCACAAACCACATTCGCTGCCAGCTAGATGGTAGTGAACCTTGTGAAATCATTCTCGATTACCCAACAATTGATGATGGGGTGCGCGGCATGGCCTTTATTGAGGCAGTAGTCGCCTCTTCAAAAAACAATGCGGCGTGGACTAGCCTAGAGTCCTAGGGAGAGCACTCCACTTCTCTTTTTCTCAAAGGCTTTGATTCACTGAGATCAGAGCCTTTTTTCTTCCTTGTCTCTACGGATATGTCATGCTTTTGGCATGAGATTTACGTTCCTATTCATACTTTTAAGCACCTTTTGCTCCACGCTTTTGGCGAACGGGAAAAAAACACCCCCATTGTCCGTTTCTTTCCACGTAGAGACGACGGGGCTCTCCTCAAAAGAACTCACATTTCGCCAAGAAACCTCTCTCGGGCCCAAGGTCTTTGAAAAATCCCCTATCCTGCATACAAAGGATTTTAGCAATGCCAATGCCTTCGCATCACCCGATGATCCTGGTAGCTATGGCGTACTCTTACAACTAAAGCCAGTGGTCGCAAACCGTTTTAAAAACCTGACGAATCTCAACCGTGAGAAATACCTTCTCGCTCTCGTCAATGGCCGCATCGTGGATATGATTCGTATCGACCGCACAAACCCCGATGATAAGATCTGCATCTGGAGAGATGTAACACTTCAGGAAGTGCAGACGCTTAACCAAACAATCCCCAAAATCGGGGAAAGTAGTAAGGATTGGAAAAAGCGAATCAAAGCAGAAAAAAAAGCGGCGAAGAGGAACTAAGCGCCATTCTCCTTTTCCCTTATCTGCATATCTCTTTTCTTAACACGCCTTTTCTTAGAGCTCTCACCATCTCTCGCCGTGAAATATCTTCGCCTTTTATTTGCCTACTCTACTGCCTTCATATTCACCTCGAGTATCAACCATGCAGCGCCCATTGCCCTCCAGCTCCCCACTGTCAATGATGCTATTTTTAGCAAGAATCCTGAAAAGTTCTACATGTACTGCCATCGCACCTTTGAGGGTAAGACCTCAAAACCATGGACGGCTGGTCAATATGGATTTGTCCGCACTCTGCGCCGCACCCAAGATGGTGTCATCGCCACAAAATTCCACGAAGGCATCGATATCGCTCCAGTCAAACGTGACAAAGCAGGGCGCCCGCTCGACATCGTGCACGCCATCTCACACGGGAAAGTCGTCCACTGTAACACGACTTCTGGCCACAGTAACTACGGCAAATACGTGGTGATCGAGCATAACTGGGATGCAGGCGCGTTCTACAGTCTCTACGCCCACCTCAGTGATGTGAGTATAAAGGTCGGTGCTTCTGTCAAACCTGGCACCCCGATTGGTAAACTCGGCTACACAGGAGTGGGGCTTGATCGCACACGTGCCCACCTCCACTTAGAGCTCAATATCAAACTCTCTGAGCGCTACGGGGCCTGGCATGATAAGCACTTTGGTAGTGCGAATTACCATGGCACGAACAATGGCATTAACCTCGCAGGACTCAATATCGCAGAACTCTATCTGAGGCATAACAAGAACCCTCGTATCGAACTCACAGATTTCCTCCAAAATGTCCCTGTTCACTATAAAATTACAGTCCCCTCGAAAGGTCAGTTAGACATCACAAAGAGATACCCGTGGCTGCTCAAGCACACTCCAAAGACAGCCCCTCAGTCTTGGGAAATCAGCTTTGCGAGCTCAGGCTTCCCACTTGCTGTGATCCCTAGTCAGCGATCTGTCAGTAAAGCGACAGTCACGGCCATCAAAGCCACTCAATCCAATCACTCCTACCACACCAAGGGCATCCTCACAGGCTCTGGCACCCGCGCCAGCCTAACAACGCGCGGCAAGCGCTTTATTGAGCTACTCACAGGGCATTTTTAGGCCATGTATATTTCCGCAAACATTGCTATGAGTGCGGATGCTAAAATCTCGACTCGTAGCTACACTCCCGCGAGATTCACCTCTCAGCGAGATTCACAACGTCTCCTTGAGCTGCGGAAAGACAAAGACGCCCTACTCGTCGGCAGAGGTACACTCCTAGCAGATACCATGACAATGCGCGTGCCTGACCAGTCCCAGCAGCCACTGCGCTGTATCGTTAGCCGCTCCAGTCCCATTCCTTCTGATCACCCTATTTTGCAATCACAAGGTGGGCTGATTCTTCTCTGCCACACAGAGGCAAAAACACCGACTGAGAGAACAGGCATGACGGATACGACAAACAACTCTCTAACAAGAGTAACAACTCTCCAGCATTATTCTGGCTCCCTCCCTGCCTTTCTCCACCACCTAGAAGATCAACACGGAGTAAAAACGCTCCACTGCGAAGGAGGTGGCATGCTACTAAAGAGTCTACTCGCGCTCGACCTCCTCGATGAACTTCATCTTACATTGGCCGCTCACACACTCTTTGGTGGGAAAGAGGCACCCACACTCACTGGTCAAATCGGTGATTACTTAGCCACAAGTCAGCACTTCATCCTCAGCCATTTCGAGCCGACCAGTGATGGTGAATGCTTTCTCACCTACCAAAAAGCCTCTGCGTAAAGGTCACTGCGTAAGGACCTCTGCATCATTCACAGCTATTAGATTCTGCTATGTACCAGTGCTGCCATTGTGACTTCCCGAACTTAGCGACTGCGAATAGTGTTTGTCCAAAATGTGGCGAATCCAGTTCGAGTTCGACAGGTCAGGCGGGTCTACTAGAAATCGATATTGCCCACCAAGGTGAGACCTGGGAGGAGGCACGCTCGAAGCTCCTCCAGGCAATCGATAGCTCTCTGCACGCAGGGCGCAAGGGCGTGAAAATCATCCACGGCTATGGCTCCACCACAGGGCAGGCTGTCATAGCTCCCAGAGCGATCGCTCTCATGCGCCAGATGGCAGAGCAATATCAAGGACGTTATGTGAAAGACAAGCACACACAAGGAGCGAGTCTCATCTGGTGGAATACACGCAGCACCTCACAGAATTCTCTCCCAAAGCAAGATTCTAGCTCAGAGCTCCAGACTAATTGGTTCGAGCAGGCGCTCAATAACCACAAACGCTAGACCAAAGCACCCAGTGGTGGCTCACCAAATGACCACAGCCTATATCTATTTGCGCATTCTAGTGCTATTCAGAGTCATCTTTACTCCTTAGAATCACTTGAAAATGGGCAAAACAGGCCAAATCTCACCTTTTCTGTCCCTCCACGCTATTTCAGCTGGAAAAGAGACAAAATCTAGGGAAGATTCTCAGATAGAATATCGTAGCCAGAATAACAAATGAGAGTAGGTTACAATGATGTAGACTCGACAGACTCTCTCAAGAACTTCTCGATTTCTTCTCTCACTCCATTCCATGCCAAAATCACAAAAAAACTCTTATCACGTGGATTTGCCACCAGAGCTACAAAAGCAACTGGAAGAATTCCGCAAGAAACTATGGAGAATCAAGCTCACAGAAGCCATTCTCTCTGGAATCATCGGCTGGATTGTGACAGCACTTATACTATTCGGTCTTGATCGTGTTTGGGACACGCCACCTGCTGTGCGCCTGATCCTATTCTTAGTGGGCATGTCTGTCTTTGCCGTCTTTGCCCCCATCTGGATTAACCGCTGGATCTTTAAGCACAAGAAGGAGCAGCAATTAGCCTCCCTCATTTCCAAGAAATACCCACGTCTCGGCGACCGCCTACTAGGTATCGTCGAATTACGCCACCAGAGTGAGAGCGAAACCTCCCTCAGTGAAGGTCTGCGAGGTGCCGCCATGCGCACTGTCGCCAAAGATGTACAGGGCAAAAACCTCTCAGAAGCTCTGCCCCACTCCTGGCACGGTAAAGCAGCTCTCGTACTTGCTGGGTGTCTAGCACTAGCAGCGAGTTTGTTTTTCACTTATCCAGAAGCCGCTAAGAATTCGATGGCTCGCTGGCTACTCCCTCTCTCTGACACACCGCGCTACACAGCGACAAAACTCGACCTCTCTGCACTCCCCCAGCCCTACCCTGTCCCATATGGAGAAAGCTTCCAGCTCCGTATCCCTCTAGAAAAAGACAGCAAAGACCCAGGCTCTGCCTACGCGAGACTTTCCTCTCAACCCTGGATACGCAGCGAGACTCAAGATGGAATATTTATCTTTGAGTTCCCTGCGCAACAAGCTCGCAAGAAAATACAACTCAAAGCTGGCGATGATGTCGACTCCCTCACCATTCTTCCCATGCTGCGCCCCGCGCTAGAGAGCATCTCAGCCCACCTCAAACTTCCCGACTATCTGGAGCGAGCCGACCAGAAGAGCCAAGTGCGCAGTGGCGTCATCAGTGTCCTCAAAGGCAGCCAATTTTCCCTACACTCCACTTCCACAAACGAGCTCCAGAGCGCCAATGCTCAGCTCTTAATTCATAAAGAACCACAGAGCGAACAAACAGCAGACATTGAAGAAACCAAGCTTGTGAGCACCAAAGTCCTTCCTGTTCGCACCAATGGCCACAAACTCCAGACAGAACCACTCACTATGGGAGAAGAGTATTTAGACATTCTCCTAGACTGGAAAGATATTCATCATCTCGATGGTGCAGCTCCCAGAGAAATACGCATTGAACCTATCTCTGATGAACTCCCAAGTACCTATCTCTCAGATGTGAAGAACGGTCACGTTATGCTGGCAAAGGACTTCACAAAAATCACCATCACCAGCTCAGATGACTATGGGATTCGCAGCACAGGCCTCGCCTGGAAAGGCTCCTTCGATGACCCCTCAGCACAAACACCCTCCACTGGTGAAAAAGCCTTCGCGAAAGGCTCTCCACAGCGCACCGAACTCACGGAAGAAATAGACTTCAGCCCGATTGCCTACAATATCGCCCCACAAAAACTCGAACTAAGAGCCTGGGCAGAAGACTACAATCCAGCCACAGAGCGAGTCTACTCGAAGCCAACCACCATCTACATCGTCACTGAGGAAGACCACGCTCAGATCCAAAAGCGTAAATTTGATGATATTATCAATGACTTAGAGGACACCTTTCGCCGTGAACAAACCTCTCTGGATGAAACCAAACGCCTCGATAACCTCGAAGCCAAAGACCTCCAGAAAGAAGACAACCAAAAACGCATCGCTGAGCAAGAAGCCAAAGAGCAAGAAAACACCGAGCGGATGAGCCAGCTCACCAAACGCATGGAGCAACTCTTCCAAGAATCGATGCGCAATGATTTGATTGACCCTGAGACACTCAAGAAAATGGCGGACTCTGCCCAAGAGATGAAAGAGCTCGCAGAGAAGGACATGCCAAAAGTTGCGGAGAAACTCAAAGACGCCCGCGACCAGCGCAATGCCCAAGAAAAGACGAAGCAGGACATCAAGGAAAGTGCTCAGCAGCAGAAAAAAAATGTCGAGAAGATGCAAGACATCGTTCAAAAAGCAAACGAGGCCAACAAGAACTTTGAGGGCAGCACCTTCGTGGCACGCCTACGACGAGCAGCTACTGACGAGAAGAATGTCGCCACTTCCACTATCCGCCAAGTTAATGCCCTAATTGGCCTCGATACAGATCAGTTAGATCCCGCTGTAGAGAGAGATCTCATTAATATCTTTCGTCTACAGGAGCGTACCGCTTCCGATATTCGATGGATACAAGAAGACCTCACGCACTTCTACGCGCGCACACAGAAAGAAGAGCATAAGAAGCTACTTGATCAAATCATTGAGTCTAACATCACTCAAGGCATGGAGATTCTCCAAGAAGAGATCACCCAGAATCACTCCTACCTGACTATTGACCAAGCGATTCGCTGGTCCAAACAGCTTGAGGAATGGAGCAAGCAACTTGAAAATGCCATGCAGTCTGGACAAGGCGGTGGTGGTGGTGGTCAACAAAGCCAGAACAACCAAAACTTCGAGTTCATGCTCAAAGTCATGAAACTCATCCAACAAGAGCAAGGTATACGAGCCCAAACTCGAGCCTTAGAGCAACTCCATAGAGATATCCAACCATGAACCACTCTCTCCAACTCTACCTCACTCTCACCTTGTTCGTCAGCCCCCTCACGGCAGCTTTCGCTATCGAACCTGAGCAGTGGTCAGAGAAAAAACCTCTCACCGAGGAAGAAAAGAAACAAACGCAGATCGACCTATCTGATCAGATTCTGAAGCTAGCCGATCGACAAGATGAACTCAGTGCCGATATCCAAGAACTCATCGAGAGCCAAACGAGCGAACAAGTCATCAAGATTCTCGAAGAGGTGGAGACACTCATGGTGGAAGTCATCGATAACCTAGAGGAGGAAAACACAAGTGGTGACACCATCGCCATTGAGACCGAGATTATCGAGCGCATCTTTCAGTCAGCTCAGAAGAAACAGCAAGAATCTTCTCAGAAAAAAGACAAGAAAGATGGCGAAAAAGGAGAACAAGAGCAGCAACAAGGCCAGCAGAGCATGGATGGCATGTTAGAAATGATGAAGCAAATGATGGGTAAGGGAGAACAACAAGGCTCCAAACCCGGAAAACCTGGCGATCAAGAATCGGAAGGCCAAAAAGGAGGTGAAGGCCAAAAAGGAGATTCCGACGCGGCCTCTGAGAGCTTCTCAGGTGATGCCTCAGAGGGATTGAAGCAGCGCCGAGTGCCTGCCGCAGGTGGCACGATTAAAGAATCTCTTCCCAAAGAATTTCACAAGGCCATAGACGCATACAACAAGGGTGCACAGGAGAGAGCGAAACAGCGCAGCAAATGAAAACCCACCTATCTAACACACGTATTTGGTTCTATTGCACACTGGCATTTCTACCAGTCTTTGCACTACTAACACCACTACAAGCACAGGACATACTGCGCAGGGGTAATGATCCTATCCCCGCCCAGGTAGATAACATGTACTTGCAGGGCATCCGCTATCTCGCGAAGAGTCAGTCCAGTGATGGCAGCTGGGCCACCGGCAATGGCCAAGACCCTGGTGTGGTTGGTCTATGCCTACTCGCAATACTAGCCTACGGAGAAGACCCTAACCACGGCCCATATGCTGAAAATATTCGCCTGTGTGCTGAGTACATCATGACCAATCAGAATAAAGAGAACGGCTATATTGGACATTCGATGTACAATCACGGATTTGCGACTCTCGCCCTCGCTGAGCTCTATGGCATGGCAAATATCGACGGTGTTGAAGAGTCTCTCAAACACGCTGTCGACCTCATTCTAACAGCTCAAAAAACTAATCCCAGAGGAGGCTGGCGCTACAAGCCCGACAGTAAAGACGCGGACTCCACAGTAACTGGCTGCCAACTCGTCGCTCTCTATGGCGCCCGCAATGCTGGCATACCAGTACCTGATAGTGCCTTTGAAAAAGGTCTGAAGTACTTATCCACATGCCGCTCCATCAGTGGGACGTATGGCTACACATCCCACGGAGGCGCAAAAACCACCCTCACCGCCATAGGTTCACTGTGCTATTCACTCGCGAAGCAAAAGGACAAGCGACACTACCAACGCAGTCTCTCACACCTAAAGGAAAACATCCAGACCCTCGACTCACACTACCCCAATTACTTCCGCTACTACATGTCTCAGGCTCTCTTCCATGCCGATGAGGCGAGCTGGGAGGAGTGGAACAGGCGCAATGCGCGTATTCTTGCTGCCTCCCAAGACACCACGGGATCCTGGAATAGTAACCGAGGAGCCGCTTACGCCACAGCAACCAATTTACTCTCACTCGCCCTCAACTATAGGTTTCTGCCCATCTACGAAAAATGAAACCCTGCCTCCCCACACGTCTCCCCAAACGCCTCTGCCTCATTCTCTACGCACTCGCCGGATTCGGTAGTTCACTCTGTTTTGCAGAAAATCCAGACCAACTAACCTTTTCTAATGGGGACCATCTCCATGGGGTCTTTGAGGGGGCCCTCAATTCCAAAGTCATCTCCTGGCAGCACGAAGATGCTCTCGCACCCATCGAGTTTGAGAGTAAACAGATGCATAGGATTCTCTTTAATCATGGCCATCCCACTCTCCCACTAGACCATCAAGGCTGGGTTCAGCTCAATAACCAAGATATCCTTCCAGGTGATATAAAAGCTATCACTAAAACACATGTCACACTCTCTACACAATACGCCGGCACCCTAACTATTCCTATCGAATCGATCTCCTCACTCTCGCCTCACGCAGGCTCTGGTAAAACACTCTATAAAGGCCCGTTTCTGGAGAATGATTGGCAAGTGATTGAACTCAACGACAGCGAGCAACAACAGCTCAACGAAGGTGAAGAACTCGCCGACCACCCCTGGGAATTTTTCAGCTCAGCGTGGTTTAGCACGAACAAAAAAGGATTTTTAAAGAAAAACAATCTCACTCTCCCAGATAAATACCGCATCACCTTCGAGCTCTATGCGAAGAGCTACCCCACTATCTCTCTAATTCTCTGCGCAGATTTCAATCCCCCCGAAACAGCTCAAAGACACCGCAGTGAGCAAGTCAATCACATCTTATCTCACTTCGGCTCCTGTCTTCTACTCCGAACCTCAGGGAATTCACTCGCGCTCTACCAATACTGGCTTCGTGAGGACGGCACGATTGCGCAGCAAAGAATCCCTCATATTGCTAAGCAAAACCAGAGTATCAAAGCCCTAGGCTCTCAGATCGAAGTGCGAGTGGATCGCCAAAAATCGACTCTAGAAGTCCACATCGATGGGCAATTTCTCAGCCTCTGGCAGATCTCAGATAAGGAGATTCTCAAACACCATGGCATAGGCTTCAGCACCTACAACAATCGACACTTATGCCGAATTAGTGATATTCTCATCCAGCACTGGTCGGGTCTGCGCGACAGTGCCGCTAGCCTCAGCCACGATGAGTTAGATGTTGTCCTGCTCCACAATAACACGGATCGTTTTTCTGGAACGGAGACGACAATGAGTGATCAAACCCTACACTTAAAGGGCTCATACGCTGACTACACTATCCCTATCCAGGATATCAAAACACTTCACTTTGCCCAGAACAATCAAGTGCCGCTCAAGGAACTCAGTTCTGCCGAAGTCTCCGCAACATTCTATGGCGAGGGAAAAATCACAGGCACTCTGCTCTCTGCCACAAAAGAACACATCCATCTAAACACTGCCGCACTAGGACGCCTCGAAATCCAAAGCGGCTACCTCTCTGAAATACGCTTTGATGATTCCCTTCTCACCCTCGACGCATGGACCACTCAACGATGATGACTTACCCTCATAACAATGCACATACAATGACCTTAAAACACATAGGTCTCTTACTCCTCTGTCTACTCTCTGTGAGTTCTCCACTACCCGCAGATACTCTTCATTTAGCGGGACACAGCCAACTTAGCGGGGAGATTCAGTCTATTGATTCTCTTAAAGAAGGTGGTTATGCTACACTTGTCCTGCCAAATTCAACAGAGCCTATCAGGCTCAAAAGCGAATTTGTCCAACAAGTCCTACTGTCCCCTACAGTAGACAGTAATGATAACATCACCCAGCATGTCACGCTGCGTACAGGCGAGAAACTGCCCTGCCGCATTCTCTCTCTATCCTCAAACATTCTGAGAGTCTCCACACCCTACGCAGGTGAATTAGATATCCATAAAAAGCATATCTCTCAGATTAACTTTGGCGCAAAATCTCCCGATGCTATCTATCAGGGCCCTAATAGCACAAAAGAGTGGGAATTCATGAATGACTGGATCTACCAGAGCGGAAGTCTTATCTCACGCTCTAAGGCCGTTGCCTACCAATCCTTTGAACTTCCCGAGAATTTCAGTGTTTCCTTTCGTCTCACGTGGCAAGACCCACCAAAATTTAAGTTCTACTTCTGCACAGACTCGCGCAACATTCTCCAGCGCCAAAATCGCTACATGCTCTTTTTTGATTCCTCTGGTATAGAGCTGAAGCGCGTCACCCCGAGAAGTAATCAAGGTATTGCCGCGATTCAGAGACGACCTGACTCTTTTTCTAACAAAACTGCTTATATTCAACTCAATGTAGACCGTAGTAACCGCCAGATTTCGCTCATTATTGACGGCGAAGAGATCGGCACTTTTCTTGATAGAATCGATAAGACTCCTCTCGGCGACGGCATTATTTTTGAGAGTACTCCACGCTTTAATGGAGCCGTTGAAGTGAGTGAAATCACCATTCAAAAGTGGAGCGGCATCAATGCTCTCACCCAAAAAGAGCGCGCCACTAACACGAACTTAGATTCCGTTTATGATAAAAATGGTCAGTCCTTCTCAGGCGAAGCATTAGCCATACAGCCCCAAGATGGTGAGAATCTCTCTTTAAGTTTCAAAGTCCCCCATGCCAGTGAAACTATGCAGGTTCCTTCCAGCGAGCTCGATAAGCTCTTTTTCTCAAACCACGCCCCAGAGACTCTTCCAAAAGCACCAACTCCCATAAGAATCGAGCTTAACCAATCCGGTGAGCTCTTTGTCTCAGACATTAGTCTAGAACACCAAACACTAAGGGCCAAACACCCAGCTCTTGGAGACCTAACAATCACACTCAACTCTATTGCCACGATACAACACACTCGTGACATTGTACCCAAGCCCTGAATATGCAGACATTCTCTAACATCATCCTAACCCTGGCCATATTCTTCCCAGCGTCTCTCTCTCTTGCTGAGAACAACACGGTGAACCTCCAATTCCGCAATGGAGATCACCTTCGTGGCACCATCCAAAACTGGGATCAATCCGGCATCACTCTCGCCTCAGAAATTCTGGAAAAACCCATCGTCATCCAGTCACAGTCCATTCAGAGTTTATCCGTTATTCCACGAAAAAGAGAGCAGGAGAAGAACTACCTCCACGAAACCCTCCTCTCTATCAAGCCTCGCTTCTTTCGCCAGAATGAGGCGACCAGTGCCGATCTCCTACGAGGCCAGCTAACAGACATTAGTGAAACACATATTTCTCTCCACACATGGTATGCAGGCACCCTCGATATAGAACGCTCAATGATTGCCTCAGTGGATGTCTATGGTAAAGGGAAGCAAACCTACTACGGCCCTAATAGTCTAGAGGAATGGAATCAGCTCGGTCATGAGCCTGCTTGGACATTTAAAAATGGCACTCTCAGTAGTGAAAATAACGGCCATATAGCTAAGCATATTGATATGTCTAACATATCTGTTCTTTCCTTTGATTATTCTTGGATTGGCAATCCCGATATGCAAGTCCTGCTCTTTAGCAATGACCCACAGCATGACAATCCTAAAAACTGCTACAAACTCACCCTAAGCAGCAATCACACAAAGCTGACCAAATTCCATAATCAACGTGAAACCTCCATCATGCATATGCGCCGTGCCCCTCAACTACGAGGTTCAGGCTCGACACATGTGGATTTCTACGCGGACGCGACAAATGGAAATTTCGCTCTATTTCTCGACGGTCAGAGGATCTTTGTTGAACAAGATCGTAAACCCACCCCCGACTCCATGGGTGGCGGGCTTCATCTTATCTCTAAGAACTCCCCACTCACCCGTATTCGGAATTTGCAAGTGAGCCGCTGGAATGGGGACATTCCCAAGTCACAGAGCCAACCTGCTATTGAGAGCCTTGAGGGAGAGGGTGAAAAGATCTTACTCCGCAACGGTGACGCAATTATCGGCACAATCGAGTCCATCAGTGATGAGCTGATTCGACTCAAAACAGTGCACACCCCTATTGAATTTCCACTAGAGCGAATGCGCTCACTCGACTTAAGAAATAAGAAAAATAATGCCCCCATTATGAAGGCGAATGATGTGCTGGCACGCTTCCAGACAGGTGGATGGGTCATACTGGATCTACACTCCATCACTCCCACCACAATCACAGGCTACAACCAAGCATTCGGAACAGCGACATTCCAGTTAGACGCCTTTTCCTCAATAGAGTTCCACATCTACGAAGACGCTCTCGCGATAGGGGATCTCTAGACTCAATCACGCATAGAGGGCTTAGAGATAGGGGTTCATTTTTTTGAAAATCTACTGCTTTCCCCTGCTCTCTGAATGAAATTGTTTTGACATTTCATTCAGAAATAGCGAATTCTTCGCCTCACTAAGGTTCGATGAAAAAGACTGTCATTATTGGAGCTGGAGGAGTTGGAAATGTTGTCGCGCACAAGTGCGCACAAGATGCCGATACATTTGGAGAAATTTGGCTAGCAAGTCGAACCTTAGAGAAGGCAGATGCTATTGCCGCTGACATTAAACAGGCCACAGGTATCGAGGTGAAGACAGCTCAAGTGGATGCCGACAATGTCGCAGAAACGGCAGCCTTTCTAAAAAAAGAACAGTTTGATCTCCTTCTCAATATCGCACTTCCTTACCAAGATCTGACCTTGATGGATGCCTGCCTAGAGGCTGGTGTACACTACCTCGATACAGCGAATTACGAACCTCCTGAGAATCCACATTTCGAGTACAAGTGGCAATGGGACTATCAAGAGCGTTTTAAAGAGGCTGGACTCACAGCCATTCTAGGATCTGGTTTTGATCCAGGGGTGACTAATGTCTTTTGTGCTTATGCTCTAAAGCACTTTTTTAGCGAAATCAAGACAGTGGATATTATTGACGCCAATGCAGGTGACCACGGACTACCCTTCGCGACAAATTTTAACCCAGAGATCAATATCAGGGAAATCACAGCTCCTGGACTCTACTGGGAAAAGGGAGAATGGATCAAAACCAAGCCACTTGAGATTTCTACAGAGTTCGCATTTCCACATGAAGAAATCGGTACTCGTAAAATCTACCTACTGCATCACGAGGAGCTCGAAAGCCTCGCTCTCAACCTCCCTGGACTGGAGCGTATTCGCTTCTGGATGACTTTCTCCGATAACTACATCAAACACCTCAGTGTCCTTGAAAATATCGGCATGACCTCTATCGAGCCCATTGAGTACGAAGGCCAGCAGATCCAGCCCCTGAAGTTCCTCCAGAAGGTGCTCCCTGATCCAGCCTCACTAGGCCCCCTCACTAAGGGCAAAACCTGTATCGGCTGTCTTATCACAGGTGTTTCCAAGCAATCTGGTGAGCTGGAGAGTAAATTCATTTATAATATTTGTGATCATCAGGAGTGCTTCGCGGAAGTGAAGAGTCAGGCGATCAGCTATACCGCAGGAGTTCCCGCTATGATCGGAGCCCGCCAACTCATCTCTGGAGCATGGCTACGCCCCGGAGTATGGAATCTCGAGCAGCTCGACCCCGATTCCTTCATGGATGATCTCAATGCCTGGGGACTCCCCTGGCATATCCTTGAAGTGGATCAAGAATTGAGACCGTAGGCGCAATCTCTAGCTAAGCTAGGAATTGCGCCTATCACGCACTAGCCCTCCTTTTGCTCCCTCCGCCTCCATCTCTATCTCGCCACTTGGTGGGAATTCTCCATTCTTCTCTTTTGACTTCTCATGATTTCAGATTTCCAAAGTAATACGCCTGATTCACCATCTCATTTTTCTCCGCGCACTCCTACCCCACTGACTGATATTGCCACTGCCTTTCAACAAAGTAGTCTCGACAGTCCTGCTTACATTCTCGACCAAGCGGCATTTCACCGCAACGGCGAGATTCTCAAACGCGTGCAAGATGAAACTGGTGCACGTATTCTGCTCGCGCAAAAGGCATTCGCCTGCTTCGCCCTCTACCCCACTCTTCGTAACTATCTCGCAGGGACTGCGGCGAGTGGTCTGCATGAAGCTCGCTTGGGAGCGGAAGAATTCGGCCAGGAAGTGCATGTCTTCTCCCCCGCCTATAAACCTGCGGAAATGGAGGAGCTTCTTCAAATCTCTGACCACTTGATCTTTAATTCACTCAGTCAGTGGACTCGCTATCGTGAGCAAGTTCTCACCTCTCAGCGCAAGGTCTCCGCCGGTCTTCGTATTAACCCCGAATACGCAGAAGCCTGTGCTGAAATTTATAATCCCTGTGCCCCTGGATCTCGCTTTGGCGTACTCTCTCATCTCATGAATGAGCATGACCTTGCAGGAATCGAGGGACTGCATTTCCACACACTCTGTGAACAAGGGCCCGAGGCACTAGAGCGCACACTCGAGCACGTGATCGCGAAGTTTGATACTTACCTAAAGAACATGAAATGGCTCAATATGGGGGGCGGGCATCTCATTACCTCTGATTTCTACGATGTTGAGTCTCTCATAAGTATCATCAAGCATATCCAAGCACGCTATCCTCAGCTACAGATTTACCTCGAACCTGGTGAAGCGATTTCCTCGGGAGGTGGTGTACTGATTGGCAGTGTGATCGACATTGTGGAAAATGGGATGCAAATTGCTATCCTGGATGTCTCAGCCACCACGCACATGCCTGATGTTTTAGAAATGCCCTACCGACCTGATATTCTGGGAGCTGGTCTCGCCAATGAAAAGGCACACACCTATCGCTTAGGAGGGCCGACCTGTCTCGCGGGAGATGTGATCGGTGACTACAGCTTTGAGCTGCCACTTCAAATCGGTGATCAACTGGTCTTCCAAGACATGGCGCATTATACAATGGTAAAAAACACCACATTCAATGGTGTCGAACTACCCAAAATCGCCATCATGAGAGAAGAAGGATGTATCGAGCTCATTCGAGACTTTGATTATGAAACCTATCGTAACCGCCTATCCTAGATGAAACTCATACCTTCAAACTCAGCCCCCTTCATCGGCGCCTCAGTCTTTGATTTCGATCAGCTCAGAGAGGGAATGCCAGCTATCCTCGGCTGCGGCTATGACGGAACCACTTCCTTCCGCCCAGGAACTCGTCGTGGCCCAGATGGCTTACGCAGAGTTTCTGAGGATGGGATCGAAACTTACTCCCCGACCCAAGATCGTGATTTAGAAGACCTAGTATTCGCAGATCTCGGTAACCTCGACATACCCTACGGTGCTCCAGAGGCTGTTATCGACGCACTCTATGAGGCGACACAGGAGATTCTAGAGACCGGGGCGAAACCTGTTATCCTCGGAGGAGAGCACTCGATTTCACCCGGTGCTATTCGTGCCGTGTTCGAGAAGCACCCAGACCTCATGGTTGTGCAGTTCGATGCGCATGCTGACTTGCGGGAAGAATGGAATGGCACGCCACATTCCCACGCCTGTGCTATGCGCCGAACCCTTGATTTCCTGCCTGCAGAGCGCCTTCTCCAAGTCGGTATTCGCTCAGGTACTCGCGAGGAATTCACTGAAATGCGCAAACACCAGCGCCTTGTCACACCGAACCCAGAAGCACTGCGCCAGAAACTCGCAGAACATGAAGGAGTGCCCATCTATATCACATTTGATATCGATATCTTTGACCCTCAGCTCGTCTCAGGCACAGGAACACCCGAGCCCGGGGGAATAGACTGGGCTTGTTTTGAGAATTTACGAGAATGTCTAGATGGCAGAGAAATCGTAGGACTCGATATCGTAGAGCTAGCTCCCGATCTTGACTCTAGTGAAGTCTCCTCCGTGGTTGCGGCGAAGCTATTGAGAGAATGGCTCTTGATGATGCGCTAGATCGAAACATTTCTAGCACATCATATTCTCCATCCATCAAATGAAAATGTTAGAATACGTTTAGATATCGATTAAATACCAACTATTCTAGCAGATTTATTTTTCGTTTTATTTCTGATAGTAATCGACAATAGCTTCGACGAAATCTGGAATGGTGCTCTTTGGCGCTTCGAGCGCTAGATGCCCGACTGTTTCTTCGATCGCCTTTGAGGTCACAGGCCCCATGCTGGCTGAGACGCAGTGCTCTGGCCAAGGTAAGCCTAGCTCATGAAAGTTCTCCGCTGTGGAAGCACTCGTGAAGGTCACCATATCTGCTCCCTCCTTGCGGAAGCGCTCTTGAGCTCCTGTCGGATCTTCCGTTTCCTTCACCGTCTCATAGGCGATACACTCATCCACAATCGCGCCCATGGCATTGAGTCCCTCATAGACTGTACGGCGTGCGTCGTTCCCACGTATCCACAGCATAGTGAGATTCTCCACATCTTCCTTCTTGCTGAAGGCTTCTACGAGACCTTCTGCCACGTAAGTTTCTGGCATCAGATCCACACCTAGGTGGTACTCTTTGAGTTTTTTGGCCGTTCCTGGCCCGACAACCGCGATTTTTGCTCCACCAATACTGCGCGCATCATCATAGGCTTTAAAGAAGGCATCAAAGAATCTCTCCACACCATTCGGACTGGTGAAAACTAACCAATCATACTTGTGCACTGCGGCCACAGATTCGACAAATTCCATACGATCCGCAGGCTCTGTGATACGAATAGTGGGTAGTTCAAAGACATCGGCACCCTCTTGGGCTAACAGCTCACTGAGCACTCCTGCCTGAGTGCGCGTGCGTGTGACGACAATTTTCTTTCCCCAGAGTGGTCTGGTTTCAAACCAATTGATCTGAGCGCGCTCTTTCACCACATCACCAATCACAGCGACTGCTGGTGAGCGGAAACCTGTCTGATCCACGATATCAGCGATCGTGGCCACTGTACCCTCTATTGTTGATTGCTTGGTAGTAGTCGCCCAGCGAGTGAGCGCCATGGGAGTGTCTGGATCTTGCCCTCCCTTGATGAGTTCATTGGTGATTTCTCGCATGCGCTTCACTCCCATTAAGAAGACTTTTGTCCCTGGAGTAGCTGCTAGGTGCTTGTAGTCTAGGCTCGACTCTCCCTTTGTTGGGTCTTCGTGCCCTGTGAAAATGGTGAGTTGTGAGCAGTGGTCTCTGTGGGTCACAGGAATACCTGCGTAACAAGGACCTGCAATGGATGAGGAAATACCTGGCACAATCTCATAGCGCACCCCTGCCTCTGCCAGCTCAGCAGCCTCTTCTCCACCACGACCAAAGATCATTGGATCTCCGCCTTTGAGGCGTACAACCTTTTTACCTTCTTTTACCTTATCAACCAGGAGCTGGTTGAGCTCACCCTGAGGGATCGCGTGATTATCCGCGCGCTTGCCGCCATAGATTTTCTCACAGCCCTCAGGAGCCCAGTTGACAAGTTCCGCACTGCTGAGTGCATCATACACGAGCACGTCAGCGGTCTCGATGCAGGACTTGGCCTTTAAGGTCACCAGTCCTATATCGCCCGGGCCGCCTCCTATGAGATAACAGATTCCTTCTTTGCTCATGATAATTGTTGAAATAAAAGTTTTGCAGTTTCTTCGGGTTCAGTGAGTTTGCCAGCCACTTCAGCTTCTAGAGGTTCTCCTTTGCCTTGTTCATCAAAGACGATCGCCTCCATAATGAGCTTCTCCCCTAATAGGTGCGTGCTCACCCCCACCGGAGTGTGGCAGCCCGCATTGAGTTTATCTAAAAATGCCCTCTCCGCACGCACTCGCTGGAATGTTTCTGTGTGGTTGATCGCCTCTACAGCTTCGCGCGTATTCTCATCGTCACTGCGGATCTCGATACCCACAGCACCCTGACCCGCAGCAGGTAAGAATGTGCTCGGGTCAATGAGAGCTCCGTAGACACTCCCTGCTTCGGTCTTCATCTCGCCGTAGGCATCATAGCCGAGGCGCAGTAGTCCAGCTTCTGCGAGTAGAATGCCGTCTAAGTCCTCTAGTTGGGCGAGTTTTCTCAGGCGCGTTGGCACGTTACCTCGGATATCAACGAGCTCTAGGTCAGGCCGTATCCACGTAAGCATTTTCTGGCGACGCACGCTACTTGTCGCGACTTTGGCACCTTTCTTTAGGGCATCTAGTCCGCCAGTTTGTTTGGTGATGAGGATATCACCGGTAGGTGCTCTCTCTAACACACTGGCGATTTCAAAGCCTTCTGGCAGCTGTGTGGGCACGTCCTTTAGACTATGAACAGCGAGATCGATCTCTCCGTTCTCAAGAGCCACTTCTAACTCTTTGGTGAAAACACCTTTATCAATCACACCCTCAATCTTCGCCACAGAGCTCAGTGGCACATCCACTCTCCTGTCCCCTGTGGTGGTAATGACTTTACGTGTAATCGTGCGCCCCGGAAAGGCTTTTGCGAGAAGTGTCTCCACCATGTCTGCTTGCACGAGTGCGAGAGCACTACCTCTTGTTCCAACAACTAACTGCTTCATAATTTACTCCTTTGGCGCTCAAGTAGGGATTCTACTTCTGTCTCAATAATACTCTGGCACACCTCGACTTGTTTCTTGCGCTGATGTTTGCCTTCTTCGGCGAGTTTTTGTAGGGCGTCTAAGTCATAGAGATAGACTTCCTCGATCTCACCCACAGCAGGATCCACATCACGAGGGACTGCAATATCGATAAAAAATAACGGCCGATACTTACGCTTCCGGCGCACTCTCTCTATCTGCTCCGCATGCACCACGGCTTTTGGCGCCCCTGTTGACGAGACAACAACGTCAACTTCTACAAGGGACTTCTCCCAGTCATCAAATCGAATGGCCTCCCCGCCCATCTCCTTGGCGAGATCTTGAGCTCTCTGGTAGGAGCGATTAGTGACAAACATACTCTTCGCCCCTCGCTCGAGTAGGCGCAGTGCTGTCACACGGCTCATTTCACCAGCACCAATGATCATCACTTTACTACTTTTTAAATGACCAAAAATCTTTTCTGCTAGATCTACCGCAACACTCCCCACTGATGTCTGCCCGACCTGAATTGTAGTCTGTGTGCGTACTTTCTTGCCGATGCCAAAGGACTTCTGAAATAGGGGGTTTAATATCCCTCCAGTGGCCGCGGTACTCAGTGCTTGCTGGTAGGCTTGCTTGACCTGGCCAAAGATCTCAGTCTCGCCTAGAACCATCGAGTCCAGACCACTCACCACACGGCATAGATGCTCTACAGCGGCGCGTGAGTAGCGCAGGTAGAAGTGCTCTTCGTCTCCCTTTTTGACACCTTTGCCACCACCTAAGTGACTCTTTAGCTCCTCGGCTGCCTGCTCTAAATCTTCCGCCACGGCGTAAACCTCAGTCCGATTACACGTAGAGAGTACAACGACTTCATTCACGCCTCGGATACTTGTCATCTCCTTACTAACCGTACCCTGTTGAGTGCCAGAGACGGCGTAGCGCTCCCTCACTTCTACGGGTGCTGTATGATGGTTAAGACCTAGACAGAGAATTTCCATGAATTTATTGCGCGAAAACCAATAACGATAGGACAAACAATACCACCATAAAGGACGCCATCTTTCGCGGAGTCATCCCAAAAACGTGCCAAATACCCAGTAAGGCGATGTAGGCTAACCAGACGCCTATCGCTATCCAGAGATGCGTGCCACTACCCTCCACTCCCATACGAAAGCCCGCATAAATCCCTACAGAGAGCAGTACAAGGCCGATCCAGGTGAGACGCACCACTGAGTCAATCAGGGAGCGAATCGGTGGTAGGCAGCCAAAAAGCCCCTGACCTAAGCCCGACTGCTGGCCTTTGAGCTTTTTATTCAGCACCAGAAACATCACACCTGCCACAGAAGCGAGGGCGAAGGCACCATAAGAGAGTACTGACATCGCCGCATGAGTCTCATTCCACGGGTCGATACTCTCAGCCTTGAGTGGAGCCACTTCCATCATTCCTGGCAGAATGGCCACCAGCTGCATCCCAGTCACTACAGGTGTGGAGAATAGGCCTAATAAAGACAATCGATACGCGGGGCCTGTGACGAAGTAAAATATACTCAGTGACCACGCTAAAAAAACAAGAATTTCACCATAATCTCCCAGTGGACACTGCCCTCTGAGAGCTCCCCTTTCTCCAAGTACCAAACTCTGGCAGACAAAGGCACAGAGTATCCATAACCATGTCCAGCGGTACTTCTCACATGATTGCACCGCTTTCCACCCAAGCACTGCGGCAGTACCTGTAAAAAACGATGCTAAAATGAGTAAAGATACCGCCGTCATCTAGAGATCATCAATGCGCTACATTTCCCCTGTATGCAAGCAAAGTTTCCCCATGTTTCTCTAGGAATTCTTTCTCTTTTAAGCATTCCATGAAAATGATTCTTTCCTACTCGCCGCATTCTCGTTTAAGTCCTCCAGTATCATGCAGAACGATAAGGGGTTATTTATTGTCATCGAGGGAATTGATGGCACCGGAAAGTCCAGCCAAGCCAGACTACTTGGCGCGGCACTCAGCCAAGCCGGCTATGAGGTCCTCGTTGAGCGCCAGCCCAGTGATGGCCCCCACGGTAAAAAACTCCGCGAAAGCATGCAAACAGGCCGCTTTGAACCAGAGCAAGAACTTGCGCTCTTTCTAGAAGATCGCCGCCAGCATCTCAGAGACGTCATCTCACCTGCTCTCGCTGCGGGGAAAGTCGTCATTCTTGATCGCTACTATTTCTCCAATATGGCCTACCAAGGAGCGATCGGCTTTGATGTAGAGGTCATTCGCAAGAGTAATGAAGCCTTCGCCCCTGAGCCAGATATACTCTTTGTGCTCGACCTCACCGTTGACCAAGCGCTCGAGCGCATCGGCAAGCGAGGGGAAGCCACTAATGAATTCGAAACACGCGACTCTCTAGCATTCTGCCGCAAGACATTCCTCTCACTCCAGAATGAACCCTACTGCTTCATCATCGATGCCAGTCCTGAGCTAATGAACATCCACAAGACCTTATATAAGCTCTCACTCAACCGTCTCCCCAAGAACTGACAACTCCCGAAGCCAAAACACACCGTTCACACGATTATCTCATGCCCACACACATTCATTCCTACACCGGAGGCCATGTCTTCACCAATGGCTACATCATCGAGACTGAGCACGGCTCGATCGCTATCGACGCCCCCGCGAGAATAGCCGAGTGGGCACAGTCACTCGGTCATACACCAAATCACCTACTACTCACCCACCAGCACTTCGACCACGTCGAAGATGTCGAAGCGCTCCAGAGCGCAGGTGCTCGCATCTCCATGCACTCTGCCTACTCAGAGACTCTGATTCGCCAGAAAGAAGCCAGAGAGAAGTTAGGCCTACCCATCCAAGTCACACCCTTCGAGGCAGACGAGCTGCTCCACGAGACAGCCAAGATCACACTCTGTGAGCTAGAATTTCACATTTCTCACATTCCCGGCCACTCCCCGGATAGCATCAGCTTCTACGCCCCAGCGCTAGGCAGCGTCTTTGTGGGAGACACCCTAATGGCAGGAGCCTGCGGTCGTACTGATCTACCCGGGGGGAGTTTTGAGCAGCTCTACGAAGGCATTCACAAGCACCTCTACACACTGCCCGACGAAACGAAAGTCTACAGTGGCCACGGCCCCATCACAACCATAGGCCAAGAAAAGCACTCTAACCCAATTATCTAATCAACGAGCACAACGAGCATATGACATACTGATCTCAATCATATGCTCCATGATCAACTCGGAGGCTTCGTTTCTACAAAAGGCCTTATTGGTGACTTTACTCTTGGCTTTAGAAGTCTATAATTTCACTCAGAGAGACGGCAGTGATCATGTATCGCAGGCCTACTCAATCCATCATTAACCATTCACCAAACACTTAGAAATACCTACTACTATGGAAGAAGTAACCAATCCACCACTCACACCCCCTCCAGGTGACGGCCTAAAGCTCAGAACCACAGCACCTAGTGAGCTACGCTCTGCAGCTGCACAACAAGCTAAAACCATCGCCACAGAGGCTAAAGATAAGGCTCAAAAACTCAAAACCGTAGCAGCTGAAAAAGCTCAAACCATCAAGTCCAATGTCTCTGAGAAAGCTCAAGTCATCAAGCAAGGTGCGGGAGAAAAAGCTCAAGTGATTAAAGCAAAAGGCAAAGAGCAGTGGGACCAAGGTAAAATCAAAGCGAAGGAAGTCCATACCTCCGCAGAAGACTACGTCCGGGCTAAACCAACACAATGTGTGCTAGGCGCTCTTGGTGTCGGCTTTCTACTCGGTCTCATTGTACGCCGATAATTCCATACAATCATCACAGCAGAATACAAAGCTGACTTCACAAAACTTAGAATATTACCCCCCCGTACAACTCTAGGGTGCAGTCAGCTTTTTGACTCATAATCAAGGATGTCTGAACTAGAAGAAGAAACACCCGTGCAGGAGGAAAGTGACCCGTCTATTCAGCAGACGATTGCCCTGCTCAAGGCATCTGCCGCGGACTACGCCAATAGCCGCAAAGAACTTGTCGCCATCGAAGCCCAAGAGGCAAAACAAAACCTCATCACAAAGGCCACCTCCATCGCCATAATGGCCTTCACAGGCCTCTTGGCGTATCTCCTATTTATAGTCTTCATTATCGGACTTGGCTCTAGTTTACTCGACAAGTATAGCCAAGACCTCATGGGGCGCCTCTGGGAACTCTGTGAACCATGGATCTTTCTAACATTCTTGGTCTGTATTCTGCACGTCATCATTTTACTCTCCTTTTTAGATCGCCTCACAAAAGTCTCTAAAAAGAAACTTTTCCCTCTCTCCATCGCTGAACTCCAAAACGATAAAGAATGGCTAGCGCAAAACAAATCCAACAAAGAAAGCTAGAGCTTCTCAAAGACCTCAAAGAAAAGCGCAACCTTATCACAGGTTCACATTTACTATTGAGAGACCAAGTGAATGTCTCAAAAAAGCTCAAAAACTCTATTCGTAAGAACCCAAAAAAATGGTTCCAAGGCAGTGTTGCAGCAGGTCTAGGCACCACATTGCTATTCAAACGCAAAAAACAACCTCCCACCACAAAACACACAAAGGGCTTTTCGCTCAAAGGCTATATCATAGAGGCAGTCCTCAAAGCACTCAAACCAGCCATTACCTCTCTACTCACAGCTCAACTTAAAAACTACGTGGAAAGAAAACAGTCTAGTGATCAGACTGATCACTAACCTTTCATCAGTGGCGGAAAGATTTGTGATGGATATTCTGCGGAGATAATACAACTTTTACTTTCAAATAACTACCCACCTTACCTAAGGTCATACTGATGGAAGATTTTGGCCTAACAGACCCTCGGTGTATGCCTGGTCACCTATTCTCAGGCTCAATTAAAAAAGATTACAGCACCTCAATCAAGGGGGACCCTAGTAAGCAGAATTACAGTGTTTACCCTCGGTACTGGTATTTTGATACAGTATTTAAATGCGTTAGTTGTTTGCAATACTTCACATGGACTGCAAACGACCAGAAAACTTGGTTTGAAACATACTATTTCTGGATCAGTTCATGTCCACAACATTGCCAGAAATGCAGAGTAAATAGACGGGTTTTAATAAATTTACAGAAAGAATATGATCTTACTGTATCGGAAGTACGTCGTGCTGGAACTTATGACCAAAAGATGAGAATTATTTACATCGTTTCTACACTAGAAAACGCCTACACAAATCTAGCTAAAAAGATGACCGAAACTAAAAGGATATTTGAACAGCAAATAGAGAACTAATAAAATCGAGCATTGCTTTGAGCCAGCTATAACATCAGCTAACTGCACATATCAAAAACTTCAACTAAGTGCCTAGCGCATACTTCAGAGCACTAAGGGTGTAGAGGGTTGCTGTTTCCACTCTCATCACTATCTCTCCTAAACTCACTGGCTGAAAGCCCTGCCCAATCGCGAGGTCGTATTCTTTCTGGGAGAAATCACCCTCTGGGCCAATTAAGACAGCGGCGGTACCTGTCCGCTGAAACTGGGCGATGCCTTCCGCGAGGCTAACTGCACGAGGATCAAGGGCGGCGATGAGAGCGCAGCCTTCAAGTTCGTATTGTGTCAGCCACTGGTCATAGTTCATGGGTGTTTGCACACGTGGTAGCCAGTTCTGTCCGCACTGCTTACAGGCTTCTAGCGCGATTTTTTGCCATTTCTGGGCTTTTTTTTCTAACTGATCTGGTTTGACCACTGTGTGGGTACTGATCAGAGGCTGGATTTCTAACACTCCCAGCTCAACTGCCTTCTGCACGATCCATTCCATATTACCGCCTTTTGGAATCGCTTGATAGAGGCTAATTCGCAGTGAGGGTGGTGGTGTGTATTGTTTGGATTCTAGCTGAACTTCCACGTGGTCTTTGGACACAGAACTCAGGGTGCCACAAGCACTCTGCCCCACTCCATCGAACACTTCGATACGTGTTCCCGATTTTAATCTCAAAACCCGGACACAGTGGTGTGCTTCTTCACCCTTGAGCACAAGAACGCTCTCACTCCAATCAGCCTGTGGCAGATAAAAACGAGCAAGAGAGTTCATAATTCCAATTCAATCCGTATTCTAGAATTCAAAGAAGCGCTTCGCCTTCTCAAAGAAACCTTCCTGCATCGGTGAGTTTTCCTCTCCAATCGATTCGGCGAAATCTCTGAGTTTTTCTTTTTGCTCAGAGCTCAGCTTCGTGGGCACCTCAACATGCATCTCGATGTGTAGGTCTCCCTTACGCCCAGCACTGAGGTCTTTGATGCCTTTATCCCGTAGGCGGAATGTTGTCCCCCCTTGGGTTCCCGCAGGTACTTTAATGGAGGAGGGGCCTTCTAGAGTCGGCACTTCGAGTTCACCACCGAGAGCGGCCACAGAGAATGGCACTGGAAATTCGCAGTATAGGTGAGAGCCATCTCGCTCAAAGACATCATGCTTTTTCACTCTAAGTACAACGTAGAGATCCCCTGCTGGGCCTCCACGCATGCCCGCGTCTCCATTTCCTGTGGAGCGCAGACGATTGCCCGAGTCGACACCGGCGGGTACCTTAAGCTTAATGCGTTTGCTTTGCTCTGTAGTGCCTGTGCCATGGCAGTCCCCGCATGGATCAGAAATAATTTGTCCATTACCTTGGCATTCGGGACATGTTGTTTGCTGCACAAAGATGCCGGACTGGCGCATCATGACACCGCGTCCACCACAGCTTGTGCAGGACTTCATTCCGCCGCCCTTTTTCTTTGATCCTGCTCCACTACAGGTCTTACAGCTGGCTTCGTGATTTATTTTGAGTTCTTTCTCACAGCCTTCGGCTGCTTCTTCGAGTGTGATTTCTAGACCCATTTCGAGATCCGCTCCACGGGTCTTTCCAGAGGGGTCACGACGGCGGCGTCCCCCGCCAAAGAGGTCTTCAAAGCCTCCTCCACCTCCTCCAAAAGCCCCACCGAAGACTTGTGAGAATATGTCTGAGGCATCATGGAAGCCACCTCCTCCACCCCCACCCATGCCACCTTCAAAGGCACGGTGTCCATAGCGGTCGTAAGCGGCTCGCTTTTCCTCATCACTCAGCACTTCATAGGCTTCGCCAATTTCCTTAAATGTCTCCTCAGCTGCTGTATCCCCAGGATTTTTGTCTGGGTGGTACTTCATGGCTAGCTTTCGGTAGGCCTTTTTGAGTGCAGAAGCTTCGACGTCCTTGGACACGCCAAGTACTTCATAATAATCTTTTTTCTCAGACATAGCAGACAATGTTTATGCTTCTGGTGATGAAGCGTCTTCTTCTGTGGCGATTCCCTGAGAAACCACGACATTGACTGGGCGAATGAGCCGCTCGCCCATCTTGTAGCCTTTACGCATCACTCGAAGAACTTTACCAGCTTCTACAGTATCACTATTTTCCTGGCTCATCGCGTCATGGAGATTCGGGTCGAAGTCGTCCCCCGCATTGCAAATTAAAGGCTCGACACCTTGGCTTGTTAAAAAGTCTGTCATCTGCTTCTGCACCATTTGCATGCCTACATAAATCATGGAGCTAGAGTCTTGCTCCGCTGCCATCATTCCCATGTCAAAGCTATCGAGAACTGGGAGTAGTTCTTCAATGAGGCGCTGATTTCCAAAGCGTATCGTATCTGCTTTCTCGCGCGCCATTCGCTTGCGGTAGTTTTCTAGGTCTGCTATGGCTCTTACTGCTGTGTCTTTCCACTTGGTGAGCTCATCCTGGAGTTGCTCTTCAGAGTTTTTTTCTTCCTCGGCGAATTCTTCGAGCTCACGCTCAATTTCTTCATTCACTTCTTCAAGAGTTTTTTCCTCGCACTTGGAGTCTCCAGTTTGAGTGGTCGCCTGCTTTTCTTCAGAACCCTCCTCGACTGGCTCTGTCTCCTGTGGTGTGTCGTTTTGCATGCGGAAACTCATAGCGACCTATCTGTAATCGTCAACCCCAGACCGTTCCAGATCCTTGTTTTTTTCGTCATTTTGTCATTATGAGTAAAGAACAATTTTTCTATGCTCTTAGTGAGGCTTCTCCCCTTTAGTCAAATATCTCCACTCTCGTGGGGAGTTCGAGGCGGATCTGTACACTTTCGTCGACCTCATCTAGCTGATCGACATTGATCGCTCCGATACCACGTTCTGCTGCCTCGGGTCTGGCCTGGCGTTTCACAAAAGCAGGCTTGTAGGCATTGTAGGGGTCTTGACCAACAAGCGTTGGCCGAGCGGGCTGCACGGAGGCCACGGATCTCGCCCGCGCACCAATCAATCCACCACTGGAGGCAAAAACAGACTCGTCCACTATACCTCCTGAGCCATGGATCGGACAAAACTCCCTCGGGGCAAGCCCTTTGACAAATAGCTCCTGATAGCCTGTTTTTGTGTACACTTCCTCTCCTGTGACTTTATTTACAGTGTAGTGCTGGCAGTCTGGGGTTTCTCTCTTCCCTGAGTGGCGGCATATTCTCACTTCTTCGATAGCTTCGGGAGCTGTCCTTGTTTCTGCTTTGTATAGGTCTGAGACTTGTTCCATGGCATCGAGCCAAACGGGCTGTACTGTGTCGCTACTAAATGCCGCAGAATAGATGGGCTCATTACCATCCCAGAATCCCGCCCAGACACCACAGGTGATGCGGTGATTTGAGCCAACATACCAGTGATTACTAAAATTAAATGTCGTGCCATTATAGCCACCTAGAGTCTCGTCACTTGCGAGTTCTGAGTCCTTGATAACGCGCTGCCCAGTTCCCTCTTTGAGAGCAGAGCGCATGAGTGAGTTCATGAGATACGCTGTGGTTTCGTGGAGTACATTGGCAGGAGATGTCTTTCCACTATGCTGATAGACGAGTGTGCCGTCACCGCGCTCAATTCGCGTCACCCAGACGAGATCCTTCTGCATCTTACCTTGATTACTAAATGCAGAATAGCTCAGCACCATGTCCTTGAGGGAGGCATCTTCTGCTCCGACAATAAATCGAGGCAGTAATTTCTCCGAGGGGCGCTTCACTCCCATTCGCACTGCGGTCTCACTGACTTTCTCTAGCCCTAGCTGCCTCGCTAAGCGCACCGTTGCCGCTACCTTAGAGCCTGCGAAGGCACGGCGCGTGGTCACCACTCCCTCGTACTTCGGCTGCATAATTTCTGCCCCCCATTCTCCGAGTACACCCTCGACTCCATCCACCATCACTGCTCTGTTATCCATCGCCTCATCAATCTGTGGAGCACCGAGACTCACGCCATTCTCAATGGCTGAAGCATAGACGAAGGGGAAGAATGCTGTCCCCAGTGGGCGCTTACCACTCTGTATGAAGTCGTACTGAGAGTGTGAGAAATCACGCCCTCCGACATAGCCTAACACTTCTCCATTGGTGTGGTCTATCATCATCGCGGCCCCTTGCAGATAATTCGGCCTCTCGCCCTCACTAGCTTGGTACTGTGAGTACTTCGGGTGGGCGTAGTCTTCTCGGCTCTCGATTTGGCTGAGCTGGCTCTGCAAACCTTGTTCTAGTGCACTCTGAGCTCTTTGATCCACTGTTGTAAAAATACGCAGATCACCACGGCTAAGTACTTCTGAGTCGACCTTATCTTTTACAAAGTTAGCCACTTTATCATAAAAGTGAGAGGTGCCACGGCGAATCGGCTCTGGACTCACCTCGACAGGGAGAGCCTTTAGACGCTCGCATTCCACTGAGCTAATGATGTGCTCAATTCTCATGCGGTTTAGCACGTGATCTCGCGCTTTCTTGTTATTTTCTAAACTAGCTAATGGGGAAAATGTCGAAGGGTTCTTAATGCACCCGACCAGTGAAGCACACTCCTGGGTGTCTAAGTCCTTGGGTTCTTTTCCAAAATACCCCAATGCTGCGGAGCGCACTCCATAATAACCAGAGCCAAAAGGCACGCGATTTAGGTAAAACTCTAAGATCTCGTGCTTCGAATAATGCTGCTCAATGCGTCTTGCTAGGAAAGCCTCTACGATCTTGCGATCATAGCCACTCTCCCCCAGTTCTAGTGCCTTTTCACGGAGTGGGAAGGCATTTCGAGCCAGCTGCTGAGTCACGGTACTCGCTCCCTGAGTTTGGCGACCTGCTTTAAAATTCAAATAGAAGGCACGTGCCACCCCTATATAGTCGACCCCATCATGGTCATAGAATCGGCTATCCTCACCAGCCACAAGTGCATCCACCATTTTCTGGGGGATTTCCTCAATACTAATGACATGGCGGTTTTCCACAAACATGCGCCCGACCTCGAAGCCTTTTCGATCCAAAATAAGGCTAGGTAGTTCAATGTCATTAATTCGTGTCAGATCGTACTCTTTGGCCCGCTCTCTGTGCTTCTCGGTAAAACGCCACGCCAAAAACAAGCACAACAGTCCAATACAGCCGCAGAATATCAGAGAGACAAGAAACCAACGACGCAGCAAAATTGACTTCTTGCGTATCTTTCTCTTGGACTTAAATTTGCGCCGAAACATGACTTCTATAACATCAGATGAGGATCCTCGCGATGGCGATTCTCAGTCATACCCACGAACCACCCATGACGCAACACTTCCTTTAGAAGAAGTCATACTCAATGAGATAGAGAAACACGGCCCAATTCCTTTTTCTCAATTCATGCAGAGCGCTTTGTATGATCCACACCACGGCTACTACACGAAGGGGAGCTCAAAGGTGGGTAAGCAAGGTGACTTTTTCACCTCCGTGAGTGTGGGCTCAGCCTTCGGTTCTATCTTGGCGCACAGAATTCACGAAGAATGGCAGAGACAATGTTGTCCAGAGTCATTTGGTATTTTAGAAATGGGTGCCAACACCGCTCACTTGGCCAATGATATTTTAGATGAACTAAACACAATTTTTCCTGAATTCTACGAAAGATGCCTCTACCACATAGTCGAGCCCTTAGAACCTCTCAGAGCCCGGCAGCGTGCCACCACCAAGCAACATTCCAAGAAACTCCAGCAATACCGAACACTACAAGAAGTGAGTCCCTTTCGGGGCATCGTCCTCTCCAATGAGCTCATTGACGCCTTTCCCGTTCAGCTCCTAGAGTTTACCTCAGCAGGCTGGCAGCAAAAAGTCGTTTGCTCACACTCAAAACCTACAGATAATGCAAATCTTTTTCACTGGGATCATAAAGACATCACTAATTCCGAGCTCCTTGAATTCACTCAGGATCTCAACAAACATTCTCCAAATAATTTCCCAATAGGCTACACCACTGAATACAGGCCAGGACTCACAGAGTGGGCTTCACAACTTACCAGCCGGCTCATCGAGGGAGTCATTATCACCATAGATTATGGCTACACAGCATCTGCCTACTACCACCCTAGCAGGGTCAACGGAACACTACGCACTTACTTCCAGCACACCGCGGGAGAAGACCCTCTCATTCATATTGGTGATCAAGATATCACAGCCCATGTTGACTTCACACAATTAGCCAAGGCATTTTGTCATGCGCGCTATCAGCTCTTAGACTTCACGCAACAAAGCAGATATCTCACAAAGCACGCTAAACCTTGGTTAGCCAAACTCGAAACACTCACCACACAAGAACAAGGGCAAGCCATCCGCCAATTTCAAACACTCACCCACCCCACCATGCTAGGCTCACGCTTCTTTATTCTTGAAGTAGCCACATATTCTAATCATGATCAGGATGAGCTTCAGTCACTGCTAGAATGCTCTCATTCGCATTCTTCACATTAGAGGGCACCTCTAAAAACCTCGTTTCTAAAAATACGACCAGATTGCTCCATCTCTGCGTTGTCCACAATCCTTATACCAACTCAAAAGTGATTGTGTTTGCCTTGATCTGAAACAATCTAACGGCATTTTTTACCAAAAACAGGTTTCCAGAGATGCCCTAGAGAATAACAGTGATGTCGCACCAAAGGCACATGCTCTAATCATAATTTAAGGAAATAATCGATATTACTTTTTCCATGTAACATGAGTGAGAATCAATTTCTTCTAGAATAAAAATAGTATTGCTTTCACTTAATTCACGTGTATCTGCTCAACTCTGTGCGTTAATCAAACACTTTTTAGCAAACTACAAAACTCCCTCTTCTATTCTGTTTAAGTCAGTTACAAGAAAATGTTTTACAAAAAACATCTGGACATCATCGCGCTAACGGTTAGTTTCACAAAAATTAGTACGACACCTTGAAAGATGAAAATCAACAAAGGCGTATAGCTAATTTGTAGTTTCTCTTAGCATTTTCCTTAGGAACCTTGTAAGATGACTTATTCTCATACTTTTATGAACAAGTTAATTTTGAGAGAGAGACACACACAATAACCCTAATAACTCACATCCGTAATTTCCCAACTACACTAAAACCCGCAAACAACTACTATGAAATCAAAAAAGAATCTCACACGTTTCACATACGAAACGACAGCATTCCAGGGCTGGAGACTATGCCTAAGCCGCACAGGAACTACCTTCACTAAGTATTTCTCCGACAAAAAATATGGAGGCGGCCGCAAGGCTCTCAAAGAAGCAGAAACAACACTAAAGTCACTCGCCGATCTCTTGGACAATTCTCGCAGAGTCAACGGCAAACTCAGCCAAACAACCATCAAAAAAGCGCGTAAACTCCTTAAAGACGCTTAAGTAAATCATTTACTAGATCATTTTACTGGATCACTGAGTAAAACGGGATGAGCACACACTGGCTTATCCCGTTTTTCGTGCCCCATTTCCCGTCCCTAGTTTTATCCATGACCTATCAAAGCACCCCTAGCTCATCATAGCCCGCCACTATTGACCACTCTCTGCCACCAACACTGTTTTCACTACCAAGCGCACATCTCGCTTTAAATACAATTGAGCCTCTTGCGCGAGCTCGCTAACACGCTGCGCTGAGATCACTTCTGGAGCTTCTAGGGTGAGCTCCAACAGTGCTCTATTGCCCTTAGACTCACTAAGCCGAGCATCAACAATACACACATCATACTGATCTAGAACCACCCCCAACCTAGACTCCAGACCTCGGCAGTCTCTCTGTTTCATAAAGACAGAGGACAAAGGAATCACTAAACCAATAAGCACTATTAAAAAAATGCTACCCATCCGCTTTGACCACACTCCTGTGGCATTCTGGTTTCCTCTCACACCTGCAAAAAAGAAGGACACCCCTGCACCGAGGACAATCGCCACCACATTTGTCCCAAAGAGTAATGACGCTCCAGCTGCCACCTCATGATATCCCATCGTTAGGCAGATACCAACTGTCGCAATCGGTGGCACAAGAGCTGCAGCAATAGCCACCCCCGCTAGTGCCCCACTGAGCTTAGGCCTCGCCACGCAGTAGGAGGCTGCCACACCAGAAATAAAGGCAATACCTAAGTCTAGAGTCGTGGGTGCTCCACGAGAAGCGAGCTCTTCTGTCAGTGGTAAGCCTAAGCCACGAGCAATCACTCCCAGTAACAAGCCAATGAATAGGGCGCTGAGAAAGCCCAGCAACACAGCAAATTGGCTTTTCTTCCACAAGGGCCAATTTCCCTGTACGAGCGCTAAGCCTCCACCCAGTAGAGGCATCATAAGGGGAGCCACCAACATCGCACCTATCACAACAGCCCCACTATTAGAAAGCAGACCAAGACCTGCGATACTTGTCGCTAAGATCATCAGAGCACCAAAGTCAAATGACCACCTCGCCTTATCCTCAATTTCGCCAAATAACTCAACGCGCTCACTGCGCCGCAGCTGTGGAACTGAAAGGTGTAACCAGCGCTCAAACACCTCTCTCATACGGTGCCTCACAGGTCTCTCACCGCGAATAATACCCACATCCATCGCAGTTTCTCCGCGCAAGACTTTCTCAGGAATTGTTCCAAAGAGCTTGCGCCGAATCGTCCCGGACTGAGAAGCCCCTATCAGAATAAGACCATACTCACCCTGCTGAACAATATGACCAACAGCACGAGAAACACTATTGGAAACCACCACCTTATGCTCCACACTATCTGGATCCACCCCAGCACGGTAGAGTATCTTACGCAAGCGAACCTCCCCCACATCAGCAGAAATCTCATCAATATCAGGCTCGACAAAAAGAGCTGTCGCCTGCTTCCCAAGACACGCCGCCACCAGCTTGATGGCCTTACGAGAATGAGGGCCACCTCCGCAGGGTAAAAGTATTTTGCGATTCGGAAGTGCTCCATCAGTGGCTCGTAGAATAATAACAGCACAGAACACATCATCAAGAATCTGGTACACCAATTTCTGATGCACCTGGATAGAATCCGCACTATGTAATCCCGCAATCAATAAACTTGGCTTCAGTGCCTTAACCGTACGGATCACCGTCTTATAGTAACTCAGAGTTCCCACTCGAGAGACCCTCACCGGCAGTGCTTCATGATCGTAATTGACTAGCTCCTCTTCGATGTGAATCCAATGCTCGGGCTTCGCTCTCTCCCTCCAAGACTCCCACTCCACCTCAGCCACTTGGTCCCCATCCTCTAACCACAGCACATCCAGTCCCGTGTTCTGACCCTCCGCGAAGCTCAATCCCCAGTGAAGCATCGAGGATGCTTTACTCTCGTCTCGAATAATCAATAAAACACTCATAGATCTAACTGCTAAGGAACTTGCGCTGGATTTCCTTTAAAGAGATTTGAATCAAAGTCGGGCTACCATCCGGTGTGCAATAGGGTAAATCACACTCAAAGAGAGCCGATAAAATCGCGTCTGCCTGTGAAAACTGAAATGGATCCGCGCGCGTAGCCTGCCTCGATAATGTCTGAGCAAATAACTCATAGGCCATAGATCGACTCTTCTTCGCACCATGAGTCGCATGAAGCTCATCCACCACTTCTTGCAGAAAGACACGAGGGTCTTTCTCACTCAGTAGAGCAGGTAGACTTCGGATCTGAATTGAACGACCACCAAACGGCTCGATCTCTATACCAGCTTGTATAAAATGATCTATATGGCGAAGTACAGTATCGAGGTCCCGAGCATCGAGGTCCACCACCTCTGGCACCAGCAGGCCCTGGGACTCCATTTCCACACACTCCACCCCTCTCAGAAAGGCTTCATAGTGGATACGCTCTTTCGCCGCTCGTGGATCCAGCATCACAAGACCCTCTTCGCCTTCTAACAAAACGTAACGCTGATGAAGTGGGCATAGCACTGTGAGTCGAGGTTGAGCTTCCTGAGGCATCCCCTCAGCTGTATCTGCGACAGGGAGACTGGGCTGAGAGCTCAATAAAGGCCTCTGAATACTCTGAGGATTCTTATCTTCAGCTGACATTTCTGATTCATCAGAAGCAATAACTTCAGCCTTTCCAGGCTCCCTCCTTCCGCTCTGCTTTACTAAATCGACTTGGTCATTTGTTAACCGATCACTCCTAGCTTGGTTGAGATCAGCCGCGTATTTGGCAGAACCCTCTGCGACAACATCATCGCCCCTACAACTTGCCTCATCATAGATTACCTTAGACCCCGATGTCACCGGCATACTAACAGCCGACTCAGTACCAGAGAGCTTGCTCACAATCTTTGGCGTACCTCTCAACCTCGTATTCTCGTAGGCTTTCTCAAAGCCAGCTAGCACAGCATCCACAACAAGAGTACGCACCTCAATAGGCTTATGGAACCTCACCTCCTTCTTCGCTGGGTGCACGTTCACATCTACAAGCTCCGGCTCCATTTCTAACCACAACCACACAGCTGGATTTAAAGCATCCGCCAAAGACCCCTTATAGCCATCTCTTATCGCTCGACTAATCGTACTATCCTCAATAGGACGCCCATTAAGAAACACAAACTGTTGCTTACGCCCCTTTCGAGCATAGTCACTGGGCAACATATAGCCAAAGACAGACATTCCCCCATACTCATAGCGTGGGACTTCCTGAAGCTCTCGCGCAGCCTCTTTACCCGCTAGAGCTGCAATCCTCACCCGCTGATCAGCACTCGCCGCAAGATCAAATACCACACGCTTGTCCTTGCGAAACGTATAGCGAATATGTGGTGTGGCTAGCGCATGCAGCCGAATCTGGTGCTCGATATGAGCAGACTCCGTAGTATCTGCCCGCATAAATTTACGCCGCGCAGGCACATTGAAAAATAAATCTCTCACCTCCATCACCGTACCCGCCGCCATCCCCGCCGAACCCACACTCTTTACCACACCGCCACTTACAATCACCTCAGATCCCTCCAGAGCATTCGCTTCTCGTGTCGCTAAGCGAAACCGCGAAACACTCGCAATACTCGGAAGCGCCTCACCACGAAAGCCCATCGTCGAAATAGCAGCAAGCTGCCCCAGAGAATGCAACTTACTAGTCGCATGACGCTCCAAGCACATCAGAGCATCCTCACGCTGCATACCCACACCATCATCAGAGACCTTAAGTAATGATTTACCACCCTTTAGAATCTCCACCTCAATGTGTGTGGCACCAGCATCCATACTATTCTCCACGAGCTCCTTCACCACCGAAGCTGGACGCTCCACAACCTCGCCAGCAGCAACCTGACTAGCGAGAACATCAGAAAGAACTTGAATTTTTGCCATAATACAAAAGAGAAAAGAATGACTGGCACCTGACAGAATTCACCCGTAATCTGCATCTAAGAACCAATGACTCGTACGATGATTACTTTGACCACCCAAGCAGTGCAAGAACTCAAACGCCTCCTGGCAGAAAAACAAGCCCCCACCGGTACAGGCCTGCGCCTAGGAGTCACCCGTGGAGGATGCGCAGGAATGCAATACACCATGGAAGTCACCCAGCAGCAGCAAGAGGACATCCTCATAGAGAAAGACGGCGTCTCCTTCTTCATCGCCAAAGACAGCACCGAATACCTCGAAGGCTGCGAAGTCGGCTACCACTTTGACCTCACAGACTCAGGCTTTAAAATCACCAACCCCAATGCCGCACGCTCCTGTGGCTGTGGCACCTCCTTTGAGGCAAAAGGAGAAGAAGGCTCCTATGACCCAGCCAATGACTGTAAGTAACAGAACTAATGCCACGGCAAGAAGAAGAATCCTGGAGTGATCGACTCCTTAAACAAAAACCTCCACTCTTTTGGTGGACACTCACCAATATACTCGCCTTCTGCCTCGCCTTATCGAGCTGGTTATTCTGTCTACATGTCTTTAACCATCCAGACATACCCAGAAACTACCAGCTTCTAAAATCAATTCAGAGAGCGCCAGAAATCATCGCATTCTCTGCACTAGAAGCACCAAAAGGAAGTAGTGCAGACCCCAAAAACCTCCACGCCAAATACTACAACCTAAGCCCCGAAGAAAGAGAACTGCTCAATAGCCAACTCCTGCGCAACTACCTTACCAACTACAAAGACACCATACTGAACACCTATCTGAGAGGCCAATTCCAAGTCATGGCCACAAGACCCCTCACCAGCCAAGACATGATTACAGAAGGCATCGTACTCCAAGCACAAGCCTACATTCAACCAGACACCTACCTCCCGCCCACACCCTATCTAGTCGTCATCGAACTGATACTACCCAATGCCCCCGCACGCGCCGCTGACCAAATTCACCCTGGAGATAGAATAGAAATCGATAAATCCCCCCACTTCACCTCCATAATACACGCAGAAATCATTGAAAGAGCCGGTGATGAATCCATAGTCTACCTCAGCGCCACCCCCCTCGTCTATGAATACCCCTACACCCCACCAAGAGGCGAAGCATTTTACCTCTCACCGCCAAAAACACTTCACTTAGAATCAGCCCTACCAGTCATCAAACCAACATTCTAACAAAAACAACCCCTGACAGCTTAATAACACCCCCAATTAGCACATACACTACATTGGTCTTGTATTCACCCTGTATAGATAAATCAAACCTATTGGCGCCAATACAAAGAAAAACATCGCTGACAGCACCACGCTAACAAGCTTCCATAAAACATTATAGATAAGCACATTCCCGCCTTGGATATATTCAATAATGCACTTTATGCCAACTCGCGCATATGGAAAAAGAAGAACCATGGGAACTAGAGAAGCAATGGCCCCAATAACTTTTGACACCTCCCCAGTAGAAGAAACCAACACAGCAACGGGAAGCACAAACAACGCACAAATAATAAAAACCTGTCGAAAGTAGAACGAAGGTTTAATCCCAAAGATAGAGTTTTGTATGAATTTTTTCATTTTTTCTAGCTACAATTATAGATTAATCTAAAAGTTAGAATTGATATTATATCGATGCAGATGGATAACCACGACAGCACCTTCTTGTAGAATCAACACGCTAACAGATTGTTTTTGAACTGGTATGAATTTTTCTATCACAACCAAAGCATCAGTCAATAATAACGTCACCACAAGCAGCGGGGTATTCAGAACAGTCTGAGTTTAGTAGATTTTGTAGATTTATTTTTGTGTATTTATGAATTGGTTCACTCATAGAGACATTTGTTCACCGAAAGTAGGTCATCCGGGCACCCTGAAGTCATTCATTATAATATCAATGAGGAAAACTACCTGGTAGTTTTTTGAGTTGGTATAACACTTCTCAAGAACACAACTTCACAATACAGCTACTGCAATCAGTTTTTGAAATGTTTTCTATCCCAGAGCCGCCACCACTAATCAGCATTGAGTCTTAACATCTCACCACCTTTGGCTGCCCATAGTTCAAGCCCGTTTGGCACCGTGTAGTCAGAGCGTTTCGTGTGTTCTTCCACGCGACCTGGATGCTTGACTTTCACTGTCCTAATTTTGATCGATTTTGGGGAAACCTCTATCCAGTCAAATCCATTAAATGAAGCAGCATCTTGTGTCCATGATTTCGCGTCATTGGCTTTGCGCAAAGGGGCTCCCCAGCAGCCTTCTCCAATATACACCGTGGCATTAGGGTCTTCCTTTTCTGCGATCACAAAACCTTCTTCGCCTGCCAAATCAGGCCGAACGGGATAGGTTCGCTTAATCACGTGAGAATCTGATTCGATCACCAGGTCAACACCATAGTGGTAAAAATAAGGTGCCCAGGTGTAGGGATTTTTCCCTTCTCGCTTCGCGCTCACGTGTGGGCGCATCGGCTTATGATACCCCGCTATGAGGTGGGTTACTTTCTTGGAACTTTGAGCGAGATCATATTCTAACCATTTCAGCTGATCACCCCCAGCCGGTATTTCTGAATTCAGTGCGTAGTAGCGAAACAAATCACCACCTATCGAAAAGGCATAGTAGCTATCTTTATTCGTATCAAAGTAATTAGGCAGACTCTCTGGACGAATTTCATGATTCCCCCTGTGAGGTACAATGGGTGTGAGGGAGCCGTCTTCACTCACTGTGTGCTGCCAATCACTGAGCCAAGCTTTCCACGAGGCCGCATTACAGCGATTAATCATATCTCCTGTAAAGGCGACAAACAGCGGCTTTAGCCGTGCACAGAGTTGGTTTGCGTGTACTCTTGGTTCTCTAAAATTTCGAGAGTCTCCTCCCGCTATAAATGTAAATCTCTCGGGGTTAGAAGGTGCAGTTTGGAACTGGAATCGTGGACTCACTCCTTGTTGATCCTCGATACAGAAGTAATACACTCTATCTGCTTGTAAGTTCTCGAGACGAACAAAACACTGATAGAGATCATCATAGTTTTGCTGCCTATCGACTTTTTGTGAGTGCTTGTACTTCTTGGTCTCTCTACCATGATCTACTGTTCCATAGTACAGTATAGCCGAGTCATTGGATGGCTGACTCCACCCTATTGTCGCCTTTGAGGTCGGATTTTCTAACCAAACGAGGCGAAACAGACTTGTGTTAGAACTATTACTTTGCCAAGGCCTATTCGCTGAACAAATCGATAAGCTCGCAAGCAGACACACACCAATCAGCGCGATGCTCAATCTAAGTTGTATTGGGGTTTTCATTATTTGAGTGAACTATTAGTTAACAATCGCCGAGACTAATCCCTACCGCACGCGCTGTCTTCACGACCTCTCCTTGAGGATCGACTTTACGGACTTGGTGCACGGCTTCCTCTATGGTGACAGAGCCAACATGATAGGCCTCATAGCTCACCATTTGCCCAAATGCACCCTCGCGAGCTAGCTCCACAGCCTTCACGCCAAAGCGCATCCCAAGAATCCTGTCCAAACTAGTCGGAGCACCTCCACGCTGCAAATGGCCTAGAGTACAGGCTCGTGTCTCTTTGCCTGTGAGTTGTTGGATCTTCTCAGCAATCATATCACCAACGCCTCCAAAGCGGTTTTCATGACTATTCAGCTCGCCTGGTTCACACTGCTCATCTTCTGGTAATTGTGTGCCTTCTGCCACGACAACCACTGAGCTCAAATACCCCTTTGATTCTCTATCGAGAATACACTGGGCGACTTTCTCATAAGAGAATGGGATTTCTGGTATGAGTACAACATTGGCACCACCTGCAATTCCTCCCCAGAGGGCAATCCATCCCGCGCTCCTCCCCATTGTTTCCACCACCATCACACGCTTATGACTCATCGCTGTCGTATGCACACGATCCAGAGCATCCACGACACAGTTCACCGCGCTATCAAAACCAAAAGTCATCGCTGTAGCCTGCAAATCATTATCAATAGTCTTTGGCACACCGATCACTGGAAAACCTTCCCGATAGAGATGAAGAGCTGTCGAGAGAGAACCATCTCCACCAACCACGATTAGAGCGCGAATCTCAAGCTGATCCATCGTGCGTTTGGCTTTCTCAACAATAGAATCAGCAATGGCCGATAAGTCATGCGTTCCCACTTTTGAGGCGAAATCTCCACGATTCGTTGTGCCCAAAATCGTTCCCCCTAGCTTCATAATCCCCACTGTATCCTCAGGATCCAGCACTCTATAATCTCCAGGTGGCAGCAAACCCTCAAAGCCATCACGAAATCCAATGACTTCCCAGCCTAACTTTGAGGCAGCCCCCACAACTCCATGAATCACAGCATTCAAACCAGGACAATCGCCACCGCTATTGAGAATACCTATTCGCATACACAAAACTTATATAAACCGAGCAAGGAATGACCAGCAATCAATGGAAAAAAACCATGCTCCACAACAGTCTTCTCTAAAAAGTCATACACCAAAGAATATTCTGGCAAAAACTGACCACTCGCAGCGAAAGTGACATGAGATATTTCTAGGAAATACGCATTACGCGCTCGAGTCAGTGGTATTGGGAGCCCCAATGCCACCATCATCATCTGCAAGAGTCTTCTTCACCCCCTCTTTCATGATTTTCACATCTACAGCAGACCCCTTCTGCTCCTTTGAAATCGCTATAGAGATCCAGCGGAAATCTTCACTATTATCCAAGCCTACCTTAATCACCATAGTCAGCGGCACAGCAAGTAACATTCCCGCAGGCCCCCAGACCCACCCCCAGAATAAGACAGAAAGCAAAACAACTAGAGTAGACATCCCAAAGCGACGCCCCAACATCATAGGTTCTACAAAATTACCCAAAAACATATTAATCAGCAAATAACCAGTCGCCACCCATAAAGCATCACTCGAATCCCCCGTCACGAGTGCTAACATCACAGGAGGAATCCCCGCAACAACGGATCCAATCGCAGGAATATAGTTCAAACAAAACGCCAGAATCCCCCACAAAAGAGCAAAATCCAAGTCCATGAGCTTACATGTCAGACCAGCCAACACCCCAGTGACAATACTCACCAACGTCTTAATTCCTAAGTACCGTTGAATATCCCTCGCCGCACTCATAAGACGCTGGAAATTAGGTCCCCTCGCCTCAAATACAGCCTCAAAGCGCCTCGCAAACATGCGCGCCTCATTTAACATGAAAACCGTGATGAGAATCACAATGAAAGAAGTCGCCAGAAACGAAGCTATCTCCCCGAGGAAGTCCTTACTGATATTAAGTAGAGCAATATAATCTAGATCAGCGACTTTTTCGCTCACCATCGAATTAAAATTCTCCTTTGCTCCCTGCACACCCCAAGATTCTAATCGCTCACCCGCTAGATTCGAGTTCTCAGTGGCCCAACTACTAAAATAAGCAGCATATTCTGTGTGCCACTTTTCCTGAAGTTGACTAATAAGCGTAAACCCAAAAATAACCACCCCTGTTAAAAAAGCGAAATCAACAAGTACTGTGACAAGCACCGCAAAAAACCGTGGCGCACCATGAACACGGAGCCAATTTGTGATTGGAAAACTCACAGTCGCTATGAAAAACGCTAATAAAATCGGCACAAAGAAACCCGCCGAGGCTTTTAAGCCTTCGACTAAAATCACCAAGCAAGCTAACACAATAAGGATATTAGCAGAAGGAAGTGATTTTCGTTTTCGGGTGTTATTCATTGGACTAGCAAAATGGAATGATGGTTTCCTGATCTACAGATCCACGAGAGATTCGTATCGTTCGCTCTATTCATTATTGCTCGCTGGGAAATACGTCACTGTTTGCGTTACTAAGCACGCTCATGTGTCAGCATGTTCACAACGCTGTAAAGCTAGCGCAATTTATCAAAACCTCCAAGCATTCATCCAAATTTTTGCTCATTTATTCGCAATTCACCAAATGAACATCAAGAGACACCCCCCAACACTACTGTCTCATAAATTTAAGGAAAATTTCTTGCATTCTTGGTGAAATTCTCATTACTTGCGCCTCCGCGAGTTGATTTAACCTGCTGTTGGTCCTCACGGCATAGAAAATAGCGCATTACTGCGAGATTCTAGCCGCACTCGCATGAGGGAAACCCAGCTAATTGAGAGACATATGTCAGACGATACTACAAATACAGAAGAGCAAGAGGATGCCAAGTCCATCCTACTAGACCGTTTCGAGGTGCCCAATCGCCTCACGAAAGACGAAGACACCGCCAGCAACACGTACGGTCAGTTTGTCGCTGAACCATTTGAGAGAGGCTTTGGCCACACAATTGGTAACTCCCTGCGCAGAGTTTTACTCTCCTCGCTCGAAGGAGCTGCTATCACATCTGTGCGTATCGCAGGTGTTCAGCACGAATTTTCTAGCCTACCAGGTGTTGTAGAAGATGTCACAGACATCATTCTTAACCTCAAGAAGGTGAAATTTAAGCACCACGGTAAAGAAGGCCGCGTCCTCACACTCAAAGTAGAGAAAGAAGGCGTAGTCACCGCAGGTGATATTCAAGGCGACACCATGTATGAAGTCGTCAATAAGGACCAAATCATCTGCACACTCGACCGCAAGGTCAAATTCGACTGTGAATTTGAAATCAAAGTTGGCCGCGGGTTTAATACAGGAGACGAAAATAAGCGTCCAGAAATGCCTATCGGCGTGATCGCTATCGACTCCATCTTCTCACCAGTTGTTCGTGTGAAGTACGCTGTAGAAGCGACTCGTGTTGGTCAAATGACTGATTACGATAAAATCATCCTCGACGTCTGGACAGATGGCCGCCTAGAGCCACAAGAAGCACTCCTACAAGCTTCTGCGATTCTACGCCATCACTTAGACGTCTTCGTGAACTACGATGACAACGCTGTTGAATTTGATGCAGCACCTGAAGAGCAGAGTGAAGAAAACGCAGCGCTCAAGAAGCTTCTCAACATGTCTGTCAACGAGATCGAACTCTCCGTACGTGCAGCAAACTGCCTCAATAACGCCAATATCACCTCCGTTGGCCAACTCGCCATGAAGAGTGAAGCTGAGATGCTCAAGTACCGTAACTTTGGTAAGAAGTCCCTCAATGAGATCAAGGACAAGCTCGTTGAGCTAGGTCTAGGCCTCGGTATGAGCTTCGACCCGTCCTTACTCACCGGTCCTATGCCTAGTGTGAAAGCACCTCGCCTCGGAGTGGAAGAAGAAGCACCAGTAGGCCTCGCTGACCTGATTGCACAAAACCTTCAGGACGACTAAACAAATCAATCAAACATTTTAACTTAAGAAAGGAACATCCCGATGAGACATCGACGTAAATTTAGTAAACTACAGCGCAGTGTACCACATCGCCACTCACTACTGGCAAATCTCAGCAGCAGCTTAATCGAGCACGGTCGCGTACGCACCACACTCGGCAAAGCTAAAGCGCTTCGCCCATTTGTTGAGAAACTTGTCACACTTGGCAAGCGTGGTGACCTACACGCTCGCCGCCAGGTAATCGCGACATTAGGCAGCAACCAGCTAGCACAGCGCTCAGCCAAAAAGCTATTCAATGAAATTGCACCAGTGAATGCAGACCGCCCAGGTGGCTACTGCCGAATCACAAAGCTTGGTGCACGCCTCACTGACTCAGCTCCTATGGCCATCATTGAGTGGGTTGACCAGCCCGCCGAAGGTAGCTCACAAGAAGCAGCTCCTGCCGAAACTGCAGAAGCGACTCCTGCGGAAGCTGCTGAGTAAGTGGGCAAGCTACTCTAACTGAGTCGCTAACCATAAACTAAGCCACGAATTTTACATTCCCATTTCCAGCGTGTGATTCTCTCTGAGATCACACGCTTTTTTTGTTGCTAGAATAAACGCTTCCTACTTGTAGAACCCCTCGTCCACGACAAACTATGGATTTCTGTAGTTCCTCTAATTACGGCGGAATCTCCCTCTACCTCTTCGACTTGAGCGCTGCACATCATTAATGACAGCCTCTATCTGGTCTTCTGGAATATTGGCATCTTCCAGCAAATACTGCCTCGCAGCATCTCTATCACTATTGAGGAAACGACCCATCACAGTATTAAAACTATCCCCTCGGTCTGAGTCATCTTGGATCGTCGTCACCAAGTCGAGTTGCTCTTTGTAATTCGAATTGGTTCGATCTGCAGCGATATAACTTCTCACCGTTTCATCACGGACTTCCCCTTCTGCCATAGAGACCACATATTCTCTCGCTTGCTGCGGCTCTGTAGCGACCCATGAGCGCATCGGCTCATTGATGGAGCGACTAAGAGCTTCTACATCACCAGTTTGCACTAAAAACTCAACCCCTCCTGCACCATCTCCCCGAGCATAGCCATTGGCTATCGTCGCAATCAGATCTTGTTTTTCATTCGCGTCAGTAATTTCATCTAGCTTCAGTGCCGCTTCTCCTGGCTCTCTCGCAGCCAGAGAGCGCAGTGCTGTCAACTTAGCGGCACCCTGCTGCTCAACTGGCAGAGAACTGATCCACTCCTCAGCGAGTTCGTAGTTCTCTGAGCCTAGAGTTCTAGCAATGGCTTGCTGAGCTGATATCTGGTGCTCAGCATCCAGAGAGCTAGAAAGAGCTTTTGCTTTCTCAGGGTCTGTTTTCACTAGTTCACCAAACAGACCTCCTAGTGCTCTGTTTGCATTATTACCCTCTTGCCCTAAAGCCCATGCAAGCGCTTCATCTGGATTCTCTTTCGACCATTCTGCGGCAATAGAACTTACAGGCGACATGCCACCTCCCCGTCTACCACCAGCCATAGCTTCCAGTGTCGAAAAATCACTTTGATTCCCCTGGTAGTAGCGAGCCGCTTCCTCCGGATCCACAGCGGCCCATGAGCGCAACACCGTAGACTTCGAGAATATACCCATACGCCCAAGACTATCTGTCTTCGCCATAGCAGACACTGGATCGACTTCAGCCCATTTTGCAAAGAGTAAATAAGACGCCAGCATACGATCCGGCATTCCCATCGACGCGAGAGCATCCACTTCTGCTTCTAGTTCATAGCTGTCCAGTTGACTGTAAAAGGTGATCAGATCTTCCACCCTTGAGGTCTGTGTTCCCTGGCGAAACACCTCACTGCTAGAGCGAAAAGAGTTTCTTCTTGTCTCATTACCTCGCGAGTACACTTCCCTTGCACCCGACACTCCAGAGCGCTGAATGACTCTATGTGAGTGTGCCCCACTAGGTGCTGACACCTGACCGCTCTCCCGCTGAGACTGGCCAACTAGAAAACCTGCCGCCCCTCCTACCGATAACGCTAATACTGAAGTGATGATAATTTGATTCATAATAATCGAAAATACTTAAGAATCATAGAACACCCCACATATTAAAAAGTTGCTAAAAAATTACTCTCAGTAAAAAATAGTCTACAACCGAAAAAAATCTATCCAGAAAAGCCACCCATCTACTACCAGAAGACAAACTTTGATTTGAAGTTCGAGGTTGTACCTCTCAATAAATATTCGACTCTCGGCACAATAGTGGATTGAGGTGCGCTGCCTTATTTACAGATTTTATTTCTACTGCTGCAATGGCTTAAGTCTAGCAAGCTCTGAAATACTGAAAGGCCCAAATGCCCCGTGTGTTGTTGTGTTAATCGTATTGTAGTATGGAGCATAATTAGGAACTTCAACCTCGATCTTCATTGTGCCTGGCAAGGCAGACTGCATTGGCCAGAATACCCCGAATGCCCTTGAACCTTCTATTTTGGTAGTTTCACCTTGAATGTTAGTGCTGGTAAATTGAACCTTTTCAGGCATTTCTGTATTCGGGAAATTATAACCTGGAATACTGGCATACTTAATCTTTCCTCTAGTGATAGGAAGTCCAGTATTCTGATCAACAACTGAAACATTCACATTCGGTGTTTCAGCTAGGTATGCTGGAAAGCATGACACAAGGAGTAGTGAACCGAGGGAAATTAGAAATTTCTTCATTTTAACTACCACTGGGTAAGTGTGCTATTATGTACACTCTACTCTCTTGGACCTAGCGCAATGGCTTCTCGGCCTTATTGGCAGGTCTAGGTTTATCAAATTCTAAATAGGTCACTCCTGTCACTTTATTTGTGTCAGGCTCGAGTGTGCTTACCTCCATTTTCTTTAAAGTATGCATATCGCCAGACTTTTGTAGCTCAGAGATCACAAAGCGCTTCAGAGGCTTGCCCTGCGCATTATAGCCAATCACCTTCATGAGAGCATTATACTTCTTGTGCACCCAGGCATACACGATCTTATATTTTCCTGCTTTTTGATCCGGATTCTCTAAACGTATCTTATAGCAGTTCTGCGATTTAACTTTCTCTTCTCCTACGATACTACTATCTGGCCAATAGAGAAACTGCATAGCAAGATCTTCATAGGTCACATCCGTCCCTTTAATAGGATCATCCAGCTTATCTACAGGCATTGGAATAACCTTACGCTGAACGATTTCGAATAAATCGAACTGGCTCTCTCCTAAGCGCATATGAAATCCATCCTGTTTCTTCCCCTCGTTAAATAAAAACTGAATGTCATTCTCTCTCAAGAAGAGATGAATCGGGTGCCTCTTACCCTCCTTTTTTAAATCTCCACTCAGATCATTATTCTGCAAGATAGCCCCATGCCTCACATGGGCAAGAATAGTCTCAGCTGCCTGATCAGCATAGAGAGTCGAAAAGCTGGAAAATAACAGTAAAAGAATGCAGTAGAGTTTCATAGGAATATAATTATAGGCTAAGACGCTGCTAATAGAGCATTAATTCAACCCTAAATCGAGTCGTAACCCATAAAAACAACCTCTCACCAGCTATCACACCATCCTAGCGAAAGGTATAGGGTAATACCACATCATCTTCCGTCCACGGAGTCTTGTCAGGGCCTATGGAGCGAATATCAGGACAACGTGCAGACTCAAAATGAAAAATCAGAGGACTGCCCCAGCGATCAGTAATCTCACCCTGATCGTTGATAAATTCAAAATCCGTAGAAATGAATCGGTCCTCGTAGCGGTTGTCACCAAGCATAGCTGCCGTTAGTTCTTTATTTCCTGCTGTCGGCAGAGCATCATCGTACTTTAAATGGTATTGAAACACCTCTATGAGATTCTGAACTAGTTGAATATCATCCGCAACACTTGTCGTAGTATCACCATAGTTCGCTAGTTCATCTTGAGCGGGAGCTAAAGCACTCTGAGAATCTTTGGTGTCTACTTGTTTTTGTAGCTTTGAATGATGAGAAGAAGTAATCTTCCCATCACCATTCTGCTCACTTTCATCAGGCTGTGCATTGTCAGCTGTCGGTTTAAAGAAAAACCAAATGGTGACTAAAAGACCACACAACAGTGCTAACCACGCATACGCACGAGCATTCAACATAGCTAAATCACTAGAGTAAAATGTACTTCCCTACCTTATACTGGCAGCATACCGAGAGGTGAACCTCCAGAACTAGGCTGATAAAATGCTTCAATATTAGGAAGCACATCAATCAACTCATTTCTTGGGAGACCTAACCAAAGTGCAAGCTCTGCGAAATATTCATCCGTAGAAGTCGTTGGCACCATTCTTCCATTAGAGCCAACATCTAATCCAGAATTAATGGCCAATTCACTCTGGTCAGGATATTGACCATAAATTCTAGAACCATTAGTAATACCATCACTCACTAACTGCTGTCGAACTGGCCCACCCATGACAATAGAGTGCCCGCCCCAGGCGTGATCTGTACCTCCACCGTTTGAGCGTAAAGTTCTGCCGAAATCAGAGCAAGTAAACGTAACGACGTTCTCTTGAGCATCGAGGTCTCCTAATGCTGACCAGAAACCTCTAAGACCTTCATCTAAAACTCTAAGAAGTCTTCTGTGATTACCCGGTAATTCGGCATGATGGTCAAAGCCACCTAATTCAACAAAGAAAATCTGTCTACGAAGATTTAAGGCACGACTTGAACCGATTGTTCTCGCCACAGCCCTAAGTTCTCTACCAAAACGACTCGATCCAAAATCAGCACTACCGCTAATAGATACATTGTTAAAGGCCGTAGAAAACGCTTCTGAACTATCAAAAGCCAGTTGTTTCTCACGAGCAAAAGAGTTCATAAGAAGGTGCTCATTAGATCCCTCCGCAATAGCTCGCGCTGCTCTCACACGCTCCACATCAAAGATGTTTGAGCTTGCTGAGCCAGTCAAGGTCTCAGCGCCACCCTCACCAATCGTGTAAGAAATCGCATTATCTCCAACTAACAACGTCCTATTGCCAGCCAATGAAATATTCATAGAAACAGCATTGGACGGATTAACAGACATCACTCTATCTGCCAAACGTCCACCCCAACCAGTGTTAGAACCTGTACGAGCCAGACCTGTTTGCCATGTCACTTGTTGATCATTATGAGAAAACAGTGCTCGAGGAAGTTGCCCTGCTGCTGCTGCTGCACCTGAGCGAACAGCTGCACCTGAGACACGCTCAGCAAGAGTGCCTACATTGGCAAGGAAAGTCGCATTGCCTTCATTGACTCTAGATCTCAAATTAGGCATAGCACCATGCAAGCCAAATGATCTTCCTCCCGCGTTATTCATAGTGAGCTCCAGCAATTCATCAGTACCACCAGTACCAGGAAATGGCAGAGCTAAGCCCGAGCGAAGGTTCGCATAGTTACCATACTCACCAGAACTAGCGCCACCAGAAGTTGGCACCAGCATATTGTAGGAATCATTGCCTCCTGCTAGGAAAACACAAACTAGTGCCTTATAGTCGTTGGTCACAGGTTGCGCGACCGCATTTGACATAAGCTTTAAGTTGAGCAAAATATTTGCTAAACTAGTAGAACTAAGTGCAGCAAGGCTGCCTTTATTTAAAAAACTACGACGTTTCATGAGATTTTAGTGGGTTTATCGTTTTAAAAGTTAGCGTAAAATAGCTGCGTCGGGCGAAGTTAAGACTAAATAAATAGCTTGCTCAGCTATACGGTTACTATTCCGACCGTCTAAGTTATCCAAGCTAGCCTTAATTGTAGCTCTCGTAGCGGCACTAAGTCGACCGTGACAGAGTAGAATATTTAATCGATCCAGTAATCTGTCCCTATCATTTTCCGCATCATCTATGTAATCATCCGTATTGATCGAGAAATCCGGAGTAGGCGGATTTGTTCTATCTGGAGAAACAGTGTGGAATCGATCATCAATAAACCCGTAGAATTGATTTGGCATATTTACCGCAGTGAGAGAATTTAAGATTTGAAACTCTGGACTCACCAAGCCTGCGTTGCGGATATCTCCTGGATGAGCGTAACCTGGTTCATAAAAGTTAAAGACAGAAGGGTGGTTAAAAGGAAACTCTAAGAAGGACTCAAAAGCACGATTGTTTGGTTCAGGATGTTCAAAGAACTGTACACCTGTAAAATCATGTAACGCTTGAGATTCCACACCTGCTTCAAAGGCAGAGGCCAAGGAGGTGAGTCGTAACATAGGTGCTTTCAGGCGACCGGGCTGATCGGTCAACTGAAAATTAAGAGAACGGGCCTCTTCATCTAACAAAATTGCTTTAACTACAGCACCTAAGTTTCCTCTCACCCCATTATCATCTGCTACAAAAACTTGCGCCACACGCTCGACATAGGCTGGAGACGGATTTGAGGTCACTAAGTGCTGAATCAGGTTACGTGAAATAAATGGCGCACAATTAGGGTGATTGAAGAGAATACTCACAGTATCTCGAATATCATCGAATCCATCGCGGTTATTTGCAGAAGTAAAGCGAGGTAAAGCAGGTGGCGTGTAACGCGGTAAGTTACGCAAAAATATCTTCCTGCGGTCTCCATAGAAAGAAACTATATCTGGTCCATTTCCATCATCATGGCGACTATCTATCATTCGCATAGGGTGATCCGCTAATCGAACATTAAAATTAGATCCTCCTTGGAGTTCTAGGCCTGTAAAAACTCTTGCTACTTGAACAATGTCCTCATTGCCATATGTCGGAATAGGATTACCACTCGCATCAAGAATCTTTGTACCATCCAAATTCAGCTCCCATAGTCCAATAGAAAACAACTGCATGATCTCACGAGCGTAGTTTTCATCTGGAAATCGTCCTTCAGATAGATCCAATCTTTGGTTTCCGAGGCTAGAGAGATAACGACCCATCAATGGATTCACAGATACTTCAAAAAGAAGATCCTCATAATTACCAAGCGCGTGTTCAATGAGAAGATCATAGTAAACGCTCTGAGCCGCTCCGTGTCTTGAGCTTTCGCTGCTAGCAACAAGAATCTGGCTTAACACCCATGCTACACGCTGCCTAAGGCGATCTGGAGCAAAGAGAGCCTGCCTCATCCAGACAGTCTGGATGTTTCTCACCTCAACGTCTGCAAAACGAGTCGAATAGTAAGGCACTGAGCGATTGACAAAAGTTCCGCTCCCACTGGGAAGAACATCCCCCGGTGCAGTAACCGCAATAAGGTCTCTGTACTCTTCAGTCAGAGTTGGTGCGACTTCTAATTGCTCATCAATCCACTTACTAAAAGCATCTTCACCCAGAGAACGAACATAGCGAATAAGATCCTCGCTAGGACCAAATGATGCTTGTGCTAAGAATCGGCTAGTCTGCTCAGGAGAAGGTACACCCGCAGAGCTCGAGTTAAACTCTCCAGCTTGACTGCTGGCTCCCTGAATTAGCTTATAAAATTGAGCAAAATCACCACCTGCCGCTTCACTATTTACACTATTTGCATCATTGGGATTAAACCCTAAAAAGCGTTCTAAATTATCTTCAACGCCATCGCCATCAGAATCTACCGACCTCAATATACGAGCACGGAAGAAGCAATTATCTGGATCTATATCCAAACTCGGATCATCTAATGGTATTGTAACTGTCATTTCCAGACTATTGGCAGTCCGGTTTATTCTAGTGGACTCCCACGTTCCCTCATCAATGGAATCAGAATGTTCAATTCTATAGCGTACTCCTGGCACACTAGCGAAAGAAAACGTCACGGAATCGCCCGTTAAGGCAGCTCGTGAAAATCCATTACTTCGCAAATATGAACTAGAATCAAAGGGGTCTGTTCCTCCACGAGCTTCATTAAGATTAGAAATCCCATCACCATCCGAGTCTTCATCTGTAGGAATCTGTGCGATTTGAGGGGACAAAAGCTCTGCTAAATCAGGTAGTCCATTACCATTCGCATCCTGAGATCCAAATTCAGTCACCGGCGCTGGTACCACCACAGCATTGGAACGATCTTCACGATCAAAACGGAAGCGGCTCACAAGCCGCTGCGAAACACCTGACTGGTCATTGTTGTGACCGCTACCAAAGCCAGCTCGTATCCAATCTCCTGTGTTGTACGATAATCCAGAAAGGTTGATAGTGCTAAGTAACGCATTTCCCGCCGTCAGATTAAAAAGCTCCCCTCTTAATCTCCACTCAGACTCACCCACACCTCTGGTAGCTGTCATACGCAAGCGAAGATTATCTGACTGTAAATCAGAATTTCTATTAATCCCCAATTGCCCAGCATCCACAGGTGAGCTTATTCTCGGTTCTCCTCCTGTAAACGACACAACTGAGCTGGCATTGGAAATTGGTCCAGTCTTAGCACTAATCACAAATTGTGAAGAGGCCCTTACCAGACCTATCTTCAGGCGAGCTGATGTAGGATTATTAAAAGCGTAAAAAGAAACATTCACAATACTTCGGTTCGGAGTATTTGAAACTGACGCATTATCACCTGCTACGAAGCTAAAGTCTATCTCTGCCGTATAGACATCGCCAGCATTCAGAGGTTGACCTGGGCGAAACACAGCATCCGTGAAACCGTTCACTAAAACACGGTTCCCAGTATTCTGTACTTGTGCGAAATTATTAGTCATCCAGTCCGCATTAGCTTGCAAATCCCCTGGGTCATATCCCTCACCACTCGTAAAGTTAATGGTTCTTGCAATAGCTAGCGAAGAAAAACCACAAAAGACAGATAAAGCGAGGCACCCATAATGGAATCTTTGGAAGCCCAAGTTAGGAAGTTTTATTTTTTTTTGACTGTTAGCGTGCATGAAAAAAAGGGTTAATTATGTATCAAAAGAGACTGTCGCCAAATTAAGATGTGAGTTTTTACACAAACAAGCAAAGTTAGTAAATTCATTTTTTATAATATCACCGAAAATTGTTAAGAATCAGTCCGAAATAATATGTTTTATTTGCATTTGAAAATTTTTTGAAATAATTCTCCCGTTCATATATCTTGGCGATCTTACCTCCCCACTTCTCAGCAACTCTCCACAGACACACATGAAAAGCTCACAATAACTGACAGCCACCCCCTCTGTCTGCCCAAAGTTTGATCTCAAAGAGCAAAAACTCTACGAGTCGTAAAATTTGACCCAATTTGAAGCTTATACCAATGAAGAAAATAATCTGGGGCAAAACACATAGAGTCGAAAAGATTTTAACAATAAACCCTAGCGAACCCTTATCTTTGGTGGAGACCCGATTTTTGTGCCCCAAACAAAAGGAAACCCGCTAAGCCTTTGGGCTGTAGCGGGTTATAAAGTACGCAGACTGGGACTCGAACCCAGGACCAATTGGTTAAAAGCCAACTGCTCTACCAACTGAGCTATCTGCGCGTTTTGTGTGGTAGGTGCCGCAAGGCGGCGGAGAAATATGGGATTCTCTGGAGGAACGCAAGAACCTTTTTGTCTTTTTTTTAGTTAGCGTCTCTTTAGGTGTTTGTGACTTGTTGATTTGGCGAATAAAGGTTGGTTATAAGACGTTTTTTTTTAGATACTTATGCTTTCCTCGTTTGTCTTGTCGTCAATTTAGAAAAAATGAGTGCTATGATTGTATTTCTAAGGTGCCAGGGTACTATATGAGCGCACGAAGCGACCTCTTGGATTCAAACTGGAAGTGCGCTACTTTAGTTAGTGGTGGATTCAGAATGTTAACGAATAATAGATAGCGCGGAAGCGACAGCATTGATCTACGTTGTTTTTAAACCAAAAAAAGCAATGAGAGAACACTACCGCCACCTCCGCAAGGAGGATCGTGACGTTATTTACAGAATGAATAAAGCAGGAAAAAGCCAATCTGAGATCGCCTACACTATTGGCTTTAGCCAATCCACTATAAGCAAAGAATTAAAGCGCAATAGAGGGCAGCGAAACTATCGTCCTAAACAGGCCCAGACAAAGGCTTTAGAGCGCCGTTATTTAAAGAATAGTCGCCCCCGCAAACTTGTCGGTACTCTGAAAGAAAAAGTGGTGAGTCGTCTTAAACAAAACCATAGTCCCGAGCAAATTAGCGGAGCTCTTAGACTAGAAGGCGTATTCATAAGTCATGAGACCATTTATCGATTTCTTGCTTTGGACAAATTGAGGGGAGGTCGTTTATACCGTCACCTACGAATCAACTCCAAGAGGCGATATAAACACCGCAATAAGGCTAGTAG
>CALFVF010000013.1 GCA_937928735.1 uncultured Verrucomicrobiales bacterium | reverse complement strand
AACCACCCGGTCCCGTTCCGAACCCGGAAGTGAAACACCTTAGCGCCGATGGTAGTTGGACGATAGGTCCCGTGAGAGTAGGTCGTCGCCAGTTTAATATGCCCACTATGAGTGAAGAACTCGTAGTGGGCTTTTTTGTGCCAATTATAGATTCTTTCTACGACGTAAACTAAGGAATGCAAATGAACTTAGGCCCAGAAGTAGTGTTGAGGTTGGTTCAGGGACAGTGCTAAATGTTTCAAAAGTCAGATTATCAATGCCAAAGGAGGTGCCGATCTTTGTTAGGGGAGGTGCTGTCGGATCTAGAGGGTCAGGGAAAGTAGTGGCATCAATATCAAATAACTGTAGTGAGAGAGTGTCTACTCCGGCAGTTGGTATGCCTGCTCCATCTACACTATTAGTATTATCTATAAACTGTAAGGTATTATTAACAAAAAGAGCAAAACTACCGTTAGTTAGGTTACGTGCTATACCATCGCCACCAGTAATGGAAATATCTGTACCAGAAGTATTGAAAAAATATTCGACATTGTTAATACCAGTTTCTGCACCGTGTTCGTCAAATATGAAATTATCAGTAAAGTTTGGGCTGGGGCTAGCAGCTGTTGAGAATGCACCACTCGAGAGTTGAACAAAGATCCTTGTCTCGGCCATGGGATCTAGGACATCTAGAGTTCGTAGTTGCAGATCAAACGCGAATCGTCCGGATGTCGAAGCTGCGTTTGTTTCAAAGCTGACTCCATTGTTGCCGCCTTCAGCAGCAACGACGAGGGTTTCATTATCAATAAAAACTGAACCTGTTGGTACACCACCGGCGGCGAAAGACCCTCCAATAAAACTTGCTGGAACGTTAAAAGCAAGAGGCCCATTAGCAAAATTAAAATCTGCGGAAAAGACAACTGTTGATGCTTGCGAATTTATTAGACTGAGTAAACCTAGACTAAATAAAGTTGATATGTTTTGTAATGACATTTTTTAATGTGTGTAATTGATAATAAAAAGGAGGTTTTATTATTTGTGATTACAATGTATATTCTTGTCAATACAAAGTATGATTTAGTTGATTATTTTTTAATAAGAAATGCGAATTTCGTCATAAAACTTCACACTATAATAGGAATTATTATTTTCATGCTATGTTGATATTTTTGTTGTTTTTGGGTAGATTTGGTTTTGTGAATGAGGTTATTATGGATGATAAAACTGTGAGTTATATGTTAGTCTGTGTGGAGACTAAATGACTTATGATCATTCAAAAATATCTTCAAGTTCGCGAAAACAGTGTTCTTTGGTGATTTGGATGAAATCTAAGAGGTAGTGTTGCGGGGGGTAGGTTTCTTTGATTGCTGCGTAGAGTTGGCAGCGTAGTCCGTTTTTAGTGATAGGTTTAGAGGTGACGTATTCTCGCTGGAGGTAATTATGGATCGCCCAAGACGGGAGAGCTGCTATTCCTCTTTGGCTAGCGACTAGCTGGAGAATGGCTTCTGTGAGCATGGCTGTGCGCCGCGGTGGGGAGATCTTTGCGGGCCCTAGTACTTGGCGAATGAGATCAAGCCGCTCATCAGGAACTGGGTAAGTGATGAGGGTCTGACTAGAGAAGTCTTTAGCGGTAAGGTGTGATTTTTTTGTTAGTTTGTGGTCTTTGGCAATTATGGCTGGCATGTAGTAGCCGAAGAGGTCGTGAAACTGCGTTTTCGCATAAGATTTTTTCTGCGAGGTGATAATGAGATCGGCTCTTCCATCGTGGAGGAGGTGTACGGGGTCGGGGTGAAAGCCCGAGACGAGATCCATCTCGACTTGTGGCCAGCGATCTCGAAATGTGTCCATGGAGGGCATGAGCCACTCGAAGCAGGAGTGGCATTCTACAGCGATTCGTAGTTGGCCTGCTTTACCTTCGATAATTTGCACAATTTCTAGATTGGTATCGTTGATTCGGCGAACAACATCATAAGCCAGCGCGACTAGTCGTTCTCCTGCGGGTGTCCACTGGAGAGGACTGGTGTTTCGTTCAAAAAATTTAGTACCGTAATGGTCTTCTAGATTTTTGATTTGGTAGGATATGGCGGATTCGGTGAGATGAACTCTCTGGGCTGCTTTGGCAAGTCGACCTGTTTCAGCGAGTGCGATGAGGGTGTCTAGGTGTCTAATTTCAAGCATATTACTGTGTGGTTACTTAGAAAGTTAACTTGATTATGATTCAAGTCAAATAGCTTGAGTTTTCAATAAGATTTAAGCTCTTGTTATTGTATGCTGACACTATGTCTGAGACAAAATTACGAGTACAGAATTTAGGCTATCCGCGTATTGGCGAGAATAGAGAGTTAAAGCGGGCTTTGGAGGCTTTTTGGCGGGGTGATAAGGATATTGAACATTTACGCCAGGCTGCGAAAGCGCTCAGAGAGAAACACTGGAAGCTTCAGAATGAGTTAGGGGTGGATTTGATTCCATCGAATGATTTTAGCTATTACGATCAAGTGTTAGATATGAGTTGTCTCTTAGGGAATGTTCCTGAGAGGTTTGACTGGGATAGAGGGTCTTTAGTTTCTGAAGAGCTTTACTTTACGATGGCGAGAGGGTTGAGTGGTAAGATTGGGAGCAGTCAGAATGAGAGTAGTTGTTGTGGTTCGAGTGGTCAGGCCTGTGAAATGACGAAGTGGTTTGATACGAATTACCACTATCTAGTGCCTGAGTTTAGTGCCTCTACGTCATTTTCGATTTCTAGTCAAAAGGTGTTTGATGAGTATTTAGAAGCGAAGGCTCTAGGTATTGAGACTGTACCTGTGCTGCTGGGGCCATTGACGTATTTGTCTTTGGGAAAATGCCAAGATGAGCGTTTTGATCGCTATGATCTCTGGGAGAATTTACTTTCTACGTATAAAGATATTGTATCTCAGTTAGTAGAAATTGGTGTGACACAACTGCGGTTTGATGAACCAGCGCTCTCAACAGATTTGTCGTCTAGAGAACGTTCTCTGATTAAGAAATGTTATGATTCGATAGCGAGTGATTTCCCTGATTTGACATTACAAGTGGCATCGTATTTTGGACAACTGGGTGATAACTTAGAGACGCTATTGATTCTACCCGTGGATATTATCCATCTGGATTTAATAGCGAATGAGACGATCTTAGAAGACGTGCTCACCAAGCTTGTGGGGAGTGAGACAGTGCTGTCCCTTGGACTTGTGAGTGGGCGTAACATTTGGAAGAGTGACTTGGCAGCTTTGTCTAAAGTGGTTGAGTCAGCGGTTGAATTCCTTGGTGAGGAGCGTGTGATTGTGTCACCCTCTTGTTCACTGCAGCATGTGCCTGTGAGTTTAGCCAATGAGGTGGAACTAGATGGTGAGCTGAAGTCTTGGCTAGCCTTTGCTAATGAAAAACTGGTAGAATTAGCGTCTCTTCGTGAGTGTGCTGAGAATAATTATACTCTCACTGCGGCACTTAAGGAGAATCGTAAGGCTATCGCGAGCCGTTTGGAGAGCCCTAGGTGTCAGAATGCTGGAGTGAGAGAACGTCTGAGTCAGGTTGATGAAGAGATGTATTCTAGGGCTTCCGAGTTTACGCATCGCCAAAAGTTACAGAAAAACAAGCTGAATTTACCAACCTTTCCGACGACGACAATTGGATCTTTCCCGCAGACGAAGGCTGTGCGTGAAGCTCGTGCGAAGTTCCGCAGTGGGCAATGGTCGGAGCGTGAATACATGACATTTCTCAAACTAAAGACTTCAGACTGTATTAAGCAGCAGGAGGAAATTGGTCTGGATGTTTTAGTGCATGGTGAGTTCGAGCGCAATGATATGGTCGAGTATTTTGGAGAACAGTTAGAAGGCTTTCTGTTTACAAAATTTGGCTGGGTACAGAGCTATGGGAGCCGCTGTGTGAAGCCTCCGGTGATCTATGGTGATGTGTATAGAGAGAATGCGATGACTGTGAAGTGGGCCGAGTATGCTCAGAGTCTGACAGATAAGCCTGTGAAAGGTATGCTCACAGGACCTGTGACAATTCTTCAGTGGAGCTTTGTGCGGGATGATCAGCCACGCAGCGAGACGGCGAATCAAATTGCTCTGGCGATTCGTGATGAGGTTCGTGATCTAGAGCGCGCAGGTGTAAACATTATTCAGATTGATGAGGCTGCTCTTCGTGAGGGACTTCCTTTGAGGCGCTCGCAATGGAATGAGTATTTGCACTGGGCGGTGAGAGCTTTTTGTCTAACAAGTTCAGGGGTGCAGGATGAAACTCAAATTCACACACATATGTGCTACTCAGAGTTTAATGATATTCTCAAGGCCATTGTCTCTATGGATGCGGATGTGATTACCATCGAGAGTGCTCGCTCAGGAGATGATCTGCTTCGTGGGCTAGAACGTAGTGCGTATCCGAATGAAATTGGCCCCGGTGTCTATGACATTCATTCTCCTCGTGTGGCAGAGAGTGCGGAAATGGTGGAGCTTCTGGAGACGTGGAGAACTGTCTTTGAGACGGATCAACTGTGGGTGAATCCCGACTGTGGACTAAAGACTAGAGGCTGGCCTGAGGTGATTTCTTCTCTCACACATATGGTGGAAGCTGCGAAGCTCCTGAGGGCTCAGGTGGAAGAGATCTCTGAGAAGAAAGAGTGTGCCGCGCTCTAGGATGTTGTTTTCTAATATATTGTTTTCGGAGATATATTTTTGTCGAGCATAGCCTAAATGTGAAAGAGTCTAGTAACTGGATGTTGCTAGACCCTTTTCTCTTGATTGCAGGGCTTTCAGTTACAGGGGATCCCTTTGGTCGATGTGAAGATACTCTTTGATTTCACTGAGTGATTTTGTGTTAAAGACATCTTCTTTTCTCAGCCAGCCTTTGCGGGCGACTCTTGTGCCTAGGGCGAGAAACTGTAAGTGTTCGGCTCTATGTGCATCTGGGTTGATGGAGCAGAGGACGCCTTTGTCTCTGGCTTTTTTCCACCAGCGCCAGTCCATGTCGAGGCGTCTTGGGTTTGCATTGAGCTCAATGATTGTTCCAGTTTGAGCCGCGCAGTCGATGATTATCTCATGGTCGATTTCGTAGGGTTTCCTGCGCAGTAGAAGTCGTCCTGTCATGTGTCCTAACATTGTGACGTGCGGATTCTCCATAGCGCGAATGATACGCTGCGTCATTTCCTTCTTAGGCAGGGTAAAGGCATTGTGTACAGAGGCGACGACATAGTCTAACTGTTCTAATATGTGATCCTCGAAATCGAGGCTGCCGTCTTTAAGGATATCGACTTCTGATCCAGCGAGTAGTTGGAAGTCATTCCATGTTTGATTGAGTTTGCGAATCTCTTCGATTTGTTTGAGCAGTCGCTCAGGGTAGAGGCCGTTGGCTTGAAAGGATGATTTGGAGTGATCAGAGATGCCGAGGTATTCTAAGCCGAGGTCAATGGCGGCTCCTGCCATTTCTGTTAGTGTGTGTTTGCCATCTGACGCTGTGGTGTGATTATGAAAAGTGCCTTTGAGCTGGCCGATTTCCACTAGCCTTGGGATCTCACCACGCTCGGCGGCTTCTATTTCGCCACGGTTTTCGCGAAGCTCTGGTGGGATGTAATCTAGCCCTAGTGCTCGGTAGATGTCTTCTTCACTATGAATAGTGGGAGGGGTAATAGCAGGAGGGGTTTTGGCGCCGTCTTTGGCAGTGAATTCATACTCATTGAGTGACCAGCCTTGTTTGAGTGCGAGGCGGCGTATCGCGATATTGTGTTCTTTACTGCCAGAGAAGTACTGCAGCGCGAAAGGATACTGAGTGTTACTAACAGCGCGTAAATCACACTGGAGACCATTATCAAGGCGTATCTGAGCCTTGGTGTTTCCACAGGAAATGATAGATTGGACTTCAGGGAGTTCGGTGAAGAACTTGGTGATTTCTGCGGGTTTGTCAGTGGCAACTAGGAAATCTAGATCGTGGAGAATTTCCTTCGCTCGTCTGTAGGAACCTGCGTGTGTGCACTGGTGTACGGCTGGGTGATCGCGTAGCTGCTGAAGAATAATTTCTGCAAGTACGGCGACATCTCCTAGGCGGAAGTAGTCTGCGTAGGTCTCGCGTAGCTCAATGGCGGCGATGATATTAGTGACTGTCTTGGTACCGAAGCCACTGAGCTGGCCGACTCGGCCATCTGTACATGCGAGCTTGAGAGCTGAGATGGAATCTATCTTTAGCGTGTCATAGAGAGCTTTGATTTTCTTTGGCCCTAGTCCTTGTAGCTCGAAGAGTTCAAATAAGGTGCTGGGGAAGCTGGACTTGAGCTCCTCATGGTAGGCCATTTTTCCAGTAGTCGCGAGTTCATGGAGTTTCTCTTGGAGATTGGCACCGATCCCTGGAATTTCTGCGAGTTGGTTAGACAGGGCGAGTTTTAGCACATCACCATGGAAGTTCCTGAGACTCTCTGCACCGTTTTTATAGGCTTTTGTTTTAAAAAGGTTGGCTCCTTGGAGTTCTAGTAAAAGTGCGATTTGCTCCAAGCTCTCAATAAGGTCGTCCGCGTGCATGGTCACAGCCATACTGAAATCTGAACAAAGAGGAAGGAAAGAAGCGTAAAATACGTGAAGTCAGAGTGAACTCTAGCACTTGGGTGAGTAGGGCAGAGTCGTCGTTAGGAAGGGCGTAGCCAGAGTGACTTGAGATACTGCTCGCCAGTGTATTCTTCTGGCATGGAGTTTATGGTGACTTGTACTGCTCTGCGTGTTGATGTGAGTGCTTCGGTTTGGAATTCACGTAGATTCATTTTATGGCAATTCGTGGAAGCAAGTATCCAGCCATTAGGGGCGAGGCACTGCATAGCGAGCTCGACGAGGCTGTGGTAGTCTTTCTCCGCTCGAAAGACCTTGCCTTTCTGATCTCTCGAAAAGGTAGGGGGGTCGAGAATAATACCATCAAAAAGGCGGCCTTGGCGGGCGAATCGCTTGAGCCAATGAAAGGTGTCACCTTTACAGAAATAATGCTGGGATGGGTCGAGCTGGTTTGCGTGGAAATTCTCTTTCGCCCAGTCGAGGTAGGGCTGGGAGAGGTCGAGTGTCGTAGTTGTCGCTCCTCCTAAGGCCGCACAGACGGAGAAGGCTCCTGTGTAGGCGAATGTATTAAGAACTGTGGTGGACTCTGTGCAGAGCTCTCTGACTTGCTGGCGATTCTCACGCTGATCAAGAAAGATGCCTTGTGAGTAACCAGCCTGAAAGGAAACCTTGTAGTTCACTCCATTTTCTCGAGCAAGAAAGGGCTCGGGGACGGGATCTCCAGCGTAGTGAGATGGGCTTGTTTTCTGGCTTTGGTGGAGTTGTTTCCAGTAGATGGAGCGATTTTGCTCCTTGAGCCAGGCTTTGAGCTGTGGGTGAATTTGATCTGTGCGCGTGGATATGACCCATCGATCGGCGTAGGTCTCGAGAAAGTGGTCAGCCACTCCGTCTCCAAGGCCGTCAATGAGCCTTAGAGCGTTAGTGTTAGAACTTAGGAGGTGTTTGCGCTTGCTGATAGCTTTGTCAAAAAGATGTGTCACGTCTTGATTGCCTTCTCATTTCTAATGGCTATGATCCAGCTCGAAATGTCAGACATACACACTCAATTGGATTCTGCAGTAGAGGCGAATGCATTGCTCTCGATTTCGCGTGATCATATTCTCTCCTATTTGTCAGGGGCAAGTTCCTCCGTGGCTGAGGCAGCGATCAGAGAGTTGATCGACTCAGGAGACTATGCAGAGCTCAATGATCGTTTTTACCAGAACTTAGCCTTTGGAACCGGTGGACTCAGGGGGAGAACGATTGGGAAGAAAGTCACGAAAGCCGAGCAAGGCGAAGGTGGACCAATGGGGCGGCCGCAGCACCCATGTGTGGGCACGGCCACCATGAATTTCTATAATGTAGGGCGCGCGGTGAGAGGGATGATTGCGTACTTGAAGCACTACTTAGAGCAAGAAGGTGAGCAGCGCCGCCCGAAATTAGGCTTCGCTCACGACACAAGGCATTTCTCACGTGATTTTGCAGAATACTGCGGCAAAATCTGTACAGATCTCGGCTGTGATGCGGTGCTCTTTGACTCTGCGAGAGCCACTCCCCAGCTGTCATTTCTCGTAAGAGAGCTCAATCTCGATGCTGGGGTCGTTCTGACTGCTTCGCATAATCCGGCGCATGATAATGGTTTTAAGGCCTACTTCATGGATGGAGCACAGCTCGTTGACGAGCATGCAGATGGTGTCATCGCGGAAGTAGATGCGATTGTCACTGAGCACTATGAGGCTCTACCAGAAGAGCAAAGAGGAACATTACGTATCGAGGGAGAGCAAGCAGATCGTCGTTATATGGACCGGCTAAAGACCCTGCTACTCCAGCCGAGCTTGCTCCATGACGGAGGAGCTAAAGTTGTTTTCACTAATCTCCATGGGACTGGAGGCCATATCTCAGTGCCAATTCTTAGAGAACTGGGCTTTGAAGTACTCACTGTCAAAGAACAAGACGCCCCTGATGGGCGCTTCCCCACAGTCGCTTCTCCAAATCCCGAAAATGCCCCAGCTCTTGCCATGGGCATAGAACTCGCAGAGCAGCAGCAAGCGGAGATCGTGATAGGTACGGATCCAGACTGCGATCGCATGGGAGTGGTCGTGCGCAATGACCAGGGTGAGATGCAGCTACTCACGGGGAATCAAATCGGCTCTCTGATGGCGTGGTATCGTACCAAAACGATGTTTGAACTCGGTCTACTCAATGACTCGAATCGAGGTCACGCTTGTTTAATCAAAACCTTCGTCACAACAGAGCTACAGACTGCCATAGCAGAAAAGTATGGGGTGAACATGGTCAATACGCTCACAGGATTCAAATACATAGCAGCGAAGCTCCAGAAGTATGAAGAAGGAATACCGGCTGAAAAGAAAGGCAACTACCGTGAACTCTCGGAAGAAGAGAGCAGAGCACTACGACTCGAGTACTCACGTTTCTTTATCTTTGGCGGGGAGGAAAGCTACGGATACTTAGGTGCAGACTTCATAAGAGACAAAGACGGTAACATGGCAGCGGTCATGTTTGCAGAAGTAGCTGCATACGCTAAGTCTCAAGGCAAAACAGTCGCAGGCCTGCTCGATGATATCTATGAGGAATTCGGCTACTATCTCGAACAAGGGAAATCCATGGTCATGGAGGGCGCGCAAGGAGCCACCCAAATTAAAGCACTAGCAGAATCATACTCCGCCGCCCCACCAGAGCAGATCGATGGCGTAAAAGTTACTGAAGTACGCGACTATACAAAGGCACAATACGAAGACGCGGAAGGAGATACGATTCCCGCAGCAGGAATGATACGAATCGAATTAGAAGATGGCCGAGCCTTCGCCGTACGGCCATCGGGCACTGAGCCAAAGATCAAATATTATCTATTCGGAAAAGAAACACCAGATAGTGATCTAGCCGCCACTAAAGAGAGAGTCGCTCAAGGACTAGAGAGGCTCTGGAGTGCGCTAGAAGCAGACGCACAAAACCGCATGAAAGCACAGTAGCCTAGTGAAGAACGGTAGTATATCGATTACATTTCGATTTGATGCACAGAGCCAACACGGCGCCATTTATCAGCATCGCTGGTATCGGTGGAAATTTTGGATATTACTCCGCTCCGCTATCTGTCTGTTAGCCATGCTAGCAGGAGGATATTTAATCGTGACCCGTGGACAGCATGTATTAGCTGCTTTTCTCGTCTCAGGAGGGGCAGTGGGATTATTGCGCCCCATGATATGGCAAATGTGGAGCGAAAGGAGTCTGCGTAAGCACCCAGCATATGAACAAGACGTGACCTACGTATTTTATGAGAGCGGCATAGAGATCACAGGCTCTGCAGGGAATGCCTCACTAGCGTGGCATGATATTGAAAGTGTCGTGCCATGTAAAAGAGGGACTCTCCTTTATACCGATAAAAATGACTATTTATGGGTGCCAAACAGTGCATTCTCTCAAAAAGAAGAACGTACCAGAGTTCTAGAAATGGCCACTCAATAGCTACTAGAGATCTAAAGGAGCCAGAAAAGTACCACAAAGCACAAAAAGTGGTCAAAAGAGCGCGACCGGGAGCTTCAGAGTTGACAACCGTACCCCCACTTGAGCTAGAGTGTATAACTAGGCTAGTGACAACAGCTGAGAATTACCGAATATTTTAGAAAAAAATACATTGTAATTACATTGTAAACATGTATAAGTAACCTATGAACGCTCAAAAAATACCTCATAATCACCGTGGCGGGTTTGCACTAGTATCAGCTGTATCCGTCCTGGCGCTCTTAGTTCTCATCGGTCTAGCCGTGCTTTCCCTGTCCACATCGACAACGCGCGAAGCTAAAGTGGATAGACACACCGAGATCGCACGCGCCAATGCCAGAATGGCACTCGCCATAGCCATAGGACACCTCCAAGAAGCCATGGGGCCGGATCAGCGAGTCAGTGCCACAGCAGATATTTTAAACAACGACGCACCTGGAGGCGTAGGCCAGCAAGGCGTTGTTGAAGGAAGAGAAAAGTGGCTCGGTGTCTGGAGAAATACGAGAACAGTGAATGGTATCGATTACCCAGTGATAGGTAAGAGGCCAGATGATGACTCCGGAAATGCTCCCTACGAGCTAGCAGGAGTGTACAGTGATTTGCGCTCCACAGATAGCACCCTCCAAGGCGGAGCCTGGAAAACTGAGATGCACTTAAGCTGGCTAGTAAGTGGTAATGAACCAGACGCGCTAGCTGAGGGATCTGTAGAAATGGAAGAACTCGTGAGTGCGAGAAACTCAGTGTTAGACCCCTCTACAGGAAGCACAATACCAGCAGTCTCAGTGCCTAAAGTTTCTGTAGAAGATGGGAACTACGCCTACTGGATCTCAGAAGAAAACCAGAAAGCGCCAATACACCTCACCTATCGTGATCCTTCTGCATCAGGAATTGCCGATTTCCCACACGAGCAGACCAACCGCGTAGCGCACCTCAGTGCCGCACCTACAGTGGATGTATCCGCTATCCGAGGCGCTGATGGAAGTCAGCCATTTAGTGATTTCCCAGAACTCTCCCCCGAATCAGGAAATCTCGAGCAAGACGTCAGAGATGTTCGTAAGCTTGTCACAGTAAACACAGCATCCCTTGCAGGTAATAACCAAGGAAATAGCAGAATCGAAGACTTCATCCACGATGTCAGTGTGCATTCCCAAGGAATGGCCATTGATCCAGTGCTAGGAAGCCTTAAGAAAGACTTAACTCCGCTAGTCAGTAGTGGAAACTTGCAGAATAGCGTAGACTTCAGAGCTCCAAGTGAAAGTGTAGCCTTACAGAATTTTAGCAGTGATTTCCCGATTATTCCTGGATTTAGACATGGTTTTTCAGGCCCTAAATTCGGTTCACTCAGGCACTGGGCCCAGATGGCAACGCCACATGGCCAGCCAATCACGGCAGAAACCGCACCAATTGCAAATGCAGGTTCTACAATCGCCCTCCGAGATAACACGGGCTGGTCATGGTCGATAGAGGGGAATGAAGATTTGCCACAGTGGAGAGCAGGGCATGATGGATCTGCAGACACCAGACATTTGTCTGACGGAGCTTTCACAAATGATGCTGAGTGGGCTAGTAGTGGTGCTAAGTTTCACCCTGTCATGACAGATGCAAGGTGGCACTATTTTGTGACACCGAACTTCACCCCTCCGCCAGGATCAGCATCAGGTTTTGTTCCTGGCCTCAGATTTCATATGGTTCCACGTGTAGCCCTTTGGAACCCATACAATAGACCCATGCAGGTCCCTGACATGTTGGTGATGATGCCTAACCCATTTATACAAAACACAATGCTTTCTGAGCTTGTTTTTCCTGAAAGTATGCGTGATCGGGTTCGAGACGCTATAGAGCCGAGGTTAGGTAGAGACGCAGATGGAAAAGACAACCCTAGTATTACAGCGACCGTGCTCCCAGGGACAAGAGATTTCAAGATGCTTGATCTAATCAGTAAGTGGCGTTCGAGGCCTTCTGACGAAATCGGGCTAGATGGAACTAATGCTGGGCGTACGGGCAGAACAGCGAAGTTAGAACTTCGTACAAGTAGTACACAGAATCGCGGAGCTGGTGATAGAGGTTCAGCTGATTTTCCACAGGATGGCCTTGTTCCTCCTACTCGGTGGTTAGCTTTTGTGCTAGAAGCTCAAACACTAGCACCCGGGCAAAATGCTGTTTATAGTCCAGTGTCAAGCGGACTCAGACCAATATCAGCAGCAGGTGCAGTCGGGACTAGTGTGGAATACAATATCAACAACGTGCTGCAAAACAGGCTTTCAGCAGCTGTTCCGCAATCAGAAAAAAATAGTTTTTATCATACGTATAATGCAGAGTATTTTGGAATAAGTTATGATACGCGCCGAAATACAAGTCCAGAATACGCACAACGAGATAGACTGGGCAATAGTAGGAATAATGGAAATTCTCTACTTACTAGAAACCAGGCGAGAACAGATAACTGGGTAACTTCTGGTTTCGGTCAAAACAGAGCTACTTCGCTTTTTGTTCCTTATACTTACCTTGCGGCACTTACAAACTTCAATTTTAATGAGGCTCTCGAGGTTACAATTAACGGCACCTCAGACGAAAACTTTCCTTTTATGCTCAAAGGAATAAATGGATCGAGTTCCGCTTCTGTTGATACTATTGTTGGAACTACATCTAGATCAGCGTCTACGAACTTCCCTACGTTACAAGTCATGCTACATGGTAACGGGGGAATAGTAGGAACAGCGGTGACAAGGGATGCATTTACTGCTGGCTCTAGTTCCACAGTAGGTATTGCAAATAACAGTTTTAGGCAGTTTGAAACTTTGGATATCGATAACCTTAGAACACCTGTGAGTCAGGTGATTGGTACTAAAATGCTTTGGCTGGATGAAAGTGTAAATGAAGGACGGGGTTCGACACCATTCCGCAGTGTCCTTTGGTCTAGTCCAGATTCACCTGCGTCGCCAGTTTATAAGGCTTTTAACAGTGCCCCTATAGCTGACTGGAATCTACGTGCTGGAATGATCGCTAGATCACCTTCAAGTCCTTCTGGAACTATCAATACAAACTTTGGGGCGGGAGTGCGTTTCAACCAAGGAGCTGGTCGAGCCTCTAGTGCCGCTTATCTGCGTACGAACGGAGCTTGGGCCCTACAGGTATCTCCAATCAATCCCTTTGATTCAGGTGTTCAGACACCACAGTTATCAAGTGTGAATGGACTAGAATCAAAGAATCCATTTGTTGCGGCTGGGGATCCTGGTTCTAGGGGAGATGTCGTGTTGTTTGACATTCCGGACCCAGAAGTAGGGGTTCTTTCTTTAGCAGACTTTAGACATGCTCCATTAAGCCAAAGATCACATCACCCATCTTACATCATAGGAAACTCGAAAGCAGATATTCATTCTCCTAGAAACAATACTGCCGTAGCAGGATGGGCTAGTACTTCAGCTGCAAATGCTGAGAGGTTTTTAGCAAACGTTTTGGGTAATGGTAATACTGGATCAGGTTCAGTTGGACCAGCTAATGTCATGCCAAGTAAAGGTTTTAATGAAGACAGAATATCATTTGTTTCTGCTTATTCACACATATACTCCAAAGATGCTTCTGGAAGCGATATGACATTTACGAGTGCAGATGGTCGAAGAAGACCAGCTACAGAAGAAATTCCTTATTTTGATATAGCATATGAAACGAATCAAAACTTATGGGATCAGTTTTTTGTTTCTGGAATCCCTACTCGCGGACAGGGTTCCTCTAGCTTTGTATGGAATACTACTGCTCCTTCACTAAACCAACGTCATGTTTTTAATACTGACTCCGAAACTAAAGCTGAAGAAGTCGAGAGACAGTTGAATGCTGGAAGACAGGGATTGGAATGGGCGTTTTGGAACGCTGCAGAAGTGATTAAAGTAGAAGGTCAGTTTAACGTGAATTCTACTTCCGTTAATGCATGGAGGTCATTCCTAGGTAGTAATAAACAATTTGCTGTAGAGTTATCAGACAATACTTCAGTTGGACAAGGTATCGGTAAGTACTCAAGATTTTACAAACCTCGCACAACTTTAGCGGGAGAGGCGAGTTTACTAAGTGGTACGGGTTGGAACTCAAGTCGATTAATTACTGATCAAGAAATTGATGTTTTGGCACAATTTATTGTAGAAGAAGTGAAAGAAAGAGGACCCTTCCTATCACTTGCTGACTTTATAAATAGACGCCTAGATGATGGAACTAACCCTCATTCAAGGCTAGGTGCTGTCGATAGTGCTATTGAGAAAGCTCAGCTAAATAACGGTTTAGAGAATGAATTGGGTGTCGTTGGGGTTGATCCAACAGATGCGAACCACCCAGATAATAATAGTTTTACAAACAATAGAGATGTAGACCAAACGAGCTTAGCAAGTTCAAGAGCATTTGGTTTTCCAGGGTTTCTTATGCAGAGTGATATATTAAGCTCTATTGCACCTAGTTTGTCTGTGCGCGGAGAAAGTTTTGTTATTCGTACGTATGGAGATTCTATTGAAAATGGTGTTGTGAGGGCGAGAGCCTATCTGGAAGCTGTTATTGTTAGAACGCCAGAGTATGTAGATAATGAGAATCAGCCTGCTGATGCAGCTCTACTTGTAAATTATGCCAATGGTGAACTCATTACAGGAGATTTAAATGAAATAAATCGCAAGTTTGGACGCAAATTTGTAGTTAAGACGACACGTTGGCTTACTGGTCCAGATGCATAAAGGAACTTTATAAATGATGAAAAAAAGAGTATTTCAAAAACCAATAATTATGCTGAGTGTTCTGGTGCAAACTTTGTGCTATGCTCAAGAGGCTACAGAGGAAGAAGAAAAACCTCCTATGGCAAGGGTCTCTTTAATGGCCTATGCCTTTAAGCCTCAAACAGAGTTCAAGGTGGCGACTGAGGATCAAGTAAAGGCACTTGTTGATAAACTAGGGGAATTTGATAGTAATGGGGAGAGTGTTGCTGATAGGTACAGAGGTGCCGCGATAATACAGACGCCTAAGAAAGATACGCTGCCTCCTCCATCTTTACAAATGCCTTTGACTAAAGAGCAGCAAGAGAAAGGCTTGTCTCCAGATTCTATACCTATTGGTTTTAACGGGGTCGGAGGTGGACAGGATATATTAGCCAATAGATCTATACCTTTGAAAAAAAATGGGGAGGAAGATACCTATGTACAAATACCATCGTTAGAGCCAGATACGGATAATTTGTTATTACTGATACCTCGAGGGGAGGCACCTACGTACTGGTCTGAGAAACCGCGTGTTATTCATTATAACTTTTCCACTGAGAAGTATGTTGGTAAGAACTTTGTGTTTAAAAACTTGACGCGTACCAAAGCTACGGTCGAACTACACGATCAAAAAGTAACTATTGATGCAGGCAAAACACACACATTTGAAGGTTTGCCAACAGGAAAAAGGGTACTGTATAGAGTAAGCACTAATAATGGTAAGTCAGTGATTAATTTTACGCGTGTCATTTTATATGAAGAACGACTGTTAATTCAGATGATGATGCCACAGCATAAAGAAATAAAGAAGGGACCTCCTTACAGATTAACAAGGTTTGTTATCAATCATCCAACTATTCCTAAACCGAAAGAGGTAGAAGAAGAGGCAGCAATATCAGGAACTTAAATACAGGAACTTAAAGTTAATAGTTTCTGTATAATCTTGGCTGAATTTTAGTTTGGTGAATCAGTCAAATTGCAAATAGTCATCCTTAATAGGAGTAAACAAAGTCAATAAATTTAGCTTAGTTGGGATTATTTTTAATCATGTAGTAGCTCTCTAATACACAGTTGTATCAATAGAAAGTTGAATCTCTCGGTGATTAATTGCTTTTGGTTTGTCATAGCCGAACCAGAGTACTGTGGTGGTGTCTGAGGTGAGTTTAATGTCCCAGTAGTCTCGTTTCGAGTGTGTTGGTGCGGCGTGGTGGTGGCTCTTTGTGGTGGCGTGGTATTTGAGGGAGCTGAGTGCTTGTTTGGCATTGGCTACTTCTACCGCAGTGCTTGGGCTGGGGGAGTTCTCGAAGAGGACGGTTCCGTCTTCGAGTGTTACTTTCTCAATGAGGTAGGTGTGTGGGCGTTTTCCTTCTGCGGCTATTGTGCTGTAGGCTGTGGCGAGTTCTAGTGGAGTGGCTGCGGCTCCTCCCCGAAAGAGGTCTTCGGTGGTTTGGAAGGGGCCTTTGAGTCCTGTTCGCTTAAGAATGCGTATGGTTTCTGTGGGGCCAATGAGCCGTCCCGTGAGTATTGGTTGGTTTACTATGGGTGCGCGGTTTCTCTCTAGTGCTGCTAGATTAATGAGGGGGGAGAGTATGGGGCCTAGATCACGCTTGGAATCTAGGGCTCTGTTGTAGGTGCTTTTTGTGTAGTCACTACCTCCTATGAGGCTGCGAATAGCCCCTGTGTGGTGCTCTATAGTGAGAGCTGCTGTTTGGAGAGGTTGGGAAGGGTGTGAGTTTTTGCTAGATATGTTTTGAAGGGTGTTTTGGAGCTGGGTGTTTTTTTTGAGGTCTATTGTGGTGTGGACTTTGAGACCGTCTGCGCGTATGTCTTGCTGATCTATGATCACTTGGAGGTGACGCTGGATAGCTGAGGTGGCGTAGGAATGATTATTGTTAGGTTGTTCGGTGTTGATTTGGATGGAGGTTTGGCTGGCTTGTTGTTTTTGTGAGGCTGTGATTTGGCCTGTGCGTAGCATTCTTGTTAGGGTTTGATCTCTTTGTTGTAGGGCTGCATCTTTATTGTTTTTTGGGGAAAAGATATGTGGGCCTCGAATGATGCCTGCGAGTAGTGCTGATTCTGCTAGATTAAGTTCCTTTGTGGTTTTAGAGAAGTAGCCTTGGGCGGCTTGTTCTACTCCGTAGTAGCCAGATCCAAAGTAAATCCGATTAAGGTAGTTTGTTAGTATTTGCTCTTTTGTGTATTGTGTTTCAAGGCGTAGGGTGAGGGCGATTTCTAGGCATTTTCTGTGGAGTGATTTTTCGCGCAGTTGGAAACAATTTCTGGTGAGCTGCATGCTCAGAGTGGACGCTCCCTGGGTGAAGGATCTATCTTTGAGATTTCGGAGTGTGGCTCTGGCTAGGCCTTTGAAGTGGATGCCGTGGTGTGAGTAGAATTGTGCATCTTCGCGGGCTAGTAGTGCGTTTATGAGGTGCTGGGGGAGGTCTTTTGATTGGACTGGCTTATTGGCTCCTTCTCCGAGTGTTGTGATTTCTAGCCCGTGACAGTCCAGCAGTACGGTGCTCTTTGGTGATTCAGAGATCTTTGAGAGATCATACTGAAGGGACAAATTATAGTAGAATGCGGCGATGATTGTGAAGACTAGTAGAGCGGCTAATCCTATACGGTAGCTGATAACAAAGAGTGTTCGCAGTGTTTCGGGCAGTACTTTTTGGAGCATCGCTGGGATAAGTCTTTTGATGAAGTGGGGTATTGTGGGTTAGGGTGATTTTTATGGGGTTGGTGCTGGGAGACTATTGCACGGGGATGGCTTTTGGGGGGCTTGTTGAGGGGATAGGCTGTGCTTTCACGGGGTGGAGGTCGCAGCTGTAGGGTGGGTTTTCATCCGTAGGAATACTGGCTTTGTAGGCGCATCCTGCTGCTCGACAGCCAGCTGTGGCGTGTTGAGAGGTGATTCGGCAGAGTTCTGTGCTCTGGAAGGGGAATTTTGGGCGGAGTGACTTTGCGGGGTAGTGCTTTTCACTCGCGTATTTCATCACGGAGGCCCAGATAGGCATGGCTAGGCGGGATCCATAGCCTCGTTCTATAATTTTTTTTGGTGTATCAAGGCCAACCCAGACGGCACAGGTGACTGAGCTTGTGTACCCTGCGAACCATGCATCGTGGTAGTCATTGGTCGTGCCTGTTTTCCCCCCAGCGTCGAAGCTAAATCCGTGCTGGCTAGAGAGGGTTTTTGCGGTACCTGATTCGACGACTTCATTAAGTGTATTGCTGACATTCCAGGTGGCTCCTGGAGATGCGGCGACATAGGGGAGCTGACCAGCTCCTGGGTAAACTGTGTTTCCTTCACGGTCGAGTATGCGCTCGATGAGGTAGGGGCGGTATTTGATGCCTCCATTGGGGAAAATGGTGTAGGCGGCGGCAATGTCCCATGGGGAGGCCCCAAAGGATCCAAGGTAGGCTGAGGGGGAGGCTGGCACTTTATCTTTGAAGCCAACTTTAGAGGCGAGCTGGCGGACGTTTGTGAGGCCGGCTTGATTACCGACTCGAACAGAGGATGTATTGCGTGATTGCGAGAGCGCATCTCTGACCATAACGGTTCTCTTGTAGGAGCCAGTTGAGTTGTTCGGTGACCAGTTTTTTGGAGCTCCTGTGATTTCTCCGGGCCGTATTCTGGCATCACTGATCCACTGGCCTGGTTGCATACCTTGATCAAATGCTGAGAGGTAGACGAAGGGCTTAAAGATCGAGCCAATTTGGCGTTGGGCGTGGAGGGCGCGATTGAAGCGTGATTCATTCGCATTTCTGCCCCCTACTACAGAGAGAACCGCCCCTGTACGGTTTTCGATACAGACAACGGCCCCTTGAAGGTAGTTGGGGTCTTCTCGTGTCTCGGGGTCTTTGGCGCTGTAGCTTGTTCTTGTAGGATGGGCGTAGCCGGGGGTGCGCTCGATAGAGCGCAGGTGACGATCGAGTGACTCTTCCGCTTTGGTTTGTAAATGAGAGTCAATTGTGGTGAAGATTTGTAGTCCTCCGTACTGGATATTATGGTCTTCGAGGATGCGGTTGAGTTCTTTACGAACAGCATCCATGGCGTAGGAATGGCTGCTAGAGCGCCTGTGTAGTGGGCGGATATGAGGGTTTTCGTTGGAGGCGATATCCTTTTGGGCCTGTGTAATAAAACCGTAGTGTACCATGCGGCCGAGGGTGACATCACGCTCTTGCTTGGCCTTTTCGATGCTGCGGAAGGGAGAGAATGTATTAGGGCCTCGGATGATGCCTGCGAGCATGGCTGATTCTCCGAGAGTGAGTTCGCTCGCTGGTTTTTCAAAATAAGTGACTGAGGCCGCCTGGATACCGAGTATAGAGTGTCCCCAGAAAATACGGTTCACGTAGTGCTCCATAATCTCATCTTTCTTGTAGGCTGCCTCGATTCTGAGTGCTACGGCGATTTCGAGGAGCTTACGGTCGATTGTTTTCCCTCCTAAAGGGAAGGTATTACGCGCAAGCTGCATGGAGAGCGTGGATGCTCCTTCTCTTTTTCCCTCGAGGATGGCGCGATAAATGATACGGGCAATACCACGCATATCCACACCATAGTGACTGTAAAATCGAGCGTCCTCTCTGGCGACGAGAGCTTGGGGGAAGTAGGTGGAAATCTCTTCGAGTGGGACCACGAGGCGATTATCACCGTGGACCTTACCGAGTTCAGTTTTCCCGTCTTTGGCATAGACAATGGAGCGTGCGGGCATTTCGGATATTTTGTCCATATCATAGCTGAGAGCACGTAGGTAGTAGGATGTGGCGACCGCCAGAAAGGCGAATATAGCAAGGGTGGCGATGAATCCACCGAGGCGAGTTGGCCATTTGAGCCAGGCTGGCCAGCGGGTTGTGAGGGTGCTGATACAGAGAAAAGGAAAAAAGAAAACCCAGAGAAAGGCCCTTAGGAGAGGAGGAGGTGTTGTTGTTTTTACCTGTTGTTGTTTCTTGGCTTTACTACGAGGCTGTCTGCGTTTTGTGGCAGTCTTTTGTGTAGATTTGGTTGGTTTGCTCTGTGGCATAAGTTCGTAAATAAGATAAGAGCTTTGGGTGAATTTACAATGCTAATTTTCTAGCATGTCGATGAAGGTCGCGCTCACGACTCCTTTCGTAGTGGATTAGAGCGACACGGGGCAATTGATTGGGTGCAAAAGTGAAACACCCTCTGAACTCATAGAGAACTCAGAGGGTGTTTATTTCGACTAGTAGTGCGCTAGAGTTTTATTTGGATTCCACCCCATTTCTAGCATTGGAAAATTGTCCTTCCAGAATGCTTGTTATGCGTTGCATTCAATAGTCTAAGACAGCGGTGTTGCGGAAACGTTCATAGAAATAGAAGAATTTGGCAGAAAAAATAGAGTTATAGAGCACTGATGAAGATGTTTGAGTGGGATAGGTGGGTAAGTCACTGCGAGTGAATGAATCTTCTCAATGGATTAGGGGAGCTCTAATGAGATAGTTTCTGTGGTATTGGTTCTTTTCGTTCTCTGAGTGGGACAAGGGAGGTTTTATGACTGGAGAGTTCATAGCTGTACAAACGAAAGCGAAGAGAAAAACCAAAAGAATGAAGGGTGCAAAAGAGGCCAAGACCCAAAATAAAACTCATCCAGAGGCGCGCCTATGGATTTAAAAACTTCAGTAACTACCGCCTCAGAGTCATCGCTCAATGCGGGTAACTATTCATTAGAAAAGAAACAACATACCTCATAACCCAATCTTTGGCTGAGACCCTCAAAACTCCAACTTAGCCCCAAAGAAGAACACCTGACTGAGAGTCACAAAATACACCCTAAGGGAGTCGAACCCCTAACCTTCTGATTCGTAGTCAGACGCTCTATCCAATTGAGCTAAGGGTGCATAATGTGAATCATGGATGGAGCCGGATGTCAGACTCGAACTGACGACCTGATGATTACAAATCAACTGCTCTACCAACTGAGCTAATCCGGCCTTCCATGGTTTGGCCTCAGTGTGAACCTTGGCGCGGCGCGAGTATCTCTATTCGCGCTCTCAGCGCAAGTCATTTTGTTGCAAAAATGAGATAAAAAATTAAAATTCGGCTAAGTGGTTGATATTCAGAGTTTCAATTAAGCTCTTATTTTGAAATAATGATCACGTTGACACTGAGTCAGGGTGAGTGGAGAGTCTGGTGAATGAATCTTTATCCTACTGGATGCGTCTGAGATGAGAACAAGGAGGTTTCTAAAGGAGTTCTTCAGTATGAAAAACGTGTTGATTTGGAACCTGTATCGTGGTTAGTTTAGGTATCTTGAATAATGTTTTCATGGTCATTGGTGAATGTTCACCTGCCTGTCACGGTGTTTGTACGGCGCAGCATCAAGATAGTTTGAATCGTAATACGCCGAGGAAAATACCAGAGCACAATGCCGGCAAAAACCACACTAAGTAGCATGACCCAACATTCTGAGCGGAATGAGAAAAATGATCGCAAAGAACATGTTTTGAAGCGAGAGAGAGTGCAAGATTTTGGGCTTCGTTCTCCAAGTTCTGAGGGTAAAAACTTTGTACTAGATACCAATGTCCTACTGCATGATCCAGGATGTCTGAATCGCTTTGAAGATAACCACGTGTGCATTCCAGTTGATGTGCTCGCCGAGCTCGACCGCTTTAAGAACGAGCAGTCTGAGCGAGGTGCTAATGCACGAAAGGTACATAGAATGCTTGCTGAGTTATTCCAGACGAGTGAGCGAGGTGTCACTCAGGGAATAGCCACTGAGGGGGGAGGTTCCTTACGACTGGTGATTTATGATCCGAAATTCTGCGAAGAGAATTCAAAGGTGCTGCGGCAGTTCTTAAGGGTGTTTCCCGATAGAGAGCGGGTGGATCACAGGATACTTGCGTGTACCTTACTCATCAAAGAGCATAATGATTCCCCGGTGTTTTTGGTGACCAAGGACATCAATATGCAGCTAAAGGCACGTGCTGTCTCCATTGATTGTGAAGATTATCTCAATGACAAGGTGGATGTGAGTGAGGTGAGTCACTATGACATGCAGCGAGTAGAAGTGAGTGCGAGTGAACTCCAGCGTTTTGCAAGTAGTGGTGAGCTTATGTTAGAGCATGAGCGGCGTGTTGGCATTGTTCTCAATCAATACGTCTTATTAGAAGCTGGTGAGAAACAAACTATGCCAGCCCGACTCGATGGAGATGGTACCTTTGTGCGCTTACAGATTCCAGACGTGCTAAGAATTCCAGATGGACATCATCTGAAACCTCTTAATCTTGGGCAAAAATGCTTGATCGATGCACTGCTTAATCCCGATATTTCACTCGTCACATGCTATGGGCAGGCGGGTACGGGCAAGACTCTAGTGGCAGTAGCTGCTGGGCTCAATGAAGTGTTTAACCGCAAGTATAATGGCATTACCATTAGTCGACCAGTAGTGGCCATGGGAGATCAGCTCGGCTTTTTGCCCGGAGATCTGGATGACAAGATGAGACCCTGGTTACAGCCGATTTATGATGCTCTTGAGCTACTGATGCAGCCAAGTCACCAGCAGGGGCCTCGTCGGAAGCAAGGAAAGCAGCACTCAGAGGAAGTGCCAACAAAGCCCTACGAAGCCCTTGTTGAGCAGGGAGTGATTGAAATAGAGGCGCTCTGCTATATTCGAGGGCGCTCTATACCGAATCGCTTCTTTGTGTTAGATGAGGCTCAGCAACTCACACCACTGGAGGCGAAAACTGTCGTGACCCGCATGTCGAGAGGCTCTAAGCTGATCCTCGTGGGTGATCCCGCACAGATTGATAACCCCTATGTGGATAGCCGCAGTAATGGACTCGTCTACACTAGAAATCGTCTCAAAGGGCAGCCATTTACAGCACACGTCTCACTAAGCCGCGGCGAGCGTAGTCCACTAGCGGAGGCAGGAGCTCAGCTGATGTGAGAACGTGAAGGGAGGCGATGATTCGGTAGACGAACAGATTTTTTTCCTGTAGTCGTAGAAAACGTGAGTGCAAAATACGACATTCTAGCGAGAATTTAGCTATAAATCGGAGTAGTTTGAGGATTAGTTGGCGCGCCCTATTAGTTCTGTCATTTTATTTCTGGCACCCTCGATGCCTCCCTCAGGCCAGCTAAGGTTCCAGAGTAATGTTGTGTTTGTGGCGTTCTCTCTAGTTGCCTTTGGAACGTTTGAGTTGATCCAACGCTGAGCTTTGTGGGAAAGACTGATTTCTGAGCGCAAATAGAGAAAAAGAATCGACGTAGAACCTTCTCCGTCTGTGATCGATTTTACATCATAATCTTCGATTTCGTTTACTGGAACTTTGATCTGCTTTTTATTGGCTAACAGGCTACCAGAATAGAGTTCTAAATAGTTGCCATTTAAACAAACTAAAGTTTTTGGGCTAAGAATGAGGCTGACGCCCACATACGCTCCGAGGACAAAAGGGATAGCTGGAAAAATCAACGTCCACTGCCCTGTGGCTAGCCGAATGAAAATAAACACGACGATAGAGCACGGTATCGCAAATAAGTAGCCAATGAATTTGCCAGATCGTAGCTCACTTTTCATATCGAACAAAATGTTTGATTGGCATAGAAATTGATAAACCGCAGGGCACGTGGGCGGCTTGTGGCTCTTAGTGATTACATCAATTTATTAGTTTTTAAAGACATTAGAGGTGTGCCGTGATTTTTCGTACAGCTTCCTCTGTTGTTAGTCCGTGGATTTCTCTGAGCTTTGGTACCTTGCCGTGTTCAATAAAGGCATCTGGCCAGCCGATGCGCTCCACGGGGCGGTTAAGCTGGTTGTCGTGGAGGAGTTCAATAATACTCGCGCCAAATCCATTCATGAGCACATGGTCTTCAAAGGTGCAGACGACTTTGGCCTGCTGGGCGTATCGAAGAATCGTTGTAGCATCGAGGGGCTTGATCCAGCGAGGGTTAATTAGAGTCACAGAGTAGCCCTGAGCCTCGAGTTGCTGTTTGGTTTCTTCTGCCATTTCAAAGAGGTGACCGAGACCAATGAGGCAGACATCCTGACCCTCAGAGAGGACTTCTGCTTCTCCAATGGTGAGTTTTTGAGGCTTCGCCTTAGGAGTTGCTCCTGTGCCCGCTCCTCTGGGGTAGCGGATGGCTGAGGGGCCTTCATTGTAGTTCGCCATTGTCCAGAGCATGTCGACAAATTCGTCTTCATCCTTTGGCTGCATGTGGATGAGATCTGGTATGTGGCGTAGATAGCCAATGTCAAATAACCCGTGGTGAGTGGGGCCATCATCACCACTGAGGCCAGCTCTATCCATGCAGAGTCGCACAGGGAGTTTTTGCAGAGCGATATCATGAATGATCATGTCATAAGCTCGCTGCATGAAGGTCGAGTAGATGGCCAAGAAGGGCTTTAGTCCTTGAGTGGCGTGACCACAGGCGAAGAGCGCGGCGTGCTCCTCGGCAATGCCGACATCAAAGTAGTGTGTCGGAAGCTCTTCTTTGAAGATATCTAGCTTTGTGCCTCCCGGCATGGCGGCTGTGATAGCTGTGATGGCTTTATCCTCTTTCGCGAAGTCTGTTAGCGTTCTACCAAAGATCTCGGAGTAGGTGGGACTGGTTGCCTTTTGAGTCGAGCCGTCATCAATCTTGTAGGCTCCTAGGCCGTGGAATTTCCCAGGGTTATCAAGAGCCGGTTTATAACCTTTTCCTTTCTCTGTGATGATGTGCAGAATCACTGGTTCGTCTTGCTCCTTCAGGTACTGGAATGTGCTTGTTAGGAGCTCAACATCGTGTCCGTCAATAGGGCCAAAGTATCTGAGGCCGAATTTCTCAAAGAGCACATTGGGAAGAATGAGATTTTTGGCACCACGCTCAACCTTGTGAGCGAGCTTGCGAGCGCCTGAGCCTGCTAATTTTTCCACGAAGTCAGCGGCTGTGGCACGTACTGAGGAGTAGGTTGGGTGGGTTTGTAGGCTATTAAAATGTTTGGCTAGGGCGCCGACATTCTTGTCAATGGACCATTCATTGTCATTGAGGACGACGATGAATTTCTTTGTAGTCTCTGCAATATTATTGAGAGCTTCCAGCGTGGGGCCACATGTGAAGGCAGCATCTCCAGCCACAGCGACAACATGGGAGTCTTCTTCACGAAGGTCGCGAGCAGAGGCCATGCCTAGTGCGGCAGAAACAGCCGTGCCTGCGTGCCCGGCGCCATAACAGTCATGCTCAGACTCACTGCGTAGTAAGAAACCATTGAGTCCTTGGTAGGTGCGGATGGTGTGAATGTCCTTCGCGCGACCAGTGAGCATCTTGTGCACATAGCCTTGGTGAGAGACATCGAAGGTGAATTTATCGGTGGGAGAATGAAACACCCGATGAAGAGCAATGGAGAGCTCCACCACTCCTAGATTTGGCCCAAGGTGCCCGCCGGTGACAGCGAGGCGCGAGATCAGTACATCTCTAATTTCTTGGGCGAGTTGGGGGAGCTTAGAGGATGAAATGGCTTTGACATCATCTGGCCCGTGGATGCTGGCAAGTAGCTCGGGGAGATCGTTAAAAGAGTCGGATTTCATCATCAGTGTCAGTGGCTGTAGTCGAGCTGGCTGGAGTGGAGTCTTTGAGTGTTTCTAGACGTTTTTTTGCAGAAAGGAGGAGTTCTTCGCATTGTTTGCGCAGGGTGTTTCCTTCTTCGTATTTGGCAATCAGTTCTTCGAGTGGAAGTTGGTCAGACTCCATTTGGTCGATGATGTCCTCAAGCTTTTTGAGAGATTCTTCAAAAGTATTCGATGATTTTTTGGGCATGTTCAGTGAGTGGTCGCTCTATTGTGATTCTGTGGATGGTGCAGAACGAGAATAATAAATCATGGTGGCTAACAAGTAATTGTCAGGAGATTCGACTAGGTTTAGTGGGTGGCTGTATGTGGTGCGGAATTGGCCGAAGGTCTTCTTTGGTGGGTAGACAAAGAAACTATCTGTCGCTGTTCTTGTCCAGAAGCTGTAGGCTAGTGGGAAGAAGTCACCGTAATTTTGGGAGACCTCAGCGACGTCACCCTGACCATAAGAATAAGGTGACATGAGAACCCCTTCGATAGGGTTGCCAGTTTCGTCAGCTATGGTCTCGATTTCCTTAAATTCTTCCATGGACTTGGGTAGCCAGATAGAGGCGCGGTCAGCATACCAAGCTACCGCCCAGGGTTGGTCAGAAGCAATGATGGCATCATCTTCTGTCCAGCCATTGAGGCGGCTATTAAGAGCATTAGGATTGTAAAAAGGAATGGTTGAGAAACCAGCGCCTGAGACAAAGAATGCTAACTTGATCTTTGGGATCAGGGTGAGAATCAGAGGGATGGCAGAGAGAGCGGCGATGAAAATATAGTGCAAATTACCGATGAAACCCTTGTGCTGAGACACTGGAAGTCGTGCCCACAAGATAGAGATCATCGCGAGTCCATAGGCCATGGCGAGGGGGGTAAAGAGCATATGAATCTGGCTAGGATGAATAGGGGAATCTTGGCTCACACCATAGATACTCATACCGATAGCGGCAAAGAACCACATGAGGGCGATAGTCCAGCGAAAGATCGCGATGCTTGTGCGCTTAAAGGGGTGAATGAGTGCTAGGAAAAAAGCGGGTGCGATGAGCACACTGCCGAGGAATACATGGACGCCAGAGAACTGCTTGATGGTGGCCGTCGCCATATTGACCACAAACTGCCCCAGAAAGATATTGGGCTTATCCATACTGCGGTAGATGAAGTCAGTGTCCCCGCGCATACCACTGTGCAGAGCATAGAACGCTGTGCCACCAAATGATCCTGTGGTCTTTGAGTAATAAAGTAGGGGGAAAGCGATGAAGATCCCCACAATGAAGACAAGAGCCACAGAGACGACTCCGCGTGGACGGAAGTAAAATGCACTAAAGATCAAGTAGCCGATGAAAGGCCAGAGTGTGATCCAGTGGGTGAGGGCGAGGAGGCCAAAGAACACCCCAGAGAGTACGGCGGGAATGACTGGTGAGCGGCCAGCTTCTTGATTTTCGATGCCGCGCCAGCAGGTGTACATAGCTGCTGAGAAGAGAGCTGCCATCAGCATCTGAGGCATACCACTCATACTAAATTGCCAGAGCAGATCACTGACGAGGAGTAAGACCGAGACCGTGGCAGCAATGGTCTGGTCAAAAATCCGGGCAATCAGGGCAAAGTTAATTCCAATAGTGATGATGAAAAAAAGCAAACACGTACACGCAATGACGCGGTCGAGCTTATAGACCACTTCGTTTTTGTTGAGCATGCGGAAGTTCTTCGGGTTCGCCGCTCCCGTGAGCTTAAGCACAGCTGAGTATACCAGTGGGTTGAGAGGGGCGTGGAAGGTGTCACGGAAGGCGTTGATATTAATGGGTTTACCTTCTCGCTGGAGCTGGGCAATGGCTGTGGGGCGGATAAACTTAGTCGTGATGCCATTACCGCGCGCGATTTCTCGGCCAATTTGTGCTTGATCCATACCCTCTGGAGAGGTCAGTCCCTGGAAGGAGACAAAGAGGTAAATAAACGCCAGAGCAAACATCGTCGAGAGGAAGATGAGGCGTTTCATGAGAGTTCCAGAAGAGCTTTCGGCGTTGATCATGAGCTTGAATGGTGGTGATGGGTCATTTAAAGGAGGTCTTTGAGTTTTCTCTGTAAGGTGCGTCGGCTGATACCGAGTAACTTAGCCGCTTCTGTCCTATTGTCCTTGCAGTGCAGTAGGGCTCTTTGAATGGCGTTTTGTTCAAGTTGATGCAAGTTGAAATTCAGACTCGGTTCAAGGGTTTTCGCCTCGAAAGCTTCGATAGGCTCAGTTTCTTCTTTCTCAGGGCTTTGCTGAACGCTGGAATCTTTTCTAGATAAGAATCTAGGTAGGTGCTCTGCGTGGATGCTTTTGGCATTACTCATCACCACACCATGCTCAATAGCTGTTCTGAGCTCGCGGACATTTCCCGGCCAAGGATAGTGCTGGAGGAGGGCGAATGCTTGCTCTGTGAGAGGTTTTAAATCCCGTTGGTTCTCAGTGGCAAATTCTTCTAAAAATGCATGGCAGAGCAGAGCGAGATCTTCTGGGCGAGCGCGCAGAGGAGTCGTCTCTAGCTTAAGGACATTGAGGCGGAAATAGAGATCTTCACGAAATGCACCCGCATCCACGAGCTTTCGGAGTTGTTTATTGGTCGCGGCAACCACGCGCACATCAACATCGATAGGAGTGTTTGAGCCAACACGCTCGATACGGCGCTCAGAGAGAGCACGGAGTAATTTCACCTGAGTGGCTGCGTCAATCTCCCCAATCTCATCTAAGAAGAGAGTGCCCCCATGAGCCTGCTCGAAGCGGCCGAGCCTGCGCTGAGTGGCACCCGTGAAAGCCCCCTTTTCATGGCCAAATAACTCGCTCTCAAGCAGCTGGGCAGAGAGCGCGGCACAGTTCACTGTCACTAGTTTCTCAGCAGGACGCCCACTGAGAGTGTGAATCGCCTGAGCGATCAGTTCTTTCCCTGTGCCAGATTCTCCTTCAATAAGGACAGTGGATTTTGTTGCCGCAATTTGTTTGATATGGGAGCGCAGTGCCTGCATTGCGGAAGAATTCCCTATCAGGCGGTCGAGACCGCGGGGAGTCTGACCAGATTGGACTCGGAGGGTCTGATTTTCTTTCTCCAGTAGTTGATTGGTCTTCTCAAGCGAGCGTGTTCTGAGGGCTCGCTTAAGGAGAAGTTCGACTTCATCGAGATTGAGCGGCTTAGTAATGAAGTCCCAGGCTCCTCGGCGCATCGCCTCCACAGCCGTATCCACTGAACCATAGGCCGTCATCATGATCGCTAAGGGAGGAGACTTGAGAGCCAGAGCCTGATCGAGTAGATCCATGCCACTATCACCCGCCATACGGAGATCCGTGAGTAATAAGTCGATTTGATCGGACTTTAGGATATTGAGCGCCTCGCGAATATCAGAGGCCACGTAACAGTCAAACTCATCCTCAAGTGCCATGCGGAGACCGTCTCTGGTCGGCTTTTCGTCATCGACGATGAGTAAGGTAGGTTCTCTCATGAGGTCTCTTCTACATCGATGACGGAGTGCTCATCTCTCTGCTCAAGCATACGAACATGCTTCTCTACGCGTGGGAGGTGGATCTTCACTGTCGTACCCAGTTCCTCTTCACTATCGATTTCGATTTCGCCGCCATGTTCACGAATGATGCGCCGTACCACCAGTAGCCCAAGGCCTGAGCCTTGTTTTTTCGTCGTGTGGTAGGGCTCAAAGAGAGTTCCCATCATCTCAGGGGAAATGCCTGAGCCATTATCGCGAATGGCTAGAGTCACCTCATAGTCATTGAAATCACTACGAATATTGAGCTGGCCGCCAGATGCAGGGAGGGCTTGAGCCGCATTGCGCAGTAAGTTATAGAGAGCCTGGTGAATCTGGTCATCATCCAGAGCTAGCAGAGGCTGATTAGGGGAGAGATCCAGAGAGACCTGGACCTGGCGCTCCTCCAGCTCCACCTCGATGAGCTTGAGAGTGCGCTGGAGAATATCATCGAGCCTGTGAGTGGATTTGTTCGGGGAAGTCGGGCGAACAGCATTGAGAAACTGCTTAAGAATCGAGTCGAGGCGGCGGATTTCATTCTGAGCGGTCTCGATATGCTCTCTGAGTCCCTCGGTCTCCTCACTGGGGAGTTTCTTTAATTTCCGAGAAATCAGCTGCATGTGAATATCCAGAGAGTTTAGGGGATTTCCAATCTCATGAGCCACTCCCGCGGCGAGCAGGGTGAGGGCATTGAGCTTCTCACTCTCAATAGTCTCCTCGGTCTGGCGCTTACTCTCTGTGATATCGCGCACCAGCATCACATAACCCAGTAACTCGACCTCGGGACTATCCACCTCTCCGCGAATAGGGGCCAGGTAGAAATTAAGGTAGCGATTCTCAGGATAAAAGACCTCCATGTCTCGACTCACCACGCGCTCAGGATGAGCGAGCTTTTGCCAGTCAAAGCCCTGAATCACGGAAGAAAGGCCAAGACCCGAAACCTGCGAGTCCTCCAGGCCGAAGTACTTCAGAGCACTTCGATTGGTAAAGGTGATCGTGCCCTCAGGATCGACAATGAAAATACCCTCTGTGAGCACCTCAAAGACATTTTCTAGAAACCCCTTCTCACGAAATAAGCGCGAGACCAAGCTCTGCACCTCATTGGGCGAGACACGGTCTAAGCGAGTGATGAGTTTATCTAGAAATCCGGGTTTCATCTCTGTGCGACAGATTGGCACACTTCGAGTGAGAAGGCAACCCCTAGCCTAGGTGAATTTTCCCTGATAAATAGAAAGGGTAATTATGTCGATTCGCTAAATGTTAGAGGTGTTTTCATAAAAATTAGGATATCAATAATATAGAATATTAACTTTTACTTCTTGAAGTATGATACATGTTTCATGTAATAATGGAGTATGAAAGTTTTTGTAGTTTTATGGGTAAGAATTTTCTTCCTTAGTGCAGGGTTGGTGGCGACAAGCGTGGCTCAGGAAGAGAGTTTTAGTTTTTCTCAATCAAAATCAAAGATTCTTGAGCAGCTAGAGAAAGATCCTATTGCGGGAATTAACACACTCCTACTAACAGAGCTCGATAAAGTTCCCGTCGCTCGACGAGAAGACTATCTTTCCTCTCTAGTGGTAGAAGCGAGTCGAAGAAAACTTTTCTCAAAAGAAGTCGCGATAGAAATCATATCCGGGAAGCATGCTCTGCGGGCTGGTGAACACAAACAGTACTTACCCTATGTATACTTCATGGCCTCATCAGGTCTGAATGTATGGAAGAAAGAAACAGAGTTTCCCTACATTCAGAAAGCTTGGGAGAGTTTATTGGAATCCACGGATCTTGATCGAGATGAAGTCATGTATGTGCTGCGCTGGGGAATTCGCCTCACAAACGGTTATCACCAGCCTATCCGCGATCTGTCTTACCGAGTTCTTTCTGATTACTTGAAGAATGGCGGATCTGTTCAGAACTATAGTTTTCGCTATGCTCTGAGTCTAATATTATACTATACGCCAACAAGTGACAATGAGCGGCTCATACCGTTCTATGAGATCTTTGCTCCTTCTGTGGAAAAAGTGCTGCTATCTGGGAATGTCCGCCCTATGAGTGACCCTGATTTACACGCTCTATTAGCGAGGCTTACAGCGCGCACTCAATCTGAGGACGGAATGCTCGGGTTCATTGAGACGTATAGAGAGGAATTAAAGGGGGACTTATCTGTCTTTAAGGCCTTAGTGGAAAGTAGCAAATATAAGTCAGCGCTTCAGCTCATTCCAGACTATCAATCTGTATTTTATAATTCCAGCTATAGCAGTATTCGCTACACCAAAGATCTTCATCAGCAATTGCCAAATTTCATGCCGCTAGTGCTTGATCCAGTCGATGAGCAGTACGTAAGGATTATCCTAACAAGCTTGCCGAATGCTTATAATCCACGGTGGCCAAAAGACACAGAAGGAGACCGTATTGATGCTGTTCTGAAAACAGTAGATGCCACATTACTAGGATCCTATGAGAGGCACCTTGATCTTTTAGGCATCTTCTACAATAAGCCAACAGCTCGCCTTCTTCTTAAAGAAACATACATAGACCTGACGGCAGAAACAGATTGTGATGCTATGTTTCAGAAAAATATCGACCTCTTAAGTGATCGAGATAGCTCTGAGCAAGAGCAGCTAGCACATCATCGTATGATGAACTCTGTGATGGCAGGTGCCCGTATCGCCTACCAGTTTGGCGACCCTTCTCTAATGCATAAATTAGTAACGGCTGGAGAGCGTGTTTATAAAGACCATCTGAGAGCCTCTCGTTTGTCGACATATTCACCATGGATTGTATGGGCCACGAGTCAGTTTGTCCAGACAGTCCCGCCGACAGAGGTACTGGATGAATCCATTGAAATGGTGCACCGAGTGCTGGCGATGGTGTTAGAGCAGCGCAAATCTGAGAGCTGGACGGGTTACTCGACCCAAATTATTGCATCAGCGCATCTTCTTCACGCTACGCGCTACGGGAGTATGGATGTTCTTAAAGAATATCTGGCGACACTACCCAAGAATGTGCAAAAACGATACGCAGATATCGCCAAAAGAAGAGCAGGCTGGAAGCAGTTCTCACACAGTTACACAAAAGGGCGCAACTACTGGTCATGGAAGTACAATGATGATAATCGGAAAGGCTTTATATTTTACATCTATGGGAATGAGCATATTACCGAAGAGCTGATAGGGGATAGCTCGCATCGTGGTTTCCGACAAGGAATGAAACAGCGAATGTTTCAACCTCAAGACTTAGAAGAGCTATTTGATATTTTACCCATAGATGATGCACGGCTCAGTTGCTTTCTTGCGATCACAGCCAGTGAGTTGGCGCTAGGGAAGAAGAAAGAACCAGCACTCTATCATGAACAAGCTAGAGGACTAATGCAGAGAGCATTGAATGTTCTTGAGACACTCGATGATCCAGCAGTAGAAGCAGAGGTTACTTTATTCCATGGAGTGTACCTCGCCAATACAGGTCACAGAGAGGAAGCCCGTAAAGTGCTGGATGAAGTCATACTGGAGAACTTAATGACGGATGAATCGCGCGCTGAATGGCAATTAAACAGAGGTAAGCTATAAGGGCTGTGTTTTTGGAAGAGTGAAGACAGAGAAGGTCAAATGTCTGAATAATTCGCCCTCTTTCTTGGAGAGGGTTTACTAATACCAACTCAAAAAACTAACTGGTATAAGTATTATGCTGGTTCTTGTTAGTGAAGAGTCTGTGGAAGTGAACATGATTCTTTGTGAAGAGTTTGATTGCTTATAGCATGTTTGTTGGCGTAAACTTGGAGAGTGAATATTGGCTTGATTGCGATGAGTGGCCTGCGGGTCTGTGATGAGGAGTTGCTAGATCTCGGGATGAGTTTCCCAATGGTGTCAGCGCGGGCCAAACAAATAGAAGCGCTGCCTTCGCTTGGGCTACTGACAATTGCTGGAATGATTTCTAGGAAGCACAATTGTGAGTATCTAGAGGTGAGGGATGTTGAGAGAGATGATTTGCCCAAGCACTTTGATGTGGTTCTTGTGTCGTTTCTCTCTGCGACCAGTAAAGAAGCGTATCGCTTAGCGAGGCAATTTCAAGAAATCGGTACAAAAGTAGTGTTAGGTGGACTGCATGTGACGCTTAATCCTCGCGAGGCGAGTGCCTACGGTGATGCGATTGTCGTCGGTGAGGGGGAGCCTGTGATTTCTGATTTACTAGCAGACTTAGAGAAAAATGGGCTGAAGAACTATTACCGAGCAGAGGCATACGGAGCCTTTGATTTATCTGAAGCTCCGCTGCCCAGGTATGAGCTAATCCGCCCTGAGCGCTATACGAGATTCACGCTCCAGACTCAGCGGGGTTGTCCGCTGTCGTGTTCTTTCTGTGCCTCCTCGATACGTCTGAGCCCGAAGTTTAAGGTGAAACCTGTTCACAAGGTGATCGAGGAGATTCGATTTCTTAAGTCTCTAAGGAAACGCCCTTTTATCGAATTCGCCGATGACAATACATTCTCGAATAGAAAACACGCACGCAAGCTCATGGAAGCAGTGGAGCGAGAAACTATTCGCTGGTTTACCGAGAGTGATATTTCAATAGCAGATGATCCTGATTTACTCAAACGCATGCGCGATGCGGGCTGTAAACAGGTGTTGATAGGGCTGGAGAGTCCGATTTCTGCTGGTCTGGAGGGAATCGAGACAAAATCGAATTGGAAAGCTAGACGGGCGCCGCATTATAGAAAAGCGATAGAGACGATTCAGAGCCATGGTATCGCTGTGAATGGCTGTTTTGTGCTCGGCCTGGACGGTCAGACCACTGAGGACTTTCAGAAGGTGGCGGACTTTGTGGAGAGTAGTGGACTGTACGATAGCCAGATTACGTATTTAACTCCCTTTCCAGGGACTCCGATGCATAGGACATTATCTGAAGAAGGCCGCATTTTGGTCGCAGATGCTCATGAGCGCTGCACCTTGTTTGATATTAATTTTCAGCCTGATTCGATGAGTGTGCATGAGTTAAGAGAAGGGTTTCACGGGTTGATGGCGAAGTTGTATTCTCCTGATTCCACAAAACGCAGAGTGGAGAAGTTCCGCAAACAAGTCCGAAGCATTTAGAGTTAGATAGAAATGGAAATAAGTAAGAGTGGAAAACGGATAGGCTGGATAGAATTTGCTAGTTTTTTTCTAGGTAGTAAGCAGGGCATAGAGCTGGTGGCATCATCTTCAAAAACATTTTGGCTAGGATGTCTATTCATAGTGAGTGCAGGACTTGCGAGAAACTATGATCACCACCTATTGCTCGAAGAGCCTCTATGGCTGATAGGGCCATTTTTTATGGCCTTCTTTTCGGCGACATTAATTCATGGGATTGTTTGTAAAATGTGCAAGCTAACAGCGCCAGAGATTGGATCTAAGCTGCTAAGGTATAAAGCTTGGTTGCGCTGTTTTTTACTTACAGCTCCTCTAGCTTGGCTCTATGGAATCCCTTATGAAAGCTATATGGATGTGCTCTCAGCGACAAAGTTCAATTTCGCCACACTGATTGTCGTCTCTCTATGGCGTGTGTACTTAATGTCACGAGTTCTGTGCGTGCTCTACAATATGAAAGCTTTATTGGCCGTATGCGCTATTTTACTGCCGGCTTCTTTAGAAATGTTGGTAGCGTCTTATTTTAAAGGCGTGAATATTGTCGGAATTATGGGCGGGATGCGGCTCTCACCAAGCGATCAGTTTTTATTGTCAGCCACGAACTTCGTCTCAGTAGCTAGTTTAGTGCTATTTGTTGCTTCGCTGATCATGTATCTCATCTTATTAGAGCGTAAGCGTGTTAAGGTGCATACGCTTCAGCTGATGAGTGATAGTCGCATTTCATCGGCGGTGTATGCTTTATGTTCGGTATCCATTGGTATCTGGTTTTTTATAGGATTAGATGCTCAGAACTCTTTGAACAATAAGAGGGAACTTCTAGCCCTAATGAGGGAACAAAAATTTGATGAAGTCGTTTCTTTTCTCGATGGTAAAAAAGAGAGTGATTTCCCAGAGGGACACCTGATTTTCGGTTCAAGATACCGCTGGGCGGGAAGGGGGCAAATAGGACTTCTAGCAAAACATGAAGAACTTGATCCATGGGTAGTGGATCGTGTTTCGGAGAATGTGAGATATGCTCTGAAAGATCAAAAACTGGATGAAGAGACTATCTCTGAGTATGGGTATATATTAGATGAATTAGGCATTCAATACAAAAGGTCAAAGGAGGAGTGATTCGATATTGTTAGATTTGGTTTATCTAAAAAGAAAAAAGGCTCCAAATTTCTTTGCAGCCTTGTTAGTTTGTTGGAATATTGGGGGGTATTATCATAGTCTTTAGAAAGCGATAATACCTTGTGTGTTCGTTTCTGGGAGTTCTCCTGTGACTTCCTGAATCTCGGTGAGAGTGCCATCTTCATTGACCTCAAAGACCCCAATTGTGCCTTCGAGGCCGTAGAGTTGGTAGAGGAAGTTACCGTCTGCACTGGCATCGAGGTCAATCCAGCCTTGTGTCTCGCCGAAGGCGACTGCTGGATCAGAGGAGGTGGGGCCAATGCCCTGAGCTGCTATTTCCTCCACAACTTCGATATTGCCTGCATCAAAGCTATAGGTGCTTAGAGAGGCATCGAGAGCATTGGACACCCAGAAGAGGCTTTGATCATTAGAAAAAGTGAGCCAGCAAGCTGTTCTTTCTCCATCAAAAATGGAGCGGTTTTCAGGAATGACGTCGAGGTTAACGGGCTCAAGGTCACGGCCAGCAATGATTTCCCAGGTGGATACGGATCCAGTCTGCAGCGCTGGGAAGGCTGGTGGGGCACCATTGGGCTGGAACTCACGAGCCTCAGTAACCACAGCGAACTGTCTACCACCCTCACGCACGACTTCAAAGCCAATGGCTGATGGGAGATTGCGGCCTTCTGGGTTATTCACTTCTGTGGAGGTGGCGGTGGCGACGGGCTGAGCTGTTAGCTTTCCGTAGCGTAGACCAAACATCACGAGCTCATCATTACTCTGACTCTCTAGGGCAGCAGATCCAGCATTGATGGAGGAGACGAGCAGGTTGCGGCCATTGGGTGAGATGCGGACAGCTGAGGGGCGGTTTTCGAGTGTTCTGTAGTTCTTGTGGAGAGGAATGAGGCGCCCTTTGCGAGTGAGTTTGTAGCTCACTAGGCTGCCTTCTTGGTCAGGCTCTCCTGCGAATTCTCCGTCCGCATCAATATTGGTGACAAACACGGTGCTGCCGCGCAGAGCAATACTATTGGGCCCTACACCAAAGGTGAACGCTTGATCCGTTTTTGTGAGGCTGAAGTCTCGATTGATACGAAATGCGGTAATCGTACTACTGCCAGCATTCACGGCGAGAAGGTGGCGCCGATCTTGGGTGATTTCTAGTGCGTAGGCTGAGATGAGCGGGTCTAGGCCTTCTCCGCCATCAAAGATACCGCCTTTTCCGCCTGTGGCGAAATTACCGATAAATTCCAGCGTGCCGTCGCTACGCCTGCCGTAGGCGGCGATTGAGTTGCTCTCGACGCCGTTAGCCATCGCGTAGACAGCGCCAGCAAAGCCACGAGAATTCCCTTTTGAATCAATAGCGCGCTTGATAGCCTGTTTCTTTAATTCGAGTAGATTGGTTTGTGCATTTATAGTGCTATAGGTCGCTGTTGCTGCGAGTAGTATGGCAATGGTTGTTTTCATTTTATTAATGTATAGGTTTGCTTAATGATTATTGTTAGAAATTACAATGAATCGTACGGTAAGAATGTATTGGTAGGATTATATTCCCAAATATTCTATTTATTTTGATTGTGTTGTTTTTGTTTGACTTTGTGTTGTTTAAATTATTCTATTTGTTTTCTTAGTCTATGCGTCAGTACAGGATATATTTTTTGTTAGTTGTTCTATCTGCTTTATCTATCTATTGTGTGATTCAGTTATTTCCTGGTCGAGATGAAGGCGAACTTGTTGAGTCTGTCGAGTCTGTTGAATCCCTTAAAGGGAGTGGGAAGTTAGAGGGAGCATCTACTCCTCGTAGAATGGAATCAAACCACGTGACTTCAGAGGTGTTTGCGAGCAAGAAAGCTGGAAAGAATATGGGTAAAAAGCTCGGAGGAGAGGCTGGTGGTCATAATGCTCAAGAGCCTTCCTTAGAGAAGTTAGCTATTAGTCAGTTAGAAAGTCTCTTGGAAAATTCTGGTGGTGATTATGATCTTCAAGCACTTATGGAGGAAGTCTTCTTGGATGATCGCTATGATCAGCAGGCCTTAGTGAAGGTGGCATTGAGCTCAAAGGAGCCATTCATACAAGATATTGCGAGGTCTTTGAGTTTTGCGGAATCTGTCCATGAGAAAGGGTTTGAAGTGGCTATCCATGAATTTGAGGAAACTCTATTCGCAGGTGGCGAGGAAGATGCAGTGCTTGATTTTCTTGTGTCTGAGGTTGCCCCCCAGAACAGAGAGCAGACCTTGCAGTGGCTGGGAGCGCAAGATGAGTCCCTCTGGCAGGAAACCTTACCTGCTATAGTTTCTGAGTGGGTGAGTGAGGATAGTGAGCAGCTCGCTGAGTGGGTGTTTGAGATGGAGGATGGGGCGCTAAAAGATAGAGCTCTAGCAGAATATATTACAGCGATAGCCCTCGATAGCTCTGAGGCAGGGGAGGAGAAGCTCAGTCTCATAGAGAAGATTGGCAGTGAAGAGGTTCGTCAAGAAGTCAGAATCCGCACGGGTGTGGTGAGTTTCTCTCGATCAGAGTCCCTTTCCCCATGATCACGCTGAGATTTTTTTGTAAGATTTCGCGACGGCTGAATCAAACTATAGCATAAATCACTGGGAAATCGTAAACTCCGTGCGGAGGCGATATGGCACTCCGTGTTATGGTTGTTTTATTTTTTACAGCTAGCCTGGGAGTGGCTAGGAATACTTTTAGATTCTATCTTTCTTACTCACTCAGTTGACATTGTGAATGGGGGGTGTAGCTTTGTTTAAATCACTTGATTGAATCTATGGGGGAGATGCCTGTTTCGCAGCATTTAGCGACTACAAATGATTGGATACATGAGCTATCTACGAAAGAGCGAATTTTTGCTGCGGCGGAGATACTATTTGCGGAGCGTGGATTTGAGCGTGTTTCACTGCGCGAGATTACTTCACTAGCGAAAGTGAATGTTTCGGCAGTGAGCTATCATTTTGGGTCAATGAAGGGCTTAGCAGAAGAAGTTATGGTGCGCTACATAGAGCCTATTAACACTCGGCGCCTTGAGTTACTGGAAAGAGAGGTGGACAAGAACCGACCTGAGGATATTCAGGTTGAATGTATTATGGAGGCCTTTATGCGGCCGCTATTAGAGGTGGTTTCTGCCAATCAGATCCAGGAGCGCTTGTTTGCAAAGATGATCGGCCACAGCATGCGTGTGGATGGCCAGAGTGCGGAGGGAAAGGGTCTGCCTGAGGTACTGATTCCTCAGTTTCGCATGGTTATTGAGCGCTTCACACAAGTGCTCAGTATTGCTCTGCCAGAGGTGAAGTTTGAGACGATGGCCTGGAGAATGCATATGAGTTTTGGGGCGTTTGCGCACACTCTAACACATGGTGATCATTTAGAGGAGTGGACAGGAGGGCGCTCGAAGCGGATGGATTTGGAGCAGCTTCTTTCAGAGCTTATCGTCTATTGTAGTGCTGGACTTAAAGCGTCGGCGATGAGCTATCCGCTGGAACGGTTGGTGGGCAATGGTGTCAATTCAGCTTGTGCTGCGAGAATGAGATCTCCTGAGACGCCATGAATACGGGCTATAGAAGTGTTGAGAGAGGTCGTGTTTTTTGGGTGTTATTGATTTTTCTAAGCGGCTTGTTGACTCACTGTGTCGCTCCTCTGCCTGAGTCACGCATGGCGAGGGTCGCAGATATGGCGCCGGATAGTTGGAGTGCGAGTAAAGAGGGGCGTGGAGGGGTTGATCGTGCTTGGGTGAGTCGTTTTAAAGATCCTAAACTCTCTAACCTTGTTAAGGAGGCGATGCGCAGGAACACAGAGATGGTTGCCGCTGCTGAGCGTGTGATACAGGCCCAGCAGAGCGCCTATCTCGCGGGGAGTTCTCGCCGGCCGTTTCTGAGTACAGGTCTCAATGGGAATAGGGATAAGACACAATTTGTCGGCTTTCCCTTTGGGGGCTCACAGACAACGACTCGCTACAGTAGCCAGCTAAATACCTCATGGGAGCTTGATCTCTGGGGACAAGTGAGAGCGGGTGAGAGCGCGGCTTATGCCGATGCAGAAGCACTGGCGCTAGATCATAAAGCCAGCCAAGCCTCACTGGCAGGCCAAGTCTGTAAGGCCTATTTCGCGCTGGCTGAGAGTCAGCGCCAAGTGTCTCTGGCGGAGCGCGCTCTCTCTATTCGAGAGGAGACAAAGTCACTGGTGGAGGATCGTTATGAGCAGTCACTAAGTGAGGAAGGAGGAAGTGCCTCTCAGTTGCGCCTCGCGCAGACAGAGGTCGCCTCAGCAGCTGCCGTACTCGCACAGCGAAAGGGAGAGGTGGAAGTGGCTAGGCGGCAGTTAGAACTCTTAGTCGGTCGCCACCCAAGTGGGCGTGTGACCAGTGCCAAGGCGCTCCAGCGACTCCCTAAGCATCCTCCTGTCGGTATTCCTTCGCGTGTTCTGCAGCGGCGTCCAGATATCATCGCTGCTGAGCGTCGCTACAGTGCCACTGGACACCGTGTGCGTGAGGCTAAGCTAGCACCTTTTCCTTCCCTCAGTCTCACCGGGGCTCTTGGCACGGCTACAGATTCACTCAGTAGTATCCTAGATAGTAGTCTAGGGACGTGGTCACTGGGAGCGGCGATTGGCCAGAATATTCTAGTTGGCGGGCAAGTGCTCGGTGAGAAGAAGCTTCGAGAATCCCGTGATCGTGAGAACTTAGCGAATTTACAACGAGTGGTTTTGCGAGCTTTTACAGAGGTAGAAATCGCCCTGAGCCAAGAAAAGTGGCTGCGGAATCAAATCACCGAGCTCAGCGAAGCTGAGTCTCTCGCGAAGGAAGCCGCAGTGGCTGCTGGAGTGGATTTTGAGAATGGCACAGTCGATGCACTGACACTACTAACAACTCGGACAAGAGCGATCGAGCTGGAAGGACAAGTACTTACCTTAAAACGTATACAATTAGACAACCGAGTGGACTTACACCTCGCCCTTGGAGGAGAATTCCAACAAGAGAACCAATAAGATGAAGAATCGCAGAATCATAAAGTGGGTCGTGAACCTCATCCTTATCGGGGTGGTTCTTATCATTGGAGTGAAGGGCTCGAAGTGGCTGAAGCAAAACGGCCCCGAGGCTGAAGGTGTGACTGTGGCAGAGCCTGTGGTTTCTGTGACCTATCAGACAGTGGAAGAGTCTGACTACACGGTGACTCTGGAGACTCAAGGGCAGGTGCTACCCAAGAGAGATACAGTGGTGGCAGCGGAAGTCGCCGGTAAGATCGTGTCCGTGTCCGAGCGTCTCGAGGTAGGCGGCGTTCTTGAGGAAGGTGAGGTACTTCTCAGGCTGGATGATGCTGACTACCGCTCCATTCTTAGCTCCACCATAGCGAGAGTGGCAGAAGCAGAGCTCGTGCTGCAGCAAGAAGAAGCGAGAGCGCAGCAGGCACTGCGCGATTGGTCAAAACTAGGACGCAGCGGGCAGCCCAGTGATCTTGTGCTTCGCAAGCCCCAACTCATTAGTGCGCAGGCGAATCTCCAGGCGGCTAAGGACGGCGTGATCCAGGCAGAGCGTAATCTAGCGCGCACGGAAGTGAAGGTGCCCTACCGCGCTCGTGTGCAGCGTGTGATGTCCAATCTCGGAGCCTACGTACTCTCAGGGAGTGCGATTGCAGAAATCGTCTCGGAAGGTGACTTGGAGGTGAGACTTCCCATGACTCTGGAGGACTTTGGCCACCTGCGGAGTGAGAATGCAGAGATCGAGCTCACAGCGAAGATCGGAGCTGAGGAGAGAACGTGGCGAGCTGTGATGGTGCGCGGTGAAGGGCAGGTGAACCGCCAGACTCTGACGACCATTGTGATTGCTAAGGTACTGAAGAATGAGATCGAGGGGGAAGAGGGAGAGATGATGGGCATACTTGATTATGAGCTACCACCAGCTGGTCTATTTGTCACTGCATCATGGAAGGGACGAGTACTTGAGGATGTCTATGTGATTCCACGCTTAGCACTACAGCCCGGGAATGAAGTGTTCCTGGTGAGTGAGGAGAATACTCTTGTGCGGCGCAGTGTTGGGGTGGTGCGGACAGAGGAAGATAGAGTGATCGTGCGCTCAGGGCTCTCAGTGGGAGATAAGCTAATAATCAGTCCTCTGGGAGCACCTATAGTTGGCATGAAGCTAGATCCTCAGGGAGATGAGGAACAAGTGGTAGAGGTAGAGTCTCAACTTTAATACGACCAATAGAACTCATATGGCTGGAATGATTCATTGGTTCACAAAGAACCACGTCGCGGCGAATTTCTTGATGATTCTGCTTCTCTTAGCAGGGTTGACGACTTGGTTTAAACTGAAGAAAGAGATTTTTCCAGAGACTGCACTGGATGCCGTTCTAGTACAGGTGCCCTTTCCTAATGCGACGCCTGAGGATGTGGAAGAGGGGATACTGCTCCCACTCGAAGACGCTATAGCGGATGTGGATGGTGTGGAGCGCTACACCTCGAGTGCGCAGGAAAATATCGGTGCCGTGACAGTGGAGGTAGCCTCTGGCTACCGAGTGCGAGATGTGATGAATGATATCAAATCTCAGGTGGATGCGATTTCTAACTTTCCCGAGAGTGCGGAGGAACCTGTGATCGAGGAATTCCTCATCACCTCTCAGGTGATGACAGTGGCCATTACCGCAGACACAGATGAAAAAACGCTGCGTTTGTTAGGAGAACAAGTTCGAGATGGATTACTCGATTATCAGCCCGGTAAGCCCAAGGGCGCTATGGAGTGGGTGCAGCGCCAGCTCGCAGGAGACACAGATATTACCAAGGTCACCCTAGCGGCTGTGCGACCATATGAAATTGGCATTGAAATCCCCGCAGACACTCTACGGAGCTATGGATTAACTCTTAGTGGGGTGGCTGAGAGGATTCGCCAGTCTTCCCTCGATTTACCGGGTGGGTCCATCAGGGAGCAGTCCGGGGAGATTGTCGTGCGTGCTGATGGGAAAATTACCGAAGCGGAGAATTTTCGACATATTATAGTGGCACAGACAAGTACGGGAGAAGAACTCCGACTAGGGGACATAGCTGAGGTGATAGACGGCTTTGAGGATGTCGACATTCGCTCGCGCTTTGATGGGAAAGACTCTATCATGGTGAATGTCTTCCGCTCTGGGGAACAAGATACGATAGCGATAGCCAATGCCGTACGAGACTATGTCGAGAATGTCGCACCACGAGCGCTACCGGAGGGTGTGGAGCTCACCATCTGGAATGATGGCAGCGAAATGCTGCGAGGACGCATGGATTTACTGGCTCGCAATGGAGCGACAGGGCTCTTTTATGTGTTTCTTGTACTCGCGCTATTCTTGAGACCGAGCTTGGCGTTTCTAGTGGCACTTGGGATTCCTATTTCCTTCGCGGGAGGGGTGTGGATGATGCCAGAGCTCGGGGTGTCTGTGAATATGATCTCACTCTTTGCCTTCATTCTTGTGTTAGGAATTGTCGTGGATGATGCGATTGTTGTTGGTGAGAATGTTTATAGCCGAATACGCAGTGGGGAGCATCCTCGTGAGGCGAGCTGGAAGGGGACTCACGAGGTAGGAGTGGTTGTGATCTTTGGCGTGATGACGACAATGGCGGCCTTCACGCCGATGTTAGGGCTCAGTGGTGTTAGTGGTAAGATATGGCCTAACATTCCCCTTATTGTGATTCCAGTATTAGCGTTTTCTCTCGTGCAGTCAAAGTTAGTGCTTCCCGCACATTTAGCTTTTTTAAAGCCCCATGATCCCAATAGGGCGAAAGGGGAGGGCTTTTTTCTCTTTCGTCTGCAAAGGGCAATTGCCGATGGGCTGGAGTGGTTTATACGGACAATTTATCGACCAGTGCTCGAACGTGTTCTACAAGTTCGCTATCTCTTAGTGGCTGTGTTTTGTGCGGCTCTGCTCATTGTCGGTGGCTATGTCGCTGGTGGGTGGATTAAAAACACATTTATCCCTCAAGTGGAAGGGGATGTGCTCTCTGTGAAGTTAACGATGCCCATTGGGGTGCAATTTGATCTGACAGATGATGCTCTAACAAGAATTGAAAAAGCGGCACTTCGAGTCGGTGATCAACTGAGAGATAGAGAGGGAAAGTCAGTGATTAGGCACTATCAGACCACGGTAGGGAGTCAGCCATTTCTAACGGGATTTAGCCCTACAAACACCACGATAGCGAGCCATCTTGGCGAGGTGACTCTGGAGCTTTCGCCAGCAGCGCAGAGAGACCATAGTGGTGAGGACATTATTGCGCTGTGGCGTGAGGAAGTGGGAGTGATACCAGGGGTGTTGGAGTTGAGCTTTCGCCAAGAGACATCCTCTGGGGGCAATGCGATTGATATTGAAATTACTGGCAGAGACCTCAAAGAGCTTGAAGCCGCCGCCGAGTGGATCACAGATGAACTTGCGGGAATAGGAGGGGTGAAGGATATCTCCACAGATAATCGTGACGGTAAGCAGGAAATTGTCTTCAAAGAGCTCACTCCAGCTGGTCGGGCCTTGGGTTTTACATTACAGTCTGTAGCCTTACAAGTGCGTGCCGCTTTCTTTGGTGATGAGGTGCAGCGTATTCAGCGCGGGCGTGATGAGGTGAGAGTCTACGTGCGCTATCCGCAGCAAGAGAGAGAGTCGATGGAGGCTCTCGAAGAGGTGAGACTGAGAGCTCCAGATGGCTCAGAGGTTCCGATCAATGAAGTAGTGCAGGGAATAGTGAGTCGTGGGCCCGCAGGAATTAATCGCGTGGACGGGAAGAGAAGTATAAAGATCAAAGCAGATGTAGATAGAATCAATGCCAATGCGAATAAAGTCGTGGCTAAGTTCACAAAGGACGTGTTAGTGAAACTATCTGCCAAGCACCCAAGTGTGAGCTATAATTATCTAGGGGAGCAAAAAGATCAGAAAAATAGTGTGAGTGAGATGGGGGTGAAAGCGATTTTTGCGCTACTTCTCATCTACGTGCTCATTGCGATCCCACTGCACTCCTATGTGCAGCCCTTTATTATTATGAGTGTGATTCCCTTTGGAGTGTTAGGGGCGATTTTTGGGCACTGGTTACTCGACCTAGAGCTCAGCATTATGTCGATGTGTGGTATTGTCGCCCTCTCTGGCGTGGTGGTGAATGATTCACTGGTTCTTGTCGAGTATGTGAATCGGAAGCGTGCCGAGGGAATAGAGATGACAGAAGCTGTGCGTGTGGCGGGTATGCGGCGATTTCGGCCGATTTTATTAACCTCACTAACGACCTTTGTGGGACTCGTGCCGATGCTCAGTGAAACAGATATGCAGGCGCGCTTCCTGATTCCTATGGCTGTGTCTCTAGGGTTTGGGATACTCTTCTCCACTGTGATTACCCTCTTTTTAGTACCCTCTGTTTACTTGATTCTCGAAGATATCCGCCTTTTCACCAAAAGGCTCTGGCGAGGTTTAGTACAGCTCATGTCATAGCCATGCTGAACTGGAGAGATCACGAGGAGTGAGAGTCACTGAGCAGGTGACGCGCCGCCCAGAGGTAATTAAAGCCTGAGAGTACAGTGAGAATGGTGGCGATCCATAGGCTAAGAGGTACAATGGAGTGATCAGGCTGGGAGAGGGTAGCGAGCCACGAGAGCCATGCGCTGTATCCGTAATTCAGGGTGATATGGAAAAGACAGGCAATGATGAAGGTGAGCTGAAAGGTTGTTTTCCACTTACCGAGGCGATCTGCTGCCATGACGACACCCTTTTCAACAGCAATCTGGCGAAGCCCCGTGACCATGAATTCACGGGCAATGATGGTGCAAGTCACCCAGACGGGACAGAGTCCCAGACTACTGAGGTAGATGAAGCCGGCACTCACAAGAATCTTATCCGCGAGGGGGTCAAGCAGCTTCCCCAGGGAGGTGACAAGGTTCATCTTTCTTGCCAAATAGCCATCGAGCCAGTCAGAAGCTGCTGCGAAAATAAAGGCGACTAGCGCGACAACACTGCACGTGTGAGTTCCCTGTGACACAGAAATGATAAATAGCGCCGTCAAGATCAGGCGAAAGAGAGTGATACAATTTGGAATATTCACAAGTTGGCACTGAAGTTGCAGGAGATTCTTGGGCGAAGCAAACATTCCTTTTAGAATTTAGGGCATGACGAGAGTTCTTATTGGCGATCGAAGAGCTATTGGAGTGGTGAATCCTGAAGGTCACTTCATTCTTTTTAGAATATTGACACAAGTTCCTGTTGCACATCTGGGGTGAGTTTGAATAATGCGGCGCAAATTAACCGCCCTTGGGGGCAAACAACATTATGAGTAAAAGTGACTTTGGCCTAATTGGCCTCGCAGTAATGGGTCAGAATCTCGTTCTCAACGTCGAGAGCCGTGGATTCCAAGTATCCGTCTATAACCGTACAACATCAGTGACTGATGAGTTCATCGCAGAGAATCCTGACAAAAATCTTGTTGGAACAAAGACTCTTGAAGAATTTGTTGAGAGTCTCGCCTCTCCACGCAAGATCCAGATCATGGTGAAGGCAGGCGGCCCTGTGGACGCGGTGATTGACTCACTCGTTCCTCTCCTTGACCAAGGTGACATCATCATTGATGGCGGTAACACACTCTACACAGACACAGAGCGCCGCGAGAAGGCACTTTCAGAAAAAGGCTTCCGCTTTATTGGAGCTGGTGTTTCAGGTGGTGAAGAAGGCGCTCTCAAGGGCCCATCCATCATGCCTGGTGGCCCATCTTCGACTTGGGAAGTCATGCAGCCGATCTTTGAATCCATCTCTGCCAAAGTAGACGGTGTGCCATGTGTGACTCACATCGGTGAGGGAGGTGCAGGTCACTTCGTGAAAATGGTGCACAATGGCATCGAATACGGTGACATGCAGCTGATCTGTGAGGCCTACAATATCTTTAAAGCAGCAGGCCTTAGCAATGAAGAGCAGGCAGAGATCTTTGCTGACTGGAATGAGGGTGACCTTGAGTCCTTCCTTATTGAGATCACAGCGAACATCTTCAAACAAAAAGATGCAGAGACTGGCAAAGACATCGTTGACCTCATTGTCGACAAAGCTGGTCAAAAAGGCACAGGCCGCTGGACTGTGATGGGATCTGTCGAGCAGGCAGTGCCATTCTCAACGATCGCAGGCTCTGTCGAAGCACGTATTCTCTCCTCACTCCGTGATCAGCGCAAAGTCGCTTCTGGTATTCTCCAGGGGCCTTCAAACTGGAAATTTGATCTAGGATCACTCAGTAAAGAAGATCTTGTAAAGAAGGTGCGCAATGCACTCTACGCCTCAAAGATTGTTTCCTACGCTCAGGGACTCGATCTGATCGCTAAGGTCGGTAAGGACAAGGGCTGGGATCTTGATCTCGGTGCGATTGCCCGTATCTGGCGTGGTGGCTGCATCATTCGTGCGCGCTTCCTAAACCGCATCACAGAAGCCTATGAAGAGAATGCAGACCTCACCAACTTAATGCTGGCTCCATTCTTCACAGAAATCCTTAACTCTGGTCAGCAGGACTGGCGTGAAGTCGTCGCCCTTGCGGCGACCAATGGTATTCCTGTGCCAAGCTTCGGTGGCTCACTCAGCTACTACGATGCCTACCGTGCCGAGCGCTTACCTGCGAACTTACTCCAGGCTCAGCGTGACTTCTTCGGAGCACACACCTACGAGCGTATTGATAAGCCAGAAGGTGAGTTCTTCCACACAGAGGACTGGCCTGAGCTTATCAGCTAATGCCAGAGAACTCGGCGAATTAGTCGCTCTCTACCAGTTCATTTAAATCAAACGGTTTTTTTCAGAGATGGAGAAAGCCGTTTTTGTGTTATGGTAATGAGGGAAGGTGAGGAATTGATACCTAAACGCATAGCGTATCATTTCTCTCAAAGAGAAGACTCGTTTGATAAGCGCAGGGCTGTTGAATGGGTATTGCACCCCGCTAATCTTCGTCTAGGCTCTTAGCTTCGACTGCCAATGGTTCGAGAAGTGCTTGGTGAGCTTCTGAGAGTTGGTTCCAGACCTTTCTCAGCTCCGAGAAACTAATTTCCCAGCCGTTACACTGATCTGATTGGTTACAAATGTTTTGTAGAACGATTCCTGCACACGCGACAAATTCGCGGTTATGGCCTTTTATGAGGCAGTTTTTACCCAGCTCAATGACTTCATACGGATACCAAGATTCGATAGAGTGGTCAACGAGACCGCCTCGTTTGATCACTCTATCCAGTGCTGATTGATGCATTTCAGCTTCGAGGCTGTAATCAAGGTTTGCGATGAAATGACGCTCTTGTTCAGAGAGGTCTCGAATGAATTCGGCGACTGTCATTTTAGGCTAGCACAATGCACCTTAGAGTCCAAAGGGGGTATTTTATACTGAAAGCCCTCAGTTCGTCGAAGTATCACGGCTAGACTGTGACCCAGGTGTTTCATTCGTTTGAGGAGAATTTTGCGCTGAGGTTTCGGCGTCTTCTGTGCCAGTCGACTCAAGCCCCTCTGAAGAATCACTCTGAGTGTCATCACTCTCATTGGATTCTTGGCTTTGCTCTGCCCCTTCCATGATTAGTTCTTGGAGACTCTCAAAGTCTTCTATGATCTCAGGGGTTTTATTCAGTACTACATTGGCGACGGCTCCAGCCGCGAGAGCTCCCGAGAGGAGCATAAAGGTAAAGGCAAGCTTCACGAAGCGCATCCGAATCAAACAGTAGAGGATGCCGACAAATGGAATAAAGAATATACCGAGACCCCAAGGAGTCGATTCCTCAAATCCTCGAACGATGAGGATGAGGTGGCAAATCAGGGCGCAAATGATACTTAGAGCGATGAGGCCAAAGGTGATGAGAAAAAACGTGGGATATTTTTTACCAATCTCTCTCGCTCTAGCCTCTAGCGCCGCTTTGGCTTCTTCATCGAGTTGAGAGGCAGCTTCGATTTCAGGTTGGGTGGCGATATTGTCGATGACTTCATCAATATTAAATTCTTTGATGTCCTCGAGTTTGAATTTATTTTCTTCAGCGATTCTAGCTTCTTCTGCCGCTTGTTCCTCAGCAGCGATTCTTGCAGCTTCTGCCTCTGCTTCTATGCGGAGCTTTTCTTCTGCTTCTGCTTTGCTGAGTAAGGTACCAGTGCCTCGGTACTGGTCAAAGTAGAGATCGGCAGCTGTTTTATCTTGTGCAGAGGTAGTGGAGGAGAAGATCAGTGCTAAGAAGAGAGTGGCGACTAGCTGTTTCATGTCGCTAAGTTAGCGAAGTGCTAGAGGGTGAAAAGAAAAAAGGAATGCAGAGCCTAGTCTACATTCCTTGGTGTCAATTGAATCAACTTGTGGTTCGGGAGTCTCTAAGTACTCGGCGAGTCAAAGAGTTAGCGGATACGCTTCTTGTGGCGATTCGCCTTCAAACGCTTACGGCGCTTGTGCTTTGTGATTTTAGCCTTACGGCGTTTCTTGAGGTTACCCATAATATATTGTAGTGGTTAGTCGTTTTTAAAAATTAATGGACGAGTTTGCTGATATCGTATTCGATAATACCTTCAGCGCCTAGGGCCTTGAGGTCTGGAATGAGTTGGCGCACTTCATTCTCCTCGATGATAGTTTCTACCGCTAGCCAGCCTGGTTCTGCTAGTTGAGAGACGGTGGGACGGCGTAGGCTCGGGAGAGTTTCGAGGACTTTACTCAGAGCGTCTTCGGGGAGGTTCATCTTTAGGCCGACCTTTCCTCTCGCATTGAGAGTGGCCTTGAGCATGAGTACCATACGATCCATCTTTGCGCGCTTGAACTCATCCTCATAAGCAGCGGGACTGGAGTAAAAATGCGGGAAGGAAGTGAGTAGTGTGTCTACGATTCGTAGATCATTCGCACGAATTGAGGAGCCTGTCTCTGTGACGTCTACAATAGCGTCTACGAGATCAGGGACTTTGACTTCTGTGGCTCCCCATGAAAATTCGACTTCCGCTTTGACGCCTTTTTCCTTGAGGTAGCGCTCAGTAATACCAATGCCTTCTGTGGCGATTCGCTTTCCTTCAAGGTCTTTGACATCTTGGATAGGAGAGTCTTCTGGTACCACAAGCACCCATTTGGTCGGGCGCGTGGTGGCGCGAGAATAGGGTAATTCAGCTAAATCAACTAGTTCAGCACCATTTTCATGAGCCCAATCAAGACCTGTGATGCCACAGTCAATGAAGCCCGTGTCGATGTAGCGGCCTATTTCCTGAGCTCGGATAAGGTAGATATCGAGCTCTGTGTCGTCAGAGGATGGGCGCAGCCCTCGGTCTGACATATGCACATTGTATCCTGCTTGTTTGAGTAGCTGGATAGTGGGCTCTTGGAGAGAACCTTTAGGGAGTGCGATCTTGAGTGAATTGGCCATAATGGTACAACGTGGTGGTGGCTTTTAAGTCAGAAGTGGAGATATTCAAGTGAGAATTTGGAATTTTTAGAGAGATAGTGTACATTTTGTAAAATATGGTGACTATTTGAGAGAACTATCCAAATTGTTCCCTGAAAGATGAGTATGATGTTTTTCTGCTAAAATGGGTGATATTTAGACAAATTGAAGTCAAGATGTCGTTTAGCCTCTATGACTATTGCACAAGGTAAGAATATGTTGCTGAACTTATTGTGTGGGCTAATCTTTGGACTTGGGCAAGTGGCTCATGCCGATGATGCTCCAGATGTTAAGCATCCAGTGTACCCCTGTCTGTGGGAGGTAAGTGGGAAAGGTCTCGAGAAATCTTCGTATCTCTTTGGAACCTGTCATTCGAGTGATCCGCGTATCACTACATTACACCCAGAGGTGCAAAAAGCCTACGATAGCGCCGATGCTGTGTATGGTGAAATTAAGTACGATGCAGAGGCTATAGCTAAAGTAACTGATTTAGTCGTACGTAAAGATGGTAAAACTGTTTCGGAGCATGTGGGGGAAGAGCTCACAGAGCGTGCCAATAAGTTCATGAAAGATATCAATCCTGAGCTATCCCTCCAAGCAGGGCTCAATCATTTGAACACTTGGTCTGCTGCTTTAGAATTGTCCAAGTTAAAAAACAAATTTCAAAACGGGAAGGTGCTGGATGACATTTTGTTAGAAAAAGCAGAGGCAAAAGGCAAGCATACAGAGGGTTTAGAAACAATTGATGGGATGTTAAGTACGTTTAACTTTATGAACTATGAGCAGCAAATTATTTTCTTTGAAACTTGTCTAAGCTTTGTTGAATATGAAGGTGAGCTTGAAAAGATAGAGGATGTTTATATCTATCAAAGCCCTGATGTTATCGGTGATTATGTGAAAAAGCATTGGAACCTTAAGATTGATGATAGAGAGCCAACGAAGGAGGAGGCCGAGCTAAAAGATCTATTGTTTTATAAAATGTTGGATAAGAGAAATGTGGCGATGGCTAAAAAAGTGAGTCAGAAGCTGCAAGAATCTCCTCATCAAACTCATTTTGTAGCTGTTGGGGCAGCTCACTATTCGGGGGAAACTGCTATTCAAGGATTGTTAGAAAAAGAGGGCTACACAATCACTCCTCTTTATAAGTAGTACCAGGTCGCTTGGGTGCCCACCAGATTACTTTTGAGCTGATGTAGTAGTGTTACAGTTATCATGGAGTCCCTAGATTGCCGGCAGCACTCTGAATTCTGAGGCGAAAGAAACGTCTCCGCTCACTCCTGCTGGCGGGCATCTGGTAGATCACTTCTTCGAGGTCTGCGCTGAGAGTGTCTGTAGTCAGAGAGAGGCTGCTGGGTTCACTCCAGTCAGTGGTTAGGTCTAGTGAGGTTTCTAGAATAATGCTCACACCAGCGCGGCTCCCTGCCCGCTGCCTGTGGCGGACTTCGATCTCATCGCCAATGCGGCTCACCTGAATATCTGGCCCTAGTGTGGACTCTGGGTCGAGTGCTAGTGCGTAGTCTGCGATATTGGGTAGGCCATTACCACCTGGGTCTTGTGTGTCGATGTTTGCTCCTAGCGTGTTGATGGAGCCCGTGGAGAAGTTATCTTCTAACCAATTGGCATAATCAGAGGAGATGGTGGTAAATCGTACTGTTTCTGAGACAGATTGACCAGTCGCTGAGCGCGCTGTGATGATGGCTTCTTGGGCTCCAATGGAGAGATTGCTTAAGACAAAGGTGTAGTTTTCACCAGATTGAGTTTCTAGGGTGTCACCGTTGAGCGAGAGTTCAGCGGTGGTGGCGCTCGTGGCACTAGCTGTGATCGTGTATGGCCCTGCGTTAGAGACGCGCTGTCCCTCTAGAGGTGTATTTAGAGTAAGGCTGAGGGGAGGAGCATTCGTACTTGATGTAGTTAGGGTGAGTGTGGGTGGTGAAGCGGCTTCAGAGGAAAAGAAACTAAAGTCTCTATTGGATGGATCTACCTCGATGATGATTGTGAAGATACCCCCAGCCGTGATGAGTGAGGAAAGGTCAGCGGAGACATTTGTTCCCTGGCTGATCGTTCCCGTGAAGCTCGTGATTTCAGCTTCACGAGAGGGGGTGTTGCTGCTGAGGTTGTTTTCATTCCAATTATTTGAGCTACCTTCAAAGAAGCGCACAGTGACTGCACCACCACTGCTGTCTGTGCCGCCAGTTAGATTGAGCTGGGCAGAAGTGATAGGATCTGAAATAGAGCTCAGGTCAAAGCGCAGGTAGCCGACTCGTGTGCGCGAAGCTGAGTTTTCTATTCTAAGTTCACTCGGTGTGGTGCCGAGGTTGCCATTCTGTAGAAAGGCATCATCTGTCGGGATGATTTCTGTGGTTTCATTGCCTCCTCCGTCGTTATCTCCTCCGCCATTATTGCCTTCTTCCCGAGGTGATTCTGGTGCTGTCGCGAAGAGGTTGGCATTAAAGGGGACGCCATCACGGTGAAGAATCAGACGGTCAATCACGTGCCCTGGGGAGCGGGCGGCAATTTGGATCCTATGTGTGCCTGCCGTGAAATCGCGGCGAAAGGCATTGGTGATAAAGACAGCATTCCCATTCTGGTCTCTACGAGGCTCAGCACAGACCTTGAGATCCCAGTTTTGCATGTTCTGAATAAATACCTTGGTGAATCGACTGAAGTCTTCTTGTCCCGTGGGGGTGGTGCCACTCGCGAAGCGAACAAAACTATCATTACCTGCGTCAAAGGTCTGTCCAGCGAGGCGTTGTTTTGTCCGCCAGCGCAGTGTGTAACGACCCGGGTTATTGATGGTGAATTGGTAGGTGATGACCCCCTCAGCACGGCGCTCAGGAATCTGTAGGCCAAAGAATTGAGCTCCCGTCCACTCGATAAAACCTTCTCCAGTGAAGCCGCCGATCCTTTGAGGATCTCCGGGAGGGACAGTTGTGCGTGTCACCCAGCCAGCAGGGAGATCCACACTCTCTGCCTCCATAACAAGAAAACCATTCTGCTCAATAAAGTTTCCTGTTCGAGGGGCAGGGGGGGCAGCAGGGGGAGGGCCTGAGCCGTCATCGAGGCGGATGAGAACCGCCCAGTCTGAGCCGGTGGCGCGTGGAGGATCACCCAGAGCTCGGCTACCACCACCATTGATGCTGGTGATATTGCTAGTCTGTAGGGCGCCACCATTGCGGGGGTCAAACCAGCGCACAGTGTATGTGCCGCTCTGGCCATTGAGATTCAGGTTCGCAGTGCCACCATCCGCCAGGTAGACCACATAGGTGTCACCGGGGGCTGCGAGACAGAAATTGCTCGAACCATTGACTAAGTTATTGGCATTGGCCATTTCCCAAAACGGGATGTTTTGATCATAAATGAATTCATTGACACAGTGACGTGCCCACTTCCACATGGTTGAAATACGGCGATAGTCATTGAGGGAGGCGTCGAGATTACCGCCACTTGCTTGATTCACGTAAAATTCAGTACCGGCACCTCCGGCCATGAAGTTCCCCCAAATGGTGTTTTTGCGCTCCCCGTTACTCTGATCCAGCACACCTTCATTGGCGGGGCCTTGCTCATCACAGGCGACCACCCATGGTTGCCCAGCAGCAGCGGAGTCATTGCGCCACTGAAGAGTATCATTAAAGACATTTCGAGAGGTGCCTGAATTACTTATTTGCAGAGAGGCACCACTGTAGGCGGCACGACCAGTGATCGCAGGATAGAGATTATTTTTCTGACCTGGGCCTGTGTGGAGAACGAGGTTATTATCCCACGGGTCAATGTCTGCCATTAAGTCACCTCGGAATCTAGCTTCTTCCCGTTCCTCATCTGTAATGCTAAAGCCTGCGAATTCTTCAGAAATCACCCAAGTAAGGCCGAGGTGGTGGCCGAAGCGCGCCACCATTTCACGGTAAAAGAGGTGCAGTTCATCCCCTGAGATGTCCTCCCAGTTTTCTTCCTCAGCGAGTTTAATGGTGATATTAAGCCCACTGTTATTCGCATGCTGGAAGAGGGTCTCCCACTGGTCTAGTTTAGAGGTATCAAAGCGGCGCTTTGTATTAGGACTTGTCCACGGGAAGGTTCTGCCATCGTCACCACCATCTATTGAGTAGACGAGAGTGGAGATGCTATGCGCTCCCTGCTCTGCTAGGTAATTGATCGCGCCAATTGCTCCGCGCCCCCTTGTGCCCTGCCACTGGGGATCTCCTGTGTTCCAGTCTGGGACGTGCGGCTGCCAAGTGTGAATACTGCCAGTATTGCGCACTCCTGAGATATTATTTGGTGTGTTGTCAATGTCGACGAAGGCGAGGAAGTTCTCAGGAGAATCTGCGCCAAATTTAAAAAACCAGCGCCCTGAACCCTCGTGCTGGAGGTGGTGAGCATTCACATAGCGCAGGCGTCCATGAGCGCGGAAGTCGCGCCCCGTTTTGTTGGTATCAGCGACAGTGAAAGCCCCAGTTTTTTCGTGGATTCCATTGGTAGTGACAGGGTTTCCGCCTGTGCCAATAGCGGCATTGGTTCCAGCGCGGAAGCTCACAGAATAAGTCCAGTCACCGATAAGGTTTGGCGTGAAGTGAACTCGCCAGATATTGCCACTATTACTACTGCTCTCAGCGGCTTCACCGTCAGCGGCATAGTAGCCAGGAACAGTGATCGTGGCCCCTGAGGAGTGGGTGAAAGTCACATCCATGCGGAAGCGCAAGAACGGATTAGGACTAGCACCTTCTGAGGTGTCTGGCCCCTCAAAAGCGAGGGTGATATTGTGCCAGAGTCGCTGTTCTCCATAGATGCCCTCAGCCGGGGTGCTCAAAGGGTCAGCTTGTGCGTGAAATGCCGAACTGAAACTAAGTAGCAGAAAGCTGAGTGTTAGTAGGGCTTTGTTCTTGAATAGGTTATGGAATGCCATGGGTATCTCTAATGTTAAGGGTAGCTTTACTGAGAGATAAGGTTTTCTATAGAATGAGAGCAGAGATGTATAGATAAAATCTTTGGAGAAATCGCTCTCTATGAAGCTGGACTTGCTCGATCCCTATAGTGTGAGGGCTGGAGGATCTGTGATCGCTGAGAAAAAAATGAAAATGATGAAAAGAGTGAGAAAGTATACGAAACCCTTTTTTCTTGTTAAATTCGCAGTGAATGCCAGTACATTTATTATGAAACAGTTAAAGCACCTGATTTGTCTGCTGACTTGTTGGAGTTCCGTCTCAGCGGTGGCACAAGAAAAGCCAAATATCCTTGTTTTCTTCATTGATGATATGGGACTCATGGATACTTCTGTCCCCTTTGCGCTCGATGAGGCAGGGAAGCCAAAAGTCTATCCCCTCAATGAATATTATCACACGCCGGCGATGGAGAAATTAGCCGCCAATGGCGTCAGATTCTCCCACTTTTATGCCAATAGTGTCTGCTCACCCTCTCGGGTTTCTCTCTTAAAAGGCCAGTACTCTGCACGCCACTACACAACACAGTGGATTAACCCAAAGCAGAGAAATGAGGGGCCTGAGAACTGGAACTGGGAGGGGCTCAAGCCCTCTGATGTGACTCTACAGAGTGTGCTGAAGCAAGCCGGGTATTTGACAATGCATTTTGGCAAAGCGCATTTGGGGCCAAACGGAAAGGTTGGTGCGGATCCACAAAAGGTGGGATTTGATATCAATGTGGGTGGAAATGCCATTGGCCGACCAAAGAGCTATTATGGAGAAAAGAACTACGGGAAAGGCTCCCTACATGCCGTCCCTCACCTTGAAGCATATCACGGGACGGAGACATTTTTGACAGAAGCTCTGACGATTGAGGCGAAGAAGACACTCACAGAAGTCAGTCAGAAAGAAGCTCCATTTTTTATGCATATGAGTCACTATGCCGTGCACGGCCCATTTGATTCAGATCCTAGATTTAGAGAATTATACGCTGATTCTAAGAGCCCCAAAAAACTCAAGGCCTTTGGCACTCTCATTAGTGGCATAGATAAGTCCCTAGGGGATATTATCGAGCATCTAGAGCAAATCGGTGAGGCTGAGAATACACTGATTGTGTTTCTTGGAGACAATGGTTCAGATGCACCGATTGGCGATGATGTCCTCGCCGTGGAATCTTCCGCGCCATATAAGGGGAAAAAAGGAACGCACTATGAGGGGGGGATGCTGGCACCTCTCATTGTGAGCTGGGCGAAGCCCAATCCAGAATCTGAGCTCCAGAAGCACTATTCGATCCAACCAGGAATCGTGACAGAGAGTTTTGTGACGATCTGTGACCTGATGCCCACCATTCTCCATGCCGCAGGAGCAAAAGCCCCAGAGGAACATGTCATGGATGGGCAGGATATTAGTAGTTACTTTAGTGAGCACAAAGGGAACCATAAGCAGGAGTTTCTCATGCATTTCCCACATCTGCACCGGAGCTCGAATTACACGGTCTTGCGTGATGGTGGGTGGAAACTAGTCAAGCACTATGGAACGAATGCTAAGGAGCCCTTTGAGCTCTTCGCGATTCAAAAAGATCCTTATGAGACGAAGAATCTCGCTGATTCTCATGCCAAAAAACGAGAAGAACTGCATGAGAAAATGCAAGCTATGCTCACAGAGTGTAAAGCGCAGTACTTTGAGTCTGAGTGAGCGGGGGTGATTGACAAATGTTTCTGAGTTGGTATTAGAACACAGTGTGACTTGTATGAGTTTTCACTCTGGAGTAGAATCGACCTTCTTCATGAGTGAGCTCAATGTCGCTCTCAAATAAGGCGCTGAGGCTTTTTGAGGTCATTGTTTCTGCAATTGTGCCAGCTCGCTGGACTTGACCTTCTCTCAGAAGCAGGGCGTGGCTAAAGCTAGATGTGATCTCTTCCACGTGATGGGTGATCATGATGGGAGTGAGTTCTGGCTTAGACTGGAGCAGTGATTCTAGGAAATGGAGGTAGTGCTCTCGCGCGGCTGGGTCGAGCCCAGCACAGGGTTCATCCAGGATGAGAATCTTTGCGTGATTCATGAGAGCCCTGCCAATGAGAATACGCTGTCTTTCCCCTTGTGAGAGAAGTCCCCATTCGCGGTCTCTGAGGTGCCAGGCATCGATGTCTTTGAGCACCTGGATCGTGGCTTGAACTGCACTCGCAGGGGCTTGTTCCCAGACATTGAGAACACCATCTCTCCCAGAGAGGACGACATCACCGGCGAGTTCATCAGACTCGATCATTTGACTGATGTGAGCACTAACAATACCAATATGGCGGCGCTTGTCCGCCCAGCCATGATCGTCACAGACTATGCCTGATAGAACCTCTAAGCTGCCCGAGCTAGGGAGGAGATAACCGCTGAGGAGATGAATCAGGGTGCTTTTACCAGAGCCATTGGGCCCCATGATCACCCAGCGCTCGCCTTTATTCACCCTCAGGTTAATCTCTGTGAGTATCGAATCCTCGCGCTCAAGAGTGACATTCTTGAGCTCAATGATAGTTGAGGACGGCATGTGTTAGAGGTGCTAGATGGCGTGTTTTTTGTGCCATTCCTTGTAGATGACAGGGGAGATTTCTGAGGGCTTGATCTCAGAGCGTCCTCCCCAGAAGACAGCGGTGTAGGAAACTGGTATGCCGCAGGCCTCTAGGTGCTTATCAATCGCTGCTTTGTGCTCGAGTACCTTGTCTTTCTCAGTACCGTGAACAACTCCCATGACATTGACATCACCGAAGCGTGGCCCACCCTCACGCCAGTAGGCGTGAGTCATGCAGTGGTGACGACCGACTTCACCCCCAGCTTCGACTTCACGGCCTTTGGGCACTGCCCAGTGGAAGAGACCATTAAAGCGGGTGACTTTCTGTCCTCCGGCAGATGGTTTGACGTGTTCGAGGAAGGTGGAGAAGCGCCCAATGACCTTCTTCGCATTGAGTGTTTCTACAACTTCAAAAAATGTTTCTAGATCAACACCAGCTTCTTGAGCACGCTTGTCCCAGCAGTTCTCGATAATTTCATCTAGCGCGAGCTCTGTTTTCATCGCGAGGAGCACCTTCCACTCTGTCTCAGAGAGTTCGACAGTCGCTGTGGTCATCATCTCAGCGGGAGTGTCGATCTTTGCCCCTGGCTGGAGGCCTTTGCGGCGCACGTGGCCGACTCCCAGAGCAAAAAGACCATTGGCAGGCATGAGGATGTATTCCTTCGCTCCGAGTATTCGCTTGAGCACACCGGCGTGGTGGTCGAGTGATTCCCCTTGGGGGACTTTTAGAGTAGTCCAGAGTTTGTAGTTAGAGCCTGAGATTTCCTTGTCAGTGGTGCGCAGGACAACGTGTCCAGAGAAGGGGTCTTCCTTGGACATGAAGTCAAAGGCTTCGTTGATCTTATCGGAAGGAACATCCCAAGCGACGAGCGCTCCGTGAGCGAGCTTAGTGGCAAGTAGGGTCTGTCTGACTCGGCGAATAACACCCGCCTCTAACATAGCCTTGATGCGCTCTAGCACGATATCTAACTCCACGCCTGATTGCTCAGCAATCACGTGGAAGGGCTGGCGCTGGAAGCCTGCGACGAGATCTTCGGAGACTGCGAGTATCTTGGAGTTGATAGGGTCAGAATGTTCAGTAGGAATCATAGGAATGAGCTGGTGTGGTCAGATGAGAAAAAGCAATGACAGCGAGCTAAGCGCTATGTGAGGAAGTAGTGAGAATGAAGTTACGCAGTAGCTGGAGCCCCGCATCTTGGCTTTTCTCAGGGTGAAACTGAGTGGCGAAGAGCCGGCCACGCTTCACCGCTCCATGGAAGGTGTCACCATACTGGGTGGTGCAGGCTATGTGGGTCTCATCCATGGCCTCTGGGTAGTAGGAGTGGACATAGTAAAAGTAGGGATTAGGTTCGAGCCCTTGCCAGATCGGGTCACTAGGCTGAGAAGCTTTGATGGCATTCCAGCCCATGTGGGGGACTTTCAGATTGGTTTGCGAGAAGCGTTTGACTTGCCCACGGAAGACCCCAAGGCCGGGTGTGTCTGGTGATTCATCACTGCCTTCAAAGAGAAGCTGGTAGCCGACACAGATACCGAGAAATGGCTTGTCCGCTGCGATCCATTCTAAAATCGCTGGAAAGAATCCGCTCTCTTTGAGCTTGCTGGCGCAGTCACCAAATTCACCCTGACCTGGTAAGACGAGGTGGGTGAGGGTCTCGAGTTCTGAGGGCGTAGTAATCAGCTTGGCTTGGACACCAATGGCCTTAAATGCGTTTTCCACGCTTTTGAGGTTCCCTGCACCGTAGTTGACGATGCCCACCTTTGCCGCGAATAGAGTGTCTTTCATGCAATGAGTCTGTTCTTAGAGCATCTCTTTGGTCGAAGGGATACCACTGACCCGTAGATCATCTTCTACAGCTTGGCGCAGTGCACGGGCAAGTCCTTTAAAGAGAGATTCTGCAATGTGGTGCCCATCACGACCATAGAGGACTTCTGTGTGGATATTGGCTCTTAGGTTAGAGCTCAGAGCTCGGAAGAACTCCTCAACAAGGGAGAAGGGGAAGTTCTGCGCATCTGGTGTATTGGCAGGGCTGCGGAACTCCAGATGTGGGCGATTAGAGAGGTCAATGACGACTCGGCTGAGTGTCTCATCCATAGGGAGGTAGAAAAATCCGTAGCGCTGAATTCCCTTTTTATCGCCGAGGGCTTCTCGGATACATTCTCCAAGGACAATGCCTGTGTCTTCCACAGTGTGATGGAAGTCGACTTCGATATCACCATTCACTGTGACATCTAGGTCAATCAGGCTGTGGCGAGAGAACAGCGTGAGCATATGATCAAAAAAGGGAATCCCTGTGTTAATCTTGCCTTGGCCGCTGCCATCAAGATTCAGAGAAAGCTGGATCTCTGTTTCGGCTGTTTTCCGTGCTTGTGAAGAAGTTCTCATATCAGCAGGTGGGTATCATTCTCCATGAATACGGAGCTGTCTAGTATTTCTTCCAGATCTGCACAGTGAATAGAGCCAATAGGGCAATATATTCAAGACGCCCGAGAATCATAAAAAATCCCAGCAAAATCGCTGTCGGTGGCTGGATGGTAGAGAAGTTACTGGCGGGGCCGAGCTCTGCGAAGGCGGGGCCACCATTAGAGAGAGTTGTTACCACTGAGGAGAGGCAGGCCATCGTGCTAAATGTGGGCTCGAGTAATCTCACCGTAATGGAGCCAAAGACCATGAACACGGCCGCTAGAGAGAGCACGATGAAGACCTGCCGCCCTGCACTCTCACTGACTGATACGCCATTGATCCTTAGGCGAAGCACCTGATTCGGGCGGAAGCCATGGAGAATCTCATTTTTTAGCATACGCAGCCAGAGAATGACTCGACTGATCTTTAACCCCCCAGAAGTGGAGCCAGCACATCCACCAGTAATCATGAGGAGGAGAATAAAGCCCTGGGCGAAGCTCGACCACTGGGTGTAGTCTGCAGTCCCAAACCCTGTGGAGGTAATAATGGAGATGGTGGTGAAGAGAATATCAGCAAAGTCTGCCTCAAAATAACCAGCCGCTGCATGAAGGGAGAGAATGAGAGTGGCTCCCAGAATAATTGTGCTAAACCAGCGTGTTTCTTCGTGGCGCAGAATGACCTTGGCGTCCTTCTTGCGGTACATGGAGACATAGATAGGCAGTGAAATGCCGCAGAGAAACATGAAGAGGCAGAGCCAGTATTTGACCCCTACAGAAAAGCTCGCCACCGAATCATTTTGGGGGCTAAAGCCTCCAGTTGCCACAGTCGCCATAGCGTGATTGAGCGCCTGAAAGAGATTCATGTCTTGGATGACGAGCCCAGTAGTACAAATGATGGTGAAGCTAATGTAGATGAACCAGAGTGAGTGCATAGCACTGCGTAAGTTTGAGGTCGAGAGGTCTGATCCATGGATGGATGACTCCAGAGAGAGCATGGTCTTGCCTCTCGTTTCACCGGAGAAAATGAGTAGAAAGGCACCCAGTATCCCCATTCCTCCTAGCCAATTACAAATAGATCTCCAGAATAGAATGGTCTTAGGCAGTGACTCCAGATCCGGGAAAATAGAAGAACCCGTGGTCGTGAGACCTGAACAAGCCTCAAACCAAGCATGTGTCACGGAGACATTGGTACAAAAAAGAAAGGGAAGAGCAGCAAAGAGACTGCAAGTGATCCAGCCAAGTCCCACCACCGCAATCGCTTCTCGGCGGAAGAGCCTCACCTCAGGCTCATTATTCCCTAGGACAAATCGCCCAGAGGCGTAGAGCAGTAAACCTGAGCTAATCGTAATGCCCGCTGCCGTGAGCCAGGCCTTGAGGTCAACAGCCTCAGAGTACGTCGTCCCACGGGGAATGGTTAAACCCATTAAGAGGGTGACAAGCATGCTAGCACCCACAAGAGTGACCAGTAGGCCGAGAGCGCGAAGAACGAGGTGAAATTTCATACTTATTCTCGGTTCTGGGAATCCATAAAGAGGGTGACTGGGCCGTCATTGATGAGACTGACCTGCATATTCGCACCGAATTCACCGCTCTGGCAGGGTTGAGAAAGGTGCTCTGAGAGGAGTTGGAGGAATTCTTCATAGAGCGGGCGGGCGTGCTCAGGAGGGGCTGCTCGCAGGAAAGAAGGACGATTTCCCTTTTTGGTACTCGCGTGTAGAGTGAATTGAGACACCACTAAGATCTCACCCCCAGTGTCTTTGAGGGAGAGATTCATTTGGCCTGCGGAATCACTAAACACACGTGTTTGGGCGACCTTTCTAGCCAGCCACTGAGCATCCGCTGAGCTGTCGGCCTCCTCGATACCTAGGAGGACTAAGAGCCCCTTCTGGATCTCGCCCACTCGATGGTCGTTGACTGAGACAGATGCCTCACTGACTCGCTGAATCACTACGCGCATTGGGGGGCACTCTATGGAAGGAGTCACGAACTAGCAAGAGTGGAGTGGTCAGAATGGAGTCAGGATCAGAGAGAGTCCAGGGACTCCCTGGAGGTGGTTTTTTCAGTGAGAGCGTGTGAGGGCTGTCTTGGTGGCGTGAGTGACTAGTGTGGTGAAAGTTGTGATTTTCTTGCTGTTTGTATATTCATTGATTGGTATTGTTTAATAAAAAACATGAGTCGTTAATGATTGAGGTTAGATTATCTCTGATAGAGCGTGAATGCTGGAAGAAAAAGATTCTATCAAGCGTTTGCTTCAATTTTAAATTGGGAAGAGAAATGGCCTCACGCAGATATTTTTTCGATCAAATGAATTTTTGACGAGACAATGACTCCAATGTATGGCTTGTCTCTGCCGCCACAGAAAACGCCGCATACAACAAAATCTGTATCCAAATATGTCTACTATTACAAAACGTGATCTCGTGATGCGTCTCAGCAATGAGACTGGACTAACTCAACAGGAAGTCTTTGCTGTCGTACAAGGTGCTCTAGATGCTATCACTGAAGAACTTGCCCAGGGAAACTCGGTGGTCATGCGTAATTTTGGAGCCTTCCAAGTCCGTGAGGTAAAAGGGAAAATAGGACGTAATCCTAAGGATCCTAGCAAAGACGTACCGATTCCTCCAAGAGCAGTCGTGAAATTTAAGCCTGGGAAAGAAATGAAGGAAAAAGTCGCACGAATTCTCCCTACTATTCAGGAAGAGTCATAGAGAGAAGAGTCTTAGAGAGGTCTCCCCTAAGGATACTTCAGATGATCCGTCTCGTAGTGTGAGCTACGAGACTTTTGTTTTTTCTGGTTATTCCTCATCTTTGGAGTTCCTCATCTTTGAGGTTGCCTCTCAGCAATGTCATGGTGACACGCAGCCCATGCGGGGAGAGGTTATGGCAGCTCACCTCACCTAAGCAGGCCTTCACACAGGTTTGCACGATAGCTAGCCCTAGGCCGGTGCCTCCGTCTTCTCTCGTGCGGGCTTCATCGACTCGATAAAAAGGGTCAAACACCTTGTTTAAATGGGACGCCTCAATACCAGGGCCTTGATCATCGATGTGTAGAATGACCTTCTGCTCTGAGAGCTCCGTGCTGAGAGAGATCTGACTATCATGGCCAGCATAGCGCATAGAATTGCGAACGACATTACTGATGGCGCGCGTCAGCAGGTGCCGATTGCACCTGACTGTGAGCTCGGGAGGTATGTTATTGATAGGAGAAGGAGTGCACTCTTTGGTGAATACGGATTCTGCGACTTCAAAAAGATAAATGGGCTCAATCTCCACTTTATCGGGAGAAATGGAGGCTCTAGAGAAGTCCAGTAGTTCTTCCACCATCGTGTTCATTTCTTCAATTTCACGGCGTAGACCCTCGAGCTTTTGGGCGGTTTTTTCCGGACTAGCCTCAATCACTCCCAGAGAGAGTTGCATACGGACAAGAGGCCCACAGAGCTCATGGGCGATGTCACTCATAAATCTCCTCTGACCGTTGACAAAACCCTCAAGCCGGTGAGCGAGGTGGTTGATAGCCTCACCGAGACGACCTAATTCATCCCCTCTGGCAGAACTATTACGAATCTGAAAATTCCCACGCGCAATGGTCTCTGTTGTGGCAGTAAGTTGGCTGATGTAGCGGGTGAGCCCCCATGTGAAGGGCACCCACATGATGAGGCAGAGAGCTAAAATACCTAAAATAAGTAGCCACCATGGTAGGGAGTTAAAGGTCATGTGCTTTGCGGACTCCGGAGAGGCTTTCATGAGAAGCAAAAGGGCATTGGGTCTGCGCTGGAATCTCTTTTCAGGAGGACCCAGAGAGACTTGGGCGAGGAACCAGTGGTTATTTCGCGTGTCTTTGTATGAGCTCAGTGACTGGACTTTAATATTTTGTAGACCATCTGGGAATTCTCTTGGAGCGAGAGGTTCGGTGGAGCGCTCAGATTGTTTTTTTTGATTGTTCGGTCGTGTGTTGGGGCTTCTGTTTGAGGGGCGTGTTCTGGGTTTAGTCAGAGTTTTTGTCCGAGGGGTGGTGAATTTATCGAGCTCTGCGAGAACGTCTCTAGGCGTCTTAAGATCCATGCCCCGTGGGAGCTGGCCTCTTAGGGTATAGGGGTGGAACTCGAAGCCGTGCTGAAGCTCGAGGGTTGAGAGTTCCTTAGTCCATTCTGTTTCATCGAGTCGTTGGAGTTTCTCAGCCACCAGACTAGCGAGAGTGTCCACTCTCTGGGCAGCAGAGGCAGAGAGCTGTCCCTTCTCCGGGAGTAATGCGCGCGTGAAGAAATAGAGAACAATGCCGACTAAAATCAGATTAAGTAAGAACCAACCCGCAATACGGCCATAGAGTGGAATACGAAACTTCAACATAATAATAGGGGAGGAAGACTCAGTGCTTGTGGAGAGTGGGGTCTCAATACAGACAGTTAGGTGTCGTTATCGGAATCAATAAACTGGTAGCCTACAGAGCGAATTGTGCGGATATAGCGGGGTTTTTTCGCATCGTCAGAGAGTTTTTTACGAAGGGCTGAAACATGCACATCAATGGAGCGATCAAAGACATCGTAGTGCCGGTCTGAGATTTCAACAAGAAGCTGCTCTCTGGATTTCACGTGTCCGGGTGCTTTCATGAGAAGATAGAGCATGGAGAACTCAAGAGCAGTGAGCTCAAGATTTCGACCATCTTGAGTGCACGTGTAGGTGGATGCATTTAGCGTGAGATCTCCGATACTAAGTTCCTCTGGCTCGGGCTCTGAGCTAGAGGCTTGCTCGGGAGTGCTCATCGTGCTTCGGCGAATCACAGCTCTGAGGCGGGCGAGTAGCTCGCGTGGGGAGAATGTTTTAGCCAGATAGTCATCCGCACCGATTTCTAATCCTACGATTCGGTCGATCTCATCACCCCTTGCGGTGAGCATGAGGACGGGAAGTGTGGAGAAAGTACGGAGTTCCTTGAGTGTCTCAAAGCCATCCTTACCTGGCATCATGACGTCTAGTATAGCAGCGGAGTAGCTGGTTTCTTTAATGCGGGCCAGGCCCTCATTTCCTGAATTTGCATAATCAACAATATACCCCTGAGGGGTGAGATATTCTTGGATGAGGTCACAGTAGCGCTTGTCATCATCGATAACTAAGATTGGTAGCTTTGTTTGTGTAGCATTCATAACAAGTGATCTCAGACTAGCGGATTCAGCGAGAAAGGAGGAGCCTTAAATTGTGAGTGCGCGCCAAATGATATAACTAGGCAGTGTGAGTGGCAGCATGAGAGCCAGCCCAGTGCCCCGTAGCGAAGCATCCTTGGAGTAAGTAGCCACCAGTGGGTGCCTCCCAATGGATCATTTCTCCACAGACATAGACCCTAGGGAGGTGCTTCAGCATGAGAGTCTCTGTGATTTCACTCCAGCAGACACCACCGTGGCTCGAAATGGCCTCTTCAATGGGGCGCGGGGAGAGTAGGGGGATCTGGCAAGCTTTCACCTCAGTGGCCAGAGAGGAAGCGTCCCGCCATGGCCCCCTATCTGGCATGAACTTCAGTAGCGCGGCCATTACTGGGCAGAGCTTCCAGCGGCGGCGAGCCTCCCTAATAAAGCCACTTCGGGTTTTGCCCAGTTTAGTCACGAGCTGGGCGTGTGTTGTCTTTGGCTTGAGATCCAGAGTCAGCAGGGGAGAAGGCATGGAGCGTAGTGCTGCCCCCAGGCGATAAATCGCAGATCCCTCCAGACCATAGCTGGTGACCATGAGTTCTCCTTGTACTTCGAGAGTGCCTGCAGAGACTGTAATGTTTTTTAAAGGTAGGCCCTCGGCGTGCTCCAGAAAGCCCTCTGGCCAAGAGACATTCCAGCCACAATTGGCAGCGCCGAAGTCATAATAACGAATTCCATGGCGCTCTAGTAGCGAGAGCCAGTTCGCGTCTGAGCCCGTCTTTGGCCAAGACGCACCCCCCATCGCAAGGATTGTGGCAGAATGCTTAGCGTGAAATTGGCCTTCTTTTGTCTCAAATGTGAGAGTGGTTGTGTCGAGTGAATTCACGAGATCAATGAGCTTATGACTAGGTCGGAATTCCACGCCGAGTGCTTTCAGTCTCTTTAGCCACGCCCTGAGTACTGGAGCCGCGCGCATGCACTGCGGAAAGACTTTGCCACTGGGTGCTACAAATGTGTCAACCCCTAAGCTACTGCACCATTCTCGCAGGGCATCTGAGTCAAAGCGCGCAATCATATCTCGCCAGAGAGCTTTGGGGAAATTCTGACCACTGTAGCGGCCAAGGAAGGGCATAAGAGGCTCATTAAATGTCAGATTGAGGCCACTTTTACCAGCGACCAGAAACTTCCTGCCGGCGCCTGATTTAGCCTCATAGAGCGTGACTTTAGCACCCTTCTTAACAGCAGATTCTGCCGCAAAGAGACCTGCGGGACCGGCGCCAATGACAGCAATGTGAGGCGTATTTGGCATCTGGAGGGATTGAAGATGCTCTTTTAGTCCATGGCGAGATTAAACCCAGATTATGCATTTAGATTTCGAGAAATGCTACCATCTTTGTAAACACCAGACCGTGCGCTGATTGTTCCATTTTACGGTAGGGTGACATCACTTTCATCGAAAAAGAAACGTTGAGACCCTGTGGTTTTTGACCTGAGAATATTTTTTCAAAATCCGATGCATAGTCTGGCTTCAATCGAGACTTCCTGAGGAAGTTCCTCGATGGCGAGACTTGGCCTTGCTATCTCAGGGGATTGCAGACAGGCTACGGGCATGGTGAAACGAGCGACTTTTTTGAAGTTGGCTATAGCTATAGTGGCTCTAGTCGTTGTGGGGTCAACAATTTTGGTGTTTCAACTGCGCTCCTACGTCTCGAAGGATTATTTTGTGGAACTGATAGAAGAGTCCATCAACAGCCGAGTTGAGATCGGAGAGGTGGATTTCTCATGGGTGAATCCCACAAGTATTAAGATCCACCAAGTCCGACTCGCAGAGCGGGATTCACTGGTGGAGGAGAAAGTCGCGCATGACAAGCGCCCAAAACTCAAGCATTCGGCAATTTATTTAGAGACTCTCGGGCTTCAAGTTTCGCTCGCAGATATTTTTGAGAGGAAAGTGGACGTGAGTGAGATCTTTATAGCGGGCGCGGATATTGAGCTCGTGATGCTGAAGGATGGATCTATGAATTTGAGCCATTTGTTCCAAAAGCCCGAAGGTGAAGAAGACGAAGAAACTAAATCAAAGAAACAAAAAGATAGCGAAAAGGAGGAAGTGAAGTCCTTTAATGCGAAAGACCAGAGTGAATTTGTCACGCTGCTGCGCCGTGCTGAGATCAAAGACTCAGAAGTGTCGATCGTGATCGAGGAGTCAGGCCTACGGGTGAATGTGTCTGGGCTTAATCTCCTGACAAAAGACATCCGAGTTGATCCCAATGCCCTGGATACCGTGAATCAGGCCTCGATTGAACTCTCTGGAGAACTAGCGATGCATTCGCAGAAAGGTCATCAGTACGGTCAGATTGGCTTTTCGGGGCCGATGGTAGTGGAGCTCTTTAATGCACAAACCGGCGAGATCGAGCCTGAGGCGAGCGTCGAATTTCGCTTGAGCAGTGACTCCTATCTGAATCCAGCCATTCCGGTTGTTCAGAAAGTATGGAGTAAACTCGATGTGTTAGAGAAAGTAGGCTTAAAAGTCGGGGAGATGCCAGATCGTATCCACTTCGGGCGCCAGCGCCAGCTCTCAGCGAATTACCACCAAGGTCTCGCTGAGCTTAATGCGGACATAGCTCTCACAGTGAAAGGCTGGGAGGTAGCAGTACTCCAAGGAGGCTGGGCAAATATCCCCCAGTCCAAGCACACTGTGAAAGCAGAGCTCGTGGCACCGAAGGATCACTCCGAGAAATTAGGAGGCTGGATAGATGACGCGCTCGCTAAGGTGCCAGGGTCTAGTCGCCAGCAAGTGAGAGAAGACTTCTTTGGAGAATGGTTTAATGGGAATGAGCAAATGGCTCTGCAAGTGAGTGCTTCAGGAGATCTCTCGAAGCCAAAAGTAAAGCTAGCCAACACCTTGCCAGATATGAAAAACATTCTCAAAACAGCAGGGAAAGAGACCTTAAAGAAAGAACTTAACAAACTGTTAGATGATCAAGGCGACCCACTGAAGAAAGAAGCAGGTAAGCTACTCAGAGGCCTCTTGAAGTAGCTCATTGGGTCAATCAGCAGAGATGACTCACTTTCTCTGTTTCGAGAGTGGTGTTCTCAGAATTTGAGTGTAGTGTGTGTGTTGTGAATACCTCAGTTTATCTTGCTCAATCTTTCGGACTAGGACTGGCTGGTCTGCTTGCTCTTGTCATCGTTCTCGCCGTTCTGCTCTTTCTTGTCGTGAAGTTCGCCCAGACTTGGCTACGGGCTAAGCTCTCTGGCGCTCCTGTCAGCATTGCGAATTTACTCGCCATGATGCTGCGCCGTGTGCCCTACGGCCGTATCGTAGATGCACGAATCACTGCAGTGAAGGCAGGGATTCCGCTGAGTTCTGAGCAGCTGGAGGCACATTACCTCTCTGGTGGTGATGTTGAAAATACAGTTCTTGCGCTAATTGCCGCGGATAAAGCAGGGATTCAGCTTCCCTTTGATCGTGCCTGTGCGATTGACCTTGCTGTCAAGGGAACGACTAAGACAGTCCTTGAGGCGGTAAGAACTTCCATTAATCCCAAGGTGATTGAGTGTCCTTCTCCAGAGTCAGGTGCTCGCTCGATTAAGGCTGTGGCCAGAGATGGAATTGCTGTGAATGTGCGTGCGCGTGTGACTGTAAGGACAAATTTGGATTCATTCATTGGTGGTGCGACAGAGGAGACAGTGATTGCTCGAGTCGGTGAGGGCATTGTGACTTCAGTGGGTTCTGCAGAGACCTACAAGCATGTCCTTGAGAACCCAGATTCTATCTCGAAGCTTGTCCTTTCAAAAGGCGTGGACGCGTCCACAGCCTTTGAGATTCTCTCCATTGATATCGCGGACGTGGATGTGGCTGATAATGTCGGCGCCCGCCTACAGACAGAGCAGGCAGAGGCTGATAAGCAAGTGGCTCAGGCAAAAGCAGAGATGCGCAGAGCCGCTGCTGTGGCTCAAGAGCAAGAAATGTCTGCTCGCACACAGGAGATGCGTGCGAAGGTGGTCGAGGCTGAGGCAGAAGTCCCCGCTGCCATGGCAGAAGCTTTCCGCTCGGGAAATCTCGGCATCATGGACTACACTAAGTACAAGAACATAATGGCGGACACAGATATGCGCCAGTCCATCGCCAGTGATGGAGAAGAGTCAGAGGAGGGAGAGAAGTGATCCTTGTCCTCGCTGACCTCCCGATCCCCACAGAGGCTATTATAGCGATCTTGATTCTCGCGTCTCAAGCCATTGCTGCGTACAAGAAAAAGAGGGACGAGCGCCGCGCTCAAGAAACCTACGATGAGCTGATCAGAGAAGACGCAGGTGAAGTAGACAATATTCTGCCTGCTGTGTACGAACCCACGGCGCAAGAGCGAGAAATCATCCTGCGTCGCCAGCAGCAAGCTTATGAGCAGGAGCGGCGTGAAGAGGCACCAGCACCTCCTGTGAGAGAGGAGCCTGTGCCCGCGCACTCGGTGCAGACACATTCAACGACTGCACCGATAGAAGGAATGCCAGTGCATCCACTGCATGAGTTTACCCAGCAGCCTGTAGAGTGGGGGGAAACAAAGGTAGTGACAGCAACGAAGAAAAAAACTTCGCCAGCAGCAGTGTCATCCCATGATCTGGCAGAGGCTAAGAGCTCCTATCGCTCAAACCTCTCCAGAGGCACTCACAGGCGCACCCAGCACAGAACTCGCCTCAATCGTTTCCTCTCAACGCCCTCAGCAACTAGGGATGCCATTGTGATCGCAGAAGTGCTCGGCCCACCCCTCGCTCTGCGAGGTCATGAATCTTCATAGTCTATTCTAGAAACGCATGAAATACGTCTCTTATCTATTCATCCTGATTCTTCTACAACTCCAAGTTGTAGCTAACATTGCAGAGAAGACTCCGGAAGAGAACTTCGCTGACAAAGTCGTTGTTCTTAGTGTTGGTCAGAAAGACCTCGTGAACTCCCAAGCCTTCACCTTCTGGCAAAAGACCCTTGAGAAAGCCAATAAAGAAAAGGCTGCCGCAGTCGTGTTAGAAATCGACACACCAGGTGGACTCGCTTTTGACACGCGCTCCCTCATCATGGATGAGCTAGCCTCTATGGACGTCCCACTCATTGCCTGGGTGAAGCGTGAGGCTCTCAGTGCAGGTGCGATGATCACCTACTCAGCGGATCGGATCTATATGGCAGAGGGGACAACAATCGGTTCAGCAGCCATTGTTAATGGCACGGGACAAGCGATAGAGAAGACCATGCGGGCGAAGCTCGAGAGCGCCTTTGAGGCCTCTATGCGTGCGGTCGCCGAGAAGAAGGGTCGTCGCTATGATGTGATCCAGGCCATGATGATAGTGGATGAGGACAATGAGCGCACGATTGGAGGTGTTGTTGTCAAAAAGGGAGGCTTATTAAACTTAACGGCTTCTGAGGCGGCTCAAATTATCGATGAGAAGCCTCTTTTGGCAGATGGTATCGCGAACTCACTAGAAGAGGTTCTCAAGGCAGAAGGGCTCAGTGAGAAGGAGCTCTTGAGAGTGGATAAAACAGGCTTTGAGCGAATAGCCTATGTACTAGCAGCACTTTCCCCCATACTCATTATGGTGGGAATTGGTGGCGCATATCTAGAGATGAAGGCACCTGGTTTCGGGTTTTTTGGGCTCGTATCTCTCTGTGCTTTTGGCCTCTTTTTCTTTGGCAATAATGTGGCGGGGAATCTAGCAGGCTATGAACTACTGGCTGTTTTCTTACTCGGAGTGCTGCTAGTTTTATTAGAAATTTTCCTGCTACCGGGAGGTATTGCTGGCATCCTAGGAGCGGTACTCATGCTAGGCTCTCTCTGGTTTTCGATGGCGGATGGCGTGGACTTTGATCGTGCGCGCGATACGGAGTCGGTCTCTCTGACTGAGGTGCTCATCCTACCTGGGGTGAAACTCGTGGCTGGCATGTTAGGAGGGCTAGTCATCATGATGCTGGGTGCGAAGTATTTGCCAGACCTCCCGCTCTTTCGCCGACTTGTCATGGCAGGGGCGCTCCCCTCAGGTAGAGTCTCTGCGGAGAGTCCAGAGAGTTTAGTTGGTCAGACAGGAGTGGCACTCACAGACCTACGGCCCTCAGGCACGATTCGAGTAGAGAACCAAGAGCGAGATCGGGATGCGATGTCACGCCACGGCTTTATCCCCAGTGGGGCGAGAGTTCGCGTGGTGGAAGAAGGGATGCGTCTACTTGTTGAGGATGTGACTGAGAGTGAAGACCTTTCTTAGTTCTTGCTTCTTGTGGCGGAGGATGTTTCGGTTTCCTGAAGAACTATGGCTATTCCACAGAGCACCATCGCACTTGTGTATGATTATGATCAGACACTGAGTCCCAGATACATGCAGGATGAAGTGCTCTTTCCGGAGTTCGGCATTGATCCCGCTTCATTCTGGAAAAAATGCAATGCTCTGGTGGAAGAGCAGAACTGGGAGGGTGAGCTCGCGTATCTCAAGTGTTTGTTAGACTACCTCGAGATGGATGGCGTGTCGAATCAGAAACTAGAGGAATTAGGGGCGAATTTGAGCTTCTTTCCAGGTTTGCCAGAGATGTTTGAGGAACTAGAGAGCGCTTGTCTGAATGCCGCGCACCTCGCAGCAGGCGTGAAGATAGAGCACTACATCGTCTCCTCTGGTCTCAAGGCTCTGGTGGATGGGAGTCCACTGGCGAAGTACTTCACACGCGTGTATGGCTGTGAATTTGGTGAGAATGCGAATGGAGTGATTAGCTTCCCGAAGCGCTCGATCTCCCACACCGCGAAGACTCAGTATTTATTTCGTATTAACAAAGGTCTCTTAGGCTATGAAGAGGATGTGAATGACCACATGCCTGAGGAGGTGCGGCCGATTCCTTTCTCAAATATGGTGTATGTCGGAGATGGCCCTACAGATGTGCCGTGTTTCACTGTGATGCAGAAGAGTGGTGGCCACGCTATCGCTGTCTATAATCCAGAGGATCAGAGTCGCAAGAGCTTTGATAAATGCTACCAGCTCAGCGCGCAGGCGAATCGTGTCAAGCACATCGCACCTGCGGATTACCGAGCGGGGAGTCACCTCCGCTTAATTTTAGAGAGAATCGTCACAGATATTGCTGATCGCATTTTACTGAGTCGGAGAGACGAAGTGGCAAGCGGGAAAGTCGCCGCCCCTAAGTTCTAATACACACAGAAGCACTAACCTAGAGGAAGAGAGAATCCATTTCATGTCAAAGAAACATCATTTCCATTTTGTCGGAGCCTGTGGCACAGCCATGGGTTCTGTAGCTGCTGCGATGAAGGCGAAGGGCTTCGCAGTTACTGGTTCAGACGCGAATGTCTACCCACCCATGTCGACCTTTCTGGAAGAATCAGGCATTACCCTAAGCTCTGGTTACGCTGCTGAGAATATCCCTGAGGCCGCGGATGTGATTGTTATTGGCAATGCCATTAGCCGTGGCAATGAAGAAGCAGAGGCCACACTGGATCGTAAGCTACTCTATCAATCACTGCCAGAGGTGCTGAAAGAGCATTTCCTGCGCGGGCGGCGTAACCTCGTTGTTAGTGGAACTCATGGAAAGACGACGACCACGTCACTTCTAACATGGATACTCGAATCTTCGGGGAAAGAACCAAGCCATATGATAGGGGGGATTCCTCGCAATATGGGTCAAGGTGCGCGTTTCACAGACTCAGAGTTTGTGGTGTTAGAAGGGGATGAGTATGACACGGCATTTTTTGATAAACGCTCTAAGTTTCTCCACTACCTGCCCGAGGTCGTGGTGGTGAATAACATCGAGTTTGATCATGCTGATATCTATGACTCGCTGGATGAGATTAAACTCACCTTCCAGCGCTTGCTGCAAATCGTACCACGAAATGGCGTGGCCTTTGTCAATGGGGATGATACGAACTGCCTTGAAGTTGCTGCGAAAGCCCCAGCACCGGTGAAGACTGTGGGTATGGGAGCGCACTGTGACATTGTGATCGAAGATGTAGCTTATGAGCCCACAGGGAGCAGTTTCACCCTCGATGGTGTGCGCTACACAGTCCCGATGTCTGGGGAATTTAACGTGCGAAATGCAGCGATGGCGATATGTTCTGCACGCTTTGTTGGCTTATGCACGGAGGATGTACAGACAGGTCTAACAGGCTTTGAAGGGATAGCGCGCCGCCAAGAACTACGCGGCGAGCAGAGAGGTGTGAAAGTGGTCGATGACTTTGCCCATCACCCTACAGCGATCGAGCTCGCGATCGCGGCCCTACGCCAGCAGTACCAGCCTAAGAAACTCTGGGTTATCTTTGAGCCTCGCTCCAATACCACACGGCGCAATATCTTCCAAGACCAGCTAGCCTGCGCCCTCGCGAAGGCAGATAGAGCGATCATTCCCGCAGTACCTGACCCACAGAAAGTCGAGGAATCAGAACGTCTTGACCCTGCGAAGCTGATTGATGATGTGAAGGCTCAGGGTACAGAAGCTTGGTACTTCCAGACTGTAGAAGAAATTGTTCAGTATGTATCAGATCACGCTGAGTCAGGGGATGTCGTGGCAGTACTTAGTAATGGTGGTTTTGAAAATATCCACCAGCGTTTGTTAGATCAATTAGCCTCTAAGTAATGGAAGGGATTCACACAGTCGATATTGTTCTCGCCCTTGAGAATTCCGAGAGAGAAGACGCCCGCCGCAAGGCCGTTGCTCGAAAGCTCAAGATAGCACCCGCTCTGATTTCAGAAATTCGCCTTATCAAGCATTCCATTGATGCGCGTAAAGCTCAGATTAAGGTGCACTTGCGTCTAGAGGTAGGCCTTGGTCAGCCACTGCCAGAGATAGAGAAGCCCTCTATCGAGTATAAGAAACTTTCAGATTCTGCTAGAACTGTCGTGATCGTAGGAGCTGGGCCTGCTGGTCTCTTCGCAGCACTGCGCTGTATTGAGAAAGGCTGGAAACCAGTCGTGTTAGAACGCGGGAAAGACGCCTCTGCGCGCCGATTTGATCTCGCTCCCATCATGCGCCGTGGAGAGGTGATCGAGGACTCGAACTATTGCTTTGGAGAAGGCGGGGCTGGGACATTCTCTGATGGTAAGCTCTACACACGTGCTACCAAGCGTGGGCCCGTGAGAGATGTCTACGAGACACTCGTCGCACACGGAGCCCCCATGCAGATTCTCACAGACGCCCACCCACATATCGGTAGTAATTTACTTCCTAACGTTGTCAAAGCACTGCGAGAGTCCATTCTCAAATCAGGCGGAGAGGTGCACTTCGGGGCGAAGGTCATAGAGTTTCTACATACTGCCTCGAAGGATAAACTCCGAGGAGTAGCCACAGCGACAGGGGAAGAATATCTTGGAGACGCGGTCATCCTCGCCACAGGTCACAGTGCGCGAGATATCTACCGTTTGTTAGATGAGGCGTCGATTCGCCTAGAGCAAAAGCCCTTTGCTGTGGGCGTGCGTATTGAGCATCCCCAGCCTCTGATCGATAGCATCCAGTACTCTTACCCGCGCGGAGAGAAGCGCCACACCATGCTTCCCGCCGCACGCTATCGCCTGGCATGTAAGATTGATGACCGTGGTGTGCACTCATTCTGCATGTGCCCGGGTGGTTTTATCGTGCCCGCAGCGACTGAGAATGATGAAGTGGTGGTCAATGGTATGTCACTGGCGCGTAGAGACTCTCCCTTCGCCAATAGTGGGATGGTTGTCACTGTAGAGCCAGAAGACACCCAGAAATATCAGAAGCAACACGGCGTCCTCGCAGGCATAGCCTACCAGAAAGACTTAGAAATCAGCGCCTCCATAGCAGGTGGCGGTAAGCAGAAAGCCCCCGCTCAGAAGGTCAAAGACTTTATTGCAGCCAGAGACTCTAGTGAACTCGCAGAGACAAGTTACTTCCCAGGCCTCACACCTAGCCGACTTGATCAGCTGCTACCACACTCTGTCAGCTACCGCATGAACCAAGGACTGCGAAAATTTGGCAAAAGTATGCCGGGCTACCTCGGAGAAGAGGCGAACCTCATTGGCTTTGAGACTCGAACTAGTAGCCCCGTGCGCATACCCCGTGATGAGAAGACACTCCACCACCCAGAGCGAAAGGGACTGATCCCCTGCGGCGAGGGAGCTGGCTATGCAGGCGGTATTGTATCAGCCGCCCTCGATGGTATAGCTTGCGCGGAAGCTGCATGTTTAAGCTGATACAGTATAGCTGTGCTGAGGCAGTTTATCTGTGAGTTCGTTTAGAGAGGGTAGGGGCCGTCTTCATCTTCACCCCACCAGCCTAGCTTTCTAAAGGCAGTTAGAATGGCATCTCGCAGCTCTTCTTCATCATCCAGCCCCTCGATAGTGGCTGAGCGTGCTAGATTGCGCATCGACTCAATGCTGACAACAGTCTGCTGACCTGCGAAGTGAATCCAGTCTCCCCAGTGTTTCTTCTCATGCTTCGGCTGAGTTTTCTGCTGACGAAGAGCGAGAATGACCTCACTAATGGCCGTGGGAGGTTCCTCCTCGGGAAGGTGTATGCGCGTTTCCATAAGGCTCTATCATGGCGAAAGCTAGAGCACTCATTCAAGCGGAAAAGAACAAGCCCCTGATAGAAATCACCAGAGGCTTGAGAGAAAGATGGTTATACCAATGAGAAATAGAGAAAGGAGGGGAAGCAGAGAGCCTCAGAGGCACCTACTTCTTGTAAGCTGTCTCGAAGTCCTTGATATTAGTGAGGAGCTGCTTTGCGTTCTCAAGATCAGTTGTTTGCTTACACTTCATACTGAGCACAGTAATTTTATGCAGGAGAGTCAGCTTCTTAACATAGGCAGCTTGGTCACTCTCCGCTTCAGATGTCTTCACACGCTGTGCTAAGAAATACTTCGCGACCACATCTTGGATCGCTTGAGCATGCTCTTCTTTATTGTGCACCCAGCGAGCGAGCTGGTTCGCATTTTTACTAGGATCAGCAGAGAGCTTTTCGATCTCCTGCATCGACTTAAGAATTGTCGCTTGGTGCGTCTGTAAGTCCTTAAAGACCGTGTCATCTGAGTAGATACCACAAGGAATCTGACAGTGAGCACCCACCTGCTGAGATGAGAAAGCGAAAGTAAGAGCCGCAGCCGCGAGAAGAGAATGTTTGAATATGGTTTTCATAGACCGCTAACTAGCACGGGAAATGAGAGAAATCACGCAAAAATAACCAGAACCTCACTAAGAGTATGAATCGGATTCTTGAGAAAAATGAATAGAAAAAAGAGATTTCATAGAACAGATTTCATTTGTGACCAAAAAGATCAAATTCTAAAAATGGTGAAAACGGACAAAAGATCACAGAAATTGTCTTATCTCTAGATGAGGAATAACATAAAACGATCATTTAGAGTTGACGTTGTAAGATCTGATCTGTTTGTATGTTAGGTGGCCTTCATTATGTGTATCAATAGGTTATAATTTGTGGAAACACAGAGTCTCAGGATACATATTAGATAGATCTATTTGCTGACTTTCTATGTATTTCTCTGTTTCACTAGTTTCATCTCTGTCTCATGTCGTATTCTAGCACCTCGCCGCAGAACACATCTCAGAACTTACCCAAAGCACGGTGGCAGATCGCCTCCGCGGCAGCATTTTGCTCCATACTGCTGAGCTCCACGCTACTCTACGCATCTCCCCCAGCGTGGTGGAACACACGAGGAGTGATAGACGAGAATGCTCAGGAGGAAAATTACGCAGCGGTCAATGTCGGACAGGCGAAGTGGATGGCCACACAGGCCTATGCGGAGCTAAGCGCACGCCTAGCACCCTTCGGAGGGGTTGGTTTTCAGCTCAGTGATATCATACCTGATATACCAGAGAATCCAGATGCTCTCTGGTATGAGCAGCAGAAAGCGGTGCTTAATCTCGGCCAGCTCAAGGCCATGGCGCTGCCGTTTTATGACAGCCTAAACCAGCGATTGCCCGGATTCCTAGACTACCAAGCTCAGATCAATGGCATCCCCTGGGAGGCTGGACAATCCTATCCATGGAATCCAGACACCCCTGTAGAGCAGAACTTCGGCCCCGTGAATATTGGGCAGCTCAAGTCCACCTTCGCCTTCCAGTTTGATGCCGATCTGGATGGAAATGGAGTTCCCGATTTCAGTAGCTTTGGAGTGCCCACCCAGCCACCGGGAGGAGACTCTGGGGGAGGTAGTACGGGAGGAGGTAGTACGGGAGGAGGTGGAAATCCCGCCCCAAGGCCAGATAGAGACAATGATGGAGTTCCCGATGATGAGGATGGTTGGGCTTTTACTTCTGTGCTATCGCCTGAGAGAATTAGTGCGGCGAATTATGTGGTGCTAAACTTAATAGATGTTAGTTCTATTAGTGGTAATGGGAAAATTGCTAGATTTGATGCTTGGTCAAGGCGGAGGTGGAGCTTGGCCGCAGCTTTACGTCGGCGATGTTTCGCCCAGTCCATGCAGTTGGCTATGAGCGAAATCGTAGACGAGTCTACGGCATGGATAGCGGCCTTGAAGCGACGAGGGATGCCCTTATAACTCAGGCCAAATCCTGGGAGTTGACCTTCGAGGTGGGAAAGAGTCTTCCAAAAAAGCTCCTCCATGAAATCGCTGCTACGCGTTTTATTAGCGTGCGAAAGAGTGTTGCGTGCAGGAGGGGTTGCGCCACGGATGGAGCCGAGCCAGCGGCGGTGATTACGCAAAGCATCGCACACATCATTGAGGCCGAAAGCGTGAGTGAGCTGCGCGTGAAGTAGTGTAACGACATGACTCCACGGGCTAAAAGTGCGCGCCTGTTTATCGATCCCGTGCTTGCGAGCAAGCTTCGGGACGAGGTGGATTGGAATGAGCTTGCTGATCTGAGCGAGAACAGGAACTCTGGCTTTGGCTGGTTTACTTTTAATCATCAGGCCGATCCTAAGTGGGATCGGCCGCCAGCTCCCTCTTTATCTCACCCGACTGTGGGATGGCTGTGAATAAAAATAGCAACTGCAATTCTTATGGTTTTGATGTTTCTTTGACAACTATGAATGAAACACGTAATTTTGTGATTCCACTAATACTGTATGTGACTTATGATAAAGAACCGAAGCTAAATCTTTTCTTGAGGACAAAAAATAAAGATGTTAGTAGTGTAGTGTTAAATAAAATAAAATTGATTGCTGACAGTAGAGAAGAAGAATTCTTTGTTGGTAAGGAATGTATCTTTATGGATAGCGATATTACTTAGGGCTTCCTGAAAAACAGCTCATCCTGCCTGAAATCTAGCCTTTTGTGAGATTATGGATGCATAAGGTGCACGGGTTTGGTAGAAACCCTCTCAATAGCCTTGCACCTACATGATCAGAAATCATCCTAATCAGACTG